>NZ_JAHFUW010000089.1 GCF_023264855.1 Herbiconiux sp. | reverse complement strand
CTCGACCGCCTCCGCCACCCCGACGCTGCCGGCGCCGAGCTTCACCGCGCCCCCGACGGAGGAACCCGTGACCCCCACCACCCCGCCGCCCGCCCCCGCCCCCGCGCCCGCCGGCTTCGACAAGACCGCGAACTCCATCGACGACCCGACGAGCCCGTGGGTGGTGGTGAACAAGCTGCGCCCGCTCGCCGACGGCAGCGAGTACACCCCGCCTGACCTCGTCGACCTGCCGGCGGACATGCCGAACCCCAACGGCTACCAGTTCCGGGCGGATGCGACGGCGGCGCTGGAAGAGATGTTCCACGCGGCGATGAACGAGATCGGCGTGCAGCTGGTGGCCCAGAGCGGCTACCGCTCCTACAGCGTGCAGGTGCGCGCCTACGACTACTACGTGAACTCGCTCGGCGTCGAGGGCGCCGACCTCACCTCGGCCCGCCCCGGCTACAGCGAGCACCAGACCGGGATGGCCATGGACATCCTCGACACGGTCTCCGGATGCTCGACCGACGGCCGCTGCTTCGCCGACACCGCCGCGGGTCAGTGGCTCGCCGCGAACGCCTACCGCTTCGGCTTCATCCTGCGCTACCCCGACGGCGGCACCCCCGTCACCGGCTACGAGTTCGAGCCCTGGCACTACCGCTGGGTCGGCGTGCCCCTGGCCACCGAGATGCACGACACCGGAATCACCACCCTGGAGGAGTTCTTCGGCCTCCCGGCGGCTCCCACCTACGCGGGCTGACTCCGCGTAGGGTCGCTCGTGTGAAGGTCGAGACCACGATGATGCGGGGAGCGCGCGTCCTGGCGCGTCGTGGCGCGGCGGTTCTGCTGGCGGCGGCGGTGCTGGCCGGATCGAGCGGATGCGTCGGCGGCACCGCAGGCACGGGCGGCGGCGATGCGGCGCCGGCCGTGACCGCCGAGCAGGATTCGGCACGCGAGCGGGTGGCGGATCTGGCCCGGGCCATCGGCGGGGAACGGCCGAGCGACATCCAGGGGTACGCGCGCGCCGCCGTGGCCGAGGTCTCGGTGAACGCCGACGCGATCGAGCTGATCGGCATCGACGACCAGCAGTCGCTCGACGTGAGCAAGCCGTTCGGGTCGCTCGACCTCCGGGTTCCCGTCGACGCTCAGGATGCGGCATCCGGAGCCCAGGGGGAGACCACCGAGCAGCCGGCCGCCTACTGCTTCCGGGTCGTCTTCGACTATTACGGCAAGGTCGGCGAGTGGGCCACCACCGACGGCGTCGAATCGATCGACTGCCCGCCGGGGGCCGCACCCGTGACGCCGGAGCCCGACACGTCGATCCGGTACGTGCTTGCCGTCAACGCGCGGGAATCGGCGCGCGAGGTGCTTCTCGCCGCCATCCAGAGCGGGCGTCTGCCGTCGGAGTCGGATGTCGTGGCCGAGATCAGCGGGCTGCTCGAGCAGCCCGAGAGCGAACTCGAGCGCGCGGCGCCCCCACAGGTGCTGATCGACGACGCGGAGCGGATCGGTGTGGCGATGGGCGACGCCGACGGGTGCGTGCTGGTGAAGTCGGAGAACGGGCGGGTGCTGGACGTTCGGCCCGCGCCGGTGCTGCTGCAGCCCGGCGAGCTCGGCTGTTCGCCGTCGACGGCTCTAGCCGATCCGGAGACCCTGCGCCCGCCGCACTGATGCACTCCATGTCCCCTTCATAGGGGACACAAATGAAAATGTGTTCGTATGGGTCAATGCCATTCCGCACCCCGCGCTCGTCCTTCTTCTTCGCCGGAGTGATCGCCGTCACGGCGCTCGCTCTGACCGGGTGCGCCGCCGGCACCTCCACCGCCGGATCCGCCTCGCAGGACGTCGCCGCGGGCGATTCCGCCGCAGCAGCCGATCGCGTGGCCGTCTCGTCGGTGACCCCCGCCACGGGCGCGCTGGCCGGCGACACCACCGTCACCATCGCGGGCAGCGGCTTCGACGGCGACTCGGCCGTGGCATCCGTCGCCTTCGGAACCGAGCCGGCGGCCGCGTTCGACGTGGTCGACGACGCCTCGATCACGGCGGTGACCCCCGCCTCGTTCGACTTCGTGGTGGGAGCGGTGCCGGTGACGGTCACGCTCGAGGACGGTTCGGAGATGGCGGCGGATGCGGCGTTCTTATACGAGGTCCAGACCCCTGTCGACGCCCAGATGAGCTACGCCTTCACCTATTGGCAGGACTACAACCTCGCCGAGTGGGGCGAGTTCCCCGACAACGACTGCGGCAACTTCGTGAACCAGACCATGCTCGCCCGCGGCTGGACGCAGAACGCCGACTGGTACAGCGACTACGCCACCACCGGCGACTACAACTACAGCTGGATCCGCGGCAACCCGATGGATGCGTACTACGACTCCCGGCCCGACACCACGCGCTACGAGTTCACCGACCGCAGCCAGCTGAAGATCGGCGACGTCGTGATGCTCGACTGGGATCCGCAGAACGACAACGGCGTCGACCACACGCAGGTGATCTCGAAGGTCACCCACAACGCCGACGGCACCATCTCGATCGCCATGGTGGGCCACACGCTCGATTCCACCTATCGTGACCTCGACAACGCGGTCACCGTCGAGAAGCCGGGCGGAACCGCCCACTTCTACTCGATCTCTTAGACGTCCCCGGCACGATCCCGGATCCGCGTGTATCACGCGTGATACAGTCGTGGTATGGAGACGGTGAGTGTTCGAGAGCTTCGCAATCAGGGCGGCCACGTGCTGGCCAGGGTCACGCGCGGTGAGACCCTCGCGGTCACCAGCGATGGCACGAAGGTCGCCGAGCTGCGACCGCTCCGGCGGCGTGCGCTGACGACGAGGCAGCTGATCGACAGACGCCGGGCACTGCCGGCCGTCGACTTCGACTCGCTGCGCGCCGACATCGACGCGGTGATCGATCCGGCGCTGTGAGCGTGAAGACGCGCGGCCTGCTCGACACGTCGGCCGTCATTCGCCTCGGTGAGGTGAGCGATCCCGACACGCTCCCCGATGAGCTGTTGATCAGTGCGATCACACTCGCCGAACTCAGCGTGGGGCCGCTGGTGGCACACGACGATGCAGTACGTGCTGCCCGTCAAGCGCATATGCAGCAGGCCGAGGCCGACTTCGAGCCGCTTGCCTTCGATGCCGCATCGGCTCGCGCGTTCGGTCAGGTGGCTGCGGCGCTCCGCGGCTCCGGGCGGAAGCCCGCTGCGCGCGCCTACGACGCCCTCATCGCCTCGGTCGCGCTGGCGAATCGGCTGCCGGTCGTCACGGCCAATCCGCGCGACTTCGAGCAGATCCCCGGGCTGACGGTCATTCCCCTGCCGTAGCCCTCGCGCCGGGTGTCCGGAGGCGGGCTCGTGGATGCTCGACTCGCTGCGTGAAGCGTCTCGCCGCTCCGCCTCGGGATTGTGGTATTAGTTCACAACGTGTGAACCTATACCGTACACAATCAGACGGACGCACTGGCGCGTCCGGGGAGAGCGAGGAACCGATGAAGAAGATCGCCGTGGTCGGAACGGGTGCCAACGGGGCCGGGATCGGGGCCGACATGGCCCGTGCCGGGCTGGACGTGACGTTCATCGAGCAGTGGCCGGCGCACGTGGAGGCCATCCGCGAGCGGGGCATCGAGGTGCGCATGCCCGACCGCACGGAGGTGACCGCGGTACCGGCGTTCCACCTGTGCGACGTCGCGACCATCCGTGAGACGTTCGACATCGTGTTCATCGGGGTCAAGGCCTACGACACCCGCTGGGCCTGTGAGCTGATCAGGCCGCTGCTGAAGCCCGACAGCCTGGTCGTGGGCCTGCAGAACGGCATGTCGATCGACGACATCGCGGATGTCGTGGGAGTCGAGCGCACCATCGGCGCGGTGATCGAGCTCGCGTCGAACATGTGGGAGCCGGGGGCGACCAACCGCCAGAATCCGCCCGAGGAGTCGTGGTTCGCGGTGGGCAGCATCTCGCCCGCCACGCACGGCCGGGAGGAAGAGGTCGCCGCCGTGCTGCGGCACGCGGGGACCGTGGAGGTCTCCGACGACATCCGTTCGTCGAAGTGGATGAAGCTCGTGGTGAACGCCGCCGAGCTCGTGCCCTCGGCATTGCTCGGCCTCGAGCTGAACACCGCGGCCGCTGCACCCGGGATGTACGAGTTCATGCTCGCCTGCGGCAAGGAGGCCGTGCGCGCCGCCATCGCCAGCGGCAGCCGGGTGCGCCCGATCTTCGGGATGGGCGACGAGAACGTCGGCGATCCCGACGCCTTCGCCGAGCAGCTGTTCGAGATCGTGCTCACCACGTACTCGCTGCCCGACACCAAGACCACCTCGCTGCAGGACTGGCTGAAGGGTCGCCGCAGCGAGGTCGCCGAGATCAACGGCCGCGTCGTCGCCGAGCTGGCGGCGGTGGATCAGCCCGCGCCGTTCAATCAGTTGGTGGTCGAGCTGGCCGCCCGGGTGGAGGCGGGAGAGCTCGAGGCCACGCCCGCCAACGCCGAGCTTCTGCTCGCGGCGCTCGCCGGTCGACAGGTGTGAATGGGGACTGTATGACAATGTGAAGTGAGAGTTGACAAACGGCGGTGATGCTTCACATACTGGGGGAGACCTACCGGGCTCGACGAGGAGAACCATGGCTGACCTGCCGGCGCACCGCACACTCATCAGGGGTGCTGCCGTCGCGAGTGTGGATCCCGCGATCGGCGACCTGGAGCGGGCCGACATCCTGATCCAGGGGCAGCGGATCGCGGCGGTGGAGCCGGTGTCCCCGGAGACCGGGCTCAGCGCCCTCTCCGCCGCCGCCGAGACGGCCGAGGTGATCGAGGCCGGTGAGATGATCGCCGTCCCGGGGCTGATCGACACCCACCGGCACACCTGGCAGGCCCAGCTGCGCGGCATCCTCGCCGACGGCACCATCCCCGACTACCTGCGCGGGATGCGGCTGCAGATGGCCATCCGCTACCGCGCCGAGGACATGTACGCGGGCAACTACGCCGGGGCGCTCGACGCCATCAACTGCGGCGTGACGTCGATCGTCGACTACTGCCACAACATCCTCGACCCGGAGTGCGCCCACGGCGCCGTGACCGGCCTGCTCGACGCGGGCATCCGGGGGCTGTACGGCCACGGGATGACGCCGGTGACCTCGAACACCTGGTCCGAGGGCGCCGCCGGCCGGGAGGACGTCGCCGACCCCGCCGCCTTCGCACCGCGCGCCCGGCTGGCGCGGGAGATCCGCGAGCAGTACTTCCGCGACGAGTCGCAGCCACTGCGCTTCGGCATCGCGCCGCAGGAGCTGCCCATCGCCCCGGTCGCCGACGTGGCCGCCGAGTTCGCGCTGGCTCGCGAGCTCGGTGCCCGGATGACGATGCACGCCAACCAGCTGGCAGTGCGCCAGCTGTTCCGCGACGTGCAGGTGCTGTCCGAGCACGGCCTGCTCGGCCCCGACCTGCTGCTCGTGCACTGCAGCTTCAACACGCCCGAGGAGTGGGAACTGCTGCGCGGCACCGGCACCACCGTCTCGGTGTGCGCCGAGACCGAGATGCAGATGGGCATGGGCTTCCCGGCCATCCGCGAGGCGACGCAGTACACCCCCGGACCGAGCCTCGGCATCGACTGCGTGAGCGGCGACAGCGGAGACCTGCTCTCGCACGCCCGGCTGGTGCTGCAGGCCACGCGCTGGCGTGACGACAGTGCGGGCTACGAGCGGCTCATCGCGCCGCAGGAGATGCGCTGGACCACGCGTGACGCGCTCCGCTGGATCACCATGAACGGGGCCGTGGCCGCGGGGATGGCCGACGAGGTGGGTTCGCTCACCCCGGGCAAGCGGGCGGATGTGGTGCTGCTGGACATGGGCGGCATCAGCCAGGCCGGCTGGAACCGCCGCGACCCCACCGGCGCGGTGATCTCCCAGACCAACTCCGGCAACGTCGACACCGTGCTGATCGACGGCCGCGTGGTGAAGCGGAACGGGCGGCTGGTGCACGTCGACGTGGATGCCGCGCTCGCCCGCACGCGGGCCTCGCACGACTATCTCTACGAGCAGATGGATCGCCACGGTGGCTTCATCCCGCAACCGCCGATCGACATCCCCCTCTACCGGGAACGGGCCTGACCCCCGCCAGGCCCGTTCCCCCCGCCCGCCGCATCCGATCCGCCCTCGATCCGGGTGCGCGGCGACCCACATCCACCTTGCGACCAATGAAGGAGCACTGGACATGACCGACTCGAGAGACATCCTGATCACCGGAGGCACCGTGCTCACGGGCATCGCCACGGATGCGGCCCTCGCCGACACGGATGTGCTCATCCGCGACGGCCGGATCGCGCAGATCGGCCGGGGCATCGAGGCCCCCGGCGCCGAGGTGATCGACGCCACCGGCAGCGTCGTGATGCCCGGCTTCGTCGACACGCACCGGCACACCTGGCAGGCGATCGTGCGCAACATCGCCTCGGACTGGTCGCTGGACGAGTACATGGCGGGGCTGCACGTGGGTCTCAGCCGTCACTTCCGGCCCGAGGACACCTACGTCAGCAACTACCTCGGCAGCCTGGAGGCGCTCGACTCCGGCATCACCACCCTCGTCGACTGGTCGCACAACCTGCGCACCACGGATCACACCGACGCGGCCGTGAAAGCGCTCGAGGACACCGGGATGCGGGCGGTCTTCGCGCACGGCGGCGGTGCCGCGCAGTGGGGCGGCGTGATGCCCTCGCCGGTGGAGCACCCGCGGGACGACGCCACCAGGCTGCGCACCGAGCGCTTCGCCACGAACGACGGGCTCGTCACCATGGCCCTCGCGCTGCGCGGCCCGCAGTTCACCACCCGCGAGGTCAACCGGGCGGACTTCGAGCTGGCAAAGGATCTCGACCTGCGCGTGACCGTGCACGTGGGCGACGGCCACTGGGGCAAGATGCGCCCCATCCTGATGCTGCAGGAGGACGGCCTCCTCTCGGACACCATCACCTACGTGCACTGCACGACCCTCAGCGACGAAGAGCTGCGGATCATCGCGGCCAGCGGCGGTTCCGCCTCCGTCGCCCCCGACGTGGAGGCGCAGATGGGCCACGGCTACCCGGCCACCGGCCGCCTGCTGGCGGCGGGGGTGCGGCCGTCGTTCTCCATCGACGTGTGCTCCTCGAACGGCGGCGACATGTTCGGCACCATGCGCACGGCCATCGGCCTGCAGCGCGCCGCCGACAACGAGGCTCTCGTGGCCGCCGGCGCCGTGATCGAGCGGATCAGCCTGAACTGCGCCGACGTCATCCAGTTCGCCACCCTCGACGGTGCGAA
>NZ_JAHFUW010000088.1 GCF_023264855.1 Herbiconiux sp. | reverse complement strand
TCGCCCTCTGGTGCGCAGCGGGCGTGGTCGCCCTGCTCGTCGTCGGCGCCTGGGCGCTCGCCTCCGGCAGCGTGCCCCCGTCGTCGTTCGCGGCCGGAAGCGAGCAGACCGCCGCAGCCACGCCCGAACCGTCGGTGGCGTCCTCCACCCCGACCCCCACCCCGACGCAGGGTCCCACGCCGGTCGCGGCCGCGCTCATCCCCGTTCCCGTTCTGCAGGGCTCGCTCGCCGAGGCCCGCGCCGCCCTCGCCGCCGCCGGCCTCACCGCGGGGGCCGTCACCCTGGAAAACGCCGCCCGTGCCGCCGACTCCGTGCTCGCGTCGAACCCGGTCGCCGGAAGTCCGCTGGTACCCGGCGCAGTCGTCGACCTGACGGTCGCCTCGGGGTCGAACGCGGTGCCCACCGTCGAGGGCGCCACGCAGGACGACGCCGTGACGAGCATCCGCGCCGCCGGCTTCGACGTGGTGGTCACCAGCCGAGCGGATGCGGCCACGCCCGGCACGGTGCTGCAGACGCTGCCGGCCTCCGGCACCGTCGCCCGGCTCGGCAGCACCGTCACGATCGTCGTGGCGACTCCACTGCCGGTGACGCCGCCGAGTCCCACGGCCACCCCCACTCCGATGCCCACCCCCACCTCGACGGCCCCGGCGCCCACCCCCGAGGCCGACCCCCGCTGACGCGACCTCGGGCGGGTCACCCGCGAACGGGGGACGCCCCGCAAACCGGGCGCGCGTCTCTCCACGTCCCGGCTACGTCGGCGTCATGCGGCGGACCCCGCCCGTTCATCCGGCCCGCTGAGAATCAGCGCATGGTGCAGGGCTCGTGACGGATAAAGACGTCTTCCAGACGATCGACGACGTCTTCCTCGACGACGGATTCGACCGGTTCGAGCGCACCGAGGTCATCGCCGGGTCCGGCGAAGAGAACGCCGGACACGAGGGCGATCGCGCCGCAGGTGCGGGCGGCGCGGGAGGTTCGGGCGGCGGGACGGATGAGGGGGACGGGAGCGGTGCGCCGCGGCCTCGCTCACTGGCGTCTCGCCGTTCGACCTCCGACACCGTGTTCCAGACGGTGGCCTTCGCCGCCGGCGCCACCACGGTCGGCATCATGTTGGCGGTGGGCCTCTTCCTCTCCATCCGCGCCGGCTCGGCGCTCTCGGTGGCGGGCATCGGCTTTCTGTTCGAACAGCAGTGGTCGCCCGAGACACAGACCTTCGGCATCGCCGCCGTTCTCTTCGGCACGGTCACGATCGCGCTGATCGCCCTCTGCGTCGGCGTCCCGCTCGCCCTCGGCACCGCCCTGCTGCTCTCCGAGGTGGTGCGCGGAAAGCTGCGCTCGTTCCTGGTGAGCCTGGTCGACCTGATGGCCGCCGTGCCGAGCATCGTGTTCGGCCTCTGGGGCGTGTTCTTCCTGCAGGCCGCCATCATCCCGGTCGCCGAGTGGATCTCGCGCTACCTCGGCTGGATCCCGATCTTCGCGGTCACCGGCGACGACGGTGCGGTGCTCACCGAGGCCAGCGCCTTCACGAGCTCCGCGTTCATCGCCGGCATCGTCGTGGGCCTGATGGTGGTGCCCACCCAGGCCTCCGTGATGCGCGAAGCCTTCTCCCAGGCCCCGATCGGCGAGCGCGAGGGCGCCTTCGCCCTCGGCGCCACCCGCTGGGGCATGATCCGCACGGTCGTGCTGCCCTTCGGCCGCGGCGGCATCATCGGCGGCACCATGCTCGGTCTCGGCCGCGCCCTCGGCGAGACCATCGCTGTCTACATGATCATCTCGCCGCTGTTCACGATCAACTGGCAGGTGCTGAAGACCGGTACCAACTCGGTCTCGGCCCTGATCGCCCTGCGCTACGGCGAGGCGAGCGAGTTCGGCCTCTCGGCGCTGATGGCCGCGGGCCTGGTGCTCTTCCTCATCACGCTCGTCGTGAACTTCACGGCCTCGTCGATCGTGGCCCGGTCGCGCTCCGGCGCAGAGAGCCTGTGACATGACCACGATCTACGAGACGACCCCGGATGCCGGTCCCGACGTCGACCTCGACGACGACCGCACCCGCCTCCAGGCCGAGCTCGACGAGGACTTCGACCGGGAGCTCAACCGCGACCCCGACGAACCGGCCGCCACGAGCATCCCGGACGTCGAGGGCGTCGAAGTGGGCCCGCGTCGCGGTGTGCGCACCGCCACCCTCGACGAGAAGTTCAACGTGGTGGGCGCCCTGGCCGGCGCCCTCGCTCTCTCGACCCTGCTGTTCGGCTGGATCGGCCCGCTCACCGGCGTGATCGGCTGGTTCGTGGTGGCGTTCCTGGCGTTCCTCGGCTTCTACATGCTGCTGGTGTCGCTGCGCAGCGACTTCCAGGAGGTGAAAGACCGCGTCGCGACCGTTCTGATGGTCAGCGCCGGCGTCATCCTGTTCGGCGCCCTCGTGTTCATCGTGGTCTACACGCTGACCCGCGGGTCCGAGGCGCTGCCCTTCGTCAACTTCTTCACCGAGACGATGGAGCTCACCGGCCCGCTGGATCCGCTCTCCTCCGGCGGCATCCTGCACGCCATCGTGGGCACGCTGATCCAGATCGGCATCGCCCTGGCCATCACCATCCCGCTCGGCATCACCACCGCCGTCTTCCTCAACGAGGTCGGCGGCCGCTTCGCCCGGTTCGTGCGCACCATCGCGGATGCCATGACCGCGCTGCCCTCGATCGTCGCCGGCCTCTTCGTGTACGCCGCCATCATCCAGCTCGTCACCCACCAGCGCTCGGGTTTCGCCGCCGCCATGGCGATCACCGTGATGATGCTGCCGATCGTCATCCGGGCCTCGGATGTCGTGCTGCGCCTGGTTCCCGGCAACCTCCGCGAGGCCTCCTATGCGCTCGGCACCACCCGCTGGCGCACGGTGTGGCACGTGGTGCTGCCGACCGCGCGCTCGGGCCTCGTGACCGCCGTCATCCTGGGCACGGCCCGCGGCATCGGCGAGACCTCGCCGGTGCTTCTCACCTCGGGTGTGACCGCGGTGATGAACGTGAACCCGTTCTCGGGCCCGATGATCTCGCTGCCGCTGCAGGTGTTCGACTTCGTGCGCTCGCCCGAGCCCACGATGATCGCGCGCGGCTTCGGCACGGCGGCGGTGCTCATCCTGCTCGTGCTCACCCTGTTCATCGTCGCCCGGATGATCGGCGGCAAGGGCGCCGGCCAGCTCTCCGACCGCCAGCGCCGCGCCGCCACCGCCGAGTCGATTCGCGACCTGCACCGCATCACGATGCTCGACGACCGGCGCTACCTCACTCGATCCCCGAACCCGAACCCAGAGGACGACCCCGCGTGACCCCGAAACCCCGCCGCCGCATCCGCCCCCTCCTGGCCGCGGCGGTCTCCGCCGTCGTGCTCGCCTCGCTCGCCGTCGTCGGGGGTGCGGATGCCGCTCCCGCCCGCGCCGACACCTACACGCCGATCACCGGCACCGGCTCCACTTGGTCGTCGAACGCCCTCGACCAGTGGCGCAAGAACGTGGCGGCCAACTACGGCATGACCGTCAACTACTCCGGCACCGGCTCCTCCGCCGGCCGCCGCGACTTCATCTCGCAGTCGGTCGACTTCGCGGTCAGCGAGATCCCCTTCCAGGCCGCTCCCGAAGACGGATCGATCCCCGAGGTGCCCACCACCGGCTACGCCTACATGCCGATCGTGGCCGGCGGAACCTCGTTCATGTACAACCTGCAGATCGGCGGCAAGCGGGTCACCAACCTGCGGCTGAGCGGCGACTCGATCACGAAGATCTTCACCGGCGCCATCACCAACTGGAACGACCCGCAGCTGGCCGCCGACAACCCCGGTCTCGCGATGCCCGACAAGGCGATCGTGCCGGTGGTGCGCTCGGACGGATCCGGATCCACCGCCCAGTTCACGCTCTGGATGTCGAAGCAGCACCCGGCTCAGTGGGCCTCCTACTTCCCCTCGGGAGCCATGACCTCGCAGTACCCGGTCGGCGGCACCATGAAGGCCCAGAACGGATCGCTCGGCGTGGCCGGCTACGTCTCGCAGGGCTACGGCGAGGGCGCGATCACCTACGTGGAGTACTCCTACGCCAAGAACGCCGGGTTCCCGGTGGCGAAGGTGCTGAACAACTCGGGCTACTACATCGAGCCGAAAGCGACCTCGGTGGCGGTCGGGCTGCTCTCGGCGCGCATCAACGACGACCTCACACAGATCCTCGACGACGTGTACAACAGCCCCGACCCGCGCACCTATCCGCTCTCCAGCTACTCGTACATGATCGTGCCCACCGAGACCACGACCACCTTCACCACGGCGAAGGGCACCACGCTCGCCGCCTTCGCCCGCTACATGCTCTGCGAGGGCCAGCAGCAGGCCGACACCCTCGGCTACTCACCGCTGCCGCTGAACCTGGTGCAGGCGGGATCGACGCAGATCGCCCGCATCCCCGGGGCCGGGTCGATCGGTGTCGACGTGTCGACCTGCAACAACCCCACCTTCAGCGCCGACGGGAGCAATGCGCTCGCCGCCACGGCACCGCAGCCGGCCGCGTGCGACAAGCAGGGGCCGGACCAGTGCACCACCGGTACCGGTGGGGCGGCCGAGACGCCCACCGACACGACCGGATCGGGCAACGGCGGTACCTCGGCGGATGCCGGCGGCGCAGCGGCCGCGGGCGCCCCGGCGGCGGCCGCCGCTGCGGCGGGGACGACCACCGGGGGAGCGGCGCCCGTCTACGACGAGAACGGCGCTCTCGTCTCCGGCGGCACCGCGGTCGCCGGTGCTGCCGTCTCCAGCCCGTTCACCCTTCCCGACGCCGGGATGGGCCCGCAGCAGTGGCTGATGGTGGCCGCCGGAGTGCTGCTGCTCGGGGCCGTGATCGTGCCCCCGCTCGCCTCCCGGCGCCTCAAGCGCGCCGGCCGCGACAGCTGATGTGACCCCTTCGAGGGGTGGCCGGAGGCGGCTGCCCCGGGTCGCCCCCACGCGGTCGTCCGCCCGAAATCTCCCGGGGTGGTGCCCTTACCACACCGTTCATCCCACCGACACCGAGCGCCCATACTCTCTCAGGCGTTCACCCACGAATCCACAGGATTCCCTCTTGGAGCAACCCGTGCCCTCTGCCCCTCGCCACCGTCGTCCGCGGCGCCGATCCTGGCTCCTCTCGCTCACCGCGGGGGTCGCCGCCGGGGTTCTCGCCGGCGGGGTCGCCGTGGTCGCCGGCATCGGCAGCCCGGCCACGCCGGCCAGCGCCGACACCTCCTCGGCGGTCACCGTCGCGGCGAACCAGCAGGACACCGACCTGCAGAACGCCCCGATGCCCGAGCTCGCGGTGACGGTCTCGCAGACCCGCGACCTGCTCGCGCAGGGCATCGAGGTGAGCTGGACCGGCGGCAAGCAGTCGCAGGCGCCGAGTGGGCAGGACGGCGGCACCGACTTCCTGCAGATCATGCAGTGCTGGGGCGCCGACGACGCCGATGCGCCCGACCGCACGAAGTGCCAGTACGGCGCCTTCAACACCCCGGGCACCAGCCGTGACTCCTACCTCGGCGAGACGCCGGTGCCGGCCGAGGACGCGATGTACACGATCCCCGGATCCGGCTTCGCCAATCCCACCTACACGGGCATCCCGTTCTTCGGCGCCAACGGCGACAAGGTCGAGCGGGTGGCGTACGACACGACGACGAAGACCACGAGCCTGATCGACAAGGACTTCCCGGCCGAGGCGAAGATCAACCTCAACTCGAACCAGTTCTTCACCAAGCTCACCAGCAACGAGATCAGCTGGGCGGGATCCGGCGCCAACGGCGAGGGCTCGGTGAAGTTCGAGGTGCAGACCGCGGCGCAGTCGCCGGGCCTCGGCTGCGGCACCCCGAAGCTCGCGGCCAGCGGGGCCTACAGCGGCAGCTCGTGCTGGCTCGTGATCATCCCGCGCGGGGCGGCCGACGCCAACGAGACGAACATCAAGAACTCCGGCCTGCTCTGGGACTCCTGGAAGCACCGGATCGCGGTGAAGCTCGACTTCCTCCCGGTCGGCGTGCGCTGCAGCATCGGCGCGAAGGAGCGCCAGCTCTCCGGCAGCGAGCTCGTGTCGGAGGCCATCGCCTCCTGGCAGCCCAGCCTCTGCGGGGCATCCGGAGGCGCCGCCTACACCACCATCACCGGCGCGGAGTCGGATGCCGCGGTGGCGGCCAACGGCACCACGGTGGCCCCGATGGCCCTCACCTCGCGAGCGCTCAGCGCGCCCGACGTGACCGACTCGCTCACCTACGCGCCGATCGCGCTCACCGGCATCTCGATCGCCTTCGCGATCGACAGCGAGGTCGACCGGCTCGGCGGCGACCTCCCCGACGAGGTGTCGGGCAACGAGCGGCTGCCGTTCGAGTCGCTCAACCTCACGCCCCGGCTCGTGGCGAAACTGCTCACGAACTCCTACCTCGACTCGCTGCCGACGGGCGCCGACAAGTCGCATCTGAACTACGTCAGTCCGGACAAGCCGGGCGACAACGCCCGCAACCTCACCAGCGACCCCGACTTCCTCGCCATCAACGATCCGGTCTGGGCCTACCAGAGCATCAACGCCCCGTCGCTGGCCGACATGCTGCTGCCGCAGGGCCGCTCCGACTCCGCGCGCGCCCTCTGGAACTACGTGCTGAGCGACCAGCAGGCGGTGGACTTCCTGATGGGCAACCCCGATCCGTACGGCATGATCGTCAACCCGTGGAGTTCGATGAACCCGGATGTCTACGCGGCGGAGTCGGGCACCGCGAGCGGGGTGCTGACCTTCCCCCGCGACGACTTCCCGAAGGCGGATCCCTCCGAGCAGGAGGCCGGCACGCCCTCCGCCGTGAACCTGGTGACCTGGCGGCCGTACACCAACGACCTCGCCACCAGCGCCTACCTGGTGCTGCGCGGCGACGGCCAGATCCTCGGCCCGTGGGATCCCAATTCGGTCCCGCCGAAGTACACCAAGGCCTCGCGCAACCTGGCCGGCTTCCAGCGCGTGATCGGGCTCACCGACACCGCCGCCGCCGCGAAGTACCAGGTGGTCTCGGCCAGCCTGCTGAATGCGGCCGGGAACTTCGTCGCCCCCACCACCGACTCGCTCAGCGCCGCGGCGGCGGCGATGACCGCCGACCCCGCACAGCCCCAGGTGTACCGCTTCGACTCCACCTCCGAGCAGGCCAAGGGGGCGCCGGGCGCCTATCCGCTGGCCATGCCGGTCTACGCCGCCGTGAACGCGAAGATGGCCGACGCCGCCGTGCGCACCGACTACGCGAACTTCATCAACTACGCGGCCACCACCGGTCAGGAGCCGGGAACGGCCTTCGGGATGCTGCCCGAGGGCTACGCGCCCATCCCGGCCGGCTGGCAGGCCCAGGCGCTCACGGCGGCGGCCTCGATCGCCGCCGGTGGGACGGTGGCCGC
>NZ_JAHFUW010000058.1 GCF_023264855.1 Herbiconiux sp. | reverse complement strand
AGCCCGGCGGCGCGACGGCGCGGCGGCGCGGCCGAAACATGCCGAACACACGCGGGAGTTATCATCCACAGGTGTCTCCCGTCTCTCCCTACCAGGTCTGCGTGGCATTCCTCACGCGTGTGCGCGCCGACGGCCGCACCGAGGTGCTGCTCGGCCGCAAGAAGACCGGTCTCGGATCGGGCAACATCGTGGGCCTCGGCGGCAAGATCGAGGCCGGCGAGACCGCGCTCGACGCCATCGTGCGGGAGATCGAGGAGGAGTCGAGCCTGGTGGTCGATCCGGCCGACCTCACCGAGATGGGGCTGGTGAAGTTCGCGTTCCCGTTCCGGGAGAACTGGAGCCAGGATTCGACGGTGTTCGTGGCCAGCGTCTGGAGCGGAGAGCCCGAAGAGTCCGACGAGGTGTCACCCGACTGGTATCCGCTCGACGAACTGCCCCTGGACGCCATGTGGGACGACGCGAAGTACTGGCTGCCCGCCGTGCTCGCGGGGGAGCGCGTGCTCGGCGACTTCACGTTCGGCGAAGACTGCGCCACCGTCTCGGGCTACGACCTGCACGACCCGGCGCTGCACACGCCCTGACGCGCCAGGCCGTCGAACCGCCCGCCCGCCCGCTCAGCCCGCGGCGGCCGGCTCCAGCCGCACCACGATCGCCTTCGACACCGGCGTGTTGCTGCCCTCGGCGGTCGAGTCCAGCGGAACGAGCACGTTGGCTTCGGGGAAGTACGCGGCAGCGCATCCGCGGGCCGTCGGATACGCGACCGCCCGGAAACCGCGCAGCTCCCGGTCGGGCTGCCCCGGCCACTCGCTGAACACGTCGATCGCCTGCCCGTCGGTGAGCCCCAGCGCTTCAAGATCGGCGGGATGCACGAACACCACGTTCCGCCCCTTCTTGATGCCGCGGTAGCGGTCGTTCAGGCTGTAGATCGTCGTGTTGAACTGATCGTGCGAGCGCAGGGTCTGCAGCAGCAGCCGCCCCGGCGGGCAGATCACCGGTTCCAGCCGGTTCACCGTCAGCAGCGCCTTGCCCACGGCGTTGGTGAAGGTGCGCGAGTCGCGCGGACCGTTGGGCAGTACGAAGCCGTCCTGCCGGCGGATCTTCTCGTTGTAGCCCTCGCACCCCGGCACCACACGCCCGATGTGCTCGCGGATGACGTCGTAGTCGGCCTCGAAGCCGGCCCAGTCGATTCCGGATGCCTCACCCAGCGTCGCGCGCGCCAGTCGCGACACGATCGCCACCTCCGAGAGCAGGTTCGGCGCCACCGGTGGGATACGCCCGTGCGAGGCGTGCACCGCGCAGACCGAATCCTCCACCGACACGATCTGCGCTCCGGAGGCCTGCAGGTCGATCTCGGTGCGCCCGAGCGTGGGCAGGATGATCGCCTCGGCGCCGGTGACGGCGTGCGAGCGGTTGAGCTTGGTGGAGATCTGCACGGTCATCCCCGTGCCCCGCATCGCGGCCTCGGCCGCCGCCGTGTCGGAGATGGCCCCCACGAAGTTGCCGCCGAGCGACACCCAGGTCTTGATCTCGCCCCGCTGCATGGCCCGGATGCCGTGCACGGCATCCACCCCGATCTCGCGCGGCATCGGCCGGCCGAACTCACGCTCGAGCGCGTCGAGGAAAGCGGGCGGCATCTGTTCCCAGATGCCCATGGTGCGGTCGCCCTGCACGTTGCTGTGGCCGCGCACCGGGGAGGCGCCGGCGCCCGGCTTGCCGATGTTGCCGCGCAACAGCAGGAGGTTGATGATCTCCTTGATGCCGGCGACGGCCCTCCTGTGCTGGGTGACCCCCATCGCCCAGGTGATGATGGTGGCGTTCGAGCGGATGTACCGCTCGGCCAGTTCGTCGATCTCGGTGCTGGTGAGCCCGGTCGCCTCGAGCACCTCGGTCTCGTCGAGAGCGGCCAGGTGTGCCGTGAGCTCCGACAGCCCCAGGCAGTGCTCGGCGAGGAAGGCGTGGTCGAGCACGGTTCCGGGTGCCGCCGCTTCGGCCTCGAGCACCCGCTTGGAGACCGCCTGCAGCAGCGCCATGTCGCCGCCGAGCCGGATCTGCAGGAACTGATCGGAGATCGCCGTGCCGTGACCGAGCACCCCGCGCACGGTCTGCGGGTTCTTGTAGCGCTCGAGCGCGGCCTCGGGCAGCGGGTTGACCGACACGATCGTGGCACCGGCGTTCTTGGCGTCTTCGAGTGCGGTGAGCATCCGCGGGTGGTTCGTTCCCGGGTTCTGGCCCATCACGATGATGAGCTCGGCCTTCTCGAAGTCGTCGTAGGAGATGGTGGACTTGCCGATGCCGATCACCTCGCTGAGCGCGGTGCCGGTGGACTCGTGGCACATGTTCGAGCAGTCGGGCAGGTTGTTGGTGCCGAAGGCGCGCACGAACAGCTGGTACGCGAAGGCGGCCTCGTTCGAGGCGCGGCCGCTGGTGTAGAAGGCGGCCTGGTCGGGGCTCTCCAGCGCGCGCAGGTTCTCGCCCACGAGACGGAAGGCCTCGTCCCAGCTCACGGGGCGGTAGTGGTCTTCACCGGCCGGTTTGTAGACGGGCTCGGTGAGGCGCCCCTGCATGCCGAGCCAGTACTCCGACTTGCCGGCCAGGTCGTGCACCGAGTGCTCGGCCCAGAAGCTGCTCGGCACGGTGACCGGGGTGGCCTCCCAGATCACGGCCTTGGCGCCGTTCTCGCAGAACTCGAGCTTCTTGCGGTGATCCGGATCCGGCCAGGCGCAGCTCATGCAGTCGAAGCCGCCGCGCTGGTTGATCGAGGTGAGCAGCTCGAGGGTGCGACGGCCGCCCAGCTGGCGAAGCGCCGGCTCCATCGAGTGCAGCACACCGGGCAGGCCCACGGCGTAGTGCTTCGGATCGGTGACCTCGATGTCGGCGTCGCTGACGTCGTCCACGGGCGGTCTGGCGCTCATGCGGGGGCTCCGGGGAGGTCGGTGGTGGCGGGGTCGTGCGGGCGCGCAGGGATGTCGACGTGGGTGTCGGTTCCGGATGCCGCGGCGGCGGCCGCGCGCGCCGCGCCGATCCGCTGCGGGCTGCTGTAGACCACCATCGAGTCGCCGCGCAGGAAGCCGACCAGCGTCATCCCGAGTTCGGCGGCGAGTTCGGCCGCGAGCGAGGAGGGGGCGGAGACCGCGGCGAGCATGGGGATGCCGGCCATCGAGGCCTTCTGGGTGAGCTCGAAGCTCGCGCGCCCCGAGACCATCAGCACGGTGGAGCGCAGCGGGAGCCGGTTCTCCTTCACGGCCCAACCGACGACCTTGTCGACCGCGTTGTGCCGGCCGACGTCTTCGCGCAGCACCAGCAGCTCGCCGGTCAGGGCGTCGAAGAGGGCCGCGGCGTGCAGGCCGCCGGTCTTCTCGAACACCGCCTGCTGTTCGCGCAGCAGGTCGGGGAAGGTCACCAGCAGGGCGGGGTCGATCTCGAAGGCGTCGCCGCGCACCTCGTAGTGCGAGAGGGTACGCACCGCGTCGATGCTCGCCTTGCCGCAGAGGCCGCACGAACTCGTCGTGTAGAAATTGCGCTCGAGGCTCGGATCGGGTGCCGGCACGCCGGGCGCGAGGCTCACGTCGAGCACGTTGTAGGTGTTGAGCCCCTCGTCGGTGGCGCCGGCGCAGTAGCGGGCCGCCGCGAAATCGTCGCCGTGCCGGATGACACCCTCCGAGACGAGGAACCCGGCCGCCAGATCGGTGTCGTGGCCGGGCGTGCGCATCGTGATCGCGAGCGAGCGGCCGCCGACCCGGATCTCGAGGGGCTCTTCGACGGCCAGCAGATCTTCCCGGAACACCCGCGGCGCGCCGACGGTGATGCGGGTCACGCGGCGTCGAGCGGTGATTCGTCCCATGTGTCAGGAATAGCATCCGCGAGGGGTAGGGGCAAACGCCCGGAGCGAATGCCCAGGGCCCGGTGCGGGGAGCCGGCCTCGGGAAGGGGATCGGGCAGAGCCTAGGCTGGTCGGGTGCTGCTGGATGCGATCGTTCTCGCCGGGGGCCGCTCCTCGCGCCTCGGCGGCGAGCCCAAGCAGCACCTGATCGTCGACGGCCGCAGCCTGCTGCACCGCACGCTCGACGCGGCCCGTGAGGCCGGAGCGCAGCGGGTCGTGGTGGTGGGGGAGCCGGCGCTCGCCGCAGAGATCGCGGGCGCGCTCGCGGGGACGGGTACGGGTACGGGTGCGGATCGCGGCGCGTCCATCGAGGTGGTTCGCGAGGAACCGGCATTCGGCGGCCCCGTGGCCGCGATCGCCGCCGGGGTGGCGGCTCTGGGGATGACGGCTCCGGGGATGTCGGCTCTGGGCCAGGCCTCCGCATCCGCACGCACCCCATCCTCCGGTGAACACGGCATCCTGGTGCTGGCCTGCGACATGCCCGGATGCGCCGACGCGGTCGCCGCGCTGGTGATCGCGGCGGGGGAGACCGCCCACGGAGCGCGCGGTCACCGGCAGGGCGGCGTCGACGGGTTCGCTGCGGTCGATGCATCCGGTCGCCGTCAGCACCTGCTCGCCCTCTACGACGCTGCCGCCCTGACCGCCGCCGTGCAGCGGGTGGGCGCTCGCCTCGACGGACTGGCCGTGCGAACCTTGGTGGAACCGCTGGAGCTGCGCGAGGTGCCGATCCCCGCGGGCGCCGCCGACGACGTCGACACCTGGGACGACGCCGAGCGCCTCGGCGCGAGATCGCCCCTCGAACGGAGGAGTCCTGATGAGTGCTGAAGACGACCAGCTGCGCGAGCTCGCCGCCTGGAGTTCGCGCCTGGCGGCCGAACTGCGGCTCGAGGGGTTCGTGGTCGACGTGGAGGCGCTTCTGGCGCTGGCCGGGGTGGCGGCGCACTCGGTGCGGCGCCCGGCGGCTCCGCTCACGACGTATGTGGTGGGCTACGCCGCCGGACTCGCGGCGGCCCGGCAGCGGGCGGCCGACGACGGCACGGGGGAGGAGCACGCGACCGTCGCGGCGGCGGACCTCACGGCTGCGGACCTCACGGCTGCAGCCGACGAGCTGGCCCGGGCGATCGAGGTGGCGACCAGGCTCGCCGAGACGGTCGCTGCCGAGCGCGAGGCCTCCGACGACATGCCGCCCACCATGTCGGCGGAACTGCCGCCCGCGCACGACGGCTCTGCGTGAGATCGGGAAGCCCGGATGAGCACCGCTGATCGGGCGCCGAAAGCGGCGACAGCATCCGCGCGCACCCCGGTATCGTCGCCGGTTGAGTGGCACGAGGCGCGGCGCATCGCGGCCGCCGCCGCCGTGCCGCTCGTGCCGATCCGCGTTCCCCTCGAGGCCGCGGCCGGTCGCACGCTCGCCGACGACCTGCACGCCCTCACCGACGTGCCGCACTACGACTCCTCGGCCATGGACGGCTGGGCGGTGGCCGGCGATCCGCCCTGGCGACTGCTCGGCGCGGCAGCCAACCCACCCGTCTTGCGCGCCGGAGAAGCCCGGCCCATCGTGACGGGCGGTCTCGTGCCGGCCGGCATCCGGGGCGTGCTGCGGAGTGAACACGGCGTCGTGTCATCCATCGACGGCATCCGGATGCTCGAGCCGGGTCCCGGGGCGGCCGGCGAACCGCGCCCGGGCCAGCACATCCGGGGCGCCGGGCGGGAGGCGCGGAACGGCGAGCGGCTGATCGACGCCGGGCGCCTCCTGAACCCGGTGCATCTGGCGCTCGCGGCGGCGGGCGGCCACGACGAACTGGGGGTGGTGGCCCGGCCCGCGGTCGCCCTGCTGCTGACCGGTGCGGAGGTCGTGACGGCGGGCATACCCGGCCCCGGCCGGGTGCGCGACAGCTTCGGACCGTCGCTTCCCGGCGTGATCGCGAGCCTGGGCGGCACCGTGATCGGCGTCGACCGGATCGGCGACGACTTCGACGCCACGGTCGCCGAGCTGGCCGCGTGGGCCTCGGCCTCGGCATCGGCCACGTCGCCCGCGAGGGCGGCTCCCTCCCTCCTCCTCACCACGGGCGGCACCGGAGGGTCCGGTTCCGACCACGTGCGCACCGCGCTGCGCGCCCTCGGAGCCGAGTTCCTGATCGGCGGGCTCGCCGTCCGCCCCGGCGGTCCCGCCCTACTGGCCCGGCTCCCGGGCGGCCTGCTGGTGATCGGGCTGCCCGGCAACCCGCTCGCCGCGCTGCTCAGCCTGCTGACGCTCGCGCATCCGGTGATCGCCGCGTTCCAGGGGCTGCCCCTGCCCGCCCTCGGCGAGGTCGTGCTGGGAGCGGCCGTCGAAGCCGCTCGCAGCCCCACCGTGCTCCGCCCCTACCGCTTGCACGCGGGGCTGGCCCTGCCCTCCGACTGGCACGGATCGGGGATGCTGCGCGGCCTCGCCGACGCCGACGGCGTGCTGGTGTGCCCGGGCGCCGGTGCAGCGGGGGGCGACCGCGTGCCGGCCCTGCCGATCCCCTGGTGATTCGCCGGCGCTCTTCACGTACGGGCGGCTGCGCGTGATACTGGTGGCGTGAGGTCCGGTGTGATCTCGGCCGGATCCTCCCGGCGCACCCGCTGAACCACTCCCACTATCGACGCAGATGGGCGGCAGAGCATGAGCAGTCCCTGGCTCGCGCATCCGGACGCCCGGGAGCGCACCCGTCCGCGCACCGTCGTGCACGAATCGTGGGAGCGCGCGAAGAGCCGGGCGCTGGATCCCGAGCACCTGCTTCCCGACCTCGAGGTGGGCGAAGACGTGCTCGCCGAGTACCGCCGGGCGCACCCGCTCTCGCTCGTGCTGCCGGTCATCCGCAAGCTGCTGGTGCGCGATGCCGAGGGCTCGGGTCTGCTCGTGGCCGTCGGCGACGAGATGGGCCGGCTGCTCTGGGTCGAGGGCGACTCCGCCTCGAAGCGGGCGGCCGAGGACATGCGCTTCGTGGAGGGCGCCGGCTGGTCGGAGAGCCGGGTGGGCACGTCGGCACCGGGCACGGCCCTGGAGCTGGACCACGGCATCCAGATCCACGACTCCGAGCACTTCAACCGGCTGGTGCACGGCTGGAGCTGCACCGCGGTGCCGGTGCACGACCCCGAGACCCGGCGCATCCTGGGCGTGATCGACATCACGGGAGATGCCCGGGCCGTGGATCCGCACACGCTCCCGCTGATCGAGGCGACCGCCGCGGCCGCCGAGGCCGAACTGATGGTGCTGCGGCTGCGGGCGCTCAGCGATCGAGGCGGCGCGGGCGGCTCGACGTCGACCCGCGGGCGCTCGCCGCTCAGCGTGGTGGGCTTCGGAGCGGCGGGGTCGGCAGGCGTCGGAGCACGTTCTGCCGCACGGCAGGGCCGGCGGCCGGATGCGGGACCGATCTCGATGCACGTGCTCGGACGCGACACCGGCGAGTTGGCCGGGGCGAACGGCCCGGTCGAGCTGAGTTCGCGGCACTCCGAGATCCTGACGGTGCTGGCGTGGCATCCGGAGGGCGTGTCGGCGCAACGCCTGGCCGCCGAGGTCTACGGAGACGAATCCGGCGTCGTCACGCTCCGCCCCGAGATGGTGCGGCTGCGGCGCACCCTCGCCGCGGCCGGCACGGGCGTCGACATCGAGTCGCGGCCCTACCGGCTGAGCGTGCCGATCGAGCTCGACGCCCACCACGTCGTCTCGCTGCTGGACAAGGGGGCGCACCGGGTGGCTCTCGCCGCGGTGCGCGGCCCGCTGCTGCCCGGATCCGACGCCCCCGGAGTCGTCGCCATCCGCGACCGGGTGCGGATGCGGCTGCGCGAGGCGATCCTCACCGACGCGGCCGTCGACGTGCTGCTCGACTACGCCGCCACCGAAGACGGCCTGGACGACGCCGAGGTGTGGACCGCGGCCCTCCGGCTGCTGCCCGCGCGCTCGCCTAAGCGCGCCGGCGTGGTGGCTCACCTCGAGGCGCTCGAGCGGTCGCTGTAGGGCCGCGCCCCGTTCATCCGGGGCCCGGTCGCCCGCACGTCCGGACGATCTGCACGGTCTCGCCGACGATCGGTCGGAAGGATGCCACAGCCTCGGCGTTGCATTCCCCATGACCACCGACACCGCGTCGCTCGCACTCGCGAGCAGCACCAGCACACCGTCCTCCTCCGGTACGCCGTCTCCCACCGCCCCCAAAGACTCCTGGGCGGGCGTCGTCTCGCTCGGCCTCGGCGTGTTCGCCCTCGTGATGGCCGAGTTCCTGCCGGCGAGCCTGCTCACCCGGGTCGCGAGCGACCTCGGTGTGAGCGAGGGCGTGGCCGGTCAGTCGGTGAGCGTCACGGCGATCGTGGCAGCGCTCGCCGGGCTGACCATCCCGGTGCTGCTGCCCCGCATCGACCGCCGGCACCTGATGCTCGGACTCGGCGCCCTCGCGGTGCTCTCCGACCTGCTCGTGGCGATCGCCCCGAGCTACCCTGTGCTGCTGGCCGCCCGCGTGCTGCTCGGCGTCGCGCTCGGTGGCTTCTGGGCGCTCGCCATCTCGGTCACGGCGCGACTGGTGTCGCCGGCGCGGCTCGGCCGGGGCATGACGATCGTGAACGTGGGCGTCTCGCTCGCCACGGTGGCCGCGATCCCGCTCGGCACGTGGCTCGGTGAGCTGTGGGGCTGGCGTGCGGTCTTCCTGCTCGCGGCCGGAGTCGGGGTGGTGGCGCTCGTGGTGCAACTGGTCGTGCTGCCCTCGGTGCGCCCGAACGGCGGTGCCGGATTCCGGGCGCTGTTCGACACCCTGCGTTCGCGCCTGATCCTTCTCGGTCTGCTCGCCACGGCGCTGGTGGCCGGCGGGCACTTCGCCGCCTTCACCTACATCCGCCCCGCCGCCACCGAGGTGGGCGGCTTCGAGCCGGCCGCGCTCGCGGCGCTGCTGCTGGTCTACGGCCTGGCCGCGTTCGCCGGCAACCTGGTGGCCGGGCCGCTGGTCGACAAGCGGATGCGACTGGCCGTGCTCGTGGTGCCGGCCCTGCTCGGCGTCGCACTGCTGCTGTTCTCGTTCTCGGGCGGTAACCAGGCGCTCGTCGTCCTCGCCGTGGCACTCTGGGGTCTCGGCTTCGGCGCGGTGCCCACCACGCTGATGACCTGGATGGCGAGGGCCGAGCCCGCCCGCCTGGAGAGCGTCGGCGGCCTGCAGGCGGCGGCCTTCCAGGTCGCGATCGCGCTCGGCGCCGTGGTCGGCGGCGTCCTGGTCGACGGTGTCGGTGTCGGCACCGCCCTGCTCGTCGGAGGTGTCGCGGCCCTCACCGGAGGCATCCTCCTCACGTCGCTCCGCAACCGCCCCGCCCGCGCCTAGCCCCGGGCCGGTGACGTCGCCGGGCCTACCGCGCGGAGCGGCGCCAGGCGGTGGGGGACTCTCCTGCCACACGGCGGAAGGCGCGGCTGAAGGCCTCGTCGGAGCAGTAGCCGAGGGCGCTGGCCGTCTGGCCGACACTGAAGCCCTCAGCGGTGAGCAGCTGTTTCGCCCGCTCCATCCGCACGCGAGCGAGGTAGGCGAGGGGTGGCACCCCCACGGCGAGGCGGAACTGCTCGGCGAATGTCGAGCGCGAGGAGTTCGCCACCCGTGCCAGACCGGCCACGCTCCACTTGGTTCCGGGCTCGTTCTGGATGGCCTCCAGGGCCCGGGCGATGTGCGGATCGCGCAGGGCGAGCTGCCAACCGGATGCTCCGGCATCCCGGTCGCATCCGCTTTCGGCCCAGCCGCGCACCGTGGCCGTCACCACCAGCGTCGCGAGATCCTCCGCGAGCGAGGCGGATGCGTCGCGGCCGGCTGCCAGCTCTTCACGGATGCCGCCGATCAGGCCCGCCACCACGGCGGAGCGGTCGGCGAGCGAGCAGCTCATCATCAGTTCGGGCAGGCCGCCCGACAGCACGGCGGACGGGCCGACGCCCTCGACGTGCACCGCGACGGTCAGCACCTCGGTGTGCTCGATCGCGGTCAGCGTGTGCGGCCCGCCGAGCGGGAGCAGGAACACGTCGCCCGCGCGCACGATGGCGCAGGCCTCGGTGCCCGAGACGCTCGCCGAACCGGAGACCAGGTGGTGCAGCACGAGGCCCTCGACGTGCCGTCGGCGGTCGCCCGGCGCGAGGTGCTCGAGGGTCACCGAATCGGCGCGGAACCGCAGCCGCGCGAGCAGCGCCCCCACGGCATCCGGTTCGGCGTCGACGAAGCTCATGAACGGAACAAGGCCCGACCGGCGCCGGGCATTCCCGCGCAACCCGATGCAACCTGCCCAGGCGTAGCGTCACGGGCATCCGACACCGTCGTCGACAAGGAGCATCATGACCATCATCGATCGTCCCGAGACCGAGGCAGCGGCCCCCGCAGCGCCCGGCTCCACCGTCTATGCGAACCCCGGCACCGCGGGTGCCGTCGTCGCCTTCAAGCCGCGCTACGACAACTACATCGGCGGCGAGTACGTGCCGCCGGCCAGCGGCCAGTACTTCCAGAACCCCACCCCCGTCACGGGCCAGAACTTCACCGAGGTCGCGCGCGGCAACGCCACCGACGTCGACCGGGCCGTCGAGGCCGGCTGGAAGGCCTTCCCCGCCTGGAGTAAGACCAGCGTCGCCGAGCGTGCGGTCATCCTGAACAAGATCGCCGACCGCATGGAGCAGAACCTCGAGCTGCTCGCCGTGGCCGAGACCTGGGAGAACGGCAAGCCGGTGCGCGAGACGCTCGCCGCCGACATCCCGCTCGCCATCGACCACTTCCGCTACTTCGCCGGCTGCATCCGGGCGCAGGAGGGCGGCATCAGCGAGATCGACAACGACACCATCGCCTACCACTTCCACGAGCCGCTGGGCGTGGTGGGCCAGATCATCCCTTGGAACTTCCCCATCCTGATGGCCGTCTGGAAGCTCGCTCCGGCACTCGCCGCGGGCAACTGCGTGGTGCTGAAGCCGGCCGAGCAGACGCCGGCCAGCATCCACGTGCTGATGGGCCTGATCGAAGACCTGCTGCCCGCCGGCGTGCTCAACATCGTCAACGGCTTCGGCATCGAGGCCGGCGCCCCGCTCGCCTCGCACAACAACATCCGCAAGATCGCGTTCACCGGCGAGACCACCACGGGCCGCCTGATCATGCAGTACGCGAGCGAGAACCTGATCCCCGTCACGCTCGAACTCGGCGGCAAGAGCCCGAACGTGTTCTTCGCCGACGTGGCCGACGAGAAGGACTCCTTCTACGACAAGGCGCTGGAGGGCTTCACCTTCTTCGCCCTGAACCAGGGCGAGGTCTGCACCTGCCCCTCGCGGGCACTGGTGCAGCGATCCATCTACGACGGCTTCGTGGCGGATGGCCTCGAGCGCGTGTCGAAGGTCAAGCAGGGCAACCCGCTGGACACGTCCACGATGATCGGCGCGCAGGCCTCGAACGACCAGCTGGAGAAGATCCTCAGCTACATGGACATCGGCAAGCAGGAGGGCGCGAAGCTGCTCACCGGCGGCGAGCGGGCCGACCTCGGTGGCGAGCTGAGCGGCGGCTTCTACGTGCAGCCCACCGTCTTCGAGGGCGTGAACTCGATGCGTATCTTCCAGGAGGAGATCTTCGGTCCGGTGCTCGCGCTGACGAGCTTCGACGACTACGACGAGGGCATCTCGATCGCCAACGACACCCTCTACGGCCTCGGTGCCGGCGTGTGGTCGCGCAGCGGATCGCAGCTCTACCGGGCGGGCCGCGCCATCCAGGCCGGCCGTGTGTGGTCGAACACCTACCACCAGTACCCGGCGCACGCGGCCTTCGGCGGCTACAAGCAGTCCGGCATCGGGCGGGAGAACCACCGCATGATGCTCGACCACTACCAGCAGACGAAGAACCTGCTCGTCTCCTACGCCGACGGGCCGATGGGATTCTTCTGATGACGGATCCCACGTCGGGGCCGTCGCGCGTCGACGTGACCGAGGCGGCGGCGGAGATGCTGCGGCACCTCGCGTCGATCAACGGGCAGCTGATGTTCCACCAGTCCGGCGGATGCTGCGACGGCTCGTCGCCGATGTGCTACCCCGTCGGGATGTTCCGAACCGGCGGCTCGGACATCCTGATCGGCACCCTGCACGTCGAGGGCACCTACCCGGTCGAGGTGTACATGTCGCGCTCGCAGTTCGAGTACTGGAAGTACACGCACCTCACCATCGACCTCGTCGACGGCCGGGGCAGCGGCTTCTCGATCGAGGCCCCCGAGGGCAAGCGCTTCCTCATCCGTTCCCGGATGCTGGACGACGCCGAGCTCGAAGCCTTCGGCCTGGCCGCTCCTGTGGTCCCCACCCCCGCGGTCCCCACCCCCACCCCCACCCCCGCCCCCGCCTGACCCTCCCGTCACCTCCTCGCGACCCGTCGATTTCGGCCCTGAATCCGCCCGGGAAGGGCGAAGATCGACGGGTCGCGAGGAGGGGTGGTGCGGGGGAGCGGCGCGGGGAGCGGTGCGGGTTGGGCGGATTCGCAGGGTCGGGAGGCGCGAATGGCGGTGTCGTGCCGGGGCTCGGGCGCATCCGCTGGTTAATGTGGGCTCATGTCGAGCATCGGACAACCCGGGCAAGCCCCGGGAAGGCTGCCCAAGCAGGTGTACTGGCGGCGCCGCGCGATCGTGCTGTTCGCGCTGGTGGCCGTGATCGTGGTGGTCGTGCTGATCGTCGTGCGACCCGGCTCGGGTGCGCAGGGCGAATCGCCCGCGACCGTCGGCGCTCCCACCTCGACGGCCGATCCGGGGGCGACGGATGCCGCGGGCTCGGCCGATCCCGCCGCCACACCGGGCTCGGTCGACGCGGCCACGACCGACCCGAACGCTCCGGCGGCCGCCTGCGCCGCCGGCAACATCTCGGTGACACCGGTCACGGATGCGAGCAGCTACGCGGCGGGCGTGAACCCGCAGATCTCGTTCACGATCGAGAACACCGGCTCGGAGCCCTGCACCATCAACGCCGGCACCTCGCAGCAGCTCTACACGATCACGAGCGGCGACGAGACCTACTGGGTCTCGACCGACTGCCAGACCGGCGCCTCCGACACCCAGGCCCTGCTCGAGCCCGGCGTCGTGGTGAACTCCACCCCCTTCGCCTGGGACCGCACCCGGTCGAGTGCCGCCACCTGCGAGGCGACCGACCGCCCGCAGGTTCCGGCCGCGGGCGCCTCGTACCACCTCACGGTGCAGGTGGCGGGCATCCCGGCCGCCGACACCCAGCAGTTCATCCTCAACTGAGGGGTGCGCTGAGCGGCGTCGGCGTGCGCGTCGGCCGGCGTTCATCCGGCCCGGCTAGCATGCGCGAGTGACCAGCCTCCGATCCTCGCCGCCTCCCGCACCGGATGCCGCGGGTGGAGCCGGCGACCCGCTGATCGTCGAGGTCGCCGAGGGCACCGTCCGGGGCGCCGAGCGGAGGGGCCTGCGCTGGTGGCGCGGCATCCCGTTCGCCGCGGCGCCGGTCGGGCCGCTGCGGTTCCGGGCTCCGCGGCCGCCCGCGCCGTGGGACGGCGTGCGGGACGCCCGCGACTTCGGGCCGGTGGCGATGCAGTCGCGCGCCGGCAACTTCATCGGGGCGAGCCGCTCGGCGGTGATGTCGGAGGACTGCCTGAGTATCAACGTCCTGCGCCCGGCCGACGAGCGCACGGGCCTGCCGGTGATGGTGTTCGTGCACGGCGGCGCCTACAGCGTCGGGTCGTCGGCCGAGCATCCGCAGAACGGCGAGGCGCTCGTGCGCGAGGGCGGCATCGTCTACGTGAGCTTCAACTACCGCCTCGGCGCGCTCGGCTACCTCGACTTCACGCGCTACTCGACGCCGGAACGGCCGCTGGAGTCGAACCTGGGCCTCCGCGACCAGGTGGCCGCCCTCGAGTGGGTGCGGCAGAACATCGCGGCCTTCGGGGGCGACCCCGCCACCGTCACGCTGTTCGGGGAGTCGGCCGGTGGCAACGCCGTCACCACCCTGATGGCGACCCCATCCGCTCAGGGGCTCTTCGCGCGGGCGATCGCTCAGAGCTCGCCGGCCAACGCCATCTACCTTCCCGAGACCACTGCGGTCTGGGCTGAGGAGTTCGTCGAACTGCTCACCGAGTCGATCGACGCGGACGGCGTCGAGTCGACCTCCGACGACCTCGCCGGCGAGGTGCTGGTGTCGGTGGAGGCCGGCGAACTGGTCGAGGCCGCCGTCACCCTGACGCTGCGCACGCCGGACGCGCATCCGGGCACCATCGCGCTCTCACCCGTGATCGACGGCGACTTCCTGCCCGAGCGCCCTCTGGACGCGTTCAAGGAGGGGCGTGCGGCGGCGATCCCGTTGATCATCGGCACGAACGACCGCGAAGGATCGCTGTTCGTCGGCCGGCTCGACATCCTGGCCACCACGCCCAAGCGGATCCGCGCCATCTTCCGGCGTACCAAGAAGGGCAATCGCAAGGCGATCAAGGCCGAATACCCGGGGCTGCCGGCCAAGCGACCGGCGGCGGATTTCGGCGGCGACTACGCCTTCTGGTATCCGACCGTGAAGGTGGCCGAGCGGCACTCACGGTTCCAGCCGACCTACTTCTACCGCTTCGACGCGGCACCGCGGCTGGTGCGGCTGGCCGGCTTCGACGCCACCCACGGGCTCGACCTGTTCGCCGTCTTCGACCGGATGAACGGCTGGTTCGGGCGCACGATGACGGTGCTCGGCGGGCGGCGCGCGTTCCGTGCGGCCGGCCGGCGGATGCGGGCGCACTGGCTGCGGTTCGCCCACGACGGGCGTCTCGGCGACGACTGGCCGCTCTACGACGAGAACGACCGCCTGACCCTCGTGATCGATGCCGAAGACCGCGTCGAAGCGGATCCACGCGGCTCGCGCCGACTCGCCTGGCAGGCCTTCGTACCGCACGTGTGAGCATCCGCCGCGCTGGCCCCGCGCTCCGGCGGAGCCCGGGCTCCGTGTCAAAATCGGATCGGGCGCTTCCCTAGGGCGCCGGTGGCGGGAGTGGCGAGCGGGTGAACGACATCAGCGGTGCGCGGCCCGATCCCTCCGGCGTCGCCTGGAGAGCGCTCGGCGACGACGAACGACTCGAACTGCTGCTCGAATGCGACGCACCCGGCGAGCTGACCGAGCCGGAGGGTGTGCGGATCGGCGTGCTCGGCCCCGAACTCGCCCGGCGCCGGGCATCGCGGCGACTGGCGCGGCTCGAGCTGCGGGTGCGCGGCGCCCACATCGAGGTGCACGCTCGGCTGGACGGGCCGCTCGAACCCGCTGCACCCCGGATGCGGATCGTGGTCGAGACGGTCGAGAACGTCGAGATGGTCGCCACGGTCGACGCAGCGGATGCGCGCGCGGTCTGCTCAGATCCGGTCCTGGCCGAGACGGCGCACGTGCTCGTCGGGATGCCCGAGGGCGAGGCCGACCGGCGGTATCGGGTGCGGGTCGAGATCCAGGATGCGGCGACTCTGGTGTGGGCTCCGGTCGGGATCGCCGCCAGCGACGTCTTCACCACGACCGGACACCAGCTGCGCTCGGGCCGGGTACACCGTGCCGGCCGTGTGGTGGCCGGGCCGCACCCCGACCAGTTCGTCGTGCGCCCGCGACTCGGCCGTCGCGCCCGCACCCGACTGCGGCGTCGTGCCCACCGAGCCTCCGCACCCGGCGCGGAGCTGCTGGTGTTCCCGTACTACCCGAACAACCCGTACCAGCGCATCCTGTACTCCCGGCTCGGCGCGCGGTTCGCCGTGACGGTCGCCGAAGACGTGCCCGGACTGCTCGCGCACCTCCGGGCGACGCCCGACCCGGCCCGGCCGCGCATCCTGCACCTGAACTGGACCGCGCCGATCGCGCAGCAGGCGACGACCGGCGAGGAGGCGGCACGTGCGGCGGCGACGTTCCTCGAGGCCCTGGACGACTTCCGGGCCGGCGGCGGGCACCTGGTCTGGACCGTGCACAACACGATGCCGCACGAGCTGCGTCACCGCGACGCCGAGCTCACCGTGCTGCGCGGCGTCGTCGAGCGTGCCGACCGCGTGATCGTGATGAATCCGGCCACACCGAGGCTCGTGGCCGACGATTACGCGCTGCGGCCCGAGACCGTCGTGGTGCATCCGCACCCGAACTACCGCGGCCGGTTCCGCGATGAGGTGTCGACGGCACAGGCGCGCCGGGCCTTGGTGCTGGCGCCGGATGCCACCGTGCTGTTGCTCTTCGGCACCCTGCGGCCGTACAAGGGCCTGGACCGCCTGCTGGAGGCTTTCGCGCGAGCCCGCGTCGCGCATCCGGAACTGGTGCTGCTGGTGGCGGGCGAGGTGGGTTCCGGCGTCGACGAGGCCGCGCTCCGACGGGCGCTCGACGTCGAGGGCGTGCACGCCGCCGTGCGGTACGTGCCGGCCGACGACGCGCAGTTCTGGATCCGGGCCGCCGACGCGATGGTGCTTCCCTACCTCGGCGCGCTCAATCCGAGTCTGGTCTACCTCGCCGCCACCTTCGGTCGCCCCGTGCTGCTCTCCGACCTCGGCGCCCTCGACCACCTGCACGGCGAGCCGTGGGTGCGCTCGGCTGACTTCGACGACCCGGATGCGCTGCTCGAGGCGCTGCCGTGGATCGAAGCGGCCCGCGCCGGTGAGACCAGGGCGGAGCAGGATCGTGCCGTGGCCGGCTTTCTCCAGCGAACGGACCCGGCAGCCGTGGCCGATGCCTTCACCGACCTGCTGGAGGTCGTCGCCGGCCTGCCGGAGTGACTCCGGAGGTGCTCAGGAGAAGGCACGGCCGAGGGCACGGGTGAGCTGCTGGGCCTCGTCGTCGATGATGCGGTTGAAGCCGAGCCGCCGGGCCTCCGCGGCCCGCGTGCGGCTGGAGGAGACCGGGCGCACCTCACCGGCCAGGCTGATCTCGCCGAAAGCCGCGAGATCGTGCGGCAGCGGTTTGTCGTTCGCCGCCGAGGCCAGGGCCAGCGCGATCGCCAGATCGGCGCCGGGCTCGCTGAGCTTCACCCCGCCGACGGTCGACACGTAGACGTCGAGTTCGCTGAGCTTGATGCGCGCCCGCCGCTCGAGAACCGCCAGGATCATCGCCACTCGCGACGAGTCGACCCCGTTGGTGACCCGCCGCGGGTTCGGTGACGGCGTCGACACGACCAAGGCCTGTACCTCGACGGGAAGCGCGCGCCGCCCCTCCAGGGCGACGGTCACGCAGGTGCCCGACACGGCATCCGACCCTCGCGACAAAAACAGCCCGCTCGGATCGGGCACCTCCCGGATGCCCTCGGCCGACATCTCGAAGCAGCCCACCTCGTCCGTGGGCCCGAAGCGGTTCTTGAGCGCCCGCACGAAGCGCAGCGAGGTCTGCCGGTCGCCCTCGAACTGGCACACCACGTCGACCAGGTGCTCGAGCACCCGTGGCCCCGCGATCGAGCCGTCTTTGGTGACGTGGCCCACCAGCAGCACGGGCAGCGACCGCTCCTTGGCCACCCGGATGAGCGACGACGCGACTTCGCGCACCTGCGTCGGCGACCCCGCCGCCGAATCCAGCGCCGACGACGACACGGTCTGCACCGAGTCGACGATCACGAGGTGCGGCTGCACCGCGTCGATCTGCCCGAGCACGGTGGCCAGATCGGTCTCGGCCGCGAGCATGAGCGTGGGCGAGAGCGCGTGCGTGCGCTCGGCGCGCAACTTCACCTGCGACACCGACTCCTCGGCCGTGACGTAGAGCACCCGCAGGTGCTCTTCGGCGGCCTTCGCGGCCACCTCGAGCAGCAGCGTCGACTTGCCGACGCCCGGCTCGCCGGAGAGCAGGATGGCGGCGCCGGGCACCAGCCCGCCGCCCAGCACCCGGTCGAACTCGCCGATGCCGGTGGCCCAGTGCGCCGCCACGTCGGACGAGATCTCGGTGATCGGCCGCGCTATCCGGGCCTGATCGAGCACGGTCGCCCGCACCGCGCGCGAGATGCCCTCGTTCTCAGCGGCCGAGACCACCGTGCCCCACGACTGGCACTCGCCGCAGCGCCCGACCCACTTGATGCTCTGCCAGCCGCACTCGGTGCAGCGGTACGCGCTGGTGGATTTCGTGGCCATGCCCCAACCCTAGAGCGGCCCTCCGACATCCGTGATCCGCCACCGCCGCCGGGGGAGAACAAGCGCGAGATCGCTCTTTACACAGCCCGTGCGTGCAGCGATCCTGGTGGCATGGCCAACCAGATCTTCGTCAACCTGCCCGTCGCCGACCTCGACGCCTCGAAGGCCTTCTTCGAGGCGATCGGCTACACGATCAACCCCCAGTTCACCGACGAGAACGCCTCCTGCGTGGTGATGAGCGACACCATCTACCTGATGATCCTCACGCACGACTTCTACAAGACGTTCACCACGAAGCAGATTGCGGATGCTCGCACCACCAGCGAGGTGCAGAACGCGATCGGCGTGGACAGCCGTGAGGCCGTCGACGCCATCCTGGAGAAGGCCCTGGCGGCCGGCGCCACCGAGCCCAAGCCCGCGCAGGACTACGGCTTCATGTACAGCCGCGGCTTCGAAGACCTCGACGGCCACCACTGGGACTACCTCTGGATGGACCCGGTGACCGTGCAGCCGCAGGAATAGCAGCGGCGGAACGCGGGCTCAGTCCTCGTAGTCGAGGGGGTCGGGCCCCGCCGCCGCCTTGCCCTTGGCCGAGATGATCGCGGCGCGCTCGGCGAGCCGGTGCCGCACATCCGCCTGCGCCGTCGCCACGAACTCGGCGTCCAGCGGAGCGGATGCCGCGTGCGCGACGCCGTTCTTCGACGCGATGAAGGCGTCGAGCTCAGGGCCCGACTCCCACGAGGTGATGAGGCAGTAGCGCGGCTCGGGCCCGCGGTGCCAGACCGCGTGCCAGAAGCGCTGCGTGTCGACGATCAGCTGCGCGCCGGCCGGGAGCGCGATGCGCACCTCGGTCTCGGGGTCGAAGCGGTCTTCGCGCAGGATCAGGTACGAGTCGGCGTCGTCGGAGAGGTTGTAGAAACCGCGGACGATCCATCCGGTGCCCTCGGGGTTGAGGCGGTTGTTGTCGTCTTGGTGCAGGTTGTAGAGAGCCTCGGGGTAGCTGTTGGGCTGCAGTTCGATCACGCGGCAGCGGCCGATGTTGGTTCCGGGCTCCTCGGCGCGGGCCTTGAGGATCGGCGCTTTCGACACGTTGGCCTCGACCCAGACGCCGTCTTTGTCGGTGCGCGGGGGCGTGTGGTTCCAGAATCCGTTGCAGTCCATGTCTCCCGAGGCGCTGGCCAGCGGCGCGAAACGGGTGTCGCCGGAGGACTTCCAGTCCACGTACTCCAGGTCGAGCCACTCCTTCGGATCGGCGGCCTGGTCGTAGCGGTCGAGGACGACGTAGCCGGATTCCTCGAAAGACTTCGAACGGATGTAGCTCATTGGGGAATGAACCCTTCGGTCAGAGGGCGAGCACGTTTTAACACGCCCTACTTAGGCAAGGCTAACACGCGTGTATTCACCTGTCCCGGGCGGATCCCGGCGAGATGGTTCACTTCGTGCGACGGATGCCGGAGAATGCGCACATGGCCTCCGGAACCCCGGACGACCCCTGGCAGCTGACGACGGCTCCCGGCTCGTCCTCCTACACGATGCACCGCGACGACAGCGTCGATCCCCCTGAGCTGATCTGCGTGGTCGGATCCACGACCCTGCGCTACCAGGCGCGGGCGATCGAGGATCTGCACGCGTGGCTGAAGGAGCAGGACGGATGGGTTCCGCTCGGCGCCGCCGACGAGAAGAAGGTCGCGGCGGACGGCTCGGTCGAGGCGTGGGGCCGCTCCCAGGAGAATCCCGTGGGCGGGTGGTACGGTCTGCGGAAGGGTTACCGCGGCCGGTTCGGGATGTATCTGCCGCCGTTGCTCGAGACGCTCGGTCTCGTCGAACTCACCCATGACGCCCGTAACAACAGTGTGCGGGCCATCTGACCCGGTCCGGCACCGCGTTGCAGCCGCTCGTCGGGCCCTCACGCCCGGTCATCCGGCCGGGCGACAGGGCGTAAAATAGGTCGACCGGCACCGTTGGCAGGAGACCGATCCACCGCACCGCGAACCACCGACCTGAGGAGGCGACTTTGACCGATGACGTATTTGGAGCCCCCCACCTCGAAACCGTCCTGCGCGCCGCGACCACCCATCCGATCGCTCTCGATCGGCACGACCTGGTTCTGCGCAAAGGCCAGCTGACCCTTCTCAACGGGCACGCGACTCCGCGGGAGTCGATGATCGCCGACCTGCTGTTCATCGCCGACACGCTGCAGGCGGCCGGTGTGCCGTTCCTCCTGGTGCGCGGCAACGACGAGCGCCCGGTGCTCGCGATCGAGTGGGCGAACCGCAAGGCCGCCAAGAAAGCGTTGCTGGCGAGCATGGCGGGCGAGCCGTTCTACGCGAAGGCACCCGGCGCCCCGGCCCTCCTGGTGGCCGACGGCAAGCTGTCGCGCGATCCGAAAGCTCGCGTGCTGCGGTTGTACCGGCCCCGGATCGAGCCGATCGGCCGCCTGCGCTACGGCGCCGAATCCGCCGTGCAGCTCGAGATCTGGCGCCGGGTCGGCGACGTGGTCGAAGCCCCGGTGGAGAATTCGCTCACCCGCAACATCATCCCGCTCGATGAGATGGAGCGCACCACGGTCGACCTCTACGGCCGGCAGTGGAGCACGCTCGTGGGCATGTTCGACCAGCTTGCCAGCGACGTGGGCTTCGAGATCGACATGGTCTTCTCCTGGGTCGACGGCACGGCGATCGAGTTCCAGCGCGCCCGCGCGAAGCGGATGGCGGCCTACGTGGTGGGTGAGGGCGACGACTCCGAGGCCCGCTACCGCCAGATCGACGAGCTGAAGTACGCGCTGCGGAGCGTCTACATGTTCGCCCCCTGGGTGCGCCGCATCTTCATCGCCACCGACTCGCCGAAGCCGGAGTGGCTGGCCGACGACCCGCGGGTCACCATCATGCCGAGCGATCAGTTCTTCAAAGACCTGAGCGATCTCCCCACCCACAACTCGCACGCCGTCGAGGCGCAGCTGCACCGCATCCCGGGCATCTCCGAGCACTTCCTCTACTCCAACGACGACATGTTCTTCGGGCGACCGGTCACCCCCGACCTGTTCTTCTCGCCCGGCGGCATCACGAAGTTCGTGGAGGCCGACACCCGCATCGGTCTGGGCCAGAACGCCCTGCACCGCAGCGGCTTCGAGAACGCCGCCCGCGTCAACCGCGAGCTGCTGCAGCGCCGGTTCGGCCGCATCACCACCCGCCACCTCGAGCACTGTGCGGCGCCGCTGCGCAAGAGCGTGCTCTTCGAGATGGAGCGGGAGTTCGCGCCCGAGTTCGCACGCACGGCGGCGAGCCCCTTCCGCTCGGCCACCGACATCTCGGTGACCAACTCGTTCTACCACTACTACGCGCTGATGACCGGGCGCGCCGTCGTGCAGACCGATGCCAAGGTCAAGTACATCGAGACCACGCTCCGTGCCGCTCTGAAAGAGATGGACACGCTGCTGAAGAAGCGGTCGATGGACATGTTCTGCCTGAACGACGGCTCCAAGCCCGAGATCGGCGTCGAGGAGCGCACCACCGCGGTGATCTCGTTCCTGGAGCGCTACTTCCCGTTCCCGGCGCCGTGGGAGAAGGCGGCCGCGAGTCCCGCCGAGCTCACACTCCCGTCGGAAGCAGGATCGGCATCGTCATCGGCGGCTCGGGCGATACCCGCGGGCTGACGGCGTCGGCGATCACGATGCCGTCGGCGAGCAGCCGGCGGCGGGTCTCCTCGGCCGTGATGTGGTCGAGCGCGGGATGGGTGCCTACCGGCACCACGGAGTGCAGCACGGTGTGCTCGTACACGTGGATGAGGTTGAACGCCTGTGCGCCTGCGCGGCCCTTGGTGCCGCCGACCTCCACGTTCAGGTCCTGCGTGTAGCAGGTGGCGCTGGCCACCGACACCGGGATGCCCGCGAAGGTGGCGGTGGTGGAGTAGTGCAGGTGGCCGGCGATGATCGAGCGCACGTCGGAGCCCTCGAGCACCTCGGCGAGGCCCTTCTGGTCGCGCAGCTCAACGGCCACGGCCAGGTCGAGCACGCTCGGCACCGGCGGGTGGTGCAGGGCCAGGATGGTGCCGTGCGGAGCCGGGAAGGCCAGTTCCTCGGCCAGCCAGTCGAGCTGGTCGCTCGAGACCTCGCCGTGGTGGTGGCCGGGAACGGTCGAGTCGAGCGTGATGATCCTCAGCCCGTTGACGTCGTAGACGCGGTCGACGGATCGGTCGGTGGGCACCTCGCCGAGGAGTCCCTCGCGAAAGCTCGCGCGGTCGTCGTGGTTGCCCATCACCCAGATCACCTGGGCGCCGAGCCGCGCGGCGGCCGGCTCGACGATCGCGCGCAGCCGGGCGTACGCATCCGGTTCGCCCTTGTCGGCCAGATCACCCGTGAACACGATGGCCTCGGGTCGGCCCCCGGATGCCTCCAGGTCGTCGAACACCTGACGCAGGTGGGTCTCGCTGTCGACGGATCCGTAGAGCTTGCCCCCTCCCGCCAGCAGATGAGTGTCGCTGATGTGCAGGAGGAAGTGGTTCGGCCTCGGGTACTCGGCCGTTCTGACAGTCACGATGACGTCCATTCGGGTGAGGTGCGGGTCTCAGGGGTTGAGACCCGTCCGTTGGTGCTGGGTCGAGCCAAGCACGCGAATCTGAACGGAATGCGAACGTTTCCCCGCGAGTCGGACCAAAGATCAAGTGTTGTGACCGTCGGCTTGGTCGGATACCCCCATTTCGAGGGAGGAGTGGGAGGGTGCGGGCCTCAGCGCGAGTCGTGCCCGCTGCGCTGCCGGCCGATCCGCTCGCCCAGGTACGACACGATCGTGGCCGTGGCGACGCCCACGATGGCGACGCCGCCGAACATCAGGATGACGGCGAGGATGCGGCCGAGCACCGTGACCGGCACGTAGTCGCCGTACCCGACGGTGGTCATCGTGACGCAGGCCCACCAGATGGAGTCGCCGAAGCTCTCGATGGTGGCCCCAGGTGCTCCCCGCTCGGCCGCGAGCACGGCCAGGGCGATCGAGTAGACGAACAGCACCACGAACAGGGCGGCGTGGATGATCAGGCGGAAGCGCACCGACGATCCGCTGTGCCGGCGGAAGTAGGGGATGTCCTTCAGCCGCGTCAGGAGCAGGAACGGGCGGAAGACGGGCACCGCGACCGAGAGCAGATCCAGGGGTGCGGACCGCACGAAGGCGGCCTTGTGTGCGGCGAGGCCGAGCCGGATGACGTAGTCGGCGGCGAAGGCGACCCAGATCGTGGCGATGACGGCGTTGAGCGCGATCTCGGCCTCGGGCGGCAGCTCGGTGTCGATCACCCGCACCGAGTAGCAGGCGAGGAACACGAGGGAGAGAGCCACCAGCGGGATCGAGGTGGCGGTCTCCCAGTGACGTCGTCGTCTGTCGTGCTCGGTGCCGCCGCCGCTCTCGCTCCCGCCCGGATGCTCGTCCATGCTGGCCAGGATCCCACGGATCGGCCCCCGGGCCCCCGATTGGCGAGACGGGCGCGGCTCGCGTACACTCGTCTGCGGTACCGTGTCCGAGCGGCCGAAGGTGCAACTCTCGAAAAGTTGTGTGGGGGAGACTCCACCGTGGGTTCAAATCCCACCGGTACCGCCATAGACAAAACCCCCTACTTGGCCTTTTCTGAGCGGAAGTAGGGGGTTTTGTCATCGACCCGAGTGATCTACTGGGGAAGGGTCCATTTCTGGCTCGCACCGGAATGGCAACTCCAGATGTGCGCACGCGTTCCGTTCGCGGTGGAACCGCCCACCAGGTCGAGGCATTTGCCGCTTGACGGGTTGACGTACTGGCCCTGACCGGTGCGCTCCCAGGTCTGACTCGCGACGTTCGAGCACGTCCACAGGTGAGCGAGCGTGCCATCGGCCGTGCTACCGGCGACCAGGTCCAGACACTTGCCGAGCGCCGAGAGCCGGTCGTTCTCGTACGTCCACTGCATGGCGGGGACGCTCGCGCAATCCCAGAGCTGCACGGCTGTCCCGTCTGCTGTGGCACCTCCGGCGACGTCGAGGCACTTGCTCGCCTGAGTCACGACGTTCCCATCGCCTCGCGTGGAATCGCCGAGGTAGACGAAGCTCCAGTTCTTCAGCGTGGGCACGGTGAACGAGATGTAGTTTCCGTCCCCGTCCGTACCGGTGGTGAACGCGAGGGCGCTCGAACGTCCGCCGTCGTCCGGGCTCGCTATGCTGACGGTGGCGGGGAACGGCTTGTCGTCCAGGTAGTACTTGACGGGGAGGTCCGTCAGGGTGGGAGCCGTGGCTGCGGGCTCCCGCCAACGGCCGTCGTTGCCCTCCAGGTTGATCAAATGCAGAACGTCCAATCCGTCGTTGCGCATGGGGGTCGCCCAGATCGTGTCGGCGGTCCCGTCGTTGCTCGTCGTGTGTCCGGCGATCTCCACGGTGTTGGGGAGCTGGCGGAGTGTCGGGCCGAAGAAGAGGTTCTCGTACCCCGTGATGACGTCGTAGTACGACTCCATCCACGATTGCAGCTCGTTGCTCATCTGCTTGGAGTCGTCCAAGAAGTACGGGGCCACGAGCATCTGGTCTCCTTGGCCCATCTCGATGTGAGTGGCCCCGCTGGCGGCGAGCGCGGCGTTCGCCAGCTGCACCGAGGGGGTGTTGAACGTACCGAGGGTGATGCTGTCGAGATTGGCGAAGCCGGTGTCCCCGGATTCGACCGAGACCTCGATGGTGTGCGTTCCTGCCGTCAGATACGTTCCGAACCCCGCCTCCGAACTCCAGGCATCCCAGCTGCTGGTGGCGGAGAGCTTGAGCTGACCGGCATCCGAGCCATCGATCCACACGGTGCGAGTGGCGGTGGTCGCGGTGCTGTTCGACCACGCCGGCACGATGCCGTAGCGGCGGGACTCGGGGACCGTCACGGTGACCGTGACGCTGTCACCGACGTCCCCGAACTGGTCGACGAAGCCCGTTCCCGTGTACCCGGTGTGGTTGCTGTTCGTCTGAACGCCCACCAACACACCCGACTCGGCTTCGTACCGGTCGCCGGTGTTGCTCCGGTAGTTCAGGTAGGCGGCGGTGACGGCGGCCTTGCCTCCGGACTCCGCGCGTTGGCCGGCCAGATAGCTCTGGACCTCGCTGTAGGTCTCGTGGTTCTCCCACAGCTCCGTGTAGAGGTAGTCGCTGCTCGAACTGGCGAGGGTGGATCCGGCGAAGCCGTCGACGGCGTTGAAGCCGACGGGCTTGCCGGTCTCGGCCTGTGTCTCTGCGACGAGGTCTCGGAAGCCGATCGGGATGTCGACCGGGTTGCCGGAGACATCCTGCATTCCGCCGTCGGAGGCGCCGTCGCCCCAGTTCCCGAGTTGGTCCAGATGGGTGCCGTCGAATCCGAAGGTGTCGATCTGGTCCTGGTACTCGGTGGTGATGTGGTCGCGCCAGCTCTGGTTGCGGGGGTCCATGATCCAGAGATTGGTGTCCGGCCGGCCCGGTAGCATCATGAACTTCCAGTCGGTGTCGTCGCTTCGGTACTTCAGCCGCCAGCCGGCGTCGACGCCGTGCGATTCGAATCCTTCGAGTGCGGCGTAGCTCATGGAGTAGGGCAACGCGGCCACGTTGGCCTCGTGACTTGCATCGACGAGACCGGACACCGTCGCCGGGGCGATGACATCGCCGTTCCACGCCGTCCAGGTGTCGACGAGATCCCCGTTGCCGTCGCGCTGGACGGGTGCTTCGTGCCGCCACATCCAGTCGTAGAACTGGAGGGCGTTCAGGTGGTACTTGTCGGAGAGATCCTTCACCAGCGCCTGGCGTTCTGCGGCGGTCATGTCGGCGGGGTACTCATCCAGGTAGCCCATCCTCGGGAAACGCGTCCAGGTGCTGGAGACGTCGACCGCGGTCTGGGCGCTCGTGCCACCCGCGTCGGCGTGCACCATGTACCCCGTGAAGTCGGTCGACGGCGGAGTCACGGTCCACGAGACCGTGCCGGCCCCGGTCGCCTGCACCGTTCCGGTCTGAACCGTCGTTCCGAGGTGCACCAGCGAGAAGTCGACCGGCCCGCTCCCGTCGACCTCCGCCGTGACGGTGACCTGCTGGCCGGGTGCGTAACGGGCCTTGTCGGTCCAGGCGTCTCCCACTGTCGCCGCGGAGGCGGGTAATGCCGGCAGCGCCACCCCGGCCGCGATCAGTGCTGCGGCCGCGCACACCCCCAGTGCCCGGTGAAATCGTGTTCTCATGTCCATCCTGACGTCGTCGCCATTGGGTGCCCACCCCGAAACAGGCAGTCAGAGGGCGTAGACGCGGGCTTCCCACGGAGAGAACAGCCCCGCTTCCCGGCCTGTGCGTGGCCGATTGCCGAGCACCAACTCGGCCTCGTGCCACGGCTCGTCGTACGCGTCGAGCTCGACGAGGCGCTCTGATGACGACAGATTCGCCACGACCAGAAGCACAGCGCTCCCGAGCTTCCGTTCGAACGCGAAGACGAAGTCGGAACCGCCGTCGATGCGCCGGAACGAACCATCGGCGACAACCGGTCGCTCATGCCGCAAGCCGACCAGGGCGCGGTAGTGCTCGAAGACCGACCCGGGCACGCCGTACTGATCTTCGGCATTGATCGTCGTGGTGTTCGGGTTGACCGCGATCCACGGCCGGCCCGTCGTGAAGCCCCCGTTGCGGGACGAATCCCATTGCAGCGGCGTGCGCGCGTTGTCGCGCCCGATCCTGCCGATGGCTGCGAGCACGTCGCTGTCGATCCCGCCGGCCGAGGTCTGTTCGAAGTAATGGTTGATGCTCTCGACATCGCGCACCTCGTCGATGGACGCGAACGGATGGTTCGTCATCCCCAGTTCCTCGCCCTGGTAGATGTAGGGCGTACCTCGTTGGAGGTGCAGGATCGTGGCGAGCGCCGTGGCCGACTCGCGCCACCACTGCTTGTCGTCACCGAAGCGGCTCACGGCCCGCGGCTGGTCGTGGTTCGACAGGTAGAGGCTGTTCCAGCCCGATTCGGCGAGCGCGTCCTGCCAGCGCGTGAGCGATTCGGCGAGTGCACCCGGTGCGAGCGGCCGCGGGGTGAACTTGGAGCCGTCCCCGTGGTCGAGCCCGACGTGCTCGAACTGGAACACCATGTCGAGCTCACGTCGGGCGGGATCTGTGAACAGCATCGCTTCGTCGGGGGTCACTCCCGGCATCTCGCCGACGGTGAGCAGGCCGCTCCGGCCCTCGAACACCTCACGATGCATCTCCTGCAGGAATTCGTGCAGGCGCGGGCCGTGCGCGAACAGGGGGAATCCGTCGCCGTACAGGGAGCCCGGGGCCATCTCGCCGTCAGGCAACCCGGGATGCTTCGAGATGAGGTTGATCACGTCCATGCGGAATCCGTCGACCCCACGATCGAGCCAGCGGCGCATCATGGCGTACACCGCGTGGCGCACGTCGGGGTTCTCCCAGTTGAGGTCCGGCTGCTTGCGATCGAAGAGATGCAGGTAGTACTGGCCGCTCTGCGGGTCGAACTCCCAGGTCGAGCCCGAGAAGAACGATCCCCAGTTGTTCGGTTCGCTGCCTGCCTCACCGGGCGTCGTCCCCGGGCGCGCATCGCGCCACCAGTACCAGTCCCGCCGGGGATTGTCGGGGGACGATCGCGACTCGACGAACCACGGGTGCTCGTCTGAGGTGTGGTTCACGACCAGATCCATGACGATCTTCATTCCGCGTTCGTGGGCCCGAGCGAGAAGGTCGTCGAAGTCGTCCATGGTGCCGAAGACGGGGTCGATCGCCTCGTAGTCGCTGATGTCGTAGCCGTTGTCCGCCTGGGGTGAGCGGTAGATCGGGGAGAGCCAGATGACGTCGACGCCGAGACGCTCGAGATGATCGAGGCGGTTCATGATTCCGCGGAGGTCTCCGAGGCCGTCGCCGTCGGAGTCCTGGAAGCTGCGGGGGTAGACCTGGTAGACCACCGCGCTCTTCCACCAGCCGGGCTCGGAGGAGGAGGGGAATGCCGACGCGCGGCTCGTGGCCGAGAGTTCGTCAGAGAGCGACATGGATGACCTGCCAGATGTGGGGAGCGGGAAGGGATGCGACGGCGTGATCGCCGTCGAGACGGACGGGCACCTCGACGAGCCGGGCCTGACGGTCGGGGTCGGCGACGCTCACCCGGGGCATCCGGCCCCGGATGGGCCTGAATCGCAGTTCGCCGTCGCCGACGTCCTCGGGCGAGCGGCGGGGTGCGTCCCACAGCGTGTCTTCCTGTCCGACGAGGTTGATCGCGTGCACCACGAGTCCTTCGGGGGTGGTGGTGACTCGGCGCCAGACCGTTCCGGCGACGGCGGTCTCCGAGACGGCTGCGCCGGTGCCGGGGTAGCTCAGCTCGAGGTCGTCGTTGTAGTCGCCCACGTAGGAGCGCGTGACCTCCGCGATGGAGGGCGGCATGAGCAGGGCGTCGTGTTCGACCACGAAGTCGTACCAGCGGGCGAGGAGGTCGAGGGTGGACTCCTCGGCTCGGTGGTTGCGCACGTAGTAGGGATCCACGAGCACGTGGCCGCTCTCGCCCGCGAGCAGCTGAGTCGCTCCGTGGGAGAACAGCGTGGCCATGGTGAAGGAGGTCGCGCGATCGGCCTCGTGGGCCGCGGCGCTGTCGTACACGTGCTGGTACGCGGCGATCACGACCGGTTGGCCGGCCGAGGCGAGACGGGCCCGGCTCACGATCTGCGCGAGGGAGCCGAGGTCCGAGTTCGGCTTCCAGGGCTCGATGTAGACGGCGTCCTGTTCGGTGGAGGCCGTGCGCCAGGTGGGGAAGTCGTTGACGTTGTTGAAGATCAGGCTCGTGTCCGGCAGGGCTGCGCGCAGGCCGGCGAGCAGTGTCACGAACGACTCCGCGACGTCGACCGGATGCCCACCCGGCTCGGCCGCGAACTTCGGGTATCCGTACTGGTCGAGGTGGAAGCCGTCGAAGCCGAGCTGTCGACTCGCCTCGACCAGTTCCCGGCCGAAGTGCTCGGCCCAGCGCGGTGCGGCGGGATCGACGAGGAAGAGGAAGTCGCCGAGGGCGTAGGGTTCGCCGGAGGGACGGAGCAGGGCGAGGTCGGCCCACCGGTCCCACTCCGCGGGCCCCACCGCGTAGACCGCGGCGTACCCGTGGGCGACGCTGCCGGCACCCTTCAGCGCACGGATCAGGCGAGTGACCGTCTCGAGCTCGATCGGCTGGCCGAGCGCGTCGTCGTAGTGCTCGCCGCCACCGAGCAGATCGGCGTGGCGGTATGCCCAGTCGTAGAACTGCACCCCGTTCAGGTGCAGCCGGCGGGCGAGCCGTGCGACGGCGTCGACGTCCTTGTCAGGGCGGTAGCTCGCCACGAAGCCGTAGCGCAGTCTCGACCGGGCGTCGGCGGTGACCTCGACGGCGGTTCGATGCACGGCCTCGCCGATGCGCGCCTCGACGCCGTATCCGCCTTCGGGCAGGCCGGGCAGGTGCTGCAGCGCATCCGCCGTGATCGGCTGTTCGTGGATGCGGCGGCCGAGTCTCCAGACGGAGAGTGTTCCGCTCAGGACATCGCCGACGGCGCTGTCGATCTCGAGGGAGATCTCTTCGTCGGGTGCGTACTGTGCGCGGGTGGGGAGAAGGGTGGGCTGGTGCACGGTCATCCTTTGACTGCCCCGGAGGTGAGGCCTTGTACGAAGTGGCGCTGGAAGATGAGGTAGACGACGATCACGGGGATCACCGCGATGACGGAGGCGGCGAACACGAGGCCCCACTGAGTTGCGTTCTGGCCCTGGAAGAGCTGGATCGCGATCGGCAGGGTGCGGTTGCCCGGGCTGTTGATGATGGTGAGTGCCCAGGCGAACTCGTCCCAGCTGGCGAGGAAGGTGAAGATCGTCGCCGTGGCGAGGGCCGGGCGGGCGAGCGGGATCGCCAGCCGCCAATACCTGGTCCAGGCGTTGGCGCCGTCGATCTGCATGGCCTGGTCGAGCTCGGCCGGCAGGGCCGCGAAGAAGCCGCGCAGCAGGAAGGTGTTGAGGGCGAGCGAACCGGCCACGTAGAACACGATCAGCCCGGGCAGCGAGTCGAGCAGCCCGACGTACTTGGCGAGCACGAACTGGGGGATGATCAGCATCATCGCCGGAACCATCAGGCCGAGCAGGAGCAGCCGGAAGAACAGTTCGCGGCCCCGGAATTCGAATCGGGCGAACGCGTAGGCCATCATCGAGCTGATCAGGATCGACACCGCGGTCGAGACCACGGCCACGATCACGGAGTTCATCGCATACCGAGCGAAGTCTTGAGTGGTCCACGCCTGCACGTAGTTGTTCAGCGTGAACGGGTCGGGGATGAACTGCGGCGGATTCTGCAGAACGAACGCCTGCGGCTTGAACGACGTCGACAGCATGTAGACGAAGGGCGTGATCATGACGGCGGCGCCCACGATCAAGGTGATCACGCGGAGGGTCGTGAGGGCGCGACGGGTGTCGGCCGTTCGTGGGCGGGCTGTCTGTGTCTGTGTCGCGGTCATCACGATTCTCCTCGGTCCCGGAACACGCGGAGTTGCACCGCGGAGATGACGAACACGATGAGGGTGAGGATGACGGCGAGGGCCGATCCGTATCCGAAGTCGAGGTTCGAGAAGGCCTGCTGATACATGTAGGTCAGCAGCACCTCGGTCTGCCCGCCCGGACCGCCGGCCGTCATCAGGAGCACCGAGGTGAAGACGTTGAATCCGCCGATCACCAGCATCACGATGACGAAGAGCATCGCCGGCCAGATCGCGGGGAGGGTCACGACCTTGAACCGTTGCCACCAATTGGCTCCGTCCATCGCGGCCGCCTCCTCGAGCGACTGCGGAACGCCCTGCAGTGCGGCCAGGAAGATCATCATCGACCAGCCGATTCCCTTCCAGACACCGAGGGCGCAGATCGCGATGAGCCCTGTCCAGCGGCCGGAGAGCCAGGACGTGTCGCCGTCGGTGACGTGCAGGAGGTCGCCGAGGGCGAAGTTGACCAGGCCCTCGTCGGCGAAGAGGTACTTGAACAGCAGCGAGACCACGACCCAGCTGGTGACGACCGGCAGGTAGAACAGCACCCGGAACAGCGGCTGCGCGGGGGCCTTGGAGCGCAGGAGCATGGCGACGGCCAGGCCGAGAACGATCTGCGGCGGCACCGTCAGCACCATGTAGATGCCGCTGTTGCTGAGGCTCAGCCAGAACCGGTCGTCCGAGAATGCCCGCACGTAGTTGTCGAGTCCGATGAAGTCGCTGGCCGCGCCGCGCAGGATGTTCCAGTCGTACAGGCTCATCTGCAGCGCCTGGAGGATCGGGAAGAGGATGAAGACGCCGAAGAGCGCGACGCCGGGGAGGAGGAACAAGTAGGGGGTCAGCCACCCGCGACGTCGGCGCGGTCGGCGCGGGTCGGGCGAGG
>NZ_JAHFUW010000057.1 GCF_023264855.1 Herbiconiux sp. | reverse complement strand
TCGTGCCGGCGATCGAGTACGCCAACGACGCCAGCGTGCCGATCGTGGCCATCGACGAGGCGCCCGCCTCGGGCAACATCGCCATGATCGTGCGCGCCGACAACGTGAAAATGGGCGCTCTCGCGTGCGAGGAGATGGGCAGCCGCGTGAAGGCCGGCGACGCCGTCATCACGCTCGACGGCGACCCGGTCACCTCCAACGGCCGCGACCGCACCAACGGGTTCAACGACTGCATGGCCGAGAACTACCCCGATGTGAAGCTCGTCAACGTCGCCACCGAATGGGACCCCTCGAAGGCGGCGTCCGGCATCGAGACCGCGATGAACCAGTACACGAACATCGCCGGCATCTACAACCAGAGCGACGCCACCTTCTTCCCGACGATCCTCGACACCCTCGACTCGCTCGGCAAGCTGATCCCCGTGGGCCAGCCCGGCCACGTGGTGCAGGTGTCGGTCGACGCCAGCCCGATGGCGATGACCGCGATCCGCGACGGCTGGCTCGACGCCGCCGTGGCGCAGCCGATGACCGACTACATCGACTACGGCGTCGACTACCTCACCCGCGCGATCTCGGGCGAGACCTTCGAGGCCGGCGAGACCGACCACGGCAGTGTCATCGAGGAGCGCAACGGCAACCTGGTCGACCTGCTGCCGACCCCGGTCGTCACGGCCGAGAACGTCGACGACCCGGAGCTGTGGGGCAACAAGGAGTTCGCGCTGCAGGCCTTCGGCGTCGCGGAGTAGACCCGCTCGACCCCGGATGCGCGGGCCGGCTCCCCCGGGCCGGCCCGCGCATCCGGCCTCCGCACACCCGACATCCCCTTCCCCGCGGCCCGAAACCCGAACGAGAGATCCGACACGGAGACGTCATGACCACCCTTTCACCGAGCACCGTGCCGGCCATCCAGATCGATGGCGTGAGCAAGACCTACGGAGCGACGAAAGCGCTGCAGGACGTCTCGGTCTCGATCCTCCCCGGCCAGGTGCACGGACTGATCGGCCGCAACGGAGCGGGCAAGTCCACCCTGCTGCGCATGATCACCGGGCTCGAGCAGCCCGACACCGGCTCGCTGCAGTTCTTCGGCGAACCCGCCCCCGCGGCATCCGACCCCAAGGCCTGGCAGCATCAGGTCGCCTGCGTGTACCAGCGCCCCTCGGTGTTCGCGAACCTCTCGGTCGCCGAGAACCTCTTCGCCGGCCGCCTGCCCACCGACGGCGTCAAAGTCTCCTGGCGCCGCATGCAGAGCGAGGCCGAGCGCATCCTGGCGGCCTGGAACATCCAGCTCAACCCGCGCACCCTGCTCGCCGACGCCCCGATCGAGGAGCGCCAGATGCTCACGATCGCCAAGGCGCTCGAGGCCGGCAGCCGCATCGTGCTGCTCGACGAGCCCACCGTGCAGCTCGAGGGCGCGGCCATCCGGCGCCTGTTCGACAAAGTGCAGGAGCTGCAGCAGTCGGGCGTCACCTTCGTGTTCGTCTCGCACTTCCTGCGCGAGGTCACCGCAATCTGCGACTCGGCCACGGTGCTGCGCGACGGCAAGCTGCTCTGGTCGCGTACCGGCGACGACATCCGTTCCGACGACCTGGTCGAGGCCCTGCTGGCCGGCCAGGAGCAGCAGCGTCACCGCGCCGACACCAAGTCGATCTCGCTCGCCGGCGTTCCGGCCCTGTCCCTGAAGGGCGTCGGCGACAAGGCCGGTGCCTTCACCGACATCTCCTTCGACGTCGCCCCCGGCGAGCTGGTCGCCATCGGCGGCAGCGGCGGATCGGGCAAGTACTCGGTCGGCGAGGTCGTCGCCGGCCTCCGCAAAGCATCTGGCGGCGAGGTGCTCGTCGACGGCGAGCCGCTGGTCACCGGCACCGTGAAGACCAGCCAGCGCGCCGGCATCGGCTTCGTGCCCGCCGACCGGCACCGCGACGGCTACGTGCCGCAGCTGAGCGTGGCCGAGAACATGACCATGGGCATCATGGATCAGATCGCCCCCGCCGGCGTGTTCTCGCCGAAGCGCCGTACCGCCATCTCGAGAGAGCTGATCCAGGATGTCGCGCTGGTGCCGCCGAACCCCTCCCTCGCGGTCTCGGGCCTCTCCGGCGGGAACCAGCAGAAGGTCGTCCTGGCCCGCGCGCTCGCCCGGAAGCCCCGCGTGCTCGTGCTGATCTCGCCCACCGCGGGCGTGGACATCGCCGCGAAAGACGCGATCTACGCCCTGATGCTCCGCGCCCTCGCCGACGGCGTGGCCGTGCTGCTCATCTCGGACGACGTGGAAGAGCTGCTGGTCAGCTCCCGCGTTCTCATCATGCGGGAGGGGCGGATCGCCGCCGAGCTCTCGGAGCCGATCGAAGAAGACATCGTTAGAGCCATCGAAGGCCTGGAGTGAAGACCATGACAAACACCACCGCCACCGCGCCCGCATCCGGCAAGGCGCCGCGCCCCGGCGCCCCGAAGAACCGGGCCCTCGGCGCCGTCGTTCAGAACGTACGCGAGCTCAGCGTGCTTCCGGGCCTCGCCATCGTGATCGTCGTCGGCGCGCTGGTCAGCCCCGCGTTCCTCTCGGCCGCGAACCTCACGCTGATCCTGCGGCAGTCGGCCGAGCTCGGCATCGTCGTGATCGGCCTGACCTTCATCCTGCTCACCGGCAAGCTCGACATCTCGCTCGAGTCGACCGTGGGTCTCGCGCCGATGGTGGCCGCCTGGCTCGTCATCCCCGCGGCCGTCGGCGGCCTCGGCTCCGACATCGACCCGCTGCTGGCAATCCTGATCACACTGGTGATCGGCGCCGGCATCGGACTGTTCAACGGCTTCATGGTCGTGAAGGTGAAACTCGATCCGTTCATCGTGACGCTCGCGATGCTCATCCTGCTGCGAGGCATCACCCTGGGCATCAGCCAGGGCAAGACGCTGGCGGGCCTGCCCGAGGCCTTCCGCTACATCGGCTCGGCCCGCTGGGCCGGCATCCCGGCCGCCATCTGGGTCACCGCGATCCTGTTCGTCATCGCCGGCCTCGTGCTGCGCTACACCTCGTGGGGCCGCGCGCTCTACGCGATCGGCGGCAACGCCGACGCCGCCAAGGCCGCGGGCATCCGCGTCGACTTCGTGCTGATCACGGCCTTCGTGGCCGCCAGCACGCTCGCCGCCTTCGCCGGCCTGATGCTCGCCGGCCGCCTCGCCTCGGTCACCAGCGGCATGGGCGAGAACATGATCTTCAGCGCGCTGGCCGCCGCCGTGATCGGCGGCGTGCAGCTCACCGGCGGACAGGGCCGCATCATCGGCGCCCTGATGGGCGTGCTGCTGCTCGGCACGCTCACCAACGTGCTCACGCTGGCCGGCGTGCCGACCTTCTGGATCAACGCCGTCTACGGCGCCGTCATCCTGATCGCCCTGCTGGTGGGCCGCTTCGGCGCCAAGCCGGGCCTGCGCTGACGCCGGCTGCGAGACTTGCAATCGAGATGACAGAGAAAGGACCGGACATGTCGGAATTCCGCGAGATCAGCGCCGCCGTCGTCGAGGAGCTGGGCGAGGTGTTCCGTCGGGTTCCCCTCGACCACATCGAAGCGGCGCTCGACGCCCTCGAGAAGCACCAGCGCATCTTCGTGCTCGGCATCGGCCGTGAGGGTCTGGGCTCCAAGGCCTTCGCCATGCGCCTCACCCACTTCGGCAAGACCGTGCACTGGGGCTGGGACGACACCACGCCCGCCGTCACCGCCGACGACCTGTTCATCATGCCCACCGGCCCGGCGAACATCCCGCACCTGCACTACATCGCCGAGCAGGTGAAGAAGACCGGTGCCACCCTGCTGGTGGCCACGGCGATCCCGGATGGCCCGACCGCGCAGCTGGCCGACATCGTGCTCACCGTCCCCGCGCACACCTACGGCGCCGAGGGCGACGTCGTGCCCACCATCCAGGCCATGGGCAGCCTGTTCGAGCAGTCGCTCTGGATCTTCTGGGACGTGCTCTACCTCATGCTCGTGCGCCGCACGGGAGCCCGCTTCGAGGATCTGGTCGCGCGCCACCGCAACTTCGAGTAGCGCGCTGCAGGTCGGCGCCGGCGCCGCTCAGTCCGAGCTCAGCAGCACCAGCTGCCGGGTCGTGCGCGTCATCGCGACGTAGCGGTCGACCGCGCCCTCGATGCCGTCGCCGAAGCGGTCGGGATCGACCAGCACCACGAGGTCGAACTCGAGGCCCTTCGAGGCCTCCGGAGCGATCCAGCGCACACGCGGATCGGCCGGCAGGGCATCCGGGGCGGGCACGCCCAGCCCGATCACCCCGGCGATCCCGTCGTTCGCGGCCAGCCAGTCGTTCAGGATGCGGCGCAGCTCGCGGGTCGCGGCTCGGGTGACCGGGAGACCGCTCTCGCGGATCGATACCGGCACGTTGGCATCCGGCAGCGCGGCCCGGATGACGGGCTCGGCGACCGCCATCACCTCCTGGGGCGTGCGGTAGTTGATGCGCAGGGAGGCGAGCTCGACCGAGCCGAAGCCGACCCGCTCGAGGCGCTCCTGCCAGCTCTCCGGAAAGCCGTGCCGGGCCTGCGCCCGGTCGCCCACGATCGTGAAGCTGCGCGACGGGCAGCGCCGTAGCAGCATCCGCCATTCGGCGTCGGTCAGCTCCTGCGCCTCGTCGACGACGACGTGCGCGAACGGGCCGGCGAGGAGGTCGGGGTCGACCGACGCCAAGGACGACTCGTCGACGAGCGAGTTCCGCGCATCCTGGCCCCGCAGCATCCTCATCAGGCCCAGCTCGCTGTCGTCGGCCGCGATCAGCTCGTCGACCACCCGGGCCATCTGGGCCTGCTGCTCGGCGAGGCCGGCGTCGTGCGCGCGGCGGTCGCGGGCGTCGTGCGGGTCGCCGATGCGCAGGCGGGCGGCGTCGAGGAAGGGCAGGTCGGAGACGGTCCAGGGGTCGCCGGCCGGACGCTGGAGCGCCTCGAGGTCGGAACCCGCGAGCCAGGGCGCGCACGACCGCCGGTACGACGGCGTCGACCACAGGTCGCCGACGACGCCCACCGGGTCGAGCACCGGCCACACACGGCCGAACACCGCCCGCAGCTCCTCACTGCGCCCGAGCACACGCCGCAGCCGCTCCGCGGGCACCTCGCCCGCGCCGTCTTCGCCGCCGTAGTCGTCGGCGTATTCGTCGACGAGGATGCCCAGCAGCTCCTCCCACACTTGGTCGCGCGCCTCATTGTGCGGGGTGGCCGCATCGGCCGCCGCGAACGCCTCGCGCCACTCGCCCGGACCCACCCTCACCTCGCACCACGGCGTCTGGATCGACAGCAGCACGGTCGGCGGCTGCTCATGATGGCGCACCGCCGCCTCGACGGCGTCCACCAGCCGGCCGTCGGCCTTGAGGGCGGCGACCCGCGGATCCCGCTCGGGGCCTGCCCCGAGCGCATCCGGAACCAGGTCGCGCAGCGTGCCCATCCGCACGCCCTCCTCACCGAGGCTCGGCAGCACGTCGGCCACATAGGAGAGGTAGGCGGGGGTGGGCCCGATGAACAGCACGCCGCCGCGGCGACGCTCGAGCCGCGGGTCGGAATAGAGCAGGTAGGCGGTGCGGTGCAGCGCCACGACGGTCTTGCCCGTGCCCGGACCGCCGTCGACCACGAGGGCGCCGCGGGAGCCGGCCCGGATGATCGCATCCTGATCGGCCTGGATGGTTCCGAGCACGTCGCGCATCCGAGGCGACCGGCTGGCGCCGAGGCTCGCGATGAAGGCGGACTGGTCGTCGAGCGCGGCGGCATCCTCGAGACCCTCCGCCGTGAAGGCCTCGTCCCAGTAGTCGACGACGTGCCCGTTCGCCCAGCGATAGCGGCGGCGGCCGGCCAGGCCCATCGGATCGCCGTGCGTGGCCCCGAAGAAGGGTTCGGCGGCGGGCGAACGCCAGTCCAGCAGCAGCCGCCGGCCGGTGGCGTCGTCGGTGAGGCCGAACCGGCCGATGTAGACGGGGGCACCGGCCTCCGCACCGTCGGCGCTGCCGTCAGGGACCATCCGGCCGAGGCAGACGTCGAGGCCGAAGCGCTGCAGAGCGCGCCGACGGGCCGTGAGCCGGTGGATCTCGAGATCGCGCTCGAGCGCCTCCTGCCCCTCACGGCCTGCGGAACGCCGGAGCACGCCGATCCGCTCGGTGAGCTCGAGGATCGTGGTCCGAAGGCTCGCGGCGATCTCGCCGAAGTGCTGTTCATCGGGGCCGACCGAGGCCGGATCGGCCTTGGCACGCAGCCGGTCGGGCAGAGTGAAGACACGCGATTCGGTGGTCATGGTCGACGATTCTCGCCCGCGGAGGGGGTCTTGCCGCAAGCCCGGGGGTCGGCTATACCTTTAAGTAGGGCAAGGGGAAGCCCTGGTCGTCCACCGGATGGCGACGTATCATCCACTCCGCCTACCACGGCTGGGGTTCGTCGTCTAGCCAGTCAAGCGATCATGTCGGATGCGTTAGAGTCGATTCGCTAGATTGTCTAGCCAACGGGCGCAGTTCCGCCCGGGTCTCCTACGGATCGAGGGTGTTGCAGTGGGCAAGTTCATCTACGGCGCCGGCGGTCTCGAGATCGAGCTCGACGACCGGACGCTCGCCCATGTCAAGGTCGCCATGTTCTCGAAACTCCGGCGCAACGAGTCGTTCTCGTTCTCCTGGCAGGTCGACCTCGAGGGCGGCAGCGGTCGGCACTCCATCTGGATCAGCCCGGCGTCGCTCATCCACTTCCACTTCTTCGGCAACCGCCCGCCGGCCCTCAACCGCAGCTGGATCCGGCAGATGGTCACGGCCGCCAACGACGGCGACCTGCGCCTCACCGCCGAGCCCGCGGAAGCCGACACCCCCGGCGACCCCTCGCGCGGCCGCTGGTAGCTCACCGCATCCCGACGGGCGATGGCGCCCTCTGAGAGACTGACAGCATGAGCAGCAGTCGGCGGGAGATCGAGGCGCGCATCGGCGCGGTGGAACGGGCCTGGGGGCCGCGCAGCGTGCGGGCGCAGAACGGGCCGGAGGGTGGGCGGCGGCAGATCGACCTGCGCAGGCTCGGCGGGCTGTCGATCACCGTGGAGCCCGACCAGTTCCTCGATCTCGGGGTCGCCGAATGGAACGGCGACGTGGTCTCGGTCACGACCCCCTCCACCTCCTCGCGCGCCGAGAGCTGGGGGCGCCGGTGGCTCGGCGGGCTGCTGACCACCTGCGGACTCACCGCGGTGGGCCGGGCATCCGTGGAGGAGGGCGGGATGCACGGCCGCGCGCATCTCGTCGCCGCCACGGTCACCCGGGCCGAGGGACGCTGGAACGGAGACGCCTACGAACTCGAGGTCGCGGGATCGATGCGCGAGGGGGCGATCTTCGAGCAGAACCTCACCGTCGATCGCACCATCTCGGCCGAGCACGGGGTGAGCCGCATCTCGGTCTCCGACGTGGTGCGCAACGAGGGATTCGCGGCGGTTCCGCTGAAGCTGCTCTACCACATCAACCTCGGCTGGCCGCTGCTGGATGCCGGTGCGCACGTGGAGGCCGACGCGAGCCCGGCCGCATCCGGAGCCGACGCGAGCGCAGCGGCATCCGGAACCGACGGCGTCGGCACCCCGGACGCCCGCTGGAGCCGCGAGCTGGGCGCTCCCGTGCCCGGGAAGCCCGAGAACGTCGACGCCCTGGTCGCGGTCGCCGGTGACGACGGATGGAGCGTGGCCGAGCTGCACGCCGCCACCACCGTCGTCTCGGTGCGGTACCGCACCGAAGAGCTGCCCTACCTCACCGTCTGGCGCAGCGAAGCGGCGGGTTCCTACGCGCTCGGCATCGAGCCGGGCACCTGCTGGCCGAGCCACGCCGAGGGCCCGGACGAGGGCAAGACGGGCCGGATGCTCGCCCCGGGCGAGTCGTTCACCACCCGCCTCGAGATCACTTTCACCGCCCGCGACGACGACAGGAGTCACGCATGACCGAGGATCTGAACGGCCGGGTCGTCGTCGTCACCGGCGGTGGCGGCGGGATCGGGAGCGAGATCGTGGCACAGCTGGTGCGATCGGGCGCCGAGGTGATCGCAGCCGGCCGCACCGAGGAAGAACTCGAGGGCGTGCGGAGTGCGCACGGGGTTCGCGGCCTGGTGTTCGACGTCTCCGACGAGGACGGGGTGGAGGCGGCGCTTGCGGGTCTGGATCTGTACGGGCTGGTCAACTGCGCCGGTTTCGGGGGTCTCGTGGCGCCCTTCGTCGACGCGGGCGCGGACATGTTCGATCGCGTCATGAGTGTGAACGCGCGCGGCACGTTCCTCGCCACCAAGTACGCTGCCCGCTCGATGATCCGCGTCGGCCGGGGTGGGTCGATCGTCAACATCTCCAGCCAGGCGGGCCTCGTGGCGCTGGAGGGGCATGCGTCCTACGCCGCGTCGAAGGCGGCCGTCGACGGGATGACGCGCGTGGCCGCCCTCGAGCTCGGACCGCACGGCATCCGGGTGAACAGCGTGAACCCGACCGTGGTGATGACTCCGATGTCGGCGTCCTACTGGGGGCAGCCGGAGATCGAGCAGCCCTTCCTCGCCGCGATGCCGCTCGGGCGGTGGGCCACCGAGGCCGACATCGCCGCGCCGGTGGTGTTCCTGCTGGGGGACGGCGCCCGCATGATCACCGGGGTGTCGCTCCCGGTGGACGGCGGCTACACCGCTCGGTGATCCGCCGCCCGGTGGCGCCCCTCGGGAAGCCCCGCGGGACGCCCCTCCGGACGCTCGGTCAGGCGAGGAGGGCGTGCACCCCGGTGGCGATCGCGTAGATGCCGACGCCGGCGATCGCGCCCACGACCGTGCCGTTGATGCGGATGAACTGCAGATCGCGGCCCACCTGCAGCTCGATCTTCTGCGTGGTCTCGCGGGCGTCCCAGCGCTGCACCGTGTCGCTGATCACCGAGGCGAGGTCGTGACGGTACTTCTGCACCGCGTAGCCCGCGGCGTCGGCGATCCAGGCGTCGATCTTCGCCGAGAGCGCCGGGTCGTTCGAGAGCCGCACGCCCACATCGACCAGAGCGGATGCCGCGGCCGTACGCAGCTCGCTCGACGGATCGGCCAACGACTCGGCGAGCGTCGTCTTCACCGCTTCCCACAACTGCCCGGCGAAGGAGCGCAGACGCGGACTCGCCAAGAATTCGGCTTTGATCTCCTCCACCCGGTCGGCCATCGCGGGGTCGTTCTGCAGCCGGTCGGTGAGGTCGGTGAGGTAGCCGTCGATCGCCACACGCAGCGGATGCTCCGGATCGTCGCGCACCGCGTGCAGCAGGCCGACCACCTCGCGATGCGCGCGCTCGTCGGCGAGGCCGCCGACGAACCCGGGAACCCAGCGGGGCATCCGGGTGGACACGACCTGGCCGAGCGCATCCGGATGCTCGATCAGCCAGGACTCCGCCGCGTCGACCAGCGCGTCGACGATCGCGCGCTGCTGGTCGGCGGCCACGAGCTCCGACCCCACCCGCCCGAGCGTGGGCGCCCACTCCCGGTCGAACAGGTACTCCCGGGCGAGTCGTTCGATGAGGCTCTCGACATCGCTGTCGCTGAAGAAGCGAAGCACGCCCTGCGCCACCACGGCGCCCTCGGCGCTCGCCCGCTCCGCGTTCGCCGGATCGGAGAGCCACTCCCCCAGCCGGTCCGCCACGCTGAAGGTGGCCAGCTTGCTGCGCACCACTTCGTCGGAGAGGAAGTTCTGCTCGACGAACTCACCGAGGCTCACCCCGATCTCGTCTTTGCGGTTCGGGATGATCGCCGTGTGTGGGATGCGCAAGCCCAGCGGATGCCGGAACAACGCGGTCACCGCGAACCAGTCAGCGAGCGCCCCCACCATCGCCCCTTCGGCTGCCGCCCGCACGTAGCCCAGCCACGGGTACCGATCCTGGAGCGCGAACGCGACGGCGAACACGATCGCCGAGAGCACCAGCAGGGAGGTCGCGAGCATCTTCATGCGCCGGAGCGCAGCTCTCCGCTCGAGGTCGGCCTCCGTCAGCAGGGTGTCGCGCGTGGTGGTGCTCATGATGTTCCTCCCGGGCCGCCGCACTCACCACCGTAGGTCACCCGGGCATCCGCCGCCCGTGAACGGCGCACCCGTCAGAGGGAACGGTCACCCTGCTGCCACAGGAGATGCGCCGCCCAGGCCGAGGCCACCATCTCGCGCAGATCGTGGCGCATCCGCCAGTCGAGGTCGCGGGCCGCGAGCTCGCCCGAGGCCACGATGCGGGCCGGGTCGCCGGGCCGGCGTGGCGCGATCTCGGGGGTGAACGGGATGCCCGTGACCTCGGCCATCGCATCCATGATCTGGCGCACCGAGACCCCGTCGCCCGAGCCGAGGTTGTAGGCCGGGAGGAGGTCGTCGCCGGCGTCGAGGCGGCGGGCTGCTTCGACGTGGGCGAGGGCGAGGTCCTCGACGTGGATGTAGTCGCGCACGCACGTTCCATCCGGGGTGTCGTAGTCGTCGCCGTTGATGCGCGGGGTGCGGCCCGCCGTGAGCGCGTCGAAGACGAGCGGGAAGAGGTTGTGCGGGCTGGAGTCGTAGAGCGACGGCGAGCCGGATCCGACCACGTTGAAGTAGCGCAGGGCGGTGGCGCGCAGCCCGGCCGCCACGGCCTGGTCGCGCAGCAGCCACTCGCCGATCAGCTTGGACTCGCCGTAGGGCGACTCGGGCGCCTTCGGGGTGTCTTCGGTGACGAGGAGCGTGTCGGGAGTGCCGTAGACGGCGGCGCTCGAGGAGAACACGAGGCGGTCGATGCCGACCGCCTGCATCCGTTCGAGCAGCACGGCGGTTCCGGTGACGTTCTGCTCGTAGGTGTGCAGGGGGCGCTGCACCGAGACGCCGGCGTACTTGTAGCCGGCGACGTGGATGACCCCGGTCACGCCGTGGTCGCGCAGGGTGCGTTCGACGAGGTCGCCGTCGAGGATGCTGCCGCGCGCGAAGGGCACTCCGGCGGGCACGAAGCCGGCGTGGCCGCTGGAGAGGTCGTCGAGCACGACCGAATCCAGGCCCGCCTCACCGAGGGCTTTCACGACGTGTGATCCGATGTAGCCGGCACCGCCGGTCACGAGCCAGGTCATCGCGCTGTCTCCTCTCCGGGCAGGGATCCGGGCAGCGCGCCGGGCAGCGCGAGCCGGCCGGCACCCGCCGAGGGTACCACCTCGAACACCTCGGGGGCGCGATGGCCCGACGCCGCGAAGGCCTGCTCCTGCGCCTGGCGCAGCGGCTCCACCAGCGAGCGCCGGATGAGCGCGATCGACGCCCCGCCGAACCCTCCGCCGGTCATCCGCGATCCCACGGCGCCGACGCGGCGCGCGACCTCCACCGCGAGGTCGAGCTCGGGCACCGAGATCTCGAAGTCGTCGCGCATCGAGCTGTGCGAGGCATCCAGCAGCTCGCCGATCGCACCTGGCCCGGCGTCGCGCAGGCGTTCGACGGTGGCGAGCACGCGGTCGTTCTCGGTGACGACGTGGCGCACCCGGCGGAAGGTCTCGTCGTCGAGCTCTGCGGATGCGCGGGCCAGGTCGTCGACGGTGAGGTCGCGCAGCGAGGGCACGCCGAGAATCGCGGCACCCTTCTCGCAGGAGGCGCGGCGGGCCGCGTAGCCGCCGGTGGCGTGGGCGTGCGAGACGCGGGTGTCGGTGACGACGATGGTGAGCTGCTCGTCGGCGAGACCGAGCGGCACCACCTGGGTGACCAGGGAGCGGCAGTCCAGCAGCACGGCGGAGTCGGTCTCGCCGAGCAGCACCGCCGACTGGTCCATGATGCCGGTGGGCGCTCCCACGGCCTCGTTCTCGGCCAGGCGGCCGATGCGCGCGAGCGTGGAGCGGTCGAAGCCCAGCCCCCACAGCTCGTCGATGGCGATGGCCACCACCGCCTCGATCGCCGCGGACGAGGAGAGGCCGGCGCCGATCGGGATGTCGGAGACGAGGTACAGATCGAGCCCGGCCGCGGCCGCGAGGTCGGCGCCGAGCCGCCCCGCGGCCCAGATCACGCCCAACGGGTAGGCCGACCACCCGTCGACCGTGGCAGGCGCGATGTCATCGATCGCCGCCTCGACGACATCGGCCGGCCCGTCGGCGAAGACGCTGGCCACGCGGATGCGGCGGTCGCCGCGCGGTGCGGCCGCCATCACGGTGTGCCGGTCGATGGCGAACGGCAGCACGAAGCCGTCGTTGTAGTCGGTGTGCTCGCCGATGAGGTTCACCCGGCCCGGCGCGCTCCAGAGCGAGGTGGGTGGGCGCCCGAAGGTGCGGCCGAAGCCGGCGACGGCGGCCTCGGCGAGGGCTGCCAAGGCGGTGGTGGCGGCACTCATGCGGTCTCCTCCTCGGCCCGCTCGAGGGCCTCGCGCAGCAGCTGCGCCGAGGTCTCGGGCGGCACGTCGCCGATGAAGGCGCCCATCGCCGCCTCGGAGCCGGCCAGGAACTTCAGCTTGTCGGCGGCGCGACGCGGCGAGGTGATCTGCAGCATCAGCCGGATGTCGTCGCGGTGCTCGTTCACCGGCGCCTGGTGCCACGCCGCGATGTACGGCGTCGGGGTGTCGTAGAGCCGGTCGATCGCGCGCAGGATGCGGCGGTAGACCACCGCGAGCTCGTCGCGCTCGTCATCGCTGAGACCCGCGAGGTCGGGCACCTGCCGGTGCGGCAGCAGATGCACCTCCATCGGCCAGCGGGCCGCGAACGGCACGAAGGCGGTGAAGAGCTCGCCCGCGATCAGCACCCGTTCGGAGGCGCGCTCGAACTCGAGGATGTCGTCGAACAGCGACGGCCCGTAGGTCTCGACCGTGGTGACCAGCTTCTGCGTGCGCGGGGTGATGTAGGGGTAGGCGTAGATCTGGCCGTGCGGATGATGCAGGGTCACGCCGATCGCCTCGCCCCGGTTCTCGAACGGGAACACCTGCTGCACGCCGGGCAGCGCCGAGAGCGCGGCGGTGCGGTCGGCCCAGGCCTCGATCACGGTGCGCATCCGGCTCACCGGCAGCTCGGCGAGCGATCCCTCGGTCGCCGGGCTGAAGCACACCACCTCGCAGCGGCCGATCGAGGTCGCGGTGCGGCCGAGCCCGATCCGGCGGAGGTCGTCGAGTTCCCCGGCAGGATCGACACCCGCGGCGGCCAGGTCGGGGCCGAACGACGGCGACTTGTTCTCGAACACCGCCACGTCGTAATCGCTCGGCACCTCGGTGGGGTTCGCCGGCGTCGACGGGGCGAGCGGGTCGAGGTGCTTCGGCGGCAGCATCACCCGGTTCTGCCGGGCGGCCGCGATGGAGACCCATTCGCCGGTGAGCGCATCCTGCCTCATCTGCGCCACCGGCGGGCGCGGGGCGGCGGGGCGCGCATCCGGAGCCCTGTCGGGGTCGAGGCGGGTGTCGGCGTCGTCGTAGTAGATGAGCTCGCGGCCGTCGGCGAGCGTGGTGGCGCGCTTCACGATCGCGCCGCTGAGAGTCTGCACACTCCGATTACGGCATTTTCGAAACCGAAAGTCAAGTCGCGGCGTTCACTTTCGAACCTGTAAGCTGGCGTCATGGCCGACGACCCCCAGGTGACCACCCGGCGCCAGCGGATCCTCGAGCTCGTGAGCGCCACCGGCTTCGCCCGCGTCGCCGATCTCAGCCGCGAGCTGAGCGTCTCGGAGGTCACCGTGCGCTCCGACCTCGCCGCCCTCGAGCGCGAGCAGGCGATCGACCGGGTGCACGGCGCCGCCGTCGTGCGCGGCATGGCGCAGCGCGGTGAGCGGCCGTTCGAGGTGGCCCGCGAGTCGTCGGCCGACGAGAAGCGGCGCATCGGCCGGGCCGGTGCCGCGTTGGTGGAGAGCGGATCGAGCGTGCTGCTCGACGTGGGCACCACCACGGCCGCCGTCGCGGACGCCCTGCTCGAGCGCGACGACCTGCACGACGTGGTGGTCATCACGAACGGGCTCTCGATCGCCCTCGCCCTCGAGCCCGCCATCCCGCGCTTCACCGTGGTGGTCACGGGCGGCACCCTGCGCCCGCTGCAGCACTCGCTCGTGGCGCCCTACGCCTCGATGCTGCTGGCGGGCATCCGCGCCGACATCGCCTTCATCGGCTGCACCGGAGTGGATGCCGCAGCCGGCGTCACGAATCTGAACCTCCCCGAGACCGAACTCAAGCGGGCCATGCTCGCCGCCAGCGACCGCGCCGTGGTGGTGGCCGAGTCGTCGAAGCTCGGCCGCACCAGCCTCGGCGTGATCGGCGCGCTCGACCGCTTCGACCTGCTGATCACCGCCTCCCCCGACGCCGGGCGGGAGGAGCACCTCGCGCAGCTCGCCCGCCTCGAGGCCGCCGGCCTCGACTGCCGCTCCGCCTGACCGCCTGTCCCGCTCACACCTCCCGCGCATCCGAAGGACTCACCGATGACCTCCTACCAGGCCGATCCCACCCGCTACGACCGGATGACCTACAACCGCTCAGGCCGCAGCGGGCTCAAGCTGCCCGCCCTCTCGCTCGGCCTCTGGCACAACTTCGGTCACGAACGCGCCCTCGACACCCAGCGCGCCATCGTGCGCCGCGCCCTCGACCTCGGCATCACCCACTTCGACCTCGCCAACAACTACGGCCCGCCTGCCGGCTCGGCGGAGACGAACTTCGGCCGCCTGCTGGCCGACGACCTCGCGCCCTACCGCGACGAGATGATCGTGTCGACCAAGGCCGGGTACCTCATGTGGCCCGGCCCCTACGGCGAATGGGGCTCCCGCAAGAACCTGCTCGCCTCGCTCGACCAGTCGCTCGGCCGGCTCGGCCTCGACTACGTCGACATCTTCTACTCCCACCGCTTCGACCCCGAGACACCGCTCGAGGAGACCATGGGAGCCCTCGCCACCGCCGTGACCTCGGGCAAGGCGCTGTATGTCGGAGTGTCGAACTACGACCCGGCGCAGACGCGCGAAGCCGCGCGCCTCCTGGCCGGCCACGGCATCCCGCTCACCATCCACCAGCCCCGCTACTCGATGTTCGACCGCCACATCGAAGACGGGCTCCTCCCGGTGCTCGACGAGGTCGGCGCCGGCAGCATCGTGTTCTCCCCGCTCGCGCAGGGCCTGCTCACCGACCGGTACCTCGACGGCACCGTGCCATCCGGATCCCGCGCCGCCACCTCGCGCTTCCTGAGCGCCGAGGGCATCGACGACGACTACCTCGAACGCGCGCGAGCTCTGAACGGCATCGCGTCGGCGCGCGGCCAGTCGCTCGCGCAGCTCGCCCTCACCTGGGTGCTGCGTCATCCGCAGGTCACGAGCGCCCTGATCGGCGCCTCGAGCGTCGCCCAGCTCGAGCAGAACGTGGCGGCGCTCGACGCGCCGGCCCTGACCGCGGATGAGCTCGACGCGATCGAGCCGTTCGCCGTGGGTTGAGCCTGCGCGGGGCGCATCTCGGGCCACGCCGGGCCAGAGTGAAAGCATGACCAGCGACGACGACAAGGCCGAACTCGGTGAGCGCCTCACCGGGCACCACGATCCCCAAGACCCCGATGGCCTGCTGACGGTGGACGACGTCACCGGCGAGGACGAGCCAGGCCACGAGGTCGCGAGTTCGGACTATCCGCCCATGCCCGGCCGATTCACGTCCACCGCCCACGATCGGAACAACGACCCGGTGTGACTCCGGGACGACGCCGGCGCGTACCGTTCTGCGTCCTGATCCCGACGAGCATTCTCGCCGCCGGGATCAGATTCGCGGGAGCTTCGCCAGGGCGGCGTCGGACGTCGACGTAGCGCGAGAGCGACTGCAGACCGAGCTCGTCGATGATCGTGATCGACCAGGTCTGACCCGGTGCGATCCAGACGGGCCTACAGCATGAGGGTGCGCGGGGGGCCTGCGAGGGCCTCCTTGGCGCTCAATGCGAGGTCGTCGGCGACGACCTCGATCGCCCCCGCCTCGAGCCCGTCGAGGGTCGCAGTGACGAAGTCGCGGGTGCTGAGCTTGGCCAGGTCCCACGCTGCGGTCATGTCTGTGTCGACCAGTCCCACGTGAGTGCCCAGCACCTGCGTGCCTTGCTCTTCCAGCTCTACCCGGAATGCGTTGGTCAGATTCCACGCCGCGGCCTTGCTCACCGAGTACGCCGCGTTGCCCGGCACCGCGTACCACGACGCCGCCGACAGGACATCGATGATGGCGCCACCGCCGTTGCGCGCCAACACCTCGGCGAAAGCACGGGTCATCAGCAGGGGGCCGAAGAGATTGGTCTCCAGGTCCCGGCGGATCTCCCCGAGGTCGCCGGTGACCACCGGCTGCATGGTCGCTATGCCCGCGTTGTTGACCAGCAGCGACACGTCCGCAGCAGCAGACGCCGCCGATTCGACCTGGTCCGGCCGCGTGACGTCCAGATCCAGGGCGTACACGCCCTCGAGCTTGACGCTGCTCGCGCTGCGCGCTGCCGCGTAGACCTTCTTCGCCCCGCGCTGCAGCAGCTGACGGGCGAACTCCTCACCGATACCGCGGTTGGCTCCCGTGACCAAGGCCACACTCCCAGCGATCTTCACAATTTCCTCCATATTTTCGTCGGCCGACCCAACTGGAGGACCGACCTTCTTCATCTGCACAAGCGCCGAGAGGACGCTCGCGTCGTATCTCCCGCTCCACGGTGGTGCGGCTGACACCTACGAACGCCGCGAGCTCAGCGCAGGAACCGTTCCGAGACCGTCAGCATGGTGACGGCGTGACCGGCCCGGCCGAGGAGCTCGCCGAAAGCAGCCGGATCGGCGTCCACGCCGTCCTGGAACGCCGTCAGTGTCGGCCACCACACCTGACGCACGCCGAGGAACGGCGTGCTGTCGCCATGCACCTCCGCGCTCGGCCGGTTCACGGCGTGGCGAAGCGCGCCGATCCGCAGGCCGAGCTCGGCGTCATCCGCACCGGCCCAGTCGGGATTCCCGTCGAGGTGCACGAACTGCAGCAGCTGGATACTCGTCGGCCGCTCCAACACGTCCCACTGCCGGTCGACCGCAGCGGCGGCGCCGACTGGGGGCCGCGAGACGATGACATCCTCCTCCGTGATGAAGAAGACGACCCTCGGCAGATCCTGGAACAACGGCTCGTCGGGGCGGATGTTCTCGACGAACAAGGGCTCGTCGACCAGCGCGTCGGCGTCTCTCGCGGAGTCGAACGAGGGCATGGAGACGGCGTCGAACTCGTTCTGACCCGGGCCGAGCCGATCGGTGTCGAACTGGTGCGCCTGCACGTACGTGAGCATGCCCGGGATCTGACGGCCCATGGTGCCGTGCGGGTGGCGCAGGTGGTCGTGGAAGCGCTGACGATCGATATCGGGGCGGCGGGGGATCAGGGAGAAGAAGCGGATCACGGAGAGCTCCAGACGTGGTGACGTGGTTCCCGGCGGAGGAGCCGCTGCGGGATCGCTGTTCCACACGGTACGAAATGCTCTCGGCCCGCCCCAGTACCCCCACCAGACCGGGGCCCAAGAGGACCCCCCTTCCCACGCTCCCCCGCGTGCGCGCGGATCTACGCTTGGCACATGGACAACGTCTCGAACCCGCTAGGGTCATTCCTCCGTGCCCGACGGGAGCTCGTCACTCCCGAACAGGCCGGCATCACCGGCGACGGGCTGCGGCGCGTGCCGGGCCTGCGCCGAGAGGAAGTCGCGATGCTCGCCGGCATCAGCGCCGACTACTACCTGCGGCTGGAGCGAGGCCGTGATCGCAGCCCGTCCGTGCAGGTGCTCGAGTCGATCGCCCGGGTGCTGCAGCTCGACGACGAGCACCTCGAGCATCTGCTGGCGCTGGTCACGGAGGTACCTCGCCGGCGACGGCGCCGGACCCGGAGGGAGCCGGTACCTCCCGGCGTGCTGAGTATGCTCCACTCTCTTGTCCAGCCCGCCTTCATCGAAGACCGCTACTTCGACATCCTCGCCACCAACCACCTCGCCCAGACGCTCTCCCCCGGCCTCACCGTCGGCCGCAACCAGCTCCACGACCTCTTCCTGGACTCCGAGGAGCAGGCCCGCTACCCGGACTGGACGGGCATGACGGAGTGCTTCGTGGCAAGCTACCGCCAAGCGGTGGGCACGGACATCGACGACCCCCGCTACATCGAGCTGGTCGGTGAGCTCTCCCTCGCAAGCCCGCGATTCCGGGAGCTGTGGGCGCGTCACGACGTCCGCGCGCAGCGCGGCTCCCTCATCCGCTTCGAGCACCCGCAGGTCGGAGCGCTCACCCTGAATCGAGAAGCGATGACCATCGGGGGCACCAACGGCCTGACACTCGTGGTCTACCACCCCGACCGCGGTTCCGCCGACGAGGACAAGCTCGCACTGCTGGCCTCGGCGGACGTCCCGTTCGCCGAAACCAGCCGAAATGACGCACCCTCCAGCAGTCGTCCAGTTCACTCACCCGCTGCGGAGCACGCCGCCGATCCCGACGTCCGCTAGCCAGCACGGCCCGCGCCGGCGACGTACCCGCCCTGGCGACCGGATCAGCGGGCGCCGTGGTGGCGAATCCTCTTGGAGGGCCGTCCGTCAAGCGAGGTGGTGGGGGGCCGCGGCCGCGATTCCGATCGCGTCGTCGCGATTCGTCACTCCCAGTTTGCGGTAGATCGACCTCGTCTGGGTCTTGATGGTATTGCGCGACACGTGCTCGATGGCCGCGATCCTCTCCACGGTCGCGCCTGTCATCAGGTGGCGCAGAACCACCCGTTCGCGCTCGCTGAGCTTCGCCGTCCTGGGCACGGTCGCAACCCCCTCCTGGGCGGCGAGCTCGCGTCGCACCCGCTCAGGCAGGCTCGCCTGCTGGTCCACGAGCAGTGAGGCTCGTTCGCTCTCGCTGAGGCGGAGCAGCACGATCGCGAGCTCTTCGGAGACGATCAGGTCCAGAGCCGCCTCGAAGTGCATCCGGGCCTGATCGGCCTGTCCGAGCTCGAGGTTCGCCGCAGCGACGACCGTCAGCAGTTCGACGGCGATGCGAGGGCTCGAGAGCGGTTCGGCGAGGCCGGGTGCAGCGAGCACGACCGCGCCCTGAGCGTCGCCACGGCGCAGCGTCGCCCAGGCTCGGAGAACCCGTACCGGGTCGTTCGAGGCGGGGAGGTCGAGAACTCGGAGGTGCCCGACCGTGCGGTTCGCGGCCGCGACGTCGCCGACCGCGAGCTGGAGTTCGGCCACGGCCATCGTGGCCAGCCAGCCGTTGAGGCCGGTGGTCCGCGCGCGCTCGGGCTGGGCGGCCAGCGTCGCCCCGACTCGGGACAGCTGCGGTCGCGCCCTCCCCGACGCGCGGGCCAGCGCGGATTCGACGAAGAGTCTCATCGACCACGTCTCCCGGTCGACGTCGGCCGACGGAGCCGCATCGAGCGCCGTCTGGGCGTCATCGAGACGAAGATCGTGAGCGGCCAGCAAGGCCCGGGCCAGTTCTCCGGTGGTGGTCACGGTGTCGAGCTTGGACGATTCCGGCCCGCCCCCTCCCCCGATGCTCGGCTGGCGACTCAACCATTGCTCGGCGACCGTCCGGTTCCCCGCGAGGGCGTAGTTCAACGCCAGGGTTCCCGCTGCTTTCACCGCGATCCGCCGGTTGTCGAAGGTCAGTGCTTCGTCGAAGGTGCGCTCGTACGCCCGTGTGGCATCGAGGAGCTCGCCACCGAGTTCGAGAGAGATCGCCCACTGCAGACGGATGTCGGGCAAGACCGGCCGGATCGGGGCCATCTCGTCGTCGGACACGTCGGCGATCATTTCGTGCGCCTCCCGCACGAGAGAGATCGCTCGCGCGTGATCACCCTGGAACCGGGCAGTCACGCTGCGGCTCGTGAGGTCGGCCAGCAGGTCGAGCAGACCGCCGGTGGTCGCCGGCGCGACCGCGTGCTGGAACCGGAGGGGCCGCACATCACCGTTCACCGGCAGATAGTTCACGTAGGTCTTCGCCGCGACCAGCCGGGGATTCTCCTCGAGCACCGAGGCGGGCAGCGCGTTGACCGCCTCGACCAGCAGGGCCTGATTCGACTGGGTGAGCACGGCCCAGTGCTTCTCGATCGCCGCGACGACTGCATCCCACGCCTGTGCGCTCAAAACGGCCCGGAGTTCGGCTTCGACCTCGGATCGCATCACCGCTCTCCGATCCTCGGGCACGGCACAGATGAATTGAGGTACGCCACTGTCTTCCCCCGTTCCATGCAAGCGTATGGGCCACACTATAGGCCCCCGTCGAAGGGCCCCTGCTGGGCGAAAAGTGGGCATGTGAGCCACGGGGGCAATAAAAAACCGCCGAATCGCGATGATCCAGCGGCATTCCTTGTGCGGAGACGGTGGGATTTGAACCCACGGTACCCTTGCGGGTACTCCACCTTAGCAGGGTGGTGCACTAGGCCGAACTATGCGACGTCTCCTTGGCTTTCGCCTCCGCCATCATAGCCGATGCATCGGCACGCTGGCGTCGGCACAGGGATCGGGGGGCGAGCAGCGCGACGGTCAGGGGCAGCCGCAGCTGGTGCGGAGGGTGAGGGAGACCGGCACGACCGTCGCGGCCTCGTAGCGGGCATCCGGAGCACTGAAGCGCTCGAGCGCGCGGGTGGCGGCCAGACGGCCGAGGCGCGCCGGATCCTGGTCGATGACGCTGACCGACGGCGTGAGGCGGTCGGCCATCGGGAAATCCCCGAAGCTCACGAACGCCGTCGCGGACTGCTTGAGCGCCGCGAAGGCGTGCATCGTGACGCGAGCGTTCGAGGAGAACGCGGCGGTCGGCGGATCGGCCAGGCGGCGCAGGCGGTCGAGTTCGAGAGCCGCTCCCGACTCGCTGCCGGCGTCGAACGCGATCAGGCGCTCGTCGAGCGGCAGGCCCGCATCCGTCAGCGCCTCGGTGTACCCCTCGAGCCGGCGACGGGTGCTGGGCGGATGCGTCTGGTCGGCCAGGAAGGCGACGCGCGTGTGGCCGTGCTGCAGCAGGTGCTGCGTGGCGAGGTAGGAGCCGTGCCGGTCGTCTTCGACGAAGGAGTCGGCGTCGAGATCGATCGGGCCGCGGTCGACGAACTCGATCGGGGTGGTCTCCATCCACGGGGCGAGCCAGGCGTGGTCGGCGGCGACGGGAGCGAGCACGAGGCCCATCAGCTGGGTGCGCAGCAGCGCCTCCAGCACGGGCCGCTCCCGAGCCGGATCATCGCCGATGCTCGTGACCAGAGTGGTGAGGCCGCTCGCCGAGCACACCCGCTCGACCGCGCGCACGACGGCGGCGAAGAAGGGGTCGACCACATCCGGAACCGCCACGCCCACGCTCGACGACCGGCCGGCCCGGAAGGTGCGGGCGAGCACGTTGGGCACGTAGTTGAGGGTGCGCATCGCCTCCTCGACCCGCAGGCGGGTGTCGGGCAGCACGTGCGGGTCGTCGTTGAACACCCGCGAGACGGTCTTGGCGCTCACTCCGGCGAGCTCGGCCACGTCTTGCATCGTGGGCATGCGCTCTCCTCACTGGCTGACGGATCACCGGCCTTGCGGTCCGCGGGCCTGACGGATTCACCGGCCTGACGAACAAGGGCGCGGGCCGCCATCCGACCGAAAGTCTATGGCGACCCGCGCATCCGACCCGACTAGGGCCGGCCGGCAGACAGGATTACTCGCGGTTGGCGAGCACCTCGTCGATGATGGCGGCGAGCTCCTTCAGGCGGGGAACGGCCTTCGTGGTGAGCAGGTGCTCACGGGTCTCGGACGAGATGGACAGGCTGTCCTTCCAGAGCGAGCGGCCGGCCATGGCGCCCTGGGCTCCGTTGACGACGGCGGTGCGCACCTGGTCGACGAAGGTGGCGTGGTCGACACCGGCCGAGAGCACGGCCCACGGCACACCGGCGGCAGCTGCGGTCACGGCGGCGGAGGCCTCGGCCGAACCCGGGTACTGCAGCTTCAGCACCTTGGCACCGGCGGCGACGCTGAGCTCGGCGGCACCCTCGATGAGCGACGGGAAGACCTCGGCGTACGCCTCGTCGGTCTCGTCCTCGAGCTGGTAGGTGAGGATCTCGACGATCAGCAGCACGCCCTCGGCCTCGCACTCGGCGGTGAGGCGCGCGATGTCGTCGAGCACGACCTTCTCGTCCTCACGGCGGTCGGCACGCAGGTACCAGAGCATCTTGGCGGCGTCGCCACCGAGCTCGCGGATGCGACGGGGCGTCATGCCCTCGACGTAACGGGTGCGCTTCAGACCGTTCTCGGTGGCGAAGCCCGACTCGTCGAACGCGACGACGAGGCCGGTGTCGCTGTCCAGGGTTCCGTCGTCGACGACGCGGGGCAGCGCGGTGGAGGGGTCGAGCAGGATGGCGGGGGCTTCGTTGCCGAGGAACTTCAGGAGGTCGCTCTTGGCGTCGGCCAGCTCATCCTTGCTGATGCCGGCGGCACCGTTCGGAGCATCCTTCATGACGGCCTTCATGCCGTTGCGCTGGTCGGCGGCGACGATCAGCATGCCGCCCGCGGGGGTGCTGATCTTGGCGAGCGCGCGGCGCTCGAGGGTGGTGAGTTCGGTCACGGGGATGTCTCCTTGGTGAGGGTGGTGCTGGGTGGATGGTCGGTTCGGGGCCGCCGGAGGGCGGGGGTCAGCGGGAGGGGTCTGCGGATGCGCCGACGGTGGCCGCATCCGGAGTCAGCAGGCGGGCGGCGAAGACCGCGGCGCCGTAGGCGGTGTCTTGCGAGCGGTCGGAGACGCGCACGCCGGCCAGCACCTCGGATCGGGCGCGCTGCACCGAGCGCATGCTCGCCCAGCCACCGGTGAGCAGGGCCGAACGGGCCGGCGGCACCTCGCGGTCCATGGCCTCCACCAGCAGCGAAAGCTCGTCGTTGCCGTGGCGCAGCACCGCACCGAACAGGTCGGCAGGTCCGGCACCGTCGGCCTGCACCACGAGGCGCAGCACGCCGTCGTCGTTGCGGGCGCCGGTCACTTCCACGTCGCCGGGCTGCAGCACGCCCTCGTAGGGCTGCTCCATCACGGCGGCGTCGAGAGCATCGCGGCCCGCGCGGTCGTTCACGCCGACGAGCTGCAGGGTGCGGCGCATCAGCAGACCGGTCTTCACGCCGGCGACGAGCACCCACTTGCCGGGAACGACGTGCCGCACGCAGTTGATCAGCCAGTCGGCGAGGCGGTCGCGGGCCTCGAAGGGCAGCGGGGCGTCGAGCACGCGCAGCAGCACCTCGGCGGTGCCCATCGACACGTGGTAGCGGTCATCCGGGAACTCGCCGTTCGATACGGCGGACACCAGGTGGTCGTGGCCCGCGACGGTGAGCCGGGCGCCTTCGAAGGAGGCCGGCAGCCAGTCGACGGATGCTTCGCCCAGCAGGGTGCCGGCGTCGACGAACGGCGGCAGGAAGTCTTCCCCGACGCCCAGGTGCGCCAGCAGCTCGGGCCAGGGGGCCCCGGTGTCTTGATCGAGCAGTCCGGTGCGCGAGGAGAGCGAGTACTCGGCCGCCTGCTCGCCGCCGAGGGCCGCCACGACGAACTCGGGCAGGTTGAGCCAGCGCGCGCCGGTGAGGTCGAGGCCGTCGTCGCGCAGGTGCAGCATCTTGATAACCGAGACCTGTACGCCGAGAGGCAGGCCGGTGCGGCCGGCGAATTCTTCGCGGATGCTCGTGGGCAGCGCGTGCACCTGCTCGCCGCCGCGCGGGTCGAACCAGGCGATCGCGGGGGCGACGGGTTCACCGTCGGCGTCGAGGATCACACCCGACTCCCCCATGCCCGAGACGGCGACGGCTCCGATGCGCACGTCCTGGCCGCGCAGCTCGCGCAGGTCGGCGTCGACGAGCTCGATCAGTTCGCGCACGGTGGCGACGAGGTCGGCGGCCTCCATGGTGGTGGTGCCGGCGGCGCCTGCGCGCCACGGCGTGGGCAGCTGGCGGATGAGCACCTCGGCGCCGGCGTCGTCGGCGACGAGGATCTTCACTCCGGTGCTGCCGAGGTCGAGGCCGGCGACGAGGGTGTTGCTCACGAGGTAACTCCTGGGGCTGATCGGGCGTTGCGCGTCTCTGCGGCCGCCCATGTCATCGATGTCATGCTCACTGTAACACGCTCATGTCATCGATGTCACGCGAATGTTCACACCGTCGTTCTTCATCCGCGCCCGCCCGACGCTGACGGCGCAAGCGTGCGACTGACGATGAGTAGATAGTGCTCATGTCTGCGACAGCCGGAGATGGGTGCGCTGAAACCAGCCAGATTTCAGGCTATATTTCTGGCCGGAGAACGAGCACTACCGCGTCGAGATCTCGTCACCCGCGTCGCAGTCGTTGGCGCGCCTGACACCGAAGACCTGCGACGCCGTGCTCCGCTTCATCGGCGGCCCACTGAGCGAGAATCCGCTGAAGGTGACGAAACCCCTCGGAGCCGAACTCGGCGACCTGCGGTCGGGCTACGTCGGCATCTCCTACCGCGTGCTGGTGCGGGTGGACGACGAGGCGCGCCTGGTGAGAGTCATGCGCATCGCGCACCGATCAGACGCGTACCGGCCGCTGTGAGAGCGGTCGCTGTGAGGCCGACCGACGCCAACGACGGAGCTCGGTGCTCGATTCGCATCGAGGCTCCGTCGTTGGCCACGAAGCGCCCGGAACTCCGTCGCTGGGGAGGTGGCGGAGCGGGTCAGACGGCGGTGTAGCCGCCGTCGATGACGATGCTCTGGCCCGTGAGGTAGGAGGAGGCATCGGAGGAGAGGTAGACCACGAGGCCGTGCAGGTCGGCGGGCTCGCCCATCCGGCCGGCGGGGATCGTGCCCACCCAGCGGGCGGCGAGGTCGGGGTTCGCCTCGGTGAACTCGCGGGTCATGTCCGAGAGGAAGTAGCCGGGGGCGATCGCGTTCACGCGGATGCCCGACGGCGCCCATTCCACCGCCAGCGACGACGCGAGGTGGCTCACCGCCGCCTTGGACGAGTTGTACGAGGCCTGGAACTGCGGCTGGTTCACGATGAAGCCCGACATCGACGAGATGAACACCGCCGACGATGAGACGCCCGCCGCGAGCGCTCTCCGCGCGAACGACTGCGCCGCGAAGAACGTGCCGTCGAGGTTCACCGACAGCACCTTGCGCCAGGTCTCGGGCGCCACGTCGACGCTGTCGCCCCAGATGGTGATGCCCGCAGCGGTCACCAGCAGCGACGCCGTACCGAGCTCCTGTTCGGCCCGGCCGAACACCGCGTCGAGCGCGACGCTGTCGGTGACGTCGACCACGTAGCCACGCGCCTCGACGCCGAACTCGGCGGCCAGCGTCTCGGCCGATTTCTCGACGGCGGGCAGCAGGTCGACTAGCGCCACGTTCACGCCCTGCCCCGCCAGAGCGGTGGCGAGCGAGTAGCCGAGGCCACGGGCCCCGCCGGTCACGACCGCGGTACGGCCCTTCAGATCTTCGAACATCAGCTCTGCTCTCTCTCGACTCGGGTTCGGGTTCGGGTTCGGTGTGGTGACGGCAGCGGGGCATCCGGCGCATCGTGCGCTCAGATCTCCTGGTCGGTGGGCAGGATGACGAGGTCGCGGATGGTCACGTGCCGAGGCCGCGTGAGCATGTAGAGCACGGCATCCGCGACGTCGTCGGAGAGGATGCCCGTGCGGTCGCCGACCTTCTGCTCGACGCCGTCCGCCCCCTCGGCGAACCCCCACAGCTCGTTCAGCACCACGCCGGGTGCCACCGCTCCGGCGCGCACGCCCGTGCCCACGAGCTGGCGGCGCAGGGTGTGCACGAACGACTGCATCGCGTGCTTCGTGGCGGAGTAGACGGGCTCCCAGTGGATGTCCTGATGCCCCGAGACCGAGCTCGTCACCAGCACGTCGCCGGTACCCGCCGCGATCAGGTGCGGCAACGCAGCCCGCACGGTGGCCATGGCCCCGAAGACGTTCACCGACACGAGCTGCTCGATGGCGAGCGGATCGGTGTCGACGAAGTCGCCGCCGGTGTACAGGCCCGCGTTGGCGAGCACGTCGTCGAGCCTCCCGAAGTCGGCGAGCGCCACCCGCACGGCCTCCTCGGAGGTCTGCGGATGCGCGACGTCGCCGGCCACGATCCTCGCCTCCCCGGGCAGTCCGTCGGCCACCCGGCGCAGGCGCTCTTCGGAGCGGCCGACGAGCACGAGGCGGGCGCCTTCGGCCGACATGGCCTGGGCGTAGGAGCGCCCGATGCCCGAGCTCGCGCCGGTGATGAGGGCGACCCGGCCCTCGAGGCGGCCCGTCGCGGGGGTGGTTTCCGGGGTGGTCGTCATGCTGAGGCTCCGTTCGGCTGGGGTTCGCCCGACGAGGCGGCTGAGGGTGCGGCCGAGGCTGAGCCGGCGGACGCTGAGGCGGCAGACAGCGCCTCACGGCGCAGCAGTTCGTCGGGGCGGGTGTCGATGCGCGCCACGTCGGCCGCGCTGAGGAAGACGGGTCCACCTGCCGCGAGCGAGCCGACGATCACCTCGGCCACCTTCACCGCCATCTCGGTGATCTGCAGCACCTCGGCGGGGCTCGCGCCGAGCGCGAACATGCCGTGGTTCTGCAGGTAGACCACCTTCGGAACGCGGCCGGTCGTTCGCACACGCTCGAGGAGCATCCGCCGCACCGCCCGGGCGAGCTTCAGTCCCGGGTCGATGTAGGGCACGAGCAGCGGATCGGTGCCGAGCACCACGATCTGGTCGGGGAACAGCGAGCCCTCCACGAGCAGCGAGGCCCGCGGCGAGCACAGCAGGGCGTTGACGGCGATCGGATGCGTGTGCCCCACCGCTTCGACGCCCGGGAGGTCGAGGCACACGGCGTGCAGCAGGGCCTCGACCGAGGGGCGACGGCCGCCCGTGGAGGCTGTCGCGAAGAGCGCGCGCACGGCCTCGTCGCCGGCGGCGGAGCTCTCGGACTCCCCCGGGGCACCGGATGCCGCACCCGCACTAGCACCGGGTGCTGCACCGTCACCCGCACCCGCAGCACCCGCATCCCGGCCCACGCTCGCACCCGCACCCGCGCTGTCGGGCGCATCGACGAGCGCCAGCACGTCGGCGACCCGCACGGGCACGAAGTCGGCCGGCTCGGCGACCGCCATCGATGCGCCGGAGGCCTTGACGAGCATCCGCCCCTCGTCGACGGCGACCGAGGTGTTGCCCTCGGCCAGTACCGCCCAGGCACGATCGGGCCGGCCGAGCTCGCGCGACAGCTCGACGAGCTGTCGACGTGCGTCGGCTGACACCGCACTGTCTTCGGTCATACCGATGAACCTCTCTGACGGGCGGCCGAGGGCTCGTACCGCGCGATCTCTCCCCCGGCCTCACCGCCCGCCGCATAGACCTCGGCGAGCGAGCGGAACTCGCCCGCCGCGACGAGCTGAACGGCGAGGTTGCCGAAGGCCGAGGCCTCGGCCGGGCCGGCCATCACGGGCAGCCCGGTGAGGTCGGCGGTGCGTCGGCAGAGCAGCTCGTTGCGCGAGCCGCCGCCGACGATGCGCACCGAGCGCACCGGGATGCCGGTGGCGGCGGCGAGCAGCTCGACCGACTCCGCATAGGCAACGGCGAGGCTCTCGACGATGCTCCGCACGGTGCCGAGCACGCCGTCGGGCGCGGGTTGTCCGGCCTCCAGACAGAGCCGCGCGATGCGCTGCGGCATGTCGCCGGGAGTGAGCAGGCGCTCGTCGCCGACGTCGAAGACGGGAGCAGCGAGCCCGGGGTGGTCGATGGCCTGCCGAACGAGGTCGACGGGGTCGAGTATGCGGCCCGCCTCCCGCGACCACTGCCGTGTGCACTCGACGAGCAGCCACAGTCCGGCGAGGTTGCGCAGCACCAGCGTGGAGTCGCCGACGCCGTGCTCGTTCGTGAGCCCGGCGGCGAAAGCCTCGTCGGTGAGCACGGGCGCCGAGACGCTGAGTCCCACGAGCGACCAGCTTCCGCTGGAGACGAGCAGCTGTCCGCCGTCGGGTTCCGCGAAGGCGAGGGCCGATGCGGTGTCGTGCTCGGCCACGTGGAACACGGGCACCGGATGCGCGGCGCCGATCCGCTCGGCGACCCACGGCAGTGTGACCCCGGCCCGGGCACCCGGCGCCACCGTGCCGGGAAGCGTGAAGGCGATGAGGCCGAGGGCCTCGACGAGCTCGGCCGACCACTCGCCGGTCTGCGCGTCGAGCAGCTGCGTGGTGGAGGCGATGGTGCGCTCGGCGCTCGTGTCGCCCGAGAGCAGATGCACCCAGAGGTCGGGCACGAGCAGCACCGTGCCGCCGGGCGCGGCGCCGTCTCTCTGGGCATGGACGGCCTCGGTGCCGTCTGACTGGGCGTGGCCGGCTTCGGTACCGTCGGGCTGGGTGCCGCCGGGCTGGGTGCGGCCGGGCTCGGCGCCGCCGGGCTCGGTACCGCCGGTATCAGCGCGGCCGGGCTCGGTACCGTCGAGGCGCGCAGCACGGGCGGCACGGTCGGCGCGCAGGCGGTACGACGTGTTGATGGGCTGCGGCGGGACGCCCGACAGCGCGTAGACACGGGCGGCGGTGACGACGGACTCCGCCTCGGCGGGACCGGCGAGATCGGCACCGCGGTAGTGGTTTACGGGCGGGAGCGCACGGGAGGGTGCGGATCCGGGAGATGGCGCGATCGGGTCTGCCGACGCATCCGGCACCCGGGGATCCCCCGACGAGTCCGACTCAGACGAGCGGGCCGATGGATCCGAGGCCCGTGGATCGCCCCACGCGGCCGACTCAGACGGATCGCCCCACGCGGCCGACTCAGACGGATCGCCCCACGCGGCCGACTCAGACGGATCGCCCCACGCGGCCGACTCACGCGGATGGCCCCACGCACCCTCGGACGGGAGGATCGCGTAGTCGACGCCCCAGCTGTCGACGCCGATCCCTGCGAGCTCGAGCCCCTGCTCGGCCGCCACGCGCACGGCGGCGGCGAGCCCGGTGAGCGTCTCCTCGAAGAGACGGTCGACATCCCAGCGCAGCGTGGCACCCTCGGCGAGCGACTCCGGATGCGGGCCGTTCGCGAACCGGTGCACCTCCGTCATCCGTACCCGACGCCCAGCACGGGCGGCGGCTCCACCGCGCTCGCCGTCCGCACCCTCGTCCGCTTCGGCGAAACCGAGCATCACCCGGCCGCTGGACGCACCGAGGTCGACGGCGGCATAGGCGGCCGGCGGTCGATCGCTCATCGGCGGTGTCACTTCCTCGTGCACGGGCGGCAGCGCGCCGCATCCGGTCGCACTGAATGTTATTTCGTGTGAAATGTAGCATTGCCGAACAGGATCGGGCAAGGTGGACGCGGATGTCGCGCCGGACAGGATCAGAAGCGCGACCGGATCAGGAAGAGGATCGGTGATGGCACTCAAGGGAACCCTCGACGGCGAGACGCGGCGGGCCGCCCTGCTCGACCTCGCCGAGGAGAAGGGTGGCCTGCACCTCTCGGAGGCGGTCGAGCTGTGGGACGTGCATCCGATGACCATCCGCCGCGACTTCGAGCTGCTCGAGAGCGTCGGCCGGGTGCGCCGCGTGCGGGGCGGCATCGTGCCGGTGCAGGCCGACGCGTTCGGCACCCGGCAGGGCCGCAACCTGCGCGCGAAGGAGCGCATCGCGGCGAAGATCGCGCCGCTGCTGCCCCCCGACGGGGCCATCGGCCTCGACTCCTCGTCGACCGCGTACGTGCTCGCCGACTCGCTCTCCGCCGACAGCCGGTTCACCGTGGTCACCAACGGGTTGAGCGCGTTCGAGGCCCTCGCCCGCAAGCCCGATGTGCGCGGCTACCTCACCGGCGGAGAACGGGAGGAGCAGAATCTGAGCCTGGTGGGGGCGCTGACCGTGTCGGCGTTCTCGGCGTTCCACTTCGATCTGGCGGTGATGTCGGCCCTCGGCGTGCACGGCGAGAGCGGCACGAGCGAGAGCACGCTGGCGCAGACCGCGGTGAAGGATGCGATGGCCCGCGCATCGGCCGAGGTCGTGCTGGCGGTCGATGCCTCGAAGCTGCAGTCGAGGGCGCGCGTTCGGGCCCTGGCGCTCGACCGGGTCGACGTGCTCGTCACCGAGCTCGACCCCGCCGACCCCCGCCTGGACCCCTACCGCGCGATCGTGCCGCGCATCCTGTAGCGGCGCCACTCCGCCGAGGGGATCAGGGGCGGGCGGGCTCGCTGAGGGGGGTCGCGGGGTCGGGGTCGTGCTCGAGGCGAGCATCCGGAGCCTCGTCGATCGAGGAGAGCAGCGTGGTCGGCTGCATCACCGCGAGCGCACCCCAGGAGGCGGCCCGCTGCACGCCCGCGGCGACGTCGACCGAGCCGTCGGCGCGGGTGGATCCCACCAGGAACCCCGCGAGCGATGCGTCGCCCGCCCCGGCCGTGTTGACCACCCGAGCGCTCGCCCGCGCCAGCTGCACGCCGGCGGCCGAGACGGCGAGCGCCCCGTCAGCGCCCATGCTGACGTAGACGATGTCGCACCCTGCTTCGTGCAACTGCCGGGCTGCGGCCACGACGTCACCGACCGTGTCGAGGGCTGTTCCGGTGAGTTCGGCGAGCTCGTGCGTGTTCGGTTTGATCAGCGAGACCGGTGCGAGGTCGGCGGCGAGCGCGGCGAGTGCGGCCCCGGCCGTGTCGACGGCCACCCGAACTCCGCGATCGGATGCTCGCCGCACCAGGTCGAGGAACGGCACCGGCCGTTCCGACCCGGCCAGCGCGGGGATCGATCCCGACACCACCAGCCAGGTGGCGTCGAGCCGCTCGAGCTCGGCCTCGGCGCGCTCGACCAGCGCCTGCCAGAGCGTGTCGGAGACCGGAACCGGGCTCTCGTTGACCTTCGTGGTCGATCCCGAGGCGTCGAGCAGGGTGGTGTTGATGCGCGTTCGGCCCTCGTCGGCGACACCGGCGAGCAGGTCGCCGAAACCGCCTTCGCGCGCGAGCGCCGCACCCTGCGCGCCCAGCGCGAGCACGGCCGACACGGGCAGCGTCGAGAGCGCCACGGCCCGGGCGACGTTCACGCCCTTGCCGCTCAGCTCGGTGTGCACGGTTACCGCACGGTTGACCTCGCCCAAGGCGAGGTGGCCGAGGTGGTAGGTGAGGTCGATCGCAGGAGCCGGCGTGAGCGTGACGATGCCGGTCATGCCGCCACCTCACCGTCGGTGGCGGTGCGCTCGTCCGACCTGGCACGCGCGTCGGGGTCAGGGCCTCTGCCGGGTGCGGCGGTGATGAGCTCGACCCCGGCGTCGGCCAGCAGCGCCGTGAGCGCGGGGCTCGCGGATGCGCCGAGCACCACCTGATGGACGGCCGAGAGCGGCGCGTAGGCCACCATGCCCCGCCCGCCGTCGCCGAGACGCTCCGGGTCGCCGAGGAGCACCACCCGCCGTGCCGCGCCGACGACCGCTGCGGAGAGCGCCGCGCCGTCGGCCGTGGCCGCGAGAAGCCGACCGTCCGGGCCGAGGCCGTCGGCGG
>NZ_JAHFUW010000056.1 GCF_023264855.1 Herbiconiux sp. | reverse complement strand
GACCCGCAGCGCCCCACGCTCCGCCCGAAGCTGTTCTGGTTCAACCTCGTGCTGACCGTCGCCGTGATGGTGCTGCTGGTGGCCGACGTGCTGCCGCTGGCCTACGTGTTCATGGCCGGAAGCGCCATCGCGATCATCGTGAACTTCCCCCGCGTCTCCGACCAGGCCGCACGGATCGTGGCGCACGCCCCGTCGATCGTCGGCGTGGTCTCGATGGTGCTGGCCGCCGGCGTGCTGATCGGCGTGCTCGAAGGAACCGGCATGGTGGATGCGATGGCCGCCTGGGTGGCCGGGTCGATCCCGGCCGAGCTCGGGGCGTTCTCGGCCGTCATCACGGGGCTGCTGAGCATCCCGATGACCTTCTTCCTCTCCAACGACGCGTTCTACTTCGGCATCCTCCCCGTGCTCTCCGAGAGTGCGGCGGCCTTCGGCATCGACCCCGTCGACATGGCCCGGGCCTCGATCACCGGGCAGGTCGTGCACATGCAGAGCCCGCTGGTGCCCGCCATCCTGCTGCTGGTCTCGCTCGCCGGGGTGAACCTCGGCGACCACCACAAGCGGGTGCTCTGGCGTGCGGTGGTGGTGGCCCTCGCGATGCTCGTGGTGGGCGTGCTGCTCGGTGCGATCGCCATCGGCTGAGCGGGTATCCGTGCCCGCATTCAGCGAGAACCGAAATACGGCGATAACACGGCGTTCATGCGCAGCAAGTAGCGTTGGCGTATGACTTCCACCGTCACCCGCGACGCGAGCCGCCTCACCGCCGCCCGCGCGCTGCTGTTCGACCTCGACGGCGTGCTCACCCCCACGGTCGACGTGCACATGCGGGCCTGGGCCCGGCTGTTCGCGCCCTACCTCGAGGCCGAGGGCGCGGATCCGTACACCGACGACGACTACTACCTCTGGATCGACGGCAAGCCGCGGGTCGACGGCGTGCGCTCGCTGCTGGAGTCGCGCGGGCTCTCCCTGCCCGACGGCACCCCCGACGACGAGCCGGGAGCACCCACGGTATGGGGCCTCGGGAACCTCAAGAACGGCGAGTTCGCGGCCGAGCTCGAGGAGAACGGCGTCGCACCGTACCCCGGATCGCTCGCGTTTCTCACCGCCGCGATCGACGCCGGCTACGAGGTCGCGGTCGTCTCCAGCTCGCGCAACGCCGAGGGGGTGCTGGAGGCCGCCGGCATCCGGGACCGCTTCGTGGTGATCGTCGACGGGATGCGCGCTGCCGCCGAGGGCCTGCCGGGCAAGCCCGCGCCCGACACGTATCTGCGCGGTGCCGCACTGCTCGGGCTCACCCCGGCCGAGTGCGTCGTGGTGGAGGATGCGCACTCCGGTGTGCAGGCCGGCCGCGACGGCGATTTCGGCCTCGTCGTGGGCGTCGACCGCGGAGTCGGCGCGCAGGAGCTGCTGGATTCCGGCGCCGACATCGTGGTCGAGGATCTCGACGAGCTCATCGCCGCCCTGCGCTGAAGCGACTTCTCCACAGGCGCCCTCCGTCGCCCGATCCATCCCCAGGTGCGCCGGCCGCCGCCATCCGCATCCGCTGTTCGCTAGCATCGACCGAACGCACCGCCCGCCACGCCAGCACCGCCCGCCCCACCCGACCCGACCCGACCGACACGCCTGCTCCGAGAAAGCGCCCGATGAACCCCATCTCCTCCGACCCGCTCGACCGCTCGCAGTTCCCGCTGAACGAGTGGGCGCTCACCGAGGCCGTGTTCGACAAGGCCACCCGGGGCCGCACCGAGACACTGTTCGCGGTCGGCAACGGCTACCTGGGCCTCCGCGGCAACTTCGAGGAGGGGCACAACGCCTACGCCGAGGGCTCGTTCATCAACGGTTTCCACGACACCTGGCAGATCCGGCACGCCGAGGAAGCCTACGGCTTCGCGCGCGTCGGGCAGACGATCGTCAATGTCCCGGATGCCCGGGTCATCCGCCTCTACGTCGACGACGAGCCCTTCGCCATCGACGAGGCCGACACCATCGAGTACTCGCGCACGCTCGACTTCCGCACCGGCGTGCTGGAGCGCGTGGTGGAGTGGCGCACGCCCTCGGGCAAGCGGGTGCTGGTGCGCTCGCGCCGGCTCGTCTCGTTCACCGACCGGCACCTGGCCGTGATCGACTACGAAGTGACGATGCTCGACTCCGACGCATCCGTTCTGCTCTCCAGCCAGATCCTCAACCGGCAAGACCGGGTGGACGAGTATTCGGCGGCGAGCGGCTCGAACGGCGGGGGCGCGATCGCCGACCCGCGCAAGGCCTCCGGGTTCAGCGACCGCGTGCTGCTGCCCCGTCACAAATGGATCCACGAGGGCCGGTACGTTCTCGGCTATCGCGCCGCAAACTCGGGCATGACGATCGCGGTCGGGGCCGAGCACCGCCTGGAGACCGAGAACGTGTACGACGAGTCGGCGCAGATCGACGACGACATCGCCAAGCAGGTGTACCACGTGCGGGCGAAGGCCGGCCAGCGCATCCGCCTGGTCAAGACCATCGCGTACCACACCTCCACCAGCGTGCCGGCCACCGAGCTGGCCGACCGCACGAACCGCACGCTCGACCGCATCCGCGAGGAGCCGATCGAGCGCGTGTTCGAGCGCCAGGCCGAGTGGCTGGCCGACTTCTGGCGCCGCTCCGACATCGTGGTGGCGGGCCAGCCCGACGTGCAGCAGGCCGTGCGCTGGAACCTGTTCCAGCTGGCGCAGTCGACCGCCCGCACGGATGGCGGCGGCATCGCCGCGAAGGGCGTCTCGGGCTCGGGCTACGGCGGCCACTACTTCTGGGACACCGAGATCTACGTGCTCCCCTACCTCACCTACACGGCGCCGCAGGTGGCGCGCAACGCTCTGCGCTTCCGTGAGCGGATGCTGCCGGCCGCCCGCGACCGCGCCATCGAGCTGAACCAGCGCGGCGCGCTGTTCCCGTGGCGCACCATCAACGGCCTCGAGTCGTCGGCCTACTATGCGGCCGGCACGGCGCAGTACCACATCGACGCCGACATCTCGCATGCGCTCTCGCAGTACGTCTCGGCCACGGGCGACCAAGACTTCCTCAACCGCGGAGCCATCGACATCCTGGTGGAGACGGCGCGGATGTGGGCCGATCTCGGCTTCTGGCGCGGGCGCGGTGTGGGCGCGGAGTCGTTCCACATCCACGGCGTCACCGGGCCCGATGAGTACACCACGGTGGTCAACGACAACCTCTTCACCAACGTGATGGCGCGGGCGAACCTGCGCGCCGCCGTGCGGCAGACCCGCAAGCTACGGGCCGAGGAGCCCGAGGCGTACGCGCGGATGGTGCAGCGGCTCGAGCTCGGCGAAGACGAGATCGAGGAGTGGGCCGCGGCCGCCGAGGCGATGCACGTGCTCTTCGACGCGGATCTCGGCATCCACCCGCAAGACGCCCAGTTCCTCGAGAAGGAGCTGTGGGACCTCGAGAACACGCCCGCGTCGAAGCGGCCGCTGCTGCTGCACTTCCACCCGCTGGTGATCTACCGCTTCCAGGTGATCAAGCAGGCCGACGTCGTGCTGGCTCTGCTGCTGCAGGGCGACGAGTTCACCACGGCGCAGAAGCGCGCCAACTTCGAGTACTACGACGCGCTCACCACGGGCGACTCCACGTTGTCGGCGTCGACGCAGTCGATCATCGCGGCCGAGGTGGGCTACCGCGAGCTCGCGCTCGGCTACTTCCGGGCGGCGCTGTTCGTCGACCTCGGCGACCTGCACAACAACACCGCCGACGGCATCCACGTGGCCTCCACCGGCGGCGTGTGGAGCGCCCTCGCCTTCGGCTTCGGCGGCATGCGCGACTACCTCGGCAAGTTCACCTTCGACCCACGCCTGCCCGAGGAGTGGGAGTCGCTCGTCTTCCACGTCACCATCCGCGGCTCGCTGATCGAGGTCGACCTGCGGCAAGACCGCATGACCTTCTGCGTCGAAGAGGGCTCATCGGTGGTGCTGTACGTGCGCGGCGAGCGCATCGAGGTGGGCCCGGGCGCTCCGGTCACGGTCGCCCTGGCGGATGACCGCCCCACCATCGAGGGCGCCCCCACCACCTCCGACATCGAGGGCACGGTGCGTGCCGACGGCTCCGTCATCACGGCCTCGATGCCCACGATCGTCTCCGACTACGACGAGCCCGACGCCCTCGTCGGCATGGACTGAGGCGACACCACACTGCCGCCATCCGATTCGGTTCGAATATGCAGAAAAAACGAGGACCGGGGCCGTATATGGCCTCGGTCCTCGTTATTTCTGCATTTCTGAACGTCACCCGGCCGGCGCCGACAGCCCGAGCCGGGGGTAGAGCACCTCGAAGCCCTTCTCGAAGCCGCCCTCCAGCGCGTCCACCACGTGGCCGGCACCGGGGATCACGTAGTACGTGGTCTTCCAGCCGGCCGCGGTGGCGGCATCCGAAGCGCCTTTGGCCTCGGGGATGAAACCGGGGTCGTTGCCGCCGACGGTGAAGATCGCGACGGTGTCGGGGTACGCGTGGGTGCCCGATTTGAGGATCGACTCGGGCTTCTCGGCCTCGAAGGCGGCCTGGTCGCCGCCGAAGAGGTTCGCCACGACCTGGTCGGGCTCCTCCGAGCCGGGGTACTCCTCGCCCGAGATGTCGAGGACGTTGCCCCACACCTCCGGGTACTTCGCGCCGTACTTGAACGCGCATCCGCCGCCGTTGGAGTAGCCCGCGATCGTCCAGTGCGCCGGGTCCTGAAGGATGCGCAGGTTGGCCTTGGCCCAGCCCAGCACGTCTTGCATGATGAACGACTCCGCGTTGCCGAGCTTGGCGGTGTCGGCGCAGACCGGGTCCAGGCTCGGGTCACCGAGCTGGTCGGCCACGATCACGATCGGTGCGAGCCCCTTGTTCTTGGCGGCGTACTCGTCCAGCACGGTCGCGATGTACTGCGTGTCGGGGTTGCCCGGCTGCCCCATCATCAGCACGAGCAGCGGCAGCTCAGGTGCGTTCGGCACCTGAGCGGCGGGCGGCAGGTAGATGCCGGCGGGCCGCGACGAGAAGCCGGAGACCGTGGCCGGGATGACCTGGGTGCCCTGCTTGCCGGTCGTGGGCATGTCGGCGGGCGGCGTCCAGGTCTCGTAGAGCGGCTTGGCCGCCTCGCCGTCCGGGTCGGGGCTGGGGTTCGGCGATCCGGTCGGCTTGTTGAAGTCGATCGGATGCTCGACCGTCACCCCGAGCAGGCTCGCCAGCGTGGGGTTCAGCCCGAAATACGCGTTGATGCCGAGGGTTCCGGATGCCGCGAACAGCACGATCCCGATGATCGCCACGAGCTTGCGCCACCACCGTGAGCGCCAGAGGTTCACCACGGCCAGCCCGATGGCGGCGAAGGTGGCGACGACCCAGGCATCCGTCTGCACGGTGAGGGGCACACCGAACACGTTGAGCGTTTCGACGATCGCGATGGTGGCGAAGGCAGCGAGCGCCCCGGCCAGCAGGCCGATCAGCGCGGTGAGCACCCAGCGGATGCGCGGCGGGCGGACGAGAAGGTAGACGAACGCGGCGGCGGCGAGCAGCCAGACGGTCCACGGCACGGGGCCGTCGACGATCCGCAGTTCGAGCAGGGAGTCGGCCATGGGCTCTACTCGGCTTCTGGTGGGGAGGGCGGGCGGTGGCCGGGGGCTGAGGTCGGCGCGGAGCGCGGGTGAGGCGGTGCGGTTCGCATGTGGTGCGGCGCGGATGGCGTGTGGTGCGGCGCGATTCGTGCGTGGTTTGGTGTAGAGCGCGGGTGGTGCGCGGGCCGCACGCCGGAGGGGGTGATCACGAGGCCGCGTCGTCGGCAGCGGCGGCCGGCAGGTGCCGGTCGAGCCAGTCGACCAGTTGCGCGACGACCTCGTCGCGGTTGCTCTCGTTGAACACCTCGTGGCGGGCCTCGGGGAACACGTGCAGCTCGACATCGGGCAGGCCGGACCGCATGCGATAGGCGTCGCGCAGCTTCTCGGCGCTGCGCCGTCCGCCCAGGATGTCGTCGTCGCCGACCAGGATGAGGATCGGCACGACGGCGCTGAGCCGTTTGGCCGGCCGCCCGAACAACCGCAGCCCGTCGGCCACCCCGAACAGCTTGAGCACCTCGGCGGGGAACATCAGCTCGTCGTCGGCGGCACGCTGCTGAGCCTCCGGGTCGCGGCTGAGCCACTCGAACCCGTTCCCGGAGTCCTTGCCGGCCGGCCGGTGCCGCCGCGTGAGGTCGCCGCCGTCCATCGAGCCGGGCATCCGGTACGCGGTGCCCGAGAGCACCACGCCGGCGTAGTGCACGAGCGCGGGAGAGTTCACGAGGATCTGCGCCATCAACGACCCCCAGCTGTGCCCGAGCAGCACGAGCGGAACGTCCGGATGCTCGCGCGCGATCCGCACGCCCAGCTGCCGGATGTCGTCGACCGTGGCTGCAAGACCGCCCGGCCCGAGTCGCCCCATCTTCGTTCGGTCGCCGCCGTGCTGGATCAGTCCCGTCGCCCCGTGCCCGCGCTGATCGGCCGCGTACACGCTGTACCCCGCGGCGTTCAGCTCGCCGGCGAGCGTGGCGTACCGCCGCGCGTGCTCGCCGAGCCCGTGCGCGATCTGCACGACGCCCCGCGGATGCGGCACCGTCCACCCGTAGTAGGTGATCTCGACGCCCTGCTCGTCGCGGAACTGCGCGCTGAAGTGGGCGCTCGGGGCGGACTCATGCGTCGACATACGCCATTGTTGCATGCGGTCTGCCACGCACGATTCCCCCCGAACGGTCTCGGCGGTCGTCCACTCCTCCACAGGTGGGGCATTCTCGGTGGCACGATTCCGGGCCTGTGGATAACTGATGAAGCGAGTCGTCGGTCGTCTAGCGTTCTGGGCATGAAGAACATGACATCACCTCATATTCGCCGGATCGTCGCATCGTCGATGGCCGGCATCGTCCTCGCCTCCGCCCTCGCAGGGGGAGGCGCCGCGTTCGCCGACGAGGCCTCACCCGGAGGTGCAGCCGACGGGCCCGCCACCGAGACCGCCGCGACCGCCACCGTCGAGCGCATCGGCGGCGCCGATCGCTACGAGGTGTCCGCGGCCATCTCCGCCCGCACCTTCGACCCCGACGTGCCCGTGATGTACATCGCCTCGGGCGCCGTGTACAGCGACGCCCTGTCGGCGTCGGCCGCCGCTGGGGCGTTCGGGGGTGGGGTGCTGCTCGTCGAACAGGATGCCATCCCGCCCGTCATCACCGATGAGCTCACGCGGCTGCGTCCGCAGCAGATCGTCGTGATGGGCGGAGAGACCACAGTCAGCCGCTCGGTCGAGGTCGCCCTCCGCGCCTATTCCAGCACGGTCACGCGGGTCGGCGGGGCCGACCGGTACGAGGTGTCGGCGGCCGTGTCCGGGCGTACTTTCGGCACGGCACGGCCGGTGGCGTTCATCGCCTCCGGTGCGGTCTTCTCCGACGCCCTGTCGGCCTCGGCTGCGGCCGGGCACCTCGGCGGTCCGGTGCTGCTGACCGACAAGAGCGTGGTTCCGCCGTCGATCCTCAGTGAGCTCAATCGGCTGAACCCGGCGCGGATCGTGGTGCTCGGCGGGGCGACGACGGTCTCGGATGCCGTGGTCACGCGGCTCGGCACCATCGCCCCGACCACGCGCATCAAGGGCGCCGACCGTTTCGAGGTGTCCGCGACGACGTCGCTGAAGTCCTTCACGGCCAGAACGGGCGCGCCGGTCTACGTGGCATCCGGCACCGTGTTCGCTGACGCCCTCTCCGGAGGAGCCGCGGCGATCGCCAGCGGGAGTCCCGTGCTGCTGGTGGAGAAGGACGTGCTGCCGCCGTCGGTCGCCACCGAGATCCAACGGCTGGATCCGAGCCGGATCATCGTGCTCGGCGGCACGAATTCGGTGTCGGCCGGAGTGGCCGCCGCCCTCGGACGGCTCTGAGGGCGGGAGATCACCCGGGCGGGGTCAGGACTCCCGGGTGATCTCCACCTTGACGAACAGGGACGAGCCGAAGGGGCCCGCGTAGACACCCCGGAGGGGGGCGACGTCGTTGTAATCGCGGCCACGGCCGACGATGACGTGACGTTCGCCGATGTCGATCAGGTTGGTGGGGTCGAAACCCCGCCAGTCGCCGCAGAACCACTCCACCCAGGCGTGGGATTCTCCGGCGATGGTCTCGCCGATCGCCGCGTCGGGCTTGGGGTGCAGGTAGCCCGACACGTACCGGGCCGGGATGCCGACGGAGCGCAGGGCACCGATTGCGATGTGCGTGATGTCCTGGCAGACACCGCGCTTGTCGAGCCAGGCCTCCTTCGAGGTCGACTGCACGCCGGTCACACCCTGCACGTACTCGACCTGACGGCCGATCTCCGTGCAGATCTCCAGAGCCGCATCGCACGGGCTCGTGTGGCGGGCGGCGATCTCTTCGGCCAGCTCCACGAGGTCGGGCGCCGGCGCGGTGAGCTTCGTCTGCTTGGCCTGTTCCACGTACGTGGTGGAGTTGGCCGAGGCGTTCGCGAGCAGCTCCCAGTCCACCGGGTGCGGGGCGTGGGCGCGATTGCGCACCTCCACCAGGCTGGTGGCCGTGAGAGAGAGCTCCTTGTGCGGGGTCAGCACCTCGAACGACGACACCCGGGTGCCCCAGTAGTCGACGTAGTTGTGGCTCGACGACACGGGGGCGATCTCCAGAGAGGAGTGCAAGACGAACTGACCCTCCGAACTGACGGGCAGCATCCGCGCCTCGTTGTACGAGGCCTGCACCTCGCCCTCGTAGCGGTAGCCGGTGACATGCCGGATGCGCAACCGGTTCATACGCTCTCTCCGATCCAGCTGGGTGCGGTGTTCGTGGGGAAGTAGCGCTGCCGGATGGCCTCGGAGGCCTCGCTGGTGGCCTCCTGCACCCCGTCCATGTAGCGCGGAAGGTCGTGCAGGATGTCGGTGATCGGGCGGTACTCCAGCTGCGAACGGATCTGGCCGAGCAGGCGCTGGGCGTTGTCGGTGACGCCGATCCGCTCGTTCCGGGGCCCGAGATCGCGAAGGCACTGTTCGGCGCGGCTCACGGAGTACAGGATCGAGCGCGGGAACAGGCGGTCCAGCAGCAGGAACTCGGCCGCGTTGCGCGCCGAGGGAACCCCTCGATAGGTGCGGAGATACGCCTCGTAGGCGCCGCAGGAACGGAGAATCGTGGTCCACGACGGTCCGCTGGCCTCGGTCAGCGAACGGGTCGCCAGCAGGCGGGCCGTCATGTCGGCCCGCTCGAGCGAGCGGCCGAGGGTGAAGAAGTGCCAGGCCTCGTCTCGCGAGGCCGACGACTCCATGATGCCCACGGCGAGCGCGGCGCGGTCGCGCACCCAGCCGAAGAACTCGTGCGTCTTCTCGCCCGAGATCTTGCGCGGCATCCGTGCCCGGGTGGTGTTGAGGCACTCCCAGAGCTCGGTCGACACGATCTCCCGCGCCCGGCGGGCGTTCTCGCGAGCCGCGCCGAGCGAGTACGCGATGGAGGCCGGATGCGTGCGGTCCACCGCCAGGGTCGCCAGCACGTCGGCGCGGGTGAGCGAGCGCTCGTCGTCGGGCACGTCCGATCCCATGACCGAGAGCAGGGAGCGGCAGGCGAGGTTCTCCTCGATCCACGGGTCTTCGAGAAGCAGCTGCAGGTGCACGTCCAGGATGCGGGCGGTTCCGTCGCTGCGCTCGATGTACCGGCCGATCCAGAACAGGGATTCCGCGATGCGCGAGAGCATGGCCATCAGGCGCCCTCCCCTTCGATGCTGGACTGCTGCTGCTGTTGCTGGGCCTGATCCTGGTTGCGCGGGCGGTCTTCCGGCGAATGGTCGGGCTGATGTCCCTGGATGATCGTGATGGCCTGCGTGTTCGCGGCCTGCTCGGCCACGAGCCCCTGGATGTTGTGGCTGTCGCTGAAGAAGCCCTGCGATTCCTGCCCCACCACCCAGGTGTCCTTCGATCCACCGCCCTGCGAGCTGTTCACGACCAGCTGCCCCTCGGGCAGCGCGACGCGGGTGAGCCCGCCGGGCAGCACCCAGACGTCGCTGCCGTCGTTGACGGCGAAGGGGCGGAGGTCGGCGTGACGGGGGCGCATCCCCTCCTCCACCAGGGTCGGGATGGTCGAGAGCTGCACCACGGGCTGGGCGATCCAGCCGCGGGGATCGGCGATCAAGCGACTGCGCAGGGTCTCGAGCTCTTTCGGCGAGGCATCCGGCCCCACCACGAGGCCCTTGCCGCCGGAGCCGTCGACCGGCTTCACCACGAGTTCGTCGAGGCGGTCGAGCACCTCCTCGAGCGCTCCCGGGTCTTCGAGCCGCCAGGTGTCGACGTTCGGGATGATCGCCTTCTCGCCCAGGTAGTACTGGATGAGGTCGGGCATGTAGGTGTAGACGAGCTTGTCGTCGGCGACCCCGTTGCCGACCGCGTTCGCGATCGTGACGTTGCCGAGGCGCGCGGCGAGCAGAAGGCCGGGCGAGCCGAGCATCGAGTCGGCGCGGAACTGGAGCGGGTCGATGAACTCGTCGTCGACCCGTCGGTAGATCACGTCGACCCGGGTGGGCCCGGCGGTGGTGCGCATCCACACCCGGCCGCCCGAGCAGAACAGGTCGCGCCCCTCGACGAGCTCCACGCCCATCAGGCGCGCCAGCAGGGTGTGCTCGAAGTACGCCGAGTTGTAGACGCCGGGTGTGAGCACCACGACGGTCGGGTCGTCGACGCCGTTCGGAGCGGAGGCACGAAGGGCCTGCAGGAGCTTGTTCGGGTAGTCGCCAACCGGTCGCACCCGCATCGAGACGAACAGCTCGGGCAGTGTCTGCGCCATCACACGCCGGTTCGAGATGACGTAGGAGACCCCCGAGGGAACCCGCACGTTGTCTTCGAGAACGCGCCAGGCACCGTTCTCGTCGCGGATGAGGTCGATTCCCGAGACCTGGATGCGCACGTTGTTCGGCGAGACGATCCCTGCCGCTTCGCGGTGGAAGTGGTTGGACGAGCTGATCAGGCCGGCCGGGATGACCCCGTCGCGCACGGCCGCCTGCGATCCGTAGATGTCGGCGAGGAAGGCCTCCAGCGCGCGCACCCGCTGCTTGATGCCCGATTCGACATCGACCCATTCGCTCTGCTCGATCACGCGCGGCACGGCGTCCAGCGGGAACGGGCGCTCCTCGCCGGCGAAGTCGAAGGTCACGCCTTGCGCGAGATACGAGCTGGCGAGGGCGTCGGTGCGGCCCCGCAGCTCCTCCTGCGTCATCTTCGCGAGAGCGTTGTAGATGTCTTTGTAGGCGGCGCGCGCCTCCACCGGATCCTGAGACTTCGGCTCGGGGAACATCTCGTCCCACGGGGAAGCACTCCCCCGTCGGGACTTCGGCAGGAGCGTGGCGCCGTAGCCGTCGAACAGGTCAACCATGGTCGCGAGCCTACTGCGCGGGTGTTGCGGCGGTGTTTCCGAATTCCGGAGGCACCTGGGTCGCAGGATCGCGTGCAAACATGCGCCTTTGCACGTGATCGCGCGACCCCGATGCGTGGCGCGGGCACCGACGGGGCGGGCGGGGTGCCGGGGCGCGGGCGGGGCGGGCAGCTTCAGTGCGGGGCGTCCGCGCCCGCCGTCGAGGCGCGCACGATCAGCTCCGGCGGGAAGAACACGTGCCGGTAGTCCTTGAGGCCCGGATGCTCGATCTCCTCGAGCAGGAGCTCGGCGGCGGTGCGGCCCATCTCGGCGGCCGGCTGGCGGATCGAGGAGATCGGGATGGCGGCGTTGGCCGCGAAATAGATGTCGTCATAGCCGATGATCGCGATGTCGTCGGGCACCCGCACCCCCGCGCTGGTGAGCGCCTGCAGCACGCCGAGCGCGATCAGGTCGTTCGCCGCGAACACGGCATCCGGTCGCTCGGAGGGCGCGAGGGCGAGCAGCTGCTCCGCCCCGACCCGCCCCACATCCGCGCGCATCGTCTCGAACTCCAGCACGCGGAGCGGGCGGGCGCCGCGTGCGAGCACCGTGTCGCGGGCGCCGCGCAAGCGCTCCGCCACCTGCAGCACCTGCTGCGGCCCGCCCACGAAGGCGAGGCGGGTGCGCCCGACGTCGAGCAGGTGCCCGGCGGCGAGGGCGCCCCCCTGCAGGTCGTCGACCGACACCGAGCTGAATGAACGCGCGTTCTCGTGCCGGTCGACCAGCACGACGGGTGAACCGCGGGAGCGCAGGCGCTCGAGCCGCGAGAGCACGTCGCCGACGGGCGTGATCAGGAGGCCGGCGACACGCTGCTCTTCGAACAGGTCGAGGTAGCCGAGCTCGCGGTGCGCCTCCTCGCCGCTGTTGCCCAGGATGAGCGAGCGGCCCGTGAGGGCCAGCGCATCCTCGGCCCCGCGGGCGATGTCGGTGAAGAAGGGGTTGCTGACATCCAGCACCATGATGCCGACCGTGCGACTCTGGCCCACCCGCAGCTGCCGGGCGGCGTCGTTACGGATGAAGCCGAGCTTCTCGATGGCGTCGAGCACCCGCTTGGCCGTCTCGGGCGCCACCGGCTTGGATGCGTTCAAGACGTTGGAGACGGTGCCCACCGAGACACCGGCGAGCGCCGCGACGTCGCGGACATTGGCTGCAGCCATTCTCACCTCACCGTGATCGGACTCCACCGGCGGAGGCGGAAGCGAACCGGTGATCGGGTGTTCGACGGATCGAAGACGCGAGAGCACGGGGGCGCAACCTGCGGGTAGAACGTTTCACGAGAATACCGCGCATTGGCCGAAAACCCGATCCGGACTCGAAATACTAACGATTCATTACGCGGCTTGACGCCGGAGGAAGGTGCGTCATAGAGTCATGCCTGTTCTTCAGTAAAACGATTCATTCTTTTCCCTCGATGTGGAGGTGGTGGGTAGCCGATGGCGACTGACCCCAATGGAATCGCCGAACCGTCTGCTCTTTCGCTCACCGGCGCGAGCAAGACGTTCGGCCCCGTGATCGCTCTGGCCGACGGCACGATCGACATCCGGCCCGGCGAGATCCACGCGCTCGTGGGCGAGAACGGCGCCGGCAAGTCGACGCTGGTGAAGATCCTGGCCGGTGTGCACCAGCCCGACGGAGGCGAGTTCCTCGTCGCAGGCGAGCCGGTGAGCTTCCGCACCCCGGCCGACAGCAAGGCCGCCGGCATCTCGGTGATCTACCAGGAGCCCACCCTCTTCCCCGACCTGACCGTCGCGGAGAACATCTTCATCGGCCGGCAGCCCCGCAACCGCGCCGGCCTGATCAACCGCGCCGAGATGCGCCGCCAGGCCCGCGCCCTGTTCGAACGGCTGGGCGTTCCGATCGATCCCGACCGCGTGGCCGAGGGCCTCTCGATCGCCGATCAGCAGATCATCGAGATCGCCAAGGCCATCTCGCTCGACGCCAAGGTGCTCGTGATGGACGAGCCGACCGCCGCCCTCTCCGGCGTCGAGGTCGACCGCCTGTTCGGCGTGGCCCGCTCGCTCCGCGAACGCGGCGCCGGCATCCTGTTCATCTCGCACCGCTTCGAAGAGGTGTTCGCGCTCTGCGACCGCATCACCGTGATGCGCGACGGCCGCTACATCTCCACGCACGTCACCGCCGAGGTGACCGTGGATGCGATCGTGCGCGAGATGGTCGGCCGCAGCATCGACGCCCTCTTCCCCAAGTCGGAGGCGCCGATCGGCGACACCGTGCTGAGGGTCGAGGGTCTCGGCCGCGCGGGTGTCTTCCGCGGCATCGACTTCGAGGTGAAGGCGGGCGAGATCGTGGCCCTCTCCGGCCTCGTCGGCGCCGGCCGCACCGAGGTCGCCCGCGCCGTGTTCGGCATCGACAAGTACGACGAAGGCGCCGTCACCCTCGGCGGCAAGGCACTCAAGCCGCACAGCCCTCAGGCCGCGATCGACGCCGGCATCGGATTCGTTCCCGAAGACCGCCGCAAGCAGGGCCTCGTGATGGACCTCTCGGTGGCCAAGAACGCCACCCTCACCCTGCGCAAGCAGCTCGCGAGATTCGGCCTGATCAACGGCCGCACCGAGCGCCGGGTGGCCGAGGACTGGTCCAAGCGCCTCCAGGTGAAGACCGGATCGCAGGACTACGCGGTCTCCACCCTCTCCGGCGGCAACCAGCAGAAGGTCGTCATCGCCAAGTGGCTCGCCACCGAGCCGAAGCTGCTGATCGTCGACGAGCCCACCCGCGGCATCGACGTGGGCACCAAGTCCGAGGTGCACCGGCTGATCTCCGATCTGGCCGGCCGCGGCATCGCCATCCTGATGATCTCGTCCGAACTGCCCGAGGTGCTCGGCATGGCCGACCGCGTGCTCGTCATGCACGAGGGCCGCATCACCGCCGAGATCCCCCGCGAGAGGGCGACCGCCGAACGCGTGATGCACGCGGCGACCGCCTCGGTGAACCTCACGACCGAAGGGTCCGCCGCATGACCACCACAACCGTCCAGTCGGAGAAGCCCGGGCCCGCGGCGCACGACAAGCGCAACCCCGTGGCCGCATTCTTCCGCCAGCGCGAGATCCCCGTGGCCGCCGCCCTCGTGGCGCTCGTGCTGATCACCTTCGCGATCAACCCGCTGTTCCTCTCGCCGCAGAGCGTCAAAGACCTGCTGCTGAACGCCACGATCATGATCATCCTGGCCGTCGGTCAGGCCCTCGTGATCATCACCCGCAACGTCGACCTGTCGATCGGCTCCATCGTGGGCCTGGTCGCGTTCGGCACCGGCTCGCTGTTCAACATCGCGCCCGGGATGCCCATCCCGCTCGTCTTCCTGATCGGCATCGTGTTCGGCGGCCTGCTCGGCGCGGTCAACGGCCTCCTGGTCACGCTGGCCAAGGTTCCCGCGCTGGTGATCACGCTCGGCACGATGTACATCTACCGCGGCATCCTCAGCACCTGGGCCGGCAGCAAGCAGTACTTCTCGGGCGACAACCCCAAGGAGTTCGGCAACCTCTCGGTCGACACCTTCTTCGGCTTCCCGATCATCACGATCATGGCCGTGGTCGTCGTCGTGATCGTCGCCATCGTGCTGGGCCTTCGCCGCGGCGGCCGCGACCTCTACGCGATCGGCTCCGATCCGGATGCCGCCAAGCTGTTCGGCATCCCGACCGGCCGCCGGGTGATGGCCGCGTTCATCGCCTGCGGTGCGCTCACGGGCCTCGCCGGCATCCTGTACGCCTCGCGCTACAACTCGGTCGGCGCGCTGACCGGATCGGGCCTCGAGCTCGACGTGGTGGCTGCGGTCGTGGTGGGTGGCGTGGCCATCTTCGGCGGATCGGGCACCGTGGTCGGCGCCGCGATCGGCGCGGTGCTGCTCTCCACCATCACCTCCTCGCTCACCGCGACCCGCGTCGACAAGTTCTGGCAGCAGGCCATCGTGGGCGTGCTCATCCTGGCCGCCATCGTGATCGACCGCGTGGTGAGCATCCGAAATACCCGCAAGCTGCGAGTGAGTGAGGCCCGCGATGTCTGAGCCCGTGAAGACTGGTCAGCCCCTTTCGGCAACGCAGACCCTCATCGACACCTCCGCCGCGCCCAAGCGCGGGCTGCCCCGCTGGCTGCGCGGCAACGACGCGATCATCTTCGCCGTGCTGATCGTCGTCATCCTGGTGGCGAGCATCTCGGTGAAGAACTTCGCCAGCACGCTGACCGTGGGCTTCCTGCTCATCCAGATCGTGCCGATCATCCTGATCGCGATGCCGATGGCGCTCGTGATCATCTCGGGCGAGATCGACCTCTCGGTGGCGAGCACCGCCGGCCTCACCAGCGCCGTGATGGGTGTGCTGTGGCGAGACAGCGGGATGGACATCTGGGTCGTGATGGCCCTGTGCCTCCTGGTGGGTGTGGCGGCCGGCGCCTTCAACGGTTTCTTGATCACCACGCTCGGACTGCCGTCGCTGGCTGTGACGATCGGCACGCTCGCGCTGTACCGGGGCCTCGCCCTGGTGGTGATCGGCGACGGCAAGGTGTCGAACTTCCCCGCCGAGCTGACCGCGCTGTCGACCGCCAAGATCGGCACGACCGGTATCCCCGTGGTGATGATCCTGGTGCTCGTGGTGATCGCGTTCTTCGCGGTGCTGCTGCACTTCACCCCGTTCGGCCGCGGCCTCTACGCCCTCGGCTTCAGCAAGGAGGCCGCGACCTTCGTGGGCATCCGTGTGGGGCACGCCAAGTTCTGGCTGTTCGTGGCCACCGGGGTCGTCTCGAGCCTGGTGGGCGTGTTCTGGACGCTGCGGTTCGCGAGCGCCGGCCCCGACAACGCCACCGGGATCGAGCTCAGCGTGATCGCGGCCGTGCTGCTCGGCGGCGTCTCGATCTTCGGCGGCAAGGGATCCATCCCCGGCGTCGTGGCAGGCGTGCTGCTGATCGGCACGCTCACCTACGCCCTTCGCCTGGCGAAGGTGCCCGAGACCACCCTCGTCATCGTCACGGGCGCCCTGCTCGTGATCTCCGTCGTCGCCCCCAGCCTCACCGGCTGGATCCGCGAACGCATCCGGCTGACCCGGGTGCGCCGAGAAGTCCAGAGGTTGTCCACCTCCGGTCAAACCAGCGCCTAACGCACCAGGCGTGCCCTAAGAAAGGAAGAACAATGGAGTTGTTTCAGAAGTTCGGCGGCTCAGGCCGTCGTTCGAACGCCCGTCGTATCGCCTCCGTCGCCGCGATCGCCGCGACCGTCGCCCTCGTGGCCACGGGATGCGCGTCCGGCGGCAGCGACACCGCCTCCACCGACAGCGCGGGAGGCGACAGCCCCGGCTCGATCGTGTTCCTGCCCAAGCAGCTGAACAACCCGTACACCGACGTCGTTCTCGGCGGCGGCGACACGGCGGCCGGAGAGATCGGTTTCGAGGCCTCGACCCTCGGCCCGCTCGAGGCCTCGGCCAGCGCGCAGGTGCCGTTCATCGAGCAGGCGACGCAGGAGGGCGCGAACGTCATCGTGATCGCCGCCAACGACCCCGACGCCGTCGGCCCCTCGCTGCAGCAGGCGCGCGACGCCGGCGCCAAGATCGTGGCCTTCGACTCCGACACCAACCCCGACTACCGCGACGTGTTCGTCAGCCAGGTCGTGGCGAAGGATGTCGGACTCGTGCAGCTCGAGATGATCGCCGACCAGATCGGCGGCGCCGGTGACATCGCGATCCTGTCGGCCACGGCCACCGCGACCAACCAGAACGAGTGGATCAAGTACATCGAGGACGAGCTCGCCTCGAACCCGAAGTACAAGGACATCAAGCTCGTCACCACCGTCTACGGTGACGACGACGCCGACAAGTCCTTCAAGGAGGCCCAGGGCCTGCTGCAGAGCTACCCCGATCTGAAGGGCATCATCTCGCCCACCACGGTCGGCATCGCCGCCGCGGGCAAGTACCTCTCGACCTCGGACTACAAGGGCAAGGTCGCGCTGACCGGTCTCGGCCTGCCGAACGAGATGCGCGAGTTCGTCAAGGACGGCACCGTCACCGAGTTCGCCCTGTGGGACCCGGCGCAGCTCGGCTACGTCGCTGCGTACGCCGGCCAGGCTCTGCTCGACGGCACCATCACCGGCGCCGAGGGCGACACCTTCACCGCCGGCGACCTGGGTGAGAAGGAGGTGGGCGCCGACGGCATCATCATCGTGGGCCCGCCGACCAAGTTCAACGCCGAGAACATCGACGACTACGACTTCTAGGCCGTAGCCGTTCCCAGGGTGCATCCCTGAGTCCGGCGCCCGGGCCGATCACGCCCGGGCGCCGGACCCCACCGCATCCGTTCGCCACCGCATCCGTTTTCCTCCCTTCCCCGTTCACCTCAAGGAAGAGCATGAGCATCCTCACCCCGTTCACCCGCCGCAAGACCCGCATCGGCCTCGTGGCCGGCGGACTCGCCGCCTACTGGCCGCAGTTCCCCGAGCTCCTCCCGCAGCTGCAGGAGTCGAGCGCCTACGTCACCGGCCGGTTCAACGAGCTCGACGCCGAGGTCGTCGACGTGGGCTTCGTGTCGGATGCGCAGGAGGCGGTCGTCGCCGCCGAGAAGCTGCGGGTCGCCGACTGCGACCTCATCGTCATCTTCCTCACCACCTACCTCACCTCCTCGATGGTGCTGCCGATCGCGCAGAAGTCGCAGACGCCGGTGCTGGTCATCGACCTGCAGCCCACCGAGGCGATGGATCACGCGAACTTCGACACCGGCAAGTGGCTGGCCTACTGCGGCCAGTGCCCCGTGCCCGAGGTCGCCAACGTCTTCACCCGGGCGGGCATCCCGTTCCGCTCCGTCTCGGGCCACCTGAAGCAGGAGTCGGCCTGGACGCGGATCGAGCAGTGGGTGCACGCCGCCGGCGTCCGGGCCCGGCTGCGCACCGCCCGGCACGGCCTGATGGGCCACCTCTACCCCGGCATGCTCGACGTGTCGACCGACCTCACCCTGGTGCAGACCCAGTTCGGCTCGCACGTGGAGGTGCTCGAGTTCGACGACCTCCGGGTGCGCGTCGACGAGGTGACGGATGCCGAGGTGCGCGAGCGCGTCGCCCTCGCCCGCGAGCTGTTCACCATCGACGGATCGGTCGACCAGGACGATTTCGACTGGGGCGCGAAGGTCTCGGTGGGGCTCGACCGGCTGGTCGCCGACTTCGACCTCGACACGGTCGCCTACTACCACCGGGGCCTCAAGGGCGAGCAGCACGAGCGGCTCGGCGCCGGCATGATCCTCGGCTCGTCCATCCTCACCGCCCGGGGCATCCCGATGGCCGGCGAGTACGAGCTGCGCACCTCGATCGCGATGCTCGCGGCGCAGGCGATCGGATCCGGCGGCTCGTTCACCGAGATCCAGGCCATCAACTTCTTCGACGACGTGGTGGAGATGGGGCACGACGGTCCGGCGCACCTCGCGGTCTCGGCTCGGGATCCGCTGCTGCGCGGTCTCGGCGTCTACCACGGCAAGCGCGGCTGGGGCGTGTCGGTCGAGTTCGACGTGCAGGCCGGCCCGGTCACCACCTTCGGTCTCGGTCAGGACCGCGACGGTTCGTACGTGTTCATCACCTCGGAGGGCACGGTCGTTCCCGGCCCGCTGCTCGAGATCGGCAACACCACCTCGCGGGTGTCGTTCGGGGGCGACCCGGGCGAGTGGGTCGACGAGTGGTCGCAGACCGGCATCGGGCACCACTGGGCCCTCTGCGTGGGCCACCGGGCGGCCGACATCAAGGCGGCCGCCGCGCTTCTCGGCATCCGGCACCGCCATGTGTCGATGGCCGGCAAGCGCAGCTGGGAGGTCTGATCCGATGGAACGTGTCTGCTTCCAGCTGCAGGTGAAGCCCGAGCTGATCCCCGAGTACACCCGGCGGCACGCGGCCATCTGGCCCGACATGGCGGCTGCCCTCAAGGCGAACGGATGGCACAACTACTCGCTGTTCCTGCGCCCCGACGGCCTGCTGATCGGGTACTTCGAGACCCCCTCGCTCGCGGAGGCGCAGGCCGGAATGGCTGCGACCGAAGTCAACGCCCGCTGGCAGGCCGAGATGAGCGAGTTCTTCGTAGAGCTCGAAGGCGCACCCGACACGGGGTTCGTGCAACTGACCGAGGTGTTCCACCTCGAAGACCAGCTGCCGGCCTGAGCCCCCGGTCTCGACGCGGTCTGGTACTTTTGAAACGTTTCACTACAACGGAAAGCTAAGGAAACATCCCCATGGTGCAGTTCAACGACATCGCCGCCGATCTCGAACGCCAGGCGATCGAGCTCCCCTCCTGGGCGTTCGGCAACTCCGGTACCCGCTTCAAGGTCTTCGGCACGCCGGGCACCCCGCGCACGCCCGAGGAGAAGATCGCGGATGCGGCCCAGGTGCACCAGTACACCGGTCTCGCTCCGAAGGTGGCCATCCACATCCCGTGGGACAAGGTCTCCGACTACGCGGCCCTGCGCTCCTACGCGAACGACCACGGTGTCGACCTCGGCACCGTGAACTCGAACACCTTCCAGGACGACGCCTACAAGTTCGGCTCGCTGACCTCGTCGGATGCTGCGGTGCGCCGCCAGGCGATCGATCACCACCTGGAGTGCATCGACATCATGCACCAGACCGGATCCCAGGATCTCAAGATCTGGCTCGCCGACGGCACCAACTACCCGGGACAGGGCGACATCCGCTCGCGTCAGGACTGGCTCGCGGAGTCGCTGCAGGAGATCTACGACGCCCTCGGCGACGAGCAGCGCCTGGTGCTGGAGTACAAGTTCTTCGAGCCGGCTTTCTACCACACGGATGTTCCGGACTGGGGCACCTCCTACGCCCACGTCTCGGCGCTCGGCCCCAAGGCGTACACCTGCCTCGACACCGGTCACCATGCTCCCGGCACGAACATCGAGTTCATCGTGGCGCAGCTGTTGCGGCTCGGAAAGCTCGGCTCGTTCGACTTCAACTCGCGGTTCTACGCCGACGACGACCTGATCGTGGGGGCGGCCGACCCGTTCCAGCTGTTCCGCATCCTGTTCGAGGTGGTGCGCGGTGGCGGGTACGACGTCGACTCCCCCGTAGCATTCATGCTCGACCAGTGCCACAACGTCGAAGAGAAGATCGTGGGCCAGATGCGCTCGGTGCTGAACGTGCAGGAGATGACGGCGCGTGCGCTGCTCGTCGACCGTGCCGCGCTGCTCGAGGCGCAGAACGCGAACGACGTGCTCGGCGCCAACGGCATCCTGATGGACGCGTTCTACACCGACGTGCGCCCCGCCCTCGCAGCCTGGCGCGAATCCCGCGGCCTCGCCGGCGACCCGATCGCGGCCTTCAAGGCCTCGGGCTACCAGGAGAAGATCGTGGCCGACCGCGTCGGCGGCGCCCAGGCCAGCTGGGGCGCCTGACCCGCGCCCGCCCAGCCCCCTCTACCGTCCGCCGTGCCTCGTGGTGGGGGCGCGGCGGACTCTCCCACTCCCCAAGAGAGATCTCGTTGAGTTGCCTCAGATGGCCGCTGTTCCATCCGGATGGCGGCCATTCGGGGCAGATCAGCGGACGGTGGGGCAGCGGCTAGGGTCGAGGGATGACTGAGGAGCGCACGCCGGAGCATCTCGCGCGGCGGCGAACCGCGGGAGCCGTCACGCAGCTCGGCACCGAGGTGAGCATCAACCTCGGCTCGGCCCTCGCGGGGCTCGTCATCCCGGTGGTGGGCGCGTTCGTGGTGGTGGCCGCGCGGCAGCTCGTGATGGCCGCCGTGGTGCTGCCGTTCTACCGGCCGGCCCGCTCGCGCCTCACCTGGCGGGCGCTCTGGCCGGCCCTGGCGCTCGGCGTCGTGCTGGCGGTGATGAACCTCTCGTTCTACCAGTCGGTGCACCTGCTGGGGCTCGGCATCGCTGCGACGATCGAGTTCCTCGGCCCGCTCACGCTCGCCCTCGTGACCAGCCGCCGCCTCCTCGACGTGATCTGCGCCATCGCGGCCGGCTGCGGCGTGTTCCTGCTCACCGGATTCGACGGCACGATCGACGGCTGGGGCATCCTGCTCGCCCTGACCGCCGCGGCCGCCTGGGCGTTCTACATCGTGCTCACCCGCCGGGTGGCGACCCGGCTGCCGGGTCTGGAAGGCCTCACCGTGGCGAGCGTGGTGAGTCTCGCCATCCTGGTGCCGCCGGCCCTGCTCACCCTCGACGTGACCGCGATCGACTGGAACGTCGTCGCTCTGCTGGTGGGGGTGGCCATCCTCTCGTCGGCCCTCCCCTACAGCCTCGACACCTACATCCTGCGCCGGATCACCCCGCGGCTCTACGCCATCATCACGGCGTTCGGCCCGGTCGTCGCCGCGGTCTTCGGCTGGCTCATCCTGCACGAGCAGTTCACAGCGCTGGAGGTGCTGGCCATCGCCATCGTCTGCGCCGCGGCCGGCACCGCGATCGCCACCCAGCGCGACCGCCCCGCGCCCGAACCCCCGCTCGAGCAGTTGGCCACCAACCTCCCCTGACTCAGACGCCGCCCCCGCGACACACGAGAACCACCGAGGTGGTGCGGGACGGACCTCGAGTCTCGGGGCCCGCCCACTCGACCCAGGGTGAGGGCGTGGCCTCGACAGCGACCGCACCCGAACATGTCCCCTCGCGCCGGGCGGGGACCGGCGCGACCGGCAGAGCGCCCTCGCCGCCAGGCGAGAGCGCTCTGCCGCAGCTAGCTCAGAAGCCGATGGAGGGGTCGATGAACTCGTTCGTCACGATGCTGTCCGGAGTGAGGCCCGCGGCCGGGGGCGTGCCCTGCTCGTCGAACAGGGGGGTCGTGATGTCGATGATCTTCTGCACGCGGTCGAGGTCGAAGTTGCCGACCGTGTCGTCGGATCCGTTGCCCACGAGGCCGAGGTCCTTCTGCGCCTGCACCGAGTAGGCGGCCACGCCGGGCGTGTACACCCAGCCGTTGTCGAACTCGTCGACGGCCTTCAGGATGAGCTCATTCGTGGCGGTCGGGTCGGTGTAGTAGTCGACCGTGGCCTGCTGGATGACGGGCACCAGCGCCGTGAGGCACGGCGAGAGCGACTCGAGGTCGCCGGTGCGCACCGAGAGCGCGGAGGCGTAGATCGGGTAGCCGGCATCGTGGATGAGCTGGAACGCGACCGGCTTCTCCCAGTCGGCCAGCTCGTTCTCGTAGACGTAGGGCTCGACCGTGGCGAAGCCCTGCTGCGCGTCGGCGCCCTGCGCCGCGATGAACGAGGCGGGGGTGCCGTCGTAGCTGCCGTCGACGTGCGAGGCGGGGAGGATGCCCGAGCCCATCAGGTACTCCATGTAGGCCGCTCCGCCGAAGTAGCGCACGATCGCGTCCGTCTTGCCGAGGTCGGCGATGGTCTTCACCTCGGGGTAGGTCTCCGGATCCCACATGATGATCTGCGGCCCCACCTCGAACGGCGCGAACACCGCGGTGGTGGGCATGTCGGCCGAGAGCTGCACGGCTTCGTCGGTGTTGGCGTAGCCGAGCGTGATGTCGGGGTCGGTGTACTGCTGGCTGGTCACGGTCTGGAAACCGATCGCCGGCCCGCCCGAGCGCACCTCCACGTTCACGCCGGTGTACTCGCCCGCGGCGAACAAGGGCCCCGAGACCGCCTTGTTCTGGGCATCGATCGTGGCATCCGGACCGATCAGCTGGTAGAGGTTGCCCTGCTCGGCCTCGGGGTTCCAGTCGGTCTGGATCACGACGTTCGCCGGGCAGCCGGCGGCGGCGAGGTCGACCGAGCCGATCGCGAGGTCGGCGGCGGGGCTGGCGTCGGTTCCGGATGCTCCGGCCGAGCATCCGCTGAGCGCGGCGATCGAGACCAGTACGGCGCCGGTGGCGAGAGTGGTCCGGATGAGTGTGGTTCTGCGGTGCATGACGTCTCCTTGGTGGGGGGATGAGTGGTGCAGAGGTGGGGGTCAGAGCTCGTCGGCGTCGGCCGTGGCGGGCGCGCCGCGCAGCGTGAAACGGTCGCGGGTGGTGGTGTAGAAGCTCGCCCCGAAGCGGGCGACGGGCGCGTAGTCGGCCAGCCGCACGCGCCAGGCCTCCGTGTCGATGAGGTCGTCGCGGGTGTGCAGCGACACGATCCGGCCGAGGAAGATCTCGCGGCTGGTGGTGTCGATCTTCTCGTGCAGCACGCACTCGAACGCCACCGGAGCGTCTCGGATGGTCGGCGGCGCGACGACCCGCGAGGGATCGGTCGCGAGCCCCACGGCCTCCAGCTCGCTAACGCCGTGCGGCAGTCGTTCGCCGCACCGGTCGGCCGCCTCGGCCAGTCCTTCGTCGACCATGTGCACCACGAACTCGCCGGAGGAGTCGATGTTGCGCGCGGTGTCGCGGCGCTCATCCGGCCCCGAGCGGTTGAGGCTGATCAGCACCAGCGGCGGCTCCTCGCCCAGCATGCAGAACATGCTGAAGGGCGCCGCGTTCACCACGCCCTGCGGATCGACGGTGGTCACGAACGCGATCGGCCGCGGCACGATCAGGCTCGCCATCAGCTTGTACCGTTCGTACTCGCCGATCGCCGTGAAGTCGACGTCAGGCATGGTGCGTCGCCGCCCACCAGGCCAGCAGCACGTCGCGCAGGGCCGAGCCCTCGTCGGAGTAGAGGTCGCGACGCCAGAGCGCCTCGAACAGCGCCGCCGTCTCGGCCTTGAGCTCGACCTCGGTCGGCGAGTACACGATGGGGGCGTTGGTGAACTGCGGCGTATAAGAGGAGTCGCGGCGAAGCTCCCGCTCGGCCCGGATCACCGGCTGCCGGAACTGCTCCACCGTGCGCTGCGTGTCGTAGGCGCGCAGCACCGGCACGGCCGCGATGTCGGCCCCGGATGCCCGCCACCGCTGCACGAGCACCGGCTTGATCGAGAAGTTGCTGGTCTTCATCACGTCGGCGCCGCAGATGTTGGGCACGGCGAGCACGTCCATCAGCGCCAGCAGCTCCACGTGGTCGCCCGGCTGCGACGACTGGTGGTGGATGCCGGGCATCCCGTCGGCGACGGTCGTGCTCATGAAGAAGTTGAACGAGTCGTGCACGTCGTCCGGGGTCAGTCCGTACTCGCGCTGCGCCTCGGCCTGGATGTCGGCGCAGTTGGTGTGCTCGGCGAACCCGTACGCGGTCTCGTAGAGGTTGGCGCTGCAGCGGGGGAACACCACGTCGTTGCAGTGCACCGTGTCGGCCGCGATGAACATCATCGCGCGCTCGCGGGGCGGCGACGACCAGAGGAAGTCGCCCGCGCCGGGGTTGATGCCGTGCAGGGTGCGGGTGCGGCCGGTGTGGAAGAACTCGCGGTAGTCGTGCAGGTTGAAGCAGTTGAAGTCGACGCACTGCGCGCCCGCGATCTGCTCGATCCGCAGCAGCTCGCCGGCCCGCACCTCGATCGCCTTTCCGGTGCCGGGCTCCAGCACGAACTCCTCGAGCAGTTCACGGCTGGCGGGCACCGGATGCTCGACGCGTGACGACCAGTCGTCGACCCGCCCCGAGACGGCCGGCACCGCCAGCGTGGAGTACTCGCCGCTCGCGGTCTCGGCCACGGCCCGTGCCACGAGGGCGGCCAGGTCGGGCGCCTCTCCGGCGTCGATGCTGCGGGCGAGCAGGGCGCGCTGCTGCTGGTTCAGCTGCAGCGCCACGGAGGTGAGGAGATCGGTCATAGCTTCAGTATGCCGTATTCATCGTTTCGGTATACGTAAACTCTGCGTTTCGTATTCATTTCCGCTGGATGACGGATGCCAGGCCCTATACTCTCCTCATGTCCGACCCGTCCTCGAGCCGCTCGCTCACCGCCTACGCGGCCTTGCGCGAAGCCATCATGGAGAACGCGCTGAAGCCCGGAACCAAGCTGCCGGAAGAAGATCTGGGGCTCCACTTCGGGGTCAGCCGCACCCTCATCCGGGCGGCGATCGCGCGGCTGGCCACCGAGGGCCTGGTCGATGTGGGCAAGACGAAGTCGGCCACCGTGGCCCAGCCGAGTCGCGAGGAGGCCGAGGAGGCCTTCGAAGTGCGGCGGATGCTCGAACGCGAGGTCGTGCGACTGGTCGCCGGGCGGTGGGACGAGAGCAAGCACCGCACCCTGCTCGCCCAGATCGAGCAGGAGCGGGTGGCCTCCGAGAGCGGCGACCACAAGCTCTCGGTGCGGCTCGGCGCCGAGTTCCACATCCTCCTCGCCGAGATGACGGGCAACACCCTGCTGCGCCGCTACGTGTTCGAGATCCTGGGCCGCACCACCCTGATCATCGCCGTGCATGGCCGGCCGCATCCGCAAGACGACAGCCTGGCCGAGCACATCGCTCTCGTCGAAGCGCTCCGATCGGGCGACACCGCCACCGCCGACCGCCTCGTCGACGCCCACATCGCCGCCGTCGAGTCCCGCGCCCTCCCGGCCGCGCCGCCCCCCGAACCCGAGGCGCTGGCCGACATCCTCACCCGCTTCTCCCGCCCCTGAGCACGGCCTCCCCCTCCTGTTCCGGCCCGCCCTTCCCGCCCGCCACCTCCCGCCGACCGACCTTCCCGCCGCCGCCTCCCGCCCGCCACTTGGCACAAGTTGTGGCAAGTCGCCCCGTATTGCGGCGACTTCTGCCAAGTGGCTGCTCGTGGCACCGGGCTGGGGGGGTGGGGGGAACGGGGAGGGGGAACGGGGGTTATCCCCCAGACGGATCGGGCGGGTGGCCGCATGGTCGCGGGGACACACCGCCGCCTACGGTTGAGACGTGAAAAGAACCCTGCTCTTCCTCTGGTGCGCCGCCGCCGATCTGGCGCTCGACGGGCTGCTCGGCATCCTGTGGTTCACCGTGCTGATCGCGATGGTGAGCACGGGCATCAGCCTCCTCCCGGCGTTCGGCATCGGCATCGCTCTGCTCTGGATCACGGCATATGCGGCCCGCGGCATATTCTTCGTGGAACGTCAGCGGGCGCAGGCCCTCTACGACATCCGCATCACGCCTCCGACACGCAAGCGCACCACGGCGCAGGGATTCGGTGGCTGGATCGCGCAGGTGTTCCTCGACGTCTTCTCGGGCACCTTCTGGAAGGGCTTCCTGCACACCCTGCTCAGCCTGGTGCTCGGCACCGTGTTCTGGGTGCTGCTGCAGAGCTCGTTCTCGATCGTCGCCGGCCTTCAGCGAGGCTCCCTCGACGGGCTGAGCCTGCCGTTCAGCGGCCCGCTCGTCGCCGTGGTCGCCGGCGTTCTCGCCCTCGCGGTGGTGCTGCTCTACATCTACGGCGCCGGCTCGCTCGACCGCCTGCTCGCCCCCGCGCTGCTCGGCACCAGCCGCACCGCCGCCCTCGAGCAGCGGGTCGACGTGCTGCAGGATGCCCGCCAGGGCGCGGTCGACGCCGCCTCGATCGAACGCCAGCGGATCGAACGCGACCTGCACGACGGTGTGCAGCCCCGCCTGGTGGCGATCGCGATGACCCTCGGGATGGCCCAGGGCAAGCTCGACTCCGATCCCGCCGGCGCCCGGGCCCTGATCGACGAAGCCCACCGCGAGACCAAGGAATCCATCACCGAGCTGCGGCACCTGGCCCGGGGCATCCACCCCGCCGTGCTCACTGATCGGGGTCTGGATGCCGCCCTGTCGGCGGTGGCCTCGTATTGCACGGTGCCCACGACGGTGCGGGTCGACCTGCCCACCCGGCCCTCGGCCGAGACCGAGGCCGTGATCTACTTCGCCGTCTCGGAGGCGCTCACCAATGTCAGCAAGCACTCCCGCGCCGGCACCTGCTCGGTCGGTGTGACGCAGACCCCGAACGGCGTGCGCGCCGTGGTGTTCGACGACGGCGTGGGCGGAGCCGAACTCGGCCGGGGTGGCGGGGTCGGCCTCGCCGGGCTCGCCGACCGGGTGCGCTCGGCCGGCGGATCCGTCGCCGTGCACAGCCCCGCCGGCGGCCCGACCGTTCTCACCGTGGAGGTGCCGTGCGCCTTCTGACCGGCACGCCCGCCCGCTTCGGCCGGTGCGCCCCCGCCCGATTCGGCCGGTGCACCCACGGCACTGCCCCCGCCCACGCCCGCACCACCACCGCCACCGCCAGAATCGACCACCCCACCACCCACCTCCCGGAGGTACTGCTGTGCGCATCCTGATCGCCGAAGACTCCGTGCTGCTGCGCGCCGGGCTCGAGCGTCTGCTCGCCGACGCCGGGCACGAGGTGGTGGCCTCGGTCGCGAGCGCCGAAGACCTGCTTCGTGCCGTCGACGAGCACCGGCCCGACCTCGCCCTGGTCGACGTGCGGATGCCGCCCACCTTCACCGACGAGGGCATCCGGGCCGCGGTGCTGCTGCGTTCCGGCCCGGCCCGTGCGACCGCGCCGACGGGCACGGAGTCCGCCCACCCCCTGCCGGTGCTCGTGCTCTCGCAGTACGTCGAGGAGCGGTACGCCGCCGAGCTGATCGCATCGAACTCGTCCGGCCTCGGCTACCTGCTGAAGGATCGGGTGGCCGACGTCGAGGAGTTCCTCGGCGCGGTCGCCGAGGTGGGCGCGGGTGGAACCGTGCTCGACCCCGAGGTCGTGGCGCAGATCGTCATCCGCTCGCAGCGCTCCTCGGAGCTCGGCACGCTCACCGCCCGCGAGCGCGAAGCCCTGCAACTGATGGCCGAGGGGCGCTCCAACAGCGCCATCGCCGCCCGGATGCACGTGACCGAGGGCTCGGTCGAGAAGTTCATCTCGGCCGTCTTCGGCAAACTCGGCCTGCCCGCCGCCGACTCCGGCAACCGCCGCGTGCTCGCGGTGCTCAAGTACCTCGGCGCCACCGGTCGCTCCTGACGCGGCGACCTCCGCCCGCCCCCTCTTCTCCCCTCCGACGAAAGCAGATCCCCCATGACGACCGCACCGAACACTCTGCCGGCCTTTCCGCCCCCGGCTCCCGCACCGAAACCCGACCGCACCCTCCGCAACGCGCTTCTGGCCCTCGGATCGGCCCTGATCGTGGGGCTGCTCCTGATCGGCGGCGTGCAATTCGCCCTGGCCGGCACGGGCGAAGACCAGTCCGGCAGCTACACGCAAGCCGGCTCGTTCCGCACGCTCGACATCGACACGAGTGCGGCGAACGTGAGCGTGCGGTACGGGACCGTCTCCGAGGCGCGGATCGACTTCGACTCCGGCGGCTCGCCCCTGCGGTACGAGCAACGCCTCACCGGCGACACCCTCGAGGTCGGCGTGCACAACCGGGGCTGGTGGATCTTCGGCATCGTCGGCGGCTTCGAGCCCGCGACGCTGCAGATCACCCTGCCGAGCGCGCTCGCCCCGGTGGCGGTCTCGCTCGAGAGCTCCGCCGGCAACAGCGACCTCGACGGCGACTTCGCGGCCCTCGACCTGGAGAGCTCGGCCGGCAACATCCAGGTCACCGGATCGGCCGACTCGCTTCACGCCTCCAGTTCGGCGGGCGACCTCACCGCCGACGACCTCGCGGTCAGCGGAGAGGTCGAGACCGAGAGCTCGGCCGGCACGACCGAACTGACGTTCACCGCGCTGCCCTCCTCGATCGAGATGGACAGCTCGGCCGGCGACATCCGCGTCGCCCTCCCCTCGGGCAGCTACGAGATCCGCACCGACACCTCGGTCGGTTCGGTCGAGCTCGGTGTTCCGAGCACTCCCGGCGCCTCCCGCCAGTACTCTTTCGAGACCAGCGCCGGCGACATCGTGCTGCTCCCCGCTCCCTGACCGGCCGACCGAAACGGCGCGGGCGACCCACGCCCACCGCAGCAGCGCATCCGACCGGATGGAGCCGCACCGCCGAGACGGATGCTGGCTCCAACCATTGCGCATGAGGGCACCGCGCTTCATCCACTTGGATGCCGCCCCACTCGGATGCCGACGGCGGCCGCCCGTCAGCTGAGGCGGTAGGTCGCGTACCGCACCGTGCTGGCGGCGCGCTCGGCCACGGCGACGTAGAGCGCGCACTGCAGAACGGCCAGCCGGGGCGAGGACGTCTCGATGGAGACCGTGGTGCGGAAGTAGTAGTCGCTCGGGTCGACCGGCTCGCCGCGCAGCAGCGCCTCCAGCACCTCGGGAGGGCCGCTCCGGATGCCCGTGGCGTGCAGGTAGAGCAGCTCGCCTTCGGGCGTGGAGGCCGAGTACCGGCCGTCGATCTCGATCGAACCGTCCGCGCGCACCACCTGCCAGTCGGCACCGCCCGGCAGGATCTCCGCCACCAGGACGTCGTCGGAGCCGCCGCGAACGCCACCGGGAGCCGCGTCGAAGGCACCTCCCAGAGCACCTCCGATGCGGCCCCGGATGCTGCCGCCGACGATCGGGATGATCCGCCGATGCCCCGCCCGGGTCATCCCGTGGTCTTCGATCTCGCCGAGCAGCACCTCGACGTCGAACACGTGCTCGAGAGTGGGAAGGGGAAGCGTCATCGTGACTCCGTCTCGCCCGCCGGCAGCGCAGGGTGGTTCGGCTGAGGGCCGTCGGTCAGCACCGCGAGCAGCCGCTCCAGAACGGGTGTGGCCTCGGCCAGGGTCGCTGCTTCGGTCTCGGTCAGCCCGGCCGCGGCCTCGCGCAGCAGCGCTGCGCTCGCGCGGTCGAAGGTCTCGAACAGCGTCAGCGCCCGGTCGGATGCGGTGACGACCACACGACGCCGGTCGCCATCGGCCGGGGTGCGCAGCACCAGGCCCCCGCGCTCCGCGGCGGCGAGCAGGTTGCTGACCGTCGACCTGTCCAGCCGAAGCCGCTCGGCGAGCTCACCCGGGCTCGCCGAGGTGCCGCGCGGAAGAGCCCGGATGAGGTCGATCTGCGCATCCGGGATGTCGGGCAGATCCGCGGCCGAGCGGGTCGCCGAGAGGAGAGCGCGTCGCAGGGGCGAGATGACGGCCGCCAGGCGGGCCGGCTCGAAGGCGCCCGTGCTCATCCGCGGGCCTCGGCGGCGCGGCTCACGGTGAGCGACGCCCGCTCGTTCAGCAGCGCCGGGTGGAAACCCGCCGCCTTCTTGTAGTCGGTCGCCACCCGCTCGAGCTCGTCGGCGCCGATCACGTCGTGGATGTGCTCGAAGCCGCCCGGAGCGCGCTGCTCGGCGAGCACCATGACCTTCTCGGGCCCGGCCTCCCGGGTCTGGGCGAGAAGCGCCGCCGTGGCCGGGCGCCGATCGGCCTCGTACGCGGCCAGCCCCTCCGACGCGGTCGCCGCCGTCCCCAGATGGAACGCGAGCACCCGCGAGTCGATGATCGCCTGCGACCCGCCGTTGGAGCCGTTGGGGTACATCGCGTGGGCGGCGTCGCCGAGCAGGGTCGAGCGGCCGACGGTCCAGCGCTCGAGCGGGTCGCGATCCACCATCGGGTACTCCAGCAGCTCCTCGGCCGACGAGATCAGAGCGGGCACGTCGAGCCAGTCGTAGCGCCAGTCGGCGAACAGTTCGGCGATCGGCCCGATCTCCACCGCGCGGTTCCAGTCGACCGAGGCCGTGCCCGCTCCGCGCTTCTCGGCGATGAAGTTGATGCGCATCCGCCCGCTCTCGTCGGCCTCGCCGAGCGGATACGCCACGAACTTCTGATCGCCGTGCCCGGCCATGATCATGGTGCGCCCATCGAGGAACGGCGGCGCATACGCGACACCGCGCCAGAGCGTGAGCCCACCCCAGGCCGGTGCGCCCTCCTCAGGATTGTGCTGAGCCCTCAACGACGAATGGATGCCGTCGGCCCCCACGATCACGTCGGCCGCCACTTCCACCACTCCCGCCGCCGTCTCGAAGCGCGCCGTGTCGGCATCCTCGCCCGGCACCACCTCGAGCAGCCGGTGCCCGGTGCGGATGACGTCGCCCAGCCGCTCCAGCACGGCGTCGCGCAGCGCCAGCTGCAGCCGTCCGCGGTGCACCGACAGCTGCGGCCAGCGGTAGCCGGCCGCCAGCCCGCGCGGTTCGCTCCAGATCGGCTGCCCCTGGGCGTTGAAGTACGCCAGCGAGGTGGGCTCGACGCCCAGCGTCGAGATCCGCTGCACGATCCCGAGCTCGGTCAGCTCCCGCACGGCATGCGGCAGCAGGTTGATCCCCACACCGAGCCCGCGCAGCTCATCGGCCCGCTCGTACACCTCGATGTCGCGGAACCCCGCGGCATCCAAGCTCAGAGCGGTGGCCAGCCCGCCGATCCCCGCACCCACGACAACGATCTTCATCGATCACTCCTACGTCTCGGCCCGCACCTTTGTCGAACCTGCACATAGTTTTGACACAAAAGTATCTTGTGTGCAAGTCCTGCTGTGCTAGTTGCCGGTCGCGCCGGGCTTCGCTCGGCGTGACCGGGCGGCGCCGGTCCC
>NZ_JAHFUW010000055.1 GCF_023264855.1 Herbiconiux sp. | reverse complement strand
GCCGTCGACAACAGCGCGGGGCTGCTGTCGCGGCTCGAGGCGCTGTTCCGGCTCGGCGAGGCGAACGCGCTGCTGAACGTGGCGCACATCATGATCGCGCTGCTGTTCATCTGCATCGAGCTGCTGCCGGTGATCGTGAAGGTGCTGTCGAACCTCGGCGTGCCGACCGCGTACGACCGGATGGTCGATCTGCGGGAGGACGGCGAGGTGTCGGGTGGTGCGATCTGGGCGTCGGAGCGTGCCCGGGCCATCGAGGTCGAGGCGGGGGTGCAGGTCGCCGTCGCCGAGGACCGGGCCGAGCGCCAGCTCGCGTTCGGCAAGCGAGTTAACCAGGCCGTGCTGGAGCAGCAGGAATCGGTGATCGAGCGGGCGCTGCAGGTGTGGGCCGGGTACGCCGGCGAGCGGGCCGAGGCACGGATGGGGGAGTGGGAGCGCTCCCTCGAGGCGGCCGAGGCGCAGCCGGAACGTGACCAGCGCACCACGGCCGATCTGACCGAGACGGCCCGCATCGCCACCTCGGCGGACTGGACCGACACGGCCCGGCTGCCCACGGCATCCGCATTCCCCGGTGCGGTTCGACCCGGGGATGCTCGGGTTCAGGATGCGCGGGCTCGGGATGCGCGGGCTCAGGATGCGCGGGCTCAGGATGCGCGCGAGTCCGACGACGCGACCGCCCAGCTGGCCGAGCTCGGCTTCGAGGTGGACGACGACATCGACACCGCTACCGGCGGCGTGGTGGGCGGCCCCGATCGGGCAGCCGACCACGTGCCGACCCGCGTTCCGGCGAAGCCGGTGACGCGCAACGCCGACCGCGAGGCCTTCCTTCGCCGGGCGGGCCTCCCCGACCAGCTCTGACGTCTTTTCCCCGGCGCATCGAGACGTCGCATTGTGCCGCTATGACGGCGCAATAGCGGCACAATGCGACGGGTCGACGAAGGGGTGAGTGCTAGCGGCCTGAGTTCGCGAGGCGCGCGGCCATGCCGTCGAGGATGAGGTCGATGCTCGTGTGCAGCTGGGCGTCGTCGACACCCACGAGATCGGCCTCGGCGAGCCGGCGGAGATTCGTGAAGCCGGCGCCGCGCGGATCGTCGAGCGCCCGCAGCAGCTCGGGTACCTGGGGGTGCCCGCTGCTGCGGCGCGCGACCAGCTGCTCGCGGGCCGCCGCGGCCGCGAAGCTCGCCAGCGTGGCGAGGCCGCGGGCGGCGGTCTCGTCGTCGAAACCCGCCGCCATCATGATGCGCAGCGTGTGCTCGACGGGTTCGAGCAGCACCACGTCGGTCGAACTCAGCTCGATGTAGGCGCCGTGGCCGTTGGCCGCGATCACTGCATCGTGCATCGAGTACGCGAGCGCTCGGCAGGCTTCTCGCCAGGTGGCATCCGGTGCGATCTCGACCGGCTGGAATTCGGCCGCGAAGGCATCGAGCGCCATGAGTTCACGGAGAGTGCCGAGATCGCTGATGTGGTGGTGCACCGTCGCGCGGTCGACGCCGAGGCGGTCGGCCACGGCCTGCACCGTGATCGTGTCGGGGTCGAGGTCGCGCACCGCTTCGACGATGCGGGCCTGCGTGAGACCGGCGCGGTTGCCTCGGCCGCGACGGGTGCGGGGCTCCGAGGGCGTCTCATCAGCGGCGGTCATCACCACACTGTAGCGCTCACCTCTTGTATTCACGGGCGTGAATTACTATCGTCGGAAGCCAGGCGGCTGCCCATCCCGAGCATCGTCGCCCGAGCATCCTCGAAAGGACCGATCATGGCCGACACTTCTGCACCCCTGACCGCCGGCAGCACCATCGGAACGTGGCTGGAGCACCCGGTGGGCGGGCCGCTCATCCGGGGCCTGCTGTCGGCGTCCGGAGTGGGCGACGACGCCCTCGCCCCGGTCAGCGGACTGCCGCTGCAGCAGCTCGTCGTGATGAGCCAGGGGCAGATGCCGCAGTCGGTTGTCGACGACCTCGTGCTGCAGGCCAACGGCGGGGTCGCGCCGGAGGAGACCGGCGTCGCCACCGGCTGGGTCGAGAAGATCACCCCCGGGCGCTTCGCCGGCCAGACCGTGATCGTCACCGGTGCGGCATCCGGGATCGGACGCGCGACCGCCACCCGCATCGCCCGCGAAGGCGGCCGGGTGGTGACCGTCGACATCAGCGCCGACCGGCTGCAGGAGTTCGCCGCCTCGGTTGCGGATGCCGAGGTCGTGACGCTCGCCGGCGACATCACGAAGCAGGACGACATCGACGCGATCGTGGCGGCCGCGGGTGCGCGCATCGACGGTCTCGCCAACATCGCCGGCATCAACGACGACTTCTCGCCGCTGCACGAGACCTCGGATGCGATGTGGGACCGCGTGATCGGCATCAACCTCACCGGGTCGTTCAAGCTGACCCGCGCGGTCATCCCCGTGATGCTCGCCGCCGGGACGGGGTCGATCGTGAACACGGCCTCCGAGGCCGGGCTGCGCGGCAACGCCTCGGGCAACGCCTACACGGTCTCGAAGCACGGCGTGATCGGGCTCACCCGCAGCGCCGCGTTCATGTACGGGCCGCAGGGCCTCCGGGTGAACGCGGTGGCTCCGGGCGGGGTCGCGACGGGCATCCCGATGGCGGCGAGCCCGTCGGAGAGCGGATCGGCGCGCCTGACGCCGTTCCAGCGCACCATCCCCTCGATCGCGACCGCCGAGAAGCTCGCCGCCTCCATCACGTTCCTGCTGAGCGACGACGGGGTGAACATCAACGGTGCGGTGCTGCCCTCGGACGGCGGCTGGTCGGTGCAGTAGGCGCGGGCGGGCGGCGGACCGGAACCGGGCAGGGGCGCGGGAAGGCGCGGACATGGACATCGAGATTGTCGACCCCGCACTGCGGGCGGCCACGCTGAAGCTGCCCGCGACCGACCCGTCGAAGGCCTGGCTGCGCGCCGTCATCCGGATCGCGACCCGGGTGATGCGCGTGCCTCGCGTCGAGGGCGTCGAAGTCTCGACCGTGAAGGCGGACGGCGCTCGCATCCGTCTCTACACGCCGGGGGAGCGCCGAGGCGACGGCGCTCTGTTCTGGGTGCACGGCGGCGGCCTGCTGTTCGGCGACGCCCGGCAGGATGAGGCGTTCTGCGCCGGAACCGCGTCGGAGCTGGGGATCCCGGTGGTCTCGGCGAATTACCGGTTCGCGCCCGAGCATCCGTTTCCCGCGCCGTTCGACGACGTGTACGGCGCGTGGCTCTGGCTGCAGTCGCAGGCCGCGAAGCTGGGTGTCGATCCGGATCGCGTGGTGGTCGCGGGCGAGAGCGCCGGCGGTGGGCTGGCCGCCTCGCTCGTGTAGCGACTGCACGACGAGGGCGGTGTGCGGCCGGTGGGGCAGCTGCTGTTCGCACCGATGATCGACGACCGCACGGCGGCCGACGAATCGCTCGACGCCCTCGACCACTGGGTCTGGAACAACCGCGCCAACCGCGTCGGCTGGAGCGGGTATCTCGGTGAGGCTTTCGGCGGCGAAGACGTGCCGCGGTACGCGGCCGCCGCGCGACGGGCGGATCTCTCGGGCCTGCCCCCGACGTACATCGCGGTCGGCGACATCGAGCTCTTCTACGGCGAAGACGTGGACTACGCCCGCCGCCTCGAGCAGGCCGGCGTGCCCGTGACCCTCGACGTCGTGCCCGGCGCCCCGCACGGCTTCGAGAACTGGGCCCGCGACGCGGCCCCCTCCCGCGCGCTGCTCGGCCGAGCCCGCGCCTGGCTCCGCACCGCCCTCGAATGATGCTTCTGGTCGGCTGAAGCAGCCGTCGCCCCGCGCGCAGTACTCCATCCGAGACGATCACCGCAGCCGCCACGGTTCGCGCGGCGCTCACGCTGATTCATCTCGTCGCCGACATGGTGGCTCTCGTCGCGGTCGTGGCCGCGCGGCGTGACCCCGTTGGTCGTGCGTGCCCTTGGGGGCCCGTGAGAGAGAAGAACCGTCGATCGGTGAGAATTCTGGCGCGATGCGAGAGGCGGATCATCTCCTCGGGTTGGAGGAGGACGCTCTCGCGACTGTCTGTCAGGGTGACCCCGTCTTCCCCGAATACGTCGAACGTCAGATCGACGATCTCGTCAGGATCGGTGATCTGAAGATGCCGGATCAGAGTGACGATGCCCGAGCGTCCGTATCGTCGATCTCGAAGCTCATGAAGGCGAAGGCGCTCTGGTTGATCCAGTCCGAGGGAAGGCTATGCTCCGCAGCCATTGCGGCGGCCTCCTCTCGCACGACCTCGAACGGTCGGAACAAGCCATCGATGTCTTCTCGTCGGCCGAGAAAAGACGTACTGCGGTCATGCCGCGTTCAGATCGCGTTCGCGGATGACGATGCCACGCTCCAAGAACTCGGGTTCAGCATCGATCCTGAGAAAGTCGACATATCCGGGGGAGTAGGTGTCGTCGGGGCCGGGGACCCACTCGTGCAGGAGGGGCGGTCTCTTCGTCCACCGAGGCGGCGTGACGCCCCGCCGCGTGGCGCCCCAGCCGACGGCCGTCGCGAAGAAGGTATCCCACCGTTCGTCGGCAAGTGGGGCCGGCTTCTTGAGGAAGTCCTGGATCTCGTTGTCGGACGAGGCGCGATGGAAGTGGTCTATCGCCTGGATCGTGAGCCGGAGTGCCGCTGCAGGATCGGACGCTGAGAGCTCTGACTCGATCGCCCGCGCCGCCGTTCGCGCGGTCATCAGATTTCTCTGAGCCATCGTGATGCGTGAGGTCGACGTGTGCAGGTTCTCACCCAAGGCGGCCAGAGCCCGCTCGAGCGACGCCACCTTGATCGTCCCTGCACGCTCCGACTGCTCCAGCTGCGAGACGGCGCCGGCGGTCACCCCGAGCGAGGCCGCGAGGTCGTAGATCGACAGTCCACCGCGGTTGCGAGCAGCTCGGATGTGGTCGGACACGGCGCCTCCTTGTATAGGTGTAACTATACTCCCTAGCTCCCGACGGTTGTCGGAGAGGGGACGGCGTGGGACGGTGGGGAGATGATTCGCATCGGGCAGCATCCTGTGGCGGCGCGGTGGCGGCTCATCGCGATCGTCACGGGCGGGGGGAGTGTTCTGCTGGCGGCGCCCGCCTCGGCGGTGTTCGTGGCGCTCGGGGCGGGGGCGTGGAGTTACCTGCTGGCCTTCCTGAGCGTGTGGGCCGTGCTGGGCGGCGGGATCGTGATCGGCCTCCTCGCGGCCTACGGCGTGGTGGAGTGGGATCCGGATCGGCGAGTCGCTCGGCTGCGCGGCAAGGAGGTGCCGCTCGAGTCGATCACCGAGGCGTGGCGGTCGGTGTCGTCGGGCAACGGTGCGGCCTATCTCGTCTACCGGTTCGTGTCGGCGGAAGGGCCGTCGGTGCGGGTGCTGGTCGCGGGGCAGCCGATGCGCGGGCTGGACGCCGAAGGCGTCGCGGCCCTGGCACGGTTCGTCCGGGAGCTGCCGTTGCACGTTCCCGGGGAGGCCGGGGGGTCGGAACTCACCGAACGGCAACGCGCCGAGGCGGTGTCGTACACGAACGGCGGCGGCAAGTCGCAGGTGTCTCGGGAGACGATGCTCGCCGAGCTCGGGGAGCCGGTCGAGCATCCGGGGACGACGGCCGGGACGACTCCGGATGCGACGCCGCCGGGTTCCGCGCAGACCGTGATCTCTGCGCGCGAGGCCATGCGCCTCGAACGGCAGTGGGAGGCCGACGACACGGCAGCGGATGCGGCGCTGAGCGCCGACGTTCCTGCGGCGCGGCGCCTGCGCCGGGTCTTCTTCTGGCTGCTGATCGCCGCGCTGGCGGTCGCGGCGGTCGCGATCGTCTTCGCCGTCGTGCAGGAGCAGCTCGAGCGCAGCCTCGACAACGACGTGGTGGCGGCGTTCGTGGGCGGCGGATTCGGCCTCGGCCTGCTGTTCTACCTCGCCTGGTGCGCGGCCGCCGACGCCGACGTGCGGCACCGGCGCCGACTGGCGGATGCCTCCTGGGCCGGCCTCGATGCCGACGGGCGCCGCCGCGGACTCGCCGCGCCCCACCTTCTCGCCTGGACCCAGTCCGTGCGCCGGTTCCGCTTCTCCCTCGCCTTCGTGCTCTGTCTGCTCGGCTTCTTCGTGATCCTGTTCTCGATCTTCCTCATCGCCGAGCCGGAGCCGGGCGACCCGGCCGCGCTCGGCATCGGGGTGCTCGTGGTGGGCATCGCGATGGAGGCGTGGGCGGTGATCGACTTCATCCGGCTGTACCGGCGCCGGCGAGAGGATGCCGAGCGGCTGGTGCTGCGGGGTGGCTGGCGGCTGCTGCCGCCGCAGGTGCGGGACTGAGGCGGATCCGGATCGGGGACGGGGCCTGCGGATCCGGATCCGGATCGGGGTGACACATCGGGGATTGACACCCGAAGACGTGGTAGCGGCGGCGGACACCCGTGTCTTATCGTCAGGTGTCGAAGCGGTGGCGGAATGCCGGCCGCGCATCCGAGACCCTGAGGACAGCGTTGACCCCGAGGCATGCCCGCGCGCGCAGAGAACCGGTCGTCATCGATCGTCGCCTCTTCCTCGGGGCGCTGGGTGTGGTCGTCGTCGCGAGCGCTTCCGCCGTCGCCGCCGTCTCGTGGGCCGAGTCGCCCCCGGCCGGAACGGCAGCAGCCGGGACACCGGGCCCGAACCCCGGCACGGCGACGCCGCCCGTGCCCTCGCCGGCCCCCACCGCGTCGCCGACGCCCACTCCTGAACCCACGCCGATCCAGGCGGAGTTCACCCCGGACCTGCAGAAGGTCGCGCTTCCGGGCGGATCCCTCACCGCACTCCCCGGCGACGGGAACCTGCTCGCCTGGACGGTCGACGACGGCTCGAACGCCGAGGTCATCCGCCTCTACACCGAGTTCGCGGCGGCGAGCGGCACCCGCCTCACCTACTTCCTCAACGGCTCGTACTCGGGCTGGTCGGAGAACGCCGACCTGCTGCGCCCGCTCGTGCAGTCCGGGCAGATCCAGCTCGGCAACCACACGTTCGACCACGCCGACCTCACCAAGCTCAGCGACGCCGGAGTGATCGACCAGCTGCAGCGCAACCACGACTTCATCCTGCGCACCTACGGGGTGGATGCTCGCCCCTACTTCCGCCCGCCGTTCGGCTACCACGACGCCCGCGTCGACCGCCTCGCCGCGAGCATCGGCTACACCTGCCCGGTGCTCTGGTACGGCACGCTCTCGGATTCGGGCCTGATCACCGAGCAGCAGGTGGTCGAGTTCGCGACCACGTGGTTCCTGCCGCAGCACATCGTGATCGGCCACCTCAACTTCGCACCGGTCACCAACGTCTTCCCGCAACTGCAGGCGCTCATCGCCGAGCGGGGCCTGCGCACCGTCACGCTCGACGACGTCTTCCAACGCTGACGACGAGGCCGGCCCGGTTGCACCCGGCATCCGGAGGCGGTCAGGCCACTCGGTGCACAGCACGCCCCAGGTCTGGGAGAATGGAAGGATGCCCGAAACGCCGTTCGACGAGGATGCCGAGCTGCGCAGCCTGGTGGGGGCGGCGGCGCTGGACCGCGGCCGCAAGTACTACCTGCAGAACCGCGTCAGCGACATCCGCTGGTCGGCCGACGGGCGAACACTGCGGGCGCAGGTCGACGGATCGCAGGGGGCGCGGTACGTGACCACGCTCGCCTTCCGCTCGGCGAATCGCACCGCGCTCGAGCTGCAGGCCAGCGCCTGCACCTGCCCGGTGCACGCGAACTGCAAGCACGCCGCCGCCACCTACCTCACCGTGCGGGCGCAGCAGGTGCGACTCGCGCCGCCCCGGTCGACCCGGGTGGGCGAACGTGCGGGGGCGAGCGCGGGGGCACCCGCGACCGCACCGTGGGAGCGCACGCTGCTCTCGCTGATCGGCGAGGGGCCCGTGCGCGAGGCGACGGGCAGCATCCGGCCGCTGGCCCTGCAGTTCGAGCTGCGCGACACCTCCAAGCTCTCGACCCGCGCCGGCTACGGCAGCCGGGCCCGCCGCCCCCAGCCCGTGCGACTCGGGATGCGGCCCGTCGCCCTCGACGACAAGGGCGCCTGGGGGCGCACCCAGGCCAGCTGGCAGCGGCTGCGCTACGGCGGCGACGACCTGTTCGCCTCGGAACAGCTGGTGTGGTTCGAAGAGCTCTACGGGCTCGTGATGGGGCCCGAACGGGCGCAGTACGGCCAGAGCAGCGAGGTGTGGCTCTACCTCGACGACCTCGACAGCCGCTCCGTCTGGAGCTACTTCGACCGCGCGGCCGAGCTCGGCATCGCGCTGCTGCACTCCGAGCCGACGCTGCCGCCGGTGCGGCTGCGGGCGGAGAGCGCCGAGGTGCACCTCGACGTGCGCTCGGTGGACGACGGCCTCCGCCTCGAACCGATCGTGCGGATCGGCGACGAGGCCATCGCGCACGCCGAGGTGGGCTTCATCGGCAATCCGGCGCACGGGCTGTACCTCAGAGAGCAGGCGGGCGGTGCGGGTGGCCCGGCCGGCACCCGTCGCGCCGGGGCGGCCGACCTCAAGCGCCAGGCGCTGCAGCTCATCCGCCTGGACGCCCCGATCGGCTCGGCGACGCAGAACCTCCTGCGTTCGCCGGAGCCGGTGACCGTTCCCGCCCCGCAGATCGAGGACTTCACCACCCGCGTGCTGCCCCGCCTGCGCACGACCCTCCCCGTGCGATCCGGCGACGCCAGCTTCGACCTGCCCGCACCGCCCGAACCGACGCTGGTGCTCACCGTCGTGCAGGAGGGCGGCCAGGGCATCCGGCTCGACTGGGACTGGCACTACGCGGTTCCCGGCTCGGCGACGGACGCGGCGACGGATGCGGGGCGCAGCGCACCGCTCTGGCCCGCGCCGGACACCCCCGAGATCGACAGCGCCGCCAGCGCCGCGCGGGCCGACGAGCTCGCCCTGCGCGACACCCGCACCGAGCAGCGGATCGTCGCGGGCGTGAGCGCATCCGTCATCCGGTTCCCGATGCTCGGCGACCCGTACTCCGGCAGGCTGCTCGCCCAGTCGCGGCTGCGGGGGATGACCATGGTCGACTTCCTGCAGCACGAGGTGCCGCGGCTCGAGGCGCTCGAGCGCACCCGCGTGACCTTCGACGGCGAGGTACCCGAGTACCGCGAGGCCCAGGAGGCCGTCGTGATCAACCTCGCCACCTCGGCGCGCGAGGGCGACCGCGACTGGTTTGACCTCGCCGTCGAGGTGACGGTCGACTCCACCGAGGTGCCGTTCGACCAGCTGTTCGTGGCGCTCGCGACCGGTGACGAGTACCTCATCCTGCCCAACGGCGTGTACTTCCGGCTCGACGACCCGCGCTTCGACCGCCTGCGCGCCCTCATCACCGAGGCGCGCGGCCTGCTCGACAAGCCCGGCGACGAGCTCGCGATCAGCCGCTACCAGACCGGCCTCTGGGACGAGCTGCAGGAGATCGGCATCGTCACCGCGCAGGCCGAGGCCTGGGGCAGTGCGGTGGCGGCCCTCTCGGCGGCCGAGCAGATCGCCCCCGTCGAGCTGCCCGAAGGCTTCGACGCCACCCTGCGCGGCTACCAGCAGCACGGCTACGACTGGCTCAGCTTTCTGGCCGACCACGGCCTCGGCGGGGTGCTCGCCGACGACATGGGCCTCGGCAAGACGGTGCAGATGCTGGCCACCATCGCCCGGCAGCGTGCCCTGGCTCCGGATGCTCCGCCCTTCCTCGTGGTGGCGCCCACGAGCGTCGTGGGCAACTGGGCCTCCGAGGCCGCGCGGTTCGCGCCGGGTCTGCGGGTCGCCACGATCGAGTCGACCGGCAGCCGGCGACGCACGACGCTGGCCGAGGCGGTGCGCGGCGCCGACATCGTGGTGACCTCCTACGCCCTCTTCCGCATCGGGTTCGGTCAGTACGACGCGCTGCGGTGGAGCGGCCTCATCCTCGACGAGGCGCAGTTCGTGAAGAACCACCAGAGCTCCACCTATCAGTGCGTGCGGCGGCTGGATGCTCCGGTCAAGTTCGCGATCACCGGCACCCCGATCGAGAACAACCTGATGGAACTCTGGTCGATGTTCTCGATCGTCGCTCCCGGGCTGTTCGCCGGCCCGAAGCAGTTCACCGACTACTACGGCACCCCGATCGAGAAGAACGAGGAGTCGGCGCCGGAACTGCTCAAGCAGCTGCGCCGCCGCATCCGTCCCCTCATGCTGCGCCGCACGAAGGAGAAGGTGGCCGCCGACCTGCCCGAGAAGCAGGAGCAGGTGATCGAGGTCGCGCTGAACCCGGCGCAGCGCAAGATCTACGACACCTACCTGCAGCGCGAGCGGCAGAAGGTGCTCGGCCTGATCGAGGATCTCGACTCGAACCGGTTCCAGATCTTCCGCTCGCTCACGCTGCTGCGGCAGGCCGCGCTCGACGTGAGCCTGATCGACGACGCCCACTCCGAGGTGCCCTCCACGAAGATCGACGTGCTGTTCGAGCTGCTCGAGGACATCGTGGCCGAAGGGCACCGGGTGCTGATCTTCAGCCAGTTCACCAGCTTCCTCGCCCGCGTGAAGAGCCGGCTGGAGACCGAGCAGATCGAGTTCGCCTATCTCGACGGGGCGACGCGCAAGCGCACGCAGGTGATCGACGGCTTCCGGAACGGCACCGCCCCGGTCTTCCTGATCAGCCTGAAGTCGGGCGGGGTGGGCCTCAACCTCACCGAGGCCGACTACTGCATCCTGCTCGACCCGTGGTGGAACCCGGCCACCGAGGCCCAGGCCGTCGACCGCGTGCACCGCATCGGCCAGACCAAGAACGTGATGGTGTACCGGCTCGTGGCCAGCGACACCATCGAGGAGAAGGTGATGACGCTCAAAGACTCCAAGGCCAAGCTCTTCGCGAGCGTGATGGCCGAGGGCGGCGCGGCGGGCGGATCGAAGATCACGGGCAGCGACATCCGGGAACTTCTGGGCTGACTCCGGACGCTTGCTGTTCATTCGCTGGGTCATCCGTTCGACCCTCCCGTGGCGCTCCGACCGTGTATATCGTTGAGTATCGTTCGCGGTTCGCACGCGCACCGCATTCCACGCAAGGCAACGCACGCAGGGAGAGCATCATGGGTGGTTCGTACTCGGCCGGTGGTTTCGGCACCGGCAGTCACACCGACGGCATCTGGCAGGCGATGGAGCAGTTCCGCGCCAAGTTCGAGAAGCGCGTGGGAACCCGGATGGGCCGCGGTGACGTGCGCGCGGCGGTGCTCGCGCTGCTCGCCGAGCAGCCCATGCACGGGTACCAGATCATCCACGAGATCGAGGAGCGCAGCGGCGGCAGCTGGAAGCCGAGCCCGGGCTCGGTCTACCCGACCCTGCAGCTGCTCAACGACGAGGGCCTGATCTCGGCCGAGGAGTCGAACGGCCGCAAGACCTACGCGCTCACCGAGGCCGGCCGCGCGCAGGTGGCGAGTGCGGGAGCATCCGCCCCCTGGACGTCGGGCGACGGCTTCGGAGCGGGAACGGATGCCGGTGCCGGCACCGACAAGGGCGAGTTCGCCGCCCTCCCGAAGGCCGGCTTCGAGCTGGCACAGGCCGCTGCCCAGGTCGGCCGCACCGGCACCCCGGAGCAGGTCAAGCAGGCCGTGGCCGAGCTCGAGGACGCGCGCCGCCGGCTGTACGCGATCCTCGCCCAGGACTGACCCGGGTGAGCGCAGTTCCCCCCGAGCGCCCGGTCAACGCCGAGCGCGCGGCCCGACCGGACCGCGGCGACTCGGTTCCGAGTGCGCGCGAGGCCCGCGCGCGCTACCGGCGCATCCTGAGGTTCGCGGGCTGGAATCTCGCGGTGACCTGGTGGTACGAACTCGTGCTCCCGCGCTTCGGGCTCACCCGCGTCGCCGAGCGCACCCGTGCCCGGCGGATGCAGCGGTTCGCGCGGCGCTTCCACGTTCTCGCCGTCGACCTCGGCGGGCTGATGATCAAGGTCGGCCAGTTCATGTCGTCGCGCCTGGACGTGCTGCCGCCGGAGATCACCAAAGAGCTCGAGGGGCTGCAGGACGAGGTGCCGGCGGTGCCGTTCGACCTCATCCGGCGCCTGGCCGAGGCCGAGCTGGGCATGCCGCTCGCGCGCGCCTTCGCGTGGGTCGACGAGACGCCGGTGGCCGCGGCATCCCTCGGCCAGGCGCACCGGGCCCGGCTCGCACCGGCCGATGCCGCCGACACCGGCCTCGAAGCCGTCGTGCTGAAAGTGCAGCGGCCCGGTATCGACGCCATCGTGGAGGTCGACCTGGCTGCCCTCCGCAAGGTGGGCGGATGGCTCAGCCACGTGCGCCTCGTCTACTCCCGCGTCGACGCCCCCGCGCTGGTGGAGGAGTTCGCGCTCACCTCGCTCGAGGAGATCGACTACCTGCACGAGGCCGCCAGCTCGGTCCGCTTTGCGGCGGAGTTCGAGGGCGACGCCCGCGTCGGCGTGCCCGAGGTGGTCTGGGAGCGCTCGACCCGGCGCGTGCTGACGCTCGAAGACGTGACGGCGATCAAGATCACGGATGCGGTGGCGCTCGCCGCGGCCGGCATCGATCCGGCCGACGTGGCGCCGGTGTTCGCCGCCGTGATGTTCGACCAGCTGTTCACCAACGGCTTCTTCCACGCCGATCCGCACCCCGGCAACATCTTCGTGACGCCGCTTCCGGATGCTCCGGAGGGGTCGCCCGCGTGGAAGCTCACCTTCATCGACTTCGGCATGATGGGAGAGGTCGGTGTGAACACCCGCAGCGGCCTGCGCAAGATGCTGATCGCCGCCGCCTCGCGCGACGGCAAGGGCCTCGTGGATGCGGCGCGCGAGCTCGGCGTGCTGCTGCAGTCGGCCGAGACCACCGAGCTGGAGCGCGCGCTGACCCAGCTGTTCGCCCGCTTCGGCGGGATGGGCTTCGCCGAGCTGCGCGAGGTCGATCCGCGGGAGTTCCGCGAATTCGGCGAGCAGTTCGGGCACGTGGTGCGGTCGCTGCCGTTCCAGCTGCCCGAGAACTTCCTGCTGATCATCCGGGCCATGTCGCTCACCTCGGGGGTGTGCAGCGCGCTGGACCCGGGCTTCAACCTGTGGAACTCGGTCGAACCCTACGCGCAGCAGCTCATCCGCGAGGAGCGCGGCAACCTGGCGCAGGATCTCGGCAAGCAGGCGCTGGAGAACCTGGGGCTGATCTGGCGGCTGCCGAAGCAGATCGAGTCGCTGATCACGCGGGTCGACGAGGGTTCGGTCGCCGTGCGCACGCCCGATCTCGAGCGCCGGGTCGCCGGCCTCGAACGCACCGCCCGCCGCGGCATCTCGGCGGTGCTGTTCGCGGCCCTGCTCGTGGCCGGTGCCGTGCTGCGCGCCGACGACGCCGTGTTCGGCACCGTTCTGATGGCCGTCTCCGTGTTGCCTCTGCTGCACGCCCTGTTCGCCGGCAGTCGGGGTCGCTGAGCGGGGTGGGGGCCGAGGGGGTGGGGGCCGAGCGGATGCGCACCGGTCGGGTGCGCAAGGCCGCCTGGTGGGCGCGGGATTACCTCTACGCCGTGACCTGGCAATTGCGGGCGCTCGTCGATCGCACCGACCCGCGCTACTTCGAGACCGGCACCGCGACACCGCTCGTGGTGATCCCCGGGGTGTACGAGACCTGGCGGTTCCTGCATCCGCTGATCGCCGAACTGCACGACCGCGGGCATCCGGTGCACGTCGTCGGGCCGCTGCGCTGGAACAACCGGCCGGTCCCCGAGGCCGCCGCGCTCGTCGCCGACTACCTCGACCGGCACGATCTCGCCGGTGTGGTGCTCGTCGCGCACAGCAAGGGCGGGCTCGTCGGCAAGTACGCGATGAGCCTCGGCGCCTCGGCGGCGCGGATCGACGCGATGCTCGCCGTGGCAGCGCCCTTCGGCGGCTCGCGCTACGCCCGGTACCTGCCGGCGCGGAGCCTGCGCATCTTCCGGCCGACGGATGCCACGATCCTCGAGCTCACGAGGCACGCCGACGTGAACGCGCGGATCGTGTCGGTGTACGGCCGCTTCGACCCGCACATCCCGGGCGGAAGCGCGCTGGCGGGCGCGAAGAACGTCGAGCTCGACACCGGCGGGCACTTCCGCGTGCTCGCGCACCCGCGGGTGCTCGCGGAACTGGCAGCCCTCGCCGAATAGCCGATCCGGGTCGGGTCCGGGTTCGGGAGAACGAGCCGCTCAGCCGGCAGCCGGGGTGCCGAGGCCGGGAACGGGGAGCAGTGAGCCCTGATCGCGCTCGGGCGGCGCGGGGAGCACCAGCTCGCGGTCGCCCAGGGGAGCGGCGAGCGGCACGCGCACCAGCCGGAGGGCCTCGGCATCGGGCGGTACGAGCGAACCCGCCTCTTTCGCGCCGCAGATCACCACGTAGTCGTCGTAGAGCGTGTACCCGATGCCCGTGACCGAGACGGTGACCGTGGTGTCCGTCTCCTCGACGAGCACGGGCCCCGGGCGGCATCCGCCGGCCAGGACCGCAACGACGAGGTCTCCGTCGTGCACGTCGGAGCCCAGGTCGCCCACGGCATCCTGACCCACGATCGCCGAGCGCCAGACGGTGAGGCCCTGCTCCTTGCCGGTGTAGCCGGCCAGGGTCGCCTCCACGTCGGTGACGGGTTCCACCTCGGGGTCGAGGTCGATCTGCAGGTCGCCGACGGAGGTGAAGAGGCCGATGCCCCAGGCCTCCTTGAGCGAGGCGCGGGTCTGGCTCTGCCCCTGCGCGACGAAGAACCAGATCAGCAGCCCGATCGCGACGACGATCAGCAGCACGCCCGAGGCCCGCGTGTAGGCGATCCAGGCCGTGCTCGGCTCGGCATCCTGACCGTTGCGCAGCTGCCAGCGCGAGCCGAACAGCATCGCGCGGGGAGGGGCGAAGAGACACCACAGCCCCAGCAGAGCGGCCACGGCGGAGAAGAGGAGCATCCCTCCAACCTACCGATCGCGGCAGGGGCGACGGGGAGGCGGTGCGGTGGCGTCAGCCGGCGGCGCGGGTGTTCGCCGCGTCGGCCGTGGGATCGGCCAGCACCACGGCGGTGCCGAGCTCGCGGATGGCGGCTGCCGCGGTGTCGTGCAGGCCGCTGTCGGTGATCACGAGGTCGACCTCGTCGATGCCGAAGATGCGGTAGCGGCCGAAGCTGCCGTACTTGGACGAGCCGGCCACGAGCACCGACTCCGACGACACCGCGAGGGCCGTGGTCTTCAGTTCGATCTTCGACTCGGCGGGGGTGGTGACGCCGCGCTGCAGATCCCACGAGCTCGACGAGACGAACGCGATGTCGATCGAGAGCTCCCGCAGCGTGAGGGCGGCCAGCCGGCCGACCGTGGACTGGTTGTTCTTCTCGACCCGGCCGCCGAGGGCGATCAGGTCGACCGTCGGGTGATCCAGGAACGAGCCGATCACCGCCAGGTCGTTCGACACGATCGTCAGATCGGTGACCGCGTCGAGGTAGGGGCGCATCGCCTGGATGGTGGTGCCGGCATCCAGGAACACCGTCATGCCGTCGCGCACGAGCGACGCGGCCTCACGGGCCATCGCATCCTTCTCGAGCAGGTCGAGCGCCGACTTCTCGAGCCGGCTCGGCTCGACCGACAGGCGCGACGAGATCTTCGCGCCGCCCGGCGTAGCCAGCACACGGCCGGCCGCCTCGAGCGCGGCGATGTCGCGCCGGATGGTCATGTGGCTGACCCCGAGCAGGGCGGTGAGCTGGTGATAGCTCAGCACCGACTCCCGGCGCAGGTGCTTCACGATGAGTTCGCGACGCTGCTCGGGAATCAGCGGCGTCTCTTCGGAATCGGACACGGCACCTCCTCGATGCGACCAGTTTAGAGGGCGCTGCGCAGCGCGGGGGTGGAGGCGGCGGACGACACGGGCGGGGTGCCGGCATCGGCCGGGCTCGCCGCCCACGGCGTTCCCCACTTCTCGCTGAGCGAGCGGATGTCGGCCTCCGGCAGCATCCGGCGGGGGTGGCCGCCGGTCAGCAGGGCGATCCGGCAGGCCTCTTCGAGTTCGACGGCCGCCTCGACCGCCCGCGTGACATCCGTGGCGCTGGTGATCTGGCCGTGGTTCGCGAGCAGCGCCGCGTGGAAGGGGAAGTCGAGCTCGAGCACCAGTTCGCCGAGTTCGGGACTGCCGGGCGTGCGGAACGGGATCATCGGCGTCTGGCCGACGCGCATCACGAAGTACGGGGTGAGCGGCGGCACTGCGCTCAGCTCGCTCCACGGCTCGAGGCACGACAGCGCCACGGCCTGGGGGGAGTGCACGTGCACCACGGCGGTGTGCAGGGGGTTCTTGCGGTAGAAGGCGAGGTGCAGCGAAGTCTCCTTCGAGGCCTTGGGGCCCTGCAGGTGACGGCCCTCGCGATCGAGCACCGCGATGTCCTCGCGCCGCAGCCGGCCGAGATCGGTGCCGGTGCCGGTGGCGTAGACGCGGTCGCCGTGCGCCACGCTCACGTTGCCGCTGGAGCCGGGACTGATTCCGGCGGCCGCGACCCGGGCGCCGGCGGCGACGACCAGGGCGACCGGATCGAGCGGATCGACCGGACCCGCCGAGTCGTCGCGATCCAGCGGTGCGGTCACGTCGGTCACGAGAGGGCCTTCCAGGCGGTGGTGAACAGGTCGTCGGCGCCGAAGTTGCCCGACTTGAGAGCGAGTGCGACGGTGGGCGCGGGCCCGTCGTGCGCCGTGCCGAGCCCCGAGGTCTGCGACAACGACCAGCACACCCCGGGCGCGATCTGCGGGCCGATCAGCAGGCGCCGGCAGCCGAGCGCCGTGGTGACGGCACCGGACGTCTCGCCCCCGGCCACGATCACCTGCCGCACGCCCAGCTCGGCGACGGCGCGGGAGACCAGGGCGGAGAGCGCCGCCTCCACGGCTTCTCCGGCCGCCGTCGACCTCACGTCGTCGAGCGACGCCACCGAGTAGACGACCGGCAGGGCGGCCGAGGGGAGCCCGGAGAGCCAGGCGAGAACGTCGTCGACCACGGCATCCGGATCGCCCAGCAGCCGCTCGATGTCGAGCTGGTGACCGGATGCGCCCGCTTCGAGTGCGTCGGCGATCTGCGCGCGGGTCTTGGCCGAGGCGCTCCCGCACACCACCAGCCGGCGGCCGGTGGGCACGTCGAAGCGCTGCGACGCGGGATCGTGCTCGCCGCGCATCCCGAACGCCAGACCGGCGCTGCCGGACAGCACCCGCCAGCCGGCCGTGGCGGCCTGGATGGTCTCGAGGTCGGCATTGGTGGTGGCATCCACCACCACGTAGGAGGTGTCGCGCGGCAGCGCCTCCAGCGCGTCGCTGAGCGCTGCGGCACCCTGCCAGACGGCGTCGACGGTGACCTCGGCGATGGCGCGCGCGGTCTGCGGGGCGAGGATCCCGGCCAGTCTCGACTGGTTCATGGGCGTGAGCGGGTGATGCCGCATCGGCGACTCGTCCAGCAGCTGATCGTGCACGAACAGGTGGCCGCGGAACACCGTGCGGCCGTTGTCGGGAAAAGCCGGAACGACGACGGTGCGCGATTCGCCCACCTCGTCGAGCACCGCATCCAGGATCGGGCCGATGTTGCCGGTGGGCGTGGAGTCGAAGGTGGAGCAGTACTTCACGAAGTACTGCTCCGGATGCAGCGGCTCCAGCGCGCGGATCGACGCGATCGAGCTGCCGACCGCTTCGCCCACCGGCGCGGTGCGCGACTTGAGGGCGACGATGACGGCGTCGAGATCGGCCGCCTCCTCGACGGAGGGAACGGCCTCGGCGCCCAGCACCACGGCTACCCGCAGGCCTCGTTCGCGTAGAGAGGTGGCCAGGTCGGTGGCGCCGGTGAAGTCGTCGGCGATGGCTCCCAGACGGATCACGGCGGGCTCTCCTTCGAGGTGGCGGATGAATCGGAACGGCTCCGACAGCGAGACGGCTCCGCTGTCGGGCAGTCGCCATTCCATCACATGTGAATCCGTGTTGCAAAGTTTGAAAATTTGATCGGCTTGTGTGTATGGTTGCCGAATCGTCGCGGCAGAGCATCGCCGTCGACGGCTGCGACGACTGCAGCAGTACAGACACTCCAACGCACGGAACGACCCGTGCAGACGGGACCGACGGTGACTTCCCACGCGCTACCCCCGCAGGCTCCGGCCGACATCCGTGTCGCCCTCACCGGCGCCCGGGGCGGATTCGGCCGCACCTTCCTCGCCCAGGTGCGGGCGCTGCCCCGCCTGGTGACCACGCAGCTGATCGACCCCGACACCGCCGGAGTGCAGCAGATGCTCGACGAGCTGGAGTTCACGGGCCGCGGCTCGACGGCCGCTCCCGCCCTCGTCTCCTCGATCGACGACGTCGACTGGAGCGCCGTCGACGTGCTCGTCGAGGCGACCGGCCGCATCGACGCCGGTTACGACTACGCCGCCACCGCCATCGCGCACGGCGTGCACGTGATCATGGTGAGCAAAGAGGTGGAGTCGCTCGCCGGGGTGAGCCTGGCCGCCGCCGCTCGCGATGCCGGCGTGCGCTACCTGCCGGGCGACGGCGACCAGCCCGCCAACCTGCTGCGCCTGCTCGACTGGGTGGAGCGCACCGGCCTCGAGGTCGTGGCGCTCGGCAAGTCGAGCGAGTACGACCTCGTCTACGACCCCGAGGCCGAGACGGTCACGCAGGTCGACGAGACCTTGCTCGCCCCCGATCTCGGCGCCCTGCTGGAGCGCGGCGACGACTTCGCCGCCACCCTCGCCGCCCGCTCCCGGGCGGTCGCGGGCCTCAAGCGCTCCGCCGCCGCCGACTCCTGCGAGATGGCCGTCGTCTCCCTCTACTCCGGCGCCCGCGCCGACGTGGAGGCGATGCACTACCCGGTGGCCCGCCCCGACGAGCTGGCCGACATCTACGCCGCGCGCGCCGACGGCGGACTGCGCCACCGCGACCGCGTGGTCGACGTGTTCTCGATGCTCCGCCTGCCGGGTGAGGCGAGCTTCGCCGGCGGCGTCTTCGCCGTGGTGAAGACCGGTGACCCGGTCACCTGGGAGCTGCTGCGCGGCAAAGGCCACGTGGTGTCCCGCTCCGGCGAGTACGCGTGCATCTACTGGCCCTACCACTTCATGGGCGTCGAGACCGTGCTCTCGGTGCTCGACGCGGCCGACGGCAGCGCACCCGAGCGGCGCCCGCGCCAGCACACCGTGCTCGCGGCCCGCGCCGCCGTCGACCTCGCGGCCGGCACCCGCTTCCGCGTCGAAGGGCACCACCACGAGATCGCCGGCGTCGCCCCGGTCATCATCGACCGCGAGGCGGCGGCGCATCCGGATGCCGCGGCCGAAGTCTCCGTCTCGGCCTACTACCTGCTGAGCGGGGCCGTGCTCACGCGCGACGTCGCTGCGGGGGAGTTGATCCTGCTCGCCGACCTGGCCGAGACGCCCGAGAAGGCGCAGGCCGCGTTCACCGCCGGGTTCGCGCTGTGAGCGGCGAGACCGGGTCCGGCCCGATGACCGGGGAACCGACCGGCGCCGCGGCCGCCGCCCGAGCGGGCCTGCTGCCCGAGGGTTACGACCTGCGTATCCTCGACGCGCACCACCACTTCTGGGACTTGGAGGGCGAGGGCCACTGGCCCTGGATCCAGGACGAGTACAACCCCGACTTCTTCCTCGGCGATTACACCGCCATGCGCCACACCTTCCTGGCCGAGCAGTACCTCGCGGCCACCACCGGCTGGACCGTGCTCGGCACGGTGCACTGCGAGGCCGAGCGCAGCCGCGACGAGGAGGTCGAGGAGGACGTGTTCCTCGAAGGCCTGAACGCGCTCGATCCGCGGTTCCCCACGGCGGTCGTGGCGCACGCCTCGTTCCTGCGCGACGACCTCGCCGAGGTGCTCGCGGGGCACGCGCAGCATCCGCTCGTGAAGGGCATCCGCTCGAAGCCGGTGATCGCCCGCGACGCCCGGGAGGCGGCATCCGGAACCGTCGCCGGACGCCCCGGAACGCTGCAGGACCCGAACTGGGTCGCCGGCCTGCACACGCTCGCCGAGCACGGCTTCTCGTGGGATCTGCGGGTGCCGTTCTACCACCTCGCCGAGGCGGCGGACGTGGTCGCGGGCATCCCCGAGACCCCCGTCGTGATCAACCACTGCGGTCTGCCGCTCGACCGCAGTGACGAGGGCCTCGCCCTCTGGCGTGACGGGATGCAGCGGCTCGCCGCCCTGCCCAACACCGTGGTGAAGGTCTCCGAACTGGGCCTCTACCGCAACGTCTGGAACCGCGCCTCGAACATCGAGGTGGTGCGCGAGACCCTCGCGATCTTCGGCTTCGAGCGCGCGATGTTCGCCTCGAACCTGCCCGTCGCCACCCTCACCGCCCCGAGTTTCGACGAGGTGATGGAGGTGATGCTCACCGGCGCCGCCGGGGCATCCGCCAGCCAGCTCGATGACCTGTTCCACCGAACCGCGGCGCGCGTCTACCGCGTCTCGCTTCCCTCCCTCTCCCTCACAGAAAGCTGACCCATGACCACCGTCAACGACGACAAGCTGTTCCGGAAGGTGATGCTCCGCGTCCTTCCGCTCGCCATGCTCGGGTTCTTCCTCTCCTACCTCGACCGGGTGAACATCGGCTACGCGCAGGCCACGATGAGCGCCGACCTGGGCTTCTCCTACGCCGTCTACGGTCTCGGCGCCGGACTGTTCTTCGTGGGGTACTTCATCTTCGAGATCCCCTCGAACCTCATCCTCGCGAAGGTGGGCGCCCGCAAGTGGATCGCCCGCATCATGATCTCCTGGGGCATCATCTCGGGCCTGATGTTCTTCGTGAACAGCGAATGGATGTTCTACGCGTTGCGCTTCATCCTCGGTGTCGCCGAGGCCGGCTTCATCCCCGGCATCCTGTTCTACATGGCGTCGTGGTTCCCGCCGAGCCGTCGCGGCCGCGCCTGGGGCATCTTCTACATCGCCCTGGCCTCCTCGGGCCTGATCGGCGGCCCGGTCTCGGGCGTCATCCTGGCCGGCATGGACGGGGTGGCCGGTCACGCGGGCTGGCAGTGGCTGTTCTTCATCGAAGCGATCCCGACGGTGCTGCTGGGCATCGTCATCCTGTTCGCCCTGCAGGAGGACTTCCGCACGGTGAAGTGGCTGAACCCTTCCGAGAAGGAGCGTCTTGGCGCCCTGCTCGAGGCCGAGGCTCCCGTGGGCGGTCACACCAAGCTGCGTGACGTGTTCAAGAGCAAGCTGATCTGGATGCTGACGCTGGTGTACTTCTCGTACAACTTCGCGCTCTACGGCATCAGCTTCTGGCTGCCGAACCTGGTGGGCGAGCTCGGGTTCGCCGGGCCCGTGGCGATCGGCTTCATCTCGGCCATCCCGAGCCTCGCCGCGATCGTCTCGATGCTGATCTTCGGCTTCCTCTCCGACCGGGCGGGGGAGCGCAAGAAGTTCATCGCGGCCGCCTTCGTGCTCTCGGCCATCGGCTTCGCACTCTGCATCATCGCGGGTACCGAGAACCCGATCCTCGGCGTGATCGGCCTGAGCCTGGCCAACGCCGGCGCCCTGTCGATCCCGGCCATCTTCTGGAGCTTCCAGACCTCGATGCTGGCCGGAACCGCCCTGGCCGGCGGCATCGCGCTGATCAACTCGACCGGCAACCTGGCGGGCTTCGCAGCCCCGTACCTGATCGGCTACGTGAAGGACACCCTGGGCTCGGCCACGGTCGCCCTCTACATCACCGGTGCGATCATGCTGATCGGCGCGGTGCTCGTGCTCACGATCAAGCGCAGCGGCCGGGTGCCGCGCGAGAGCGACGCCCCGGCGCGGATGAAGCAGACCGCCGGGCAGAACAGCATCTGAGGCCGGTCCGCGTTCTCGTGGCCCCGCATCCTTCCTCCGGCTGAAGCCGGGAGGCGGGCGCGGGGCCACTCTGCGTCTAGACCAGGTTGGTGAGGGGCGTTCCCTCTTTCAGGGCCCGGATGTTCTGGGCGATCAGCGGGGCCGCTCCGCGCGGGCGGTTGCCGGCCGCGTGCGGGGTGAGCAGCAGGTTCGGCGTGGTCCAGAGCGGTGAGGACTCCGGCAGCGGCTCCTGCACCATCACGTCGAGCGCGGCCGCCCGCAGGCTTCCCGAGGTCAGCGCCTCGATCAGCGCCGGCTCGTCGACGGTGGCGCCGCGGCCCACGTTCACGAACACGGCTCCCGGCTTCAGCGCCGCCAGCAGGGTTGGACCGAAGGCACCCTCGGTCTCCGGGGTGGCCGGTAGCAGCGAGATCAACACGTCGACGCCCGCGAGGTGCGCCGGGAGCCCGGCGTCGTCGACCACCGGGTATCCGTGGCGCTCGCCCGCCGACGAGGCCACGCCCGTCACGGTCGCCCCCAGCAGCTCCAGCATGGGCGCGAGCGTGCGGGCGATCGAGCCGAAGCCCCAGATGCACACGGAGGCGCCCGCGAGCGTGTAGAGCGACTCGGTCGACGGATCGCGCTGGGCCTCCAGGAACTCGTCGTCCCATCGCGACTCGCGCTGCGCATCCCGCAGACGGTCGAGTCGGCGGATCACGGCGAGCGTCAGCGCGAGCGCGTGCTCGGCCACCGTGGCGTCGTGCAGCGACCGGCCGGACGCCACGGCGACGGAGGGCGCGAAGCCGGCGGCGAGCACCGCATCCGGACCCGCCGCGAGCGTCTGCACCAGGCGCAGCGAGCCGAGCGTGCGGGCCGCCTCCTCGAGGTTCGCGGTCGTGTTGCGCCAGGCCACCAGCACCTCGGCGTCGTATGCCGCTGCCGGTATGGATGCGGCGACGTCGTAGACCACCAGGTCGTCGTCGGAGCCGACGGTCAGGTCGCTCAGGTCGATGGTGTCGGGAATGAGGATCTTCATGGCCGCCTTAGGAGAGGATTTTCGAGTGCTCTCCCAGATGGTGCCACGTTCGGTTGTGATAGACCAACGGCTCGGCCGACGCGGCGTCGGCGGCCGGGTCACCGGCGGCCGGGGCGTGGGTCTGCACGGCCTCGGCGGCGATGACCGTCGAGCCGCCCGCCTGCATCTCGTTGACGATGCGGGCGCGGATCCAGGCGTGCGCCGCGGGGAAGTAGGGTTCGCCCGTCGTGAGCCGGGTCCACAGCGAGGTGTCGGCGAAGCGGTCGATGCCGCTCGTGGCGCCGAGCTTCGCGAGGCCCAGCTGACCGGCGCCCAGGAGGTGCACCACAATCGTGTCGGCCCGCTTGATGGACGGGGCGCTGGAGGAGAGTGCGGAGACCGAGAACACCAGCAGGGGCGGCTCGGCGCTGACCGAGAACACCGAGGTGGCGGTCAGCGCCACCGGGCCGTCGCCCGGGTCGGCCGTGATCACGGCGACGCCGGCGGGGTGGTTGCGGAAGGCGGCCTTGAACTCGTCCGGGGTCACCTGTGGCGAGCCGGAGAGGGTGATGAGGGGGCGGGAGCCCTCGACCCCGTGCGCCTCATCGCGAACGGGGAATGCGGGCTGAGTAGTGGACATGTTCCGATGCTACGGAGCCGGTGATGCCCCGGAGGTTCCCGTTGGCTAGCGACGGAGAGCCACTGGGAATCACCGGGCGGCTCGCTGGTCGATGCACCGGCGGCGCCGGCATCCCTCAGTCCATCACGATGATCGCACGACCCAGGATGCGGCCTGCCGCCAGGTCGTCGAAGGCATCGGCGGCCTCATGCAACCGGTACCGTCGGGTCACCGCCTGCTCCAGATCGAAGCCGCCCTGCCGCGCGAGCTCCACCACCGACGGCAGGTCGACCCGCGTGCGAGCACCGTACGAGCCGATGATGCGCTGGCTGCGCCGCACCAGCGGGGTGATCTCGATCGCGGCGGTCGCGGCTCCGGCCGCGATGCCGATCGCGACGAGCGCGCCGCCGTCGGCGAGCATCCGTGAGGCCTGTTCGAAGGTCTGCGGCCGGCCGAGCGCCTCGAAGGCGACGTCGACGCCCCGGCCACCCGTGAGCGCGCGCACGGCGGCGACCGGATCGGCGTCGAGCGAGTTCACGACGTCGGTGGCGCCCAGTCGGGCCGCCAGCGCGAGCTTGTCATCGGACACGTCGACGGCGATCACCCGGGAGGCGCCGAGGGCGCGCGCGATCTGCACCACGCCCATCCCGACCCCGCCGGTGGCGACCACGGCCACGGTCTGGCCGGGCTGCAGGCCCGCGGCGCGTGAGACGGCGCCGTACGCGGTCATCGCGGCGCAGCCGAGGATGGCGGAGGTGTCGGAGGGGAGCCCCTCCGGCAGAGCGGCGAGCCCTGACACTGGGCTCACGCAGTACTGCGCCATCGCGGCCATCGAGTACATCGCCAGCGGGGTGCCGTCGGCGCGGTGCAGGCGGGTCTCGCCGTCGTAGAGCGTGCCCTTCAGGCGGTTCTGCGCGAAGAAGTTCTCGCAGAGGTCGTCGCGGCCGGCCCGGCAGGCCTCGCAGCGGGTGCAGGGCATGATGAAGCCGCCCACCACCCGGTCGCCGACGGCCAGGCGGGGGCCGGAATCGGCGCCGGCTTCCTCGGAATCGTCGTCACCCAGCTCCACGATCGTGCCGCTCACCTCGTGCCCGAGCACGCAGGGCTTGGGAAAGCCCACCTCTCCCTTCAGCACGTGCAGATCGGTGTGGCAGACCCCGACGGACTCCACCCGGATGAGCGCCTCGCCGGCACGGGGACGTGGCACCGGGATGTTCTCCACAGCCAGCGTGCCGTCGGCCGAGAGCACGGCCGCGCGCATCGAGGTGGGCCGTGCAGGCCCGGTCATCAGATCACCGCCGAGTAGCCGCCGTCGACCACGATCGACGCGCCGTTGACGTAGCTGGACAGGTCGCTGGAGAGCCAGATGGCCGCATCCGCGATCTCCTCCGCCTGCCCTTTGCGGCCGAGCGGGATGCGGATGGGGGAGCCCCCGCGCATCTCCACGCGCAGCATCTCGGTGTCGACCTGGCCCGGGTGCACCACGTTGGCCCGGATGCCGTACCGCGCCACGGCATCCGCCAGCGCGTAGGTGAAGGTACGAACCGCGCCCTTCGACGCGGAATAGGTCGAGGCGTGCGCGAAGCCGCGCATCCCGCCCACCGAGGAGAGGTTCACGATCGTGCCCGTCTTGCCGGTGGCGATCATCGACCGGGTGGCCGCCTGGGCGCCGAGGAAGGTGCCCTCGAAGTTCACCGCCATCACCCGCCGCAGCCGCTCGAGGTCGACCTCGAGGAAGTCGACGGTGTCGCTGATGCCGGCCACGTTGCACAGGGCGTCGACTCCACCGAACTCCTCGGCGGCCGCGATCACCTCGAGCCACGAGTCCGGGTCGGTCACGTCGGCCCGCACGAAGCGCGCGGCACCGCCGGCCTGCTCGACGAGCTCCGCGGTGGGCGCCCCGCCCTCCCGTCCGGTCTCGGCCAGGTCGGCCACGATCACGGCGGCGGCGCCCTCCTCGGCCGCCCGCACGCTGAGCGCCCGGCCGATGCCGCTCGACCCGCCCGAGACCACCACGACGCGCCCGGTCAGCAGCGCGTGCCCGCTCATACGACGCTCGTCGTCATCGTGCCGATGCCGCTGATGGTGGTCACCAGGGTCTCGCCGGCCGCGATCGGCCCCACTCCGGGAGGGGCCCCGGTGAATATCACGTCGCCCGGGTTGAGCGTCATCACCCGCGAGGCGTACGACACGATCTCGGGCACCGTCATGATCAGGTCGGAGGTGTCGACGTCTTGCCGCACCTCGCCGTCGACGGTGAGGCGGATGCCCAGACCCGAGCCGTCGAAGCCGGGCTCGCGCACGCGCACCCAGGGCCCGATCGGGCTGAACCCGTCGTACGACTTGCGGCGCGACCGGTCGGCGGGGCTGCGCACCGTGATGTCGAGCCCGATGGCGAAGCCGAAGACGTGCTCGAGTGCCTCCTCGGCCGGAATGTCCTTACCGCCCGTGCCGATGATCACCACCAGTTCGGACTCGTGGTGGATCTCGTTCCCGGCCTCGAGCACGTCCGGCGGGAGCACGACCGGGCCATCCGGTCCCGTGATCGAGGAGGGCGCCTTGAGGAACACGTCGAAGTCGAACATCCACCCGTGTGTGGTGCCGAGCGTGCGCTCCTGCACCTCGTGCATCTCGTCCACGTGATCCTGGTAGTTGCTCGCGGCGGCGATCACCTTCGAGGGGTTGAGCGCGGCGGCCCGCAGCGTCACCGACGAGAGCGGAACGGGCGTGCCGGCCGCGGCGGCCTCGGCGATCGGCCCGGCCAGCGACGCCCAGTCCCGGCACAGCGCCCGCCACCATCCCGCGGTCAGCGGATCGTCGTCGTGCGAGGGCAGCACGTCGGTCACGTCGACCACGGCGTGCTCATCCGGGGTGAGGACCCCCAGTCGGTTCTCATCGAAGAGGGCGAGTTTCATGGGGCTCCCGGGATCGGTGCGTCGACGCGGATGCACCCCGTGACGCCGGTGTCGGATGGTTACGCCCTCACGCTAGTCACCCGGCGTGATGCTCTCCAAGGTCCAGTGGTGATCCGGTGATCACCCGGCGTGATCAGAGCGGTGATCACTTCGGGTGATCACAGTGATGCTTTCAACTATTTGAGAATCCGACTCCGAGGTACTTAGAGTGATCACCGATCACGATCTCTGCAAAGGAGCACGAACGTGAAGACCCCCACTGTCGACCGTCTGGCCCTGCCCGGCGGCACCCTCCGGGTGATCACCGCCGGAGACGGACCCGCCCTCGTCTATCTGCACGGCACGGGCGATCAGGGGTCGCTCCTGCCGGTGCTCGCCACCCTCGCCGAGCAGTACCGGATCGTACGCCCCGACCACCCGGGCTTCCTGCAGAGCGACGATTTCGCCGCGGAGGTCACCAGCGTCGCCGGCATCGCCGCAGTGCACGAGCAGCTGCTCGCCGCGCTCGGCATCGACGACGTCGTGCTGGTGGGCTGCTCCCTCGGCGGCTGGATCGCGGCCGAGCTGGCCCTGCGCAACCCGCAGCGCGTGCAGCGACTCGTGCTCATCGACCCCGCCGGTCTCGCCGGAGACGGTTCGGCTCCGGACATGTTCGGCCTCACGCCGGAACAGGCGCTCGCCGCCACCGTGCACGACGAGGGCCGCCGCGCCGCGGCCCGCGCCGCCGCTCCGGATCCCGATGTCGCTGCAGGCCTCGCCCGCAGCCGGGCCACTGCACAGCGCCTCGCCTCCGACCCGTACATGCACGACCCCGCGCTGGCCGCCCGCCTCGGAGCCCTGACTCTTCCGGTCGAGCTGGTGTGGGGGAGCGACGACGGCATCGTGCCCGTCTCGTACGCCCGATCCTGGCTCGACGCCCTGCCCCAGGCGCAGCTCACCGTGGTTCCGGATGCCGGGCACCTGCCGCACGTCGAGCAGCCGCAGGCCTTCCTCGACGTGCTGGCGCGGGAGGTGCCGGCGTGGAGCTGAGACACCTGCGCTACTTCGTGGCCGTGGCCGAAGAACTGCACTTCCGCAAGGCCGCCGAGAGCCTGCACATCGTGCAGCCCGCCCTCAGCAAGCAGATCAGCGCGCTCGAGAACGAGCTCGGCCTGATGCTGCTCGAACGCGACCGCCGGCACGTCACCCTCACCGAGGCCGGAAAGACCTTCCTCGAAGAGGCCGTCGCCGTGCTGGCCCGCGCCGACGGGGCGAAGTCCCGGGCGATCGCGGTCAGCCGCGGTCAGGTGGGCTCGCTGAACATCGGCTTCATCCAGCCCGCCCTGGCCGAGCTCGTGCCGCGGTCGCTGCGCCGCTTCCGCAACGAGTACCCCGAGGTGCGCATCCGGCTGACCGAGCTCACCACCCGCCAGGTGCTGGACCAGACCTCCAGCCGCGCGGTGCACTGCGCCTTCGCCCGCCTGCCGATCGAACTGCGCGACGACCTCGCCTGCCTGCCCATCTCGCAGCAGGACGTGATGCTGGCGATGCCCGACGGGCATCGGCTCGCCGAGAAGGAGACCATCGACATGGCCGACATCGCGAGCGAAGACCTCGTGATGATCGACCGGCGCGTCGAACCGGCGCTGCACGACTACTACATCGCGATGTGCAACGAAGCGGGTTTCAGCCCGCACATCGCCCACGAGGTGAACTCCACCTGGGTGGCGCTCGGCCTCATCGCCGGCGGACTCGGCGTGGGGTTCGCCCCGGCCTCGGCCCGGTCGGCCGCCCAGCAGGGCGTGACCTTCCGGCCGATCAACGGCGCCACGCCCAAGCTCAGCATCGGCATCGTCTGGAACGACAAGTCGAAGCCGGCCGTGCTGAGCAACTTCTTGCAGATGAAGCCCTGGGAGGCACGATCGTGAGCGCAGCATCCGGATCCGACCCCCGCACCCTGTTCGACGTGCGAGGCCGAGGGGCCGTGGTGACCGGCGCCGCGAGCGGTCTCGGCTTCGCCATCGCGCGGGTGCTCGCCCGCAACGGCGCCCGCGTGCTGCTGGTCGACAACACCGCCGAGACCCTCGAGGAGGCGCTCGGCCGCCTCGCCGGAGAGGGCCTCGAGGTGCGCTCGCGGGTGGCGGACGTACGCGACCGGGCCGCCCTCGACGAGGTGATGGGCGAGGCGGCCTCGTGGGGGAGCGGGCTGGACATCGTGTTCGCCAACGCCGGCATCTCGTCCGGCCTCGGCCGGCGCTTCGGCAATGGCGTGGACGACATCGATCCGGAACGCTGGCAAGCGGTTCTCGACGTGAACCTGACCGGGCTGATGCACACGGTGCAGGCGGCCTCGGCCCGGATGAACGACGGGGCCGGGCGCATCGTCGTCACCTCCTCGGTGGCGGGCCTGGCCGTCGATCCGCTGGTCGGTTACGCCTACTCCAGCTCGAAGGCCGCAGTCACCCTCTTCGCTCAGAACGTGGCCACCGAACTCGCCCCCCGGGGCATCAACGTGAACGTGATCGCACCCGGCTCCTTCCTCACCGCCATCGGGGCGAAGAACCCCGGCAACACGGGCATGATCGACGAGCTGACCCGCGCCACGGCCACGAAACGCATCGCGGATCCGGCCGAGATCGAGGGCCTCGCCCTGCTTCTGGCCTCGCCCGCGGCCGGCCACATCACCGGTTCCGTGTTCGTCATCGACGGTGGCGTGCTCGCCACCCGCAATTGAGCCCGCGATGCGCTCTCAACCGTTATCACGTAATAGCTTTCGGGCCATTCCGGGGCATCACCCGGAGATTAGCCTGAAAAGCACAGGCGGCCCACCGCACCGCGTCGACGACGACCCCGGTACCGCGGACACAGCACAGATCTCACCGTTCTCCCGGCACTCGGAGCCGGCGCTCCCGGCTGCCTGATCCACTCCCGCACATCACGATCGAAGGGACATCCCGATGTCACGAACGAAAACCCTCCTCACGGCAGCGACGATGCTCGCCGCGACCGCACTGCTGGCCGGGTGCGCCGGCGGCGACTCCGGCGGCGCGGCCGGCGGCAGCGACGGGGCCTCGGGTGAGACCACGAAGATCACCGTGGCCACCAACCCCTCGGCGCAGACCGCGCCGATGTACCTCGGCATCCAGGACGGCATCTTCGCCAAGCACGGCCTCGAGGTCGAACTCGTGCCGCAGACGGATGTCGCCGCCATCATCTCCGGCGTCGCCAGTGGCCAGTACAACTTCGGCTTCGCCACCGTGGTGCACGTGATCAACGCGAACGTGAACGACATCCCGATCCGGGCCGTCGCCACGGTCGAAGGCCAGCAGAAGGCCGAGGAGGAGCCCGACGAGGGCAACGCGCTCGTCGCCGGACCCGACTCGGGCATCACCTCGGCCGGTGACCTCGGCGGCAAGACCGTCGGTGTGATCGGACTCTCCTCGCTCAACACCCTCGCGATGTGGGACATGGCGGCCAAGGAAGGCGTCGACACCACGTCGATCAACCTCGTGCAGCTGCCCTTCGGCCAGATGCCGGCCGCGCTCGCCGCGGGCGACATCGACGCCGCCGTGGTGCAGGCCCCGTTCATCGCCGATGCTGAGGCCAACGGTGCCACGATCATCGGCAAGCCGAACGTGGAGACGTTCCCCGACATGGCGGTGGGCCTCTACACCACGAGCCAGAGCTACATCGACTCCAACCCGGATGTGGTCGAGGCCTTCGCCGCCGCGATGATCGAGTCGCAGGAGCACGCCACCGAGAACATCGACCAGGCCAAGGAGACGCTGGTCACCAACCTGGGTCTCACCGAGGACGCCGCCAAGGCCGCCAAGTGGAACACCGGCAGCAACCCCTACGTGAACACCGAGGGCTTCACCACCGCCCAGACGCTGCTCACCAAGTACGCCGGGCAGACCAAGGAGCTCGACGTCGACACCCTGGTCTGGCCGGGCGCGCTCGAGGGCTCGAACTGAGCCGGACGCCCCTGACGGCCAGCACCGGCTGACCATCAGAACCGACGGTCAACGCCGAACCGATTCGAAGGATCACACCCCATGAACGCACTGTCGCGTCGCTCGCTCCGATGGCTGGCCCCTGCGGCCGCCGTGCTGGCCGCCCTGCTGCTCTGGCAGCTGGCCACCGCGGGCGGTCTCTTCCGGGCCGACCAGTTCCCGACGATGACCGACACCATGATCGCGCTCGGCAAAGCGGTGGCGTCACCGCTGTACTGGGCCGCGATCGGAGCGACCGTGCAGGCGTGGTTCCTCGGCCTCGTGATCGCCAGCGTGCTGGCGATCGTGATCGGTTCGGCGTTGGCCTTCAACGACTTCGCCTTCCGCAGCGCGGCGAGCGTGATCGAGATCTTCAAGGCCATCCCGGCCATCGCCATCCTGCCGCTGGTCATCCTGGTACTCGGCTCGACGTTGCCGATGAAGGTGTTCCTGATCGCCTTCGGCGTGTTCTGGCCGCTGGTCATCCAGGTGATCTACGGGGTGCGCTCGATGGATCCGACGGTGCTCGACACCTCGAAGGCGCTCGGCGTGCGGGGCGTGTGGCGGTTCTTCGTCGTGGTCATCCCGAGCGCCTCGCCCTACATCGCCACGGGCTTGCGGATCGCGTCGGCCTCGGCCCTCATCCTGGCCGTCGTCTCCGAGCTGGTGGGCGGAGCATCCGGAATCGGGCGCAACATCCTGCAGGCGCAGAACGGCGGCACCGCGGCGTACCCCGTGATGTACGCCTACATCATCACCGCCGGCCTGATCGGCATCATCCTCACCGGGGCGTTCTTCCTGCTGGAACGCAACGTCATGCACTGGCACGAATCGCAGCGCAACATCCGCTCGAACAGCGAAGGGGCCCTCAAGTGACGCAGACCATCACACCCGAGATCGTGCCGGAGCGCGCCGCCGGGGCGAGCATCGGCGAGACAACCGATCTGCTGGTGAGCCCGCGCCGGGTGCGCAGCCGCGGCGCCCGCGTGCGCAACGTGCTGCTGGCCGTCTGGCTGCCGATCGCCCTGCTGGTGATCTGGTGGTTCGCCTCGGCCTCGAGCACCTCGCCGTTCTTCCCGCCGCTCAGCCGCATCCTGGAGGAGTTCTGGGCGCAATGGATCGTCGGCCCCGCCTCGATGCAACTGGGCTCGAGCCTTCGCAACCTGGCGCTCGGCTACCTCGGCGGTGCCCTGATCGGCGTCGTGTTCGGCACGCTGCTGTGGCGCTTCCCGCCGGTGCGTCAGGTGTCGAACCCGCTGATCTACTTCCTCTACGTGCTGCCCGCCCCCGCCCTGCTGCCCGCCATGATCGCGCTGTTCGGCATCGGCGAGCTGCGCCAGATCGCGCTGATCTCGTTCGGTGCCATCTGGCCCACCCTGCTCAACACCCTCGATGGGATGCGGGGCCTGGACCAGGTGAAGTTCGACACCGCTCGGGCGATGAAGCTTAGCCCCGTGCGGCAGCTGTTCTCGCTCGTGCTGCCGGGTGCCTCGCCGCAGATCGCCGCGGGCCTGCGGGCCAGCCTGCAGACCTCGATCATCCTGATGGTGGTCACCGAGATGGTGGCCGCGAAGCAGGGCATCGGCTACTTCATCCTGCAGGCGCAGACCGTGTTCGCCATCACCACGATGTGGACGGGCATCCTGATGCTCGCCATCATCGGCACCGCCGCGAACTACCTCTTCGTGGGCGTCGAACGGATCGTGCTGCGCTGGTACTACCGCTCGCGCGCGCTCAACAACTCATGACCATCCCCTCGCCGGAACCGGAGAACACCATGTCGAACCTCACCGTGCCCACGCCCGCCGCGTCGAGCCCCGCCGGCGCGACTGCCTCGCATCGTGCCCCGAGCGGATCGGAGGTGCTGCGCGTCGAAGGCCTGCGCAAGATCTACAACGAGGGCAAGCCGCACGCCAAGACGGCGATCGACGATGTCAGTTTCACCGTGAACAAGGGCGAGTTCGTGTGCATCGTCGGCCCCTCGGGCGCGGGCAAGACCACGCTGCTGCGCTGCATCTCGGGGCTGGCCAAGCCGAGCTCCGGGTCGCTCTCGTTCGAGGGCAAGCCGCTCACCTCGGTGCCCGAGCAGCTCGGGCTGGTGTTCCAGGACTACGGGCGTTCGCTCTACCCCTGGTTCACGAACGCGAAGAACGTGGGCCTCCCGCTCGCGGCGCGCGGCATGAAGAAGGCCGAGCGGGCCGCGCGGGTCAGCGAGTCGCTGAAGAACGTGGGCCTCGGGCACGTCGAGAAGCAGTACCCGTGGGAGCTCTCCGGCGGCATGCAGCAGCGCGTGGCGATCGCTCGCGCGCTCTCGTACCAGCCCGACCTGCTGCTGATGGACGAGCCCTTCGCCTCGGTCGACGCGCAGACCCGGTTCGACCTCGAAGACCTCATCCTCACGGTGCGCCGCGACCTCGGCATCACCGTGGTGCTGGTGACGCATGACATCGACGAGGCGATCTACCTCTCCGACCGCATCGTGGTGCTCTCCGGATCGCCCTCGCGGGTGCGCGAAGTGGTCGACGTGCCGCTCGGCGACCACCGCGAGCAGGTGGCGACCCG
>NZ_JAHFUW010000054.1 GCF_023264855.1 Herbiconiux sp. | reverse complement strand
AGCGGCGTCTCGTCTTTCCAGCAGTACGGCAGCACGCGGTAGCCCTCGTAGGCGAGGCCCTTGGTGTGCAGCTGCTTGAACGCCCAGAGCACGCTCTCCATGAACGTGATGTCGAGCGTCTTGTAGTCGTTGTCGAAGTCGACCCAGCGCGCCTGGCGGGTGACGTACTCCTGCCACTCCTTGGTGTAGCGCAGCACCGACTCGCGCGAGGCGGCGTTGAACACCTCGACGCCCATCTCCTCGATCTGGCTCTTCTCGGTGATGCCGAGCTGCTTCATCGCCTCGAGCTCGGCGGGCAGGCCGTGGGTGTCCCAGCCGAAGCGACGGTCGACCTTCTTGCCGCGCATGGTCTGGAAGCGCGGGAACACGTCTTTGGCGTAGCCGGTGAGCAGGTGCCCGTAGTGCGGCAGGCCGTTGGCGAACGGCGGGCCGTCGTAGAACACCCATTCGTCGCCGCCCTCGCGGTTGGCGATGGACGCGCGGAACGTGTCATCCGTCTTCCAGAAGCCGAGCACGCCCTGCTCGACCTCGGGGAAGCTCGGGGAAGGGACGACGGACGAGAAGTCGTCGGGGTCTTTGGGGTACGTCATGATGCTCCTGGACGGGCTGGATGCTGCTGCTGCCTGTTCCACGAGGACGGATCGGGCTCGCGCCCCCACCGTGGTACCACCTCGCTGACCTCCCGTTCGCCCTTTCGGACCATGCGGGAGACCGCTCGTTCTTAGGCTGTGACGGGCCCGACCCGTTCGGTTCTACTGGGCCCGTCTGCTCGCGCACCCGTGCCGTTCTTCCGAAGACTCCCCGGTGATGGCCGGTTCACAGTCGTTTCGGGGTCAATTCTAACCGATGGCGACAGGATGCGCGTCAGACCGCGGCGGGCTCGTAGCGCGCGGCGAGTTCGGCACCGAGGAAGCTGGCGAGGGCGGCGGTCGCCGGGCGCGCGGAGACGGCTTCGACGTCGGGGTTGTAGTTCGTGTTGGTGTTGATGTCGTAGGGCAGGAGGCGGCCGTCGGCCGTCTCGAAGAACTCGACTCCCGCGACCTCGACGCCCTGCTCGGCGAGGAACGCCTCGAGGCGCGCGATCAGCGGGGTGGAGGCGCCGATGTCGAAGCGCTCCTGGAAGAGACCGGTGGCCGGGAGCGCCGCACCGGCAGCATCCGCCTCTCCGAATCCCGGCACGTCGCAGGCGGCGGGTGCGAAGCCCTGCTCCGGAACCACGCAGGCTTCGGCCGGGCACAACTCGAACGAGCCGGCCGAGGTGTCCACGCGCACGGCGTAGACGAAACGGCCGCCCACGAACTCGGCGCGCGTGATGAAGGGCTCGACGGTCAGCACATACTCCTGCAGGAGGGTGATGCCGTCGACCGGCTCTTCGAAGTCGGGGCCGTCGACATAGGCGTCGAACTCGGCGACGGAGTCGAAGCGGCGCACGCCCAGCCCCTTGCCGCCCTGGTTGTGCTTGGTGATGAACGGCGTGGCCAGTTCACGGGCGCGCGCCTTGAGGTCGTCACGGCCGAACACCACGACGGTGTGCGGCACGTCGAAGCCGGCGGCACGCAACGCGGCGTACTGGGCGGCCTTGCTCACCTCGAGCTCGAGCACGCGCGATCCGTTCACGACCCGGCGGCCCCAGGCCTCGAGCCAGCGCAGCACCGCGCGGGCGTACTCCTTGGCGTGCTCGTTGCCGCGGGTGTGCGACGAGGCGCTGAGGCGCGACCAGAAGATGCCCGCGGGCGGCTCGACCGAGAGGTCGATCGATCCACCGGTCAGCGGCCATTCGCGGTACGCGACACCGGCTGCGTCGAGGGCCTTCGCGAGCGGCGGGATCCACTCGGCGTTCTCGTGCAGGATGTGGACGACCGGCTCGATCTGCGATGCGCTCATCCCCCAATCGTACGAGCGCCCGCGGGCCGGGTGTCATCGGTGCGGCGCCGGCGTAACACTGTGACACGTCGCCCGCCCAGGCGGCCCGTCGAGGTGGCGAGGTGGCCCGTCGGGATGGCCCGGCCTGCCGAGCCGGGCAGCGGATGCTTTCAGCCGCCGAACCCGGCGAGCGCCGGACCCACGACCCGGTCGACGTACGCGACGAGGGGATCGCGTTCGGGGCCGTCGGCCGCCCAGCGCCCCACCGCGGCCGCTGCGGCACCGAGCACCGCCAGCGCGATCGCCCGCGCGCGGAGCGCGGCATCCGGACCGGTCAGGCGCACCGCCAGGAACCGCTCGATCACGTCGGCGTGCGCGAGGGCCCGCGCGAGCCCCGTCGCCTTCAGCTCGGCGTCGATCCCCATCACCTCGTGCTGGGTGAGCACGAGCGGGGCGCGCTCGGGCGTGAAGGTCTCGGCGGTCGCGTGCAGGGCGCCGGCCACGGCTCGCAGCGGCGGCTCCCCCTCCGGTGCCTCGGCGAGCGCCTCGGAGAGCACGGCGAGGCTGGTATCCAACTCGATCCAGAGCAGGTCGCTCTTCGAGCCGAAGTAGTTGAAGAAGGTGTTGCGGCTCACCCCGGCGCGCTGGGTGATCTGCTCGATCGTGGTCTTGGCGTAGCCCTGCTCGAGGAAGAGCTCGGAGGCGGCCTCTTCGAGCATCCGCTGGGAGGAGGCGCGGGGGCGTCCGGCCATCTGATCTCCTCGGGCGGTTCGGCGGTTGGGCGATCGAGCCGGCGTGGCATCCGTCGATCGGGAATATCTAGACCCAGTCCAACAATTAGACTGGTGACGATCACAGCAGATCGCCCTCCCACCATTCCACATGAGACGAGCTCCAGAGTGCCACTCCGCCATCGATCACGAACCCTGTCCGCTCTTGCGGTGACCGCCACCACCGCGATCCTGCTGGCGGGCTGTGCGGGCGCCTCCCCCGCGACCACCGAGAGCACGCCGGTCGCCGGCGGCACCCTCACCTACGCCACCGGCTTCGGCGAGCCGACCTGCCTCGACCCGCACGTGGGCGGCAACATGCCTCAGGCGCTGCTCGGCACCAACGTGCTCGAGTCGCTGTTCTCGCAGGATGCCGACGGCGCGATCGTGCCCTGGCTCGCGACGGCGGGCACCCCGTCGGCCGATGGGCTGAGCTGGGACATCACGCTCCGCGACGACGTGACCTTCACCGACGGCACGCCGTTCGACGCCGAGGCCGTGAAGGCGAACGTCGAGCACATGAAAGACCCGGCCACGGCATCCTCCACCGCCATCCTCGCGCTCGGCAAGGTGGCCGATGTGGAGGTCGTCGACCCGACCACGGCCCGCTTCGTGCTGAGCGAGCCCGACAGCGCGCTGCTCGAGTCGCTCGCGCAGACCTGGCTGGCGATGGAGTCGCCGGCCGGTCTGACCCGCTCGCAGGAGGAGAACTGCGAGGCGCCGATCGGCACCGGCCCCTTCACGGTCGAGAGCTGGACCAAGCAGGACAACGTCACGCTCGTGCGCAACGAGTCGTACAACTCCTCCCCCACGGGTGCCGCCCACGAAGGCACCGCCTACCTCGACAAGATCGTCTGGCGCTTCATCCCCGACCCGGCCACCCGCTTCGCCGCTCTGCAGGCCGGTCAGGTCGACGTCATCGACGAGATGCAGCCCGACAACGTGGTGACCGCCACCTCGTCGGAGGATCTCGCGGTTCTGCAGGGAGCCCTGCCCGGGGCATCCATTCGTCTGGAACTGAACTCGGGCTACGCGCCCTTCGACGACGAGCGGGTGCGTAAGGCGTTCATCGCCTCGGCCGACGTGAACCCCGGCATCGAGAGCCTGTTCTTCGGCACGGTCGAGCGCTCGTACTCGGTGCTGTCGACCTCGACTCCTTACGGCGCCTCCTACGAGGACGACTTCGCGATCGACGTCGACAAGGCCAACACGCTGCTCGACGAGGCCGGCTGGACCACGCGCGATGCCGACGGCTACCGCACGAAGGACGGCCAGCGGCTGACGGTCGACTTCCCGATCTCGACCAACCAGTCGATCCCGGCCGAGCAGTCGCTGTTCGAGCAGATCCAGGCCACCACCAAGGAGGTCGGCTTCGACGTGCAGCTGCATCCGCTGGACCTGTCCAGCTGGTACGCCTCGCTCGCCGCCTGGGACTTCGGGGTCACCAGCGCCATCTACACGAAGAACTCGGCCGACGTGCTGCGCATCCTCTACGACTCCGCCAACATCCAGCCGGCGCCGAGCGGGTACCACCCGAACCACTCGCACGTCGACATCCCCGAGCTCGACGAGCTGCTGACCAAGGCCGGGCAGACGACGGATGCCGACGAGCGCGCCGCCGCGTACGCCGATGCGCAGAAGATCCTCTCCGACGGCGCCTACGTGCTGCCGCTCTACGACCACCTGCAGAAGATCGGCTACCGCACCTCGGTGCAGGGACTCTCGCTGCTGCCGACGCTGCAGCTGCCGTACCTCGCCGACGCGTGGGTGCAGTAGCGCCCGGATGACGCACACGGTCGGTAACGACGGAGCGGAGGCCGCGGTTCGGGCCCCCACTCCGTCGTTGCCGACGCCGACGCCGGAACTCCGTCGTTCGTCGCGCTCGCGCGGGTGGGTCATCGTGCGGGGGGTGCTGCTCCGGATCGGAGGGGGCCTGTTCGTGCTGTGGGCAGCGGCCACCCTCACGTTCTTCGGGCTGCGGCTGATCCCGGGCGACCCGGCACAGGCCATCCTCGGCGGGCCGGGATCCCAGGCGAGCGCCGAGGCACTGGCGCAGGTGCGTGCCGACTACGGGCTCGACCAGCCGATCTGGGTGCAATACATCGCCCAGCTCGGGCGGCTCGCCACCGGGGATCTCGGCACGTCTTACTCCCTGCGGAGCCCGGTGGCGGAGGTGATCGGCGCGCAGATCGGCGGCACACTGCTGCTCGCGGCCCTCGCGCTGATCGTGGCGTGGGCGATCGCGCTGGGCCTGGCCGTGTGGTCGACGCGGGGCGGGCGGATCGCCGCAGCCGTGGGCTCGACGCTCGAGATCGTGGCCGCCGCCGTGCCGCACTTCTGGCTGGCGACCGTGCTGGTGCTGGTGTTCAGCACGGCGCTGCGGTGGTTCCCGGCGGTGAGCACGGCGGGCCCGGAAGGGCTCGTGCTGCCGGTGCTCACACTGGCGCTGCCGCTGGCCGGGTTTCTCGGGCAGGTGATGCGCGAGTCGGTGCTGGATGCGCTCTCGGCGCCCTTCGTGCTGTCGGCCCGGGCCCGAGGCGAGAGCGAGAACGGCGTGCGCTGGCGGCACGTGCTGCGGCACGGATCACTGCCGGGCATCGCGCTCTCGGGCTGGGCCTTCGGGTTCCTCGTCTCGGGGGCCGTCGTGGTGGAGACGATCTTCGCGCGGCCGGGGCTCGGGCGCACGCTGCTGAACGCGGTGCAGCTGCGGGACGTGCCGCTCGTGGTGGGCGTCGTGCTGGTGGTGGCGCTCGGCTACGTGATCATGACGGTCGCGACGGATGCGGCGTCACGGCTCGCCGACCCCCGCCTGCGCCGGCAGGGGGTGGCGCTGTGACGACGCTGGTGGAACTGCCGGCGCGGGGCAGCGGTCGCGCGGGTACTGGCCCGGGTTCCGGGCGAGGTGGGGGGCGTGGCGAGCGCGTTCTCGGGGTGGCCCAGTGGGTGGCGATCGGGGTGCTGGCGCTGCTGCTGCTCGCGGCCGTGCTTCCGGGCGTGCTGGCTCCCGGCGATCCGTTGGCCATCGACCCGGCGCAGGCCTTTCTCTCACCGCGCTGGGGGCATCCGTTCGGCACCGACGAATCGGGACGGGACATCTACACCCGGGTCGTGCACGGCGCCGCACCGTCCCTCGTGATCGGGGTGGCCGCGACGGCGATCGGTATTCTGCTCGCGCTCGTGCTGGGGCTCGCCGCGGCCCTCGGAGGGCGGGTCGTCGACTTCGGGGTGAGCCGGCTGCTCGAGGTGCTGTTCGCGTTCCCCGGGCTGCTGCTGGCGCTGCTGGTGATCACCGTGTACGGGCCCGGCATCGTGACCTCGACGATCGCGGTCGGGCTCGCGACCGCGCCCGGCTACGCGCGCATCATCCGGTCGCAGACACGCTCGGTGGCCTCGGCGCCCTACATCGAGGCGGCCGTCGTGCTCGGGCGATCGCGCGGGCGCATCCTGGTGCAGCACATCCTGCCGAACGCGGTGGTGCCGGTGTTCGTGCTCGTGACGCTCGGCGTGGGGCAGGCGATCGTGTGGGCCGCCGCGCTGAGCTACCTCGGTCTCGGTGCCGAGCCGCCGGCTGCCGAGTGGGGCGCGATGCTCTTCGCCGGCAAGAACTACCTGGCCACGGCCTGGTGGATGACGTTCTTCCCGGGCCTCGCGATCGTGCTGAGCGCCGTCGCGGCCACCGTGCTCGGCCGCGCCCTGCAGCGTCGGGGTCCCCGATGAGCGGCGACGCGCCCCTGCAGCGACGGAAGGTGGGGGGCGATTCGGAGTCTCACTCCGTAGTTACGGCCGAAACGCCGCACACTCCGTCGCGAAGCGCGGCGTCCGAGGCGCCGGTGGTGCGGGTCGAGGGACTGCGGGTGGGGTTCGGGACGGGCGGGCGCCGCGGCGCGCGCGGGGCGGCCGTCGTCGACGGGGTGTCGTTCGAATTGCAGGCGGGGCGGGCCGTGGCGATCGTGGGCGAGTCCGGATCGGGCAAGTCGGTCACCGCGCGGGCGCTGGTGGGCCTGGCCGGGCCGGGATCGTGGATGACGGCCGACGCACTCGAGGTGGGCGGAGCATCCGTTCTCGGATCCACCGGGCGGGACGGGATCGCGCGCGGGCTGTCGGCGGCGGCGTGGCGGCGCATCCGGGGCCGGCAGATCGGGCTGGTGGTGCAGGATGCGCTGGTGTCGCTGGATCCGCTGCGGCCGATCGGGCGCGAGATCGGCGACGCCCTGCGGCTGCACACCTCGCTCTCGCCCGTGCAGCGGGAGGTGCGGGTGCGCGAGTTGCTCGAGTCGGTCGGGATGCCCGACCCGGCCGAGCGGATGCGGCAGCGCTCGGGTGAATTGTCGGGCGGGCTTCGCCAGCGGGCGCTGATCGCGTCGGCGCTGGCCGCCGACCCCTCGGTGCTGATCGCCGACGAACCGACGACGGCGCTCGACAGCACGGTGCAGGCCCGCATCCTGGAGCAGTTCGAGAGCATCAAGGCGAACGGAACCGGGCTGCTGTTCATCAGCCACGACCTCGCCGTCGTGTCGCGCATCGCCGACGAGGTGCTGGTGATGCGCGCGGGGCGGGTGGTGGAGTCGGGGCCGGTGGAGCAGGTGCTCGGCGACCCACGGCACGAGTACACGAAGACGCTGCTGCGGGCGGTGCCGACCGGGGTGCCGCGGGGCGTGCCGCTCTCGGTGCGGTGGGGAGCGGATGCTGCAGGAACAGAGCCTACGGAGGGCGAGCCCTTCTCCACGGCGCGGCCGGCCGCCGACCATCCCACCCCGACCGCGCACCTGGCCGGCGCGACCACGTCACCCGCCGTCACTCCCCTCGTGGAGGCGACCGCCGTGAGCAAGCGCTTCGGGTCGCGAACCGCGGTCGACGCGGTGTCGCTCGTGATCGCCCCGGGCACGACGCTCGGGCTGGTGGGCGAATCCGGTTCGGGCAAGACCACGCTGGGCCGCATCATCCTGGGCCTCACGACGCCGGATTCCGGCACCGTCACCCTCGACGGCGCTCCCTGGGCACCGCTGCGCGAACGCGACCGGCGAGCGCGCCGGCCAGTGCTCGGTGCCGTGTACCAGGATGCGCTCTCGTCGTTCGACCCCCGGCTGACCGTGGGGCGGATCCTCGAGGATGCACTGCGCGGCCAGGACTCGGGCTCCGGTGCGGGTTCGGGCGCTGACGCTGGTGCGGGCTCGGTCGCCGGCGTGATCCGCGACGGTGTCGCCGGCCTTCTGCACGAGGTCGGCCTCTCCCCCGAGACCGCGTCGGCGCGCCCCCTGCAGCTCTCCGGCGGTCAGCGGCAGCGGGTCTCCATCGCCCGCGCGCTCGCGCCACGGCCGCGCATCGTCGTGCTCGACGAGCCGGTCTCGGCGCTGGACGTGTCGATCCAGGCGCAGATCCTCGACCTGCTCGACCGGCTGCAGCGCGAGCGCGGCGTCGCCTACCTCTTCATCTCGCACGACCTGGGCGTGGTGCAGCACATGAGCGACCAGGTGGCCGTGATGAAGGACGGGCGGATCGTGGAGCAGGGCCCGTCGGCCGACGTGTTCGCCCGGCCGCAGCATCCGTATACTCGCGCCCTGTTCGACGCGGCACCCCGAATCGGCCCGCTCTAGACCGACGCAGCCTCCGGATCGGCGCCGTGGGTGCGGCGGTACACCGCGCCCGGGTGCGTCTCGGGCAGGCGGTCGCTGTCGTGGCCCAGGATGCGGCGGCGCATCGATCCGCCCGCCGGCACCTCGGGCAGCAGCCCGCGCTCGCGCAGTAACGGAACCACCTCGTCGATGAAATCGCGGTAGGTCGCCATCCCGCCGTAGGTGTACTCGATCAGGAAGCCGTCGATGTCGGTGTACTCGACGATGTGCTGCAGCTGGTCGGCCACCGACTCCGGCGTGCCGGTGACGCGGATGCCGCCGATCGAGCTGGCGATGCGGTCGAGGATCTGGGCGACCGTCGGGCTCTCGTCGCCGTTCTGGAAGACCGCCAGCGTCGACTTGCCCACCTCGGTCGAGACCTCGGCGAGCGTGGCCTCGAGCGGGAACGCCATCAGGTCGACGCCGCTCCAGCCGAGGAACAGCGCCGCAGCCGACTCGCGGCTGGGCGTGGCGTCGAGCTCGGCCCGCAGGCGCTGCGCCTCCTCCTCGGTCTCCCCCACCACGACGGCGACCGCGTCGATCACCTTGATGTCCCGCGGATCGCGCCCGTTCTCGACCGCCCGGCTGCGCAGGTCGTCGACGTTCGCCTTCACCACATCCAGATCCCGGTCCTGGATGAAGATGCACTCACCGAACCGCCCTGCGAATGCCCGGCCGGCGGGCGAGGTTCCCGCTTGCAACAGCAACGGCGTGCGCTGCGGGGACGGGATGGCCGTGAAGTAGCCGTCGAGGTCGAAGTAGTCGCCGTGGTGGGTGATGCGGTGCACCTTGCCGGGGTCGGCGAAGGTGCGGGTGGCCTTGTCGTGCACCACGGCGTCGTCTTCCCACGAGCCCTCCCAGAGCTTGAGCGAAAGCTCGACGGACTCGGTGGCCCGGCGGTACCGCTCGGCGTGCGGGGTCACATTCGCCTGGCCGAGCAGTTTCGAGAGGGCCACCTGGTTGTCGCTCGTGACGATGTTCCAGGCGATCCGGCCGCCGGTGAGGTGGTCGAGGGTGGCGAAGGTGCGCGCATTGAGGTTCGGCTGCTGGGCGGTGGTCGACGCCGTCACCACGAAGCCGAGGCGGTCGACGGTGGCGGCGAGGCCGCTGACGAGCACCATCGGGTCGTGCACCGGGATCTGCACGGCCTCGCGGATGACGACCTCCGGCACCGTGCCGTCGGCCTGCATCGGGTAGCCGAGCGCTTCGGCGAGGAAGAGGAAGTCGAACCCGCCGGCCTCGAGCTCACGCGCCATGTTCTGCCAGTACGGCAAGGTGGCGAAGCCCTCGGTGTCGCTCTTGGGGTGGCTCCAGGCGTTGCTGATGAAGTTCGGCGTGAACTCCTCGAACGCGCCCAGGAAGATCTGCTTGGTCACGCGAGGTTCTCCTTCGAGGTTGCAGGGGTGGGGGTCTGATTCGGGATTCCGGATGCCACGACCCGCCGCAGCACGGCGTAGAGGCCGAACGCCAGCACGAAACCGACGATGAACGTGACGTCACCGAGCTCCGGCAGCGCAGCGGGCACCGGTCCGACATACAGCGTCTGGTTCGAGAACAGCAGGATCGACACCACCATCGCCGTCACCATCGCGATCGGCCCCGCCGGATTGCGGAAGCGGCGATGGGTGTACTCGGCAGGCGGCACCTGGCGGCCGAGCACCCGGTCGGCGACGATCACACCGAGCCACGGCGCGATCCAGTAGCCCATCACGAGCAGGAAGTTCTCGTACGACGACACGTCCGAGAGTGCGACCACGGCGAGCAGCACCCCCAGAATGCCGACGCCCACGACGATCGCGGCCCGGGAGAAGAAGGTGGGCGGGCGGATGCCGATGGCCGCGAACGAGAGGCCGCTCGAGTAGAGATTGAGGGCGTTGGCACAGAGCGCTCCGAGCCAGATGGCCAGGAGCGTGGGAGCGGCGAGCCAGGTCGGCATCAGCTCGGTGTACGACGACGTGGGGTTGTCGTAGTTCCAGGCGGAGAGACCGACGGCGGTCACCGCGGCGGCACCGGCGACCTGCAGGAGGTTGTTCGACACCCACACGCCGAGGGCGGCGAAGAGCCCCGCCGGCTTGGCATCGGCGGGCTTGAGATACCGCGAGTAGTCGGCGGCGAACGGCGCCCAGGCGATCGTGTAGCCGAACGAGGTGCTGACGGCCACCCAGAAGGCGCCCGGGATCGGCTCGGCCGGCGCCTGGAAATCGGCCTGCGGGGCGATGAAGACGATGCCGGCGAGGAACACCAGAGCCAGGATCGGGAAGGCGAAACGCTCGAACACCTGGATGAGGTTGTGGCCGAAGAAGGCCAGCGCGAACGAGATGACGGAGCTGATCAGCACGGCGGCGAGGGGCGGCATCCCGGTCAGCGCAGCCAGCGCGAATCCTCCGCTGACGGAGTTGACCGCGAACCAGCCCACTCCCACGAGCACGGCGTTCAGGCCGCCGGGCACGATGTTGCCGAGGTAGCCGAAGGCCTTGCGGCTGATGACCATCTGGCAGAGGCCGGTGGCGGGGCCCCAGGTGGTGAGCAGGTAGTGGAACAGGCTCGCGACCGTGTTGCCGAGCACGATGGCGATGATGGCCGTGCCGAGATCGAGGCCGTAGTAGAGCACCGCGATGGCACCCACGAAGATGGTGGCGAACTCGAGGTTCGGGGAGGCCCAGGTCCAGGCCAGGTTGCGGGGGCGGCCGTGCCGCTGGTCGAGCGGGATGGCCTCGACACCGCCTGGTTCGACGGCGGCGAGCTTGTGGCCGTAGTCGGTGCTGCTGATCGGTGATTCGCTGACGCTGGTGCTGCGAGTCGGTTCGCTGACGCTCAATGGGTGTCCTGTCTTCGTCGTCGACGTGCGCGAGTAGGTGAAGGTGGAGCTTGAGTGGAGCCTGGGTGGAGCCGGATGCGATAACCTCGGGTTATCAAGAAGGACGATAACCGTTGGTTATCACGAACATGTTTCGGCAAGCTGGGAGTGGGTGACAGAGCGCCATGGATCACGACGACGACGTGACGGCGCCCCGGATCGGCGCCCAGGTCAAGGCGCGCCGTAAGGCCCGCGGATGGTCGATGCGCGAGCTCGCCCGACGGGCCGGGGTCTCGCAGCCCTTCGTGTCGAAGCTCGAGGCCGGGCAGCTGCTGCCGAGCCTTCCGACGCTGTACGGATTGGCGGCGGTCTTCGAGATCCCCGCATCCGCGCTGCTGCCGTCGCCCGAGGCCGGCCGATCGGCGCCCGAGGTGCATCTGCCCCTCAGCGAGACGCCCGGCTCGGCCGACGTGAGGCTCATCGCCGGCGGTGCGGGCTCGGCGATCCAGACGTTCGAGTTCTCGTTGCGAGCCGGCGAGGGCGATCTGGAGTTCTTCCACCACGGCGGCGAAGAGGTCGTCTACGTGATCGAGGGGACGGTGATCTCGGAGCGGGAGGGGCTACCGTCGCTCACCCTCGGGCGCGGGGATTCCCTGCGGATCGACCCCTCGGTCGCTCATCGCTGGACCACGGATGCCGAAGCGGCGGTCTTCTTGCTGATCTGCTCGGAGCCGCCGGCAGCCCTCAGCTCGCCGCGCGGGTGACGAGTCGGGCGATCGTCGTCGCCGTCTCGTCGTTCAGTTCGGTGAGCGCATACGAGGTCGGCCAGAAGCCGCTCGGCTCGTCGAGGTTCGCCTTCGAACTGAAGCCGAGGGTGCTGTAACGCTCCTTGTCCTGCTGGCCGCTGCGGAAGAACACGACGGGCTTGCCGTCACGGGTCCAGGCCGGCTGGCCGTAGAAGAGCTTCGGCAGCAGATCCGGGGCCGCCCCGCCGACGATCTCGTGCAGACGCTCGGCCATCCCGCGGTCGGGCTGCGGCATGCCCTCGATCTTCTCGCGCATCGTCGCGGCGTCGGCCGCGGCCTTCTCCTCGGCCTTGCCCCGCCGCGCATCGGCCTTCAGTTCGGCGGCGCGGTCTTTCATGGCGGCCTTCTCCTCGGCGGAGAACCCGGCGGATGCTGCGGTCATGCGATGCCTTCCCTTCGACGTCGAACTCGTGTCACCACGCTATCGACACCTGTCGGCGCGGCGCTTCTCGGATCCTGCTCGATGCTCAAGACCGCTCAGAGCCGGTCGCCCCGCCACTCCGAGGCGATCTCCTCACCACGGTCGAACGCCTCCTGCTCGCGCTCGCGCAGCTCGACCCGGCGGATCTTGCCCGAGATCGTCTTGGGCAGCTCGAAGAACTCGATCCGGCGCACCCGCTCGAAGGCCGAGAGCTCGGTGCGGCTGTGCTCGAAGATCTCCCGCGCGGTCGAGGCGTCGGCCGCCCACCCCTCGGCGAGGGCCACATACGCCTTGACGACGGTGTGCCGCGTCGCATCCGGAGCCGGCACGACCGCCGACTCGGCCACCGCCGGATGCCGCAGCAGCACACTCTCCACCTCGAACGGCGAGATCTTGTAGTCGGACGACTTGAAGATGTCGTCGGTGCGCCCGATGAAGGTGATCGTGCCGTCGTCGGCCCGCTCCGCCACGTCGCCGGTGTGGAAGTAGCCGCCCGCCCGGGCTGCCGCCGTGCGCTCGTCGTCGGAGAGGTACCCGGCCATCAGGTTCACCGGCTCGACGGAGAGGTCGAGGCAGATCTCACCGGTGGTCGCCGGCGATCCGCTCACCGGATCGATGATCGCGATCGCCACTCCGGGCAGGGCACGCCCCATGGCGCCCGGCACCACCGAACCACCGGGCGGATTCGCGATGAGCGCCGTCGTCTCGGTCTGGCCGTAGCCGTCGCGGATCGTGAGCCCCCAGGCCTCCTGCACGGCCGCGATCACACCCGGGTTCAACGGCTCGCCCGCCGAGAGGGCTTCGCGGAGCGCACGGGGCTTCTTTCCGAGCTCGGCCTGGATCAGCATCCGCCAGACCGTGGGCGGGGCGCAGAACGTGCTCACCCGAGCCTCGTCGAGGCGCCGCAGAAGTGCGACGGGTTCGAAGCGTACGTAGTTCGTCACGAACACGGTCGCCTCGGCGTTCCATGGCGCGAAGAAGCAGCTCCAGGCGTGCTTTCCCCAGCCCGGCGAGCTGATGGCCAGGTGCACATCGCCCGGTCGCAGCCCCAGCCAGTACGAGGTCGACAGGTGGCCGACGGGATACGAGGCGTGGGTGTGCACCACCATCTTCGGTTTCGACGTGGTGCCCGAGGTGAAGTAGATCAGGCACGGGTCGTCCGACCGCACCACGACCGTGGGGCTGATGCCGATGCCCTCGAGCGACTCGTCGTAGTCGAGCCAGCCTTCGGCCGGTTCGCCCTCGGAGGCCCCCACGACGATGCGCGTGAACTCCCCGTCGAGCCCCTCGAACTTCGCGGTGTCGGCGGCGTCGACGATCACATGGCCCACCCGGCCGCGCTCCAGCCGGTCGGCGAGGTCGGCGGGCGAGAGCAGCGTCGTGGTGGGCAGGATGACGGCGCCGAGCTTCATGATGGCGAGCATCGACTCCCAGAGCTCGACCCGGTTGCCGAGCATCAGCATCACGTGGTCGCCCTGTTCGACGCCCTCCGCGGCGAGCCAGGCCGCGACCTCGTCGGAGCGCCAGCGCATCCAGTCGAAGCTCACCTTCGTCTCGCGGCCGTCCTCCTCGACGATCCAGAGCGCGGTCTTCTCGTTGCCGACCGCGACGGCGTCGAACCAGTCGACGGCCCAGTTGAAGTACTCCCCCACATCGGGCCATGCGAAGGCGGCTTCGGCGGCCGCCGCGTCGTCGCGGTGCTCGATCAGGATGTCGCGGGCGGCCCGGAGGTTCTCGGTCGGGTTCATCCTCTCAGTCTGGCGCATCCGGCAAGCCACGCCGACGATCTCTGCGGCGTGCTCTGGCGCCGGATTGCGTTCGACCGGACGCCAGGCGCTACGGTAGTCATCAGACATCTGAGGAGTGGGTATGAAGTCGTTGAAGCGGAGCGGGCTCGTCGAGCTCGCCACCGACACGCTCGCCGAGCAGCTGGCCGCGGGAACGTGGCCCGTGGGTTCGGCCCTCCCCGGCGAACTGAAGCTGGCCGAGCAACTCGGCGTGGGCCGCTCGACGGTCCGCGAGGCCACGCGAAGCCTCGTGCAGGCGGGCCTGCTCGAATCCCGGCAGGGATCGGGCACGTTCGTGCTCGCCACCACGTCGCCGCAGGCCGGCTGGAACGCCGCACTGCATGCTGCTCAGGTGATCGAGGTCTACGAGGTGCGCGAAGCCCTCGAGGTACAGGCCGCGGCGCTGGCCGCCCGCCGGCGATCCGACCGCGACCTGGTGCGCATCCGCAGCGCCTTCGAGGCGCGCGAGGCCCTCGTGGCGCATCAGCACGAGCAGCCCGAGGCCTTCGTGGCCGCCGACCTCGACTTCCATCGCGCGGTGGTGGAAGCCGCCCACAATCCCCTGCTGCTGAGCGTCTTCGACTCGGTGCTGCCCAAGCTCACCGACACGCTCGTGGCGCTCGTGCACGAGCGATCGCTGGACGGGCACGACCTCGACGGCAGTCATGCCGACCTGCTAGCCGCCATCGACGCCTCCGATCCTGCCCGCGCGATCGCGTCGGTGACCGCCAACGTGCACGACACCATCGAGATCATGCGCGACTGACCCGGGGCATCCGGCGCCGCCCGCCGCCCTGCCCTCCTCGCCGTCACCTACCCCCGCATTTGTCTGACATCTGAGGATCACACCATGTCCCGCAACCCCGCCCGCTCCGCCGGTGCCCGCCCGACGACCGCTCCCGGTCTCTGGCTTCTGGTCTCGACCCACGTCGTCAACGACTTCTACACCGGCGCCGTCGCGGCTCTGCTCCCGTTTCTTGTACTCGAGCAGCGCTACGACTACGCCGCCGTCGCGGGCATCACCCTCGCCGCGACCTCGCTCTCCAGCGTCGCCCAGCCGGCCTTCGGCCTTCTGAGCGACCGTTTCCCGTCGCGATGGCTGATCCTCGCCGGGCTGTCGGTGGCCGCCGCCGGGATCGCGCTGAGCGGTGTCGTCTCGGGTTCGTACTGGCTCACCTGGACCGTCATCGCGATCGCGGGCATCGGCATCGCCGCCTACCATCCCGCCGCCACCATGGCCGCGCGCGAGGCCGGCGGAGGATCGAACCGTTCGATGAGCGTCTTCTCGGTCGGCGGCACCGTCGGCGTCGCCCTCGCGCCCACGGGCGTCCTGCTCACCGTGGGCATCTTCGGGCTCGCCGGCACTCCCCTTTTGGCCGTCCCCGCCGCCGTCATGCTCGTCGTCTACGCGGTGCGGATGCGGTCGGTGCGGAGGCGATCGGTACGGATGCCATCACCGCGGGTCGGCGGTTCGCCGGCCACGCCCGGCCCTTCGACTGCCGGGATTCCCGAGGCCTCGCCGGCCGTCGAACCGGCTGTCGAGGTCGCGCTGGAGGAGCTCCAGCCATCGGCCCCGGCATCCGCGCAGCCTCCTCAGCGCGACGACTGGCGCGCCTTCGCCTGGTTGACGCTCGTGCTGGCCTTCTGGTCGATCGCCTACGTGGGCACGTCGTCGTTCATCTCGCTGTTCTCCATCCAGCAGTTCAGCGCCGACGAGGCCACGGCCTCGATCGCGCTCTCGGTGTTCCCCGCAGCCGGAGCCGCGGGCACTCTGGCCGGCGGCTTCCTCGCCGACCGCTGGGGCCGCCTGCGCATCATCCGCACCGGCTACGCCGCCGCCGCACTCGGCACGATCGGGATCGTGCTCGCACCGAACACGGCCGTTGTCGTGATCGCCACCGCCGTCGTGGGGTTCACGATCTTCTTGCCTTTCGCGCCCCAGATCACCCTTTCGCACTCGTACCTGCCCAACCGCGTGGGCACGGCGAGCGGGCTGACCCTGGGGCTCACGCTCTCGCTCGGCGGGTTCCTGAACCCTCTGCTCGGCATCCTCGCCGACGGTACCAGCGTCCAGGCCGTGTTCGCCCTGATCGTGGTTCTGCTGCTGGTGGGGTTCGCGTTCGCCTTCGTGCTGCGGGAGCGCCGTCCCCCGGCGGGCCGCGCCTAGTCCGTGCCCGGCCGGGTGAGCATCAGCATGTCCATCCGGCCGGACTGCACGACCTCGCCGCGCTGGTTGCGCAGGGTGAGCTGGCGCTCGACGACGCCCGTGGTGCCCGAGGAGGTGAGCCGCAGTCCCAGGATCTCGACCGTGCAGGTGAGCGTGTCCCCGATGAAGACGGGCGCGCTGAAACGCCAGCCGTCGATGCCGAGCAGTGCCGCCGAACTGCCCTCGAACACCCCGGTGCGCGCGATCAGACCGAGCGCCAGCGACGCTCCGTAGAGCCCGTTCACGATCCGCTGACCGAACCGCGAGGCCGCCGCGAACTCGGCATCCGTGTGCAGCGGGTTGTTGTCGTTGGTCAGGGCCGCGAACATCACCAGATCGGTCTCGGTGACCGTCTTGCCGGGCGTGACGAACAGCTGGCCCGTCGCGAAGTCCTCGAAGTAGTGGGTGTCAGCCATGCACCCAGGCTAGCGACCCGCTCTACGCGGTGACGACCTGCGGGCTGCCGACGACATCCGACGGCATCTCCGCGGCGAGGCGGTTGGCCTCGGCGATCAGCGTCGCCACGATCTCCGACTCGGGCACGGTCTTGACGACCTCGCCCTTGACGAAGATCTGGCCCTTACCGTTGCCGGAGGCCACGCCGAGGTCGGCGTCGCGCGCCTCACCCGGGCCGTTCACGACGCAGCCCATCACGGCCACCCGGAGCGGCACGGTCATGCCCTCCAGGCCCGAGGTGACGTCGTTGGCGAGCGTGTACACGTCGACCTGCGCACGGCCGCACGAGGGGCAGGACACGATCTCGAGCTTGCGCTCGCGCAGGTTGAGCGACTGCAGGATCTGCAGACCCACCTTCACCTCCTGCGCCGGCGGGGCCGAGAGCGAGACGCGGATGGTGTCGCCGATGCCCTCTGCGAGCAGGATGCCGAACGCCGTCGACGACTTGATGGTGCCCTGGAACTCGGGGCCGGCCTCGGTGACGCCGAGGTGCAGCGGCCAGTCGCCGCGCTCGGCGAGAAGGCGGTAGGCCTTCACCATGATGATGGGGTCGTTGTGCTTGACCGAGATCTTGAAGTCGTGGAAGTCGTGCTCCTCGAACAGCGAGGCCTCCCAGACGGCGCTCTCGACGAGCGCCTCCGGAGTCGCCTTGCCGTACTTCGCGAGCAGCGAGGGCTCGAGCGACCCGGCGTTCACGCCGATCCGGATGCTCACTCCCGCGGCCTTCGCGGCAGCGGCGATCTTGCCCACCTGATCGTCGAACTTGCGGATGTTGCCCGGGTTCACGCGCACGGCGGCACAGCCGGCGTCGATCGCGGCGTAGACGTAGTTGGGCTGGAAGTGGATGTCGGCGATCACCGGGATCTGCGACTTCTTCGCGATGATCGGCAGCGCCTCCGCGTCATCGCGCGAGGGCACGGCGACGCGCACGATGTCGCATCCGGATGCCGTCAGCTCGGCGATCTGCTGGAGTGTGGCGTTGATGTTCGGGGTGGGGGTGGTGCACATCGACTGCACACTCACGGGGGCGTCGCCGCCCACGAGCACCTTGCCCACCTTGATCTGGCGGGACTTGCGCCGGGGAGCGAGGGTTTCCGGCGGCGGTTTGGGCATTCCGAGGTTGACTGCAGGCACGGATTCAGTCTAGATCCGTTGTCTGGACGAGCGGTCAGCGCAGCCCCGACACACAGCTATCCGAAGACGTCGATCGGCTTCACGATGTCGGCGTACACCAGCAGCGCGGTCATGCCGCCGAACAGGATGACGACGGCGAAGGTGAGCGGCATCAGCTTGGCAGCATCCACCGGCCCCGGGTCTTTGCGCTTGAACACCTTGGCGACGAAGCGCCGGATGCCCTCCCAGAGCGCGGAGACCACGTGCCCGCCGTCCAGCGGCGTGAGCGGCACGAGGTTGATGACGAACAGGGCGACGTTCAGCGAGCCGAGGAGGCCGAGCAGGCTCGCCGCCTTGGAGGCGAGCGGGATCGAGTCGATCGACGCGATCTCGCCGGCGACCCGGCCGACCCCCACCACACTGATCGGCCCGTTGATGTCGCGCTCGCCCGAGCCGAAGGCGGCCTGGGCGACGCCGTAGAGCTTCTGGGGCAGGTTGACGACCAGACCCACGGTGGAGCCGATGGTGTCGCCGACCATCGGCAGCACGGCGGTGATCGGCTGCGGCACGAGCTCGGTGGCGGCCCCGATGCCGACGAAGCCGACGTCTTGGGTGACGTTCGCGCCGTCGGCATCTTTGACGACCGCCCCCTTGTCGTCGGTGACGTAGCGCTCGGTGAGCAGCGGCGTGAGGCTGAGGGTGGTCTCGACGCCGTCGCGCAGCACCACGAGGGGCAGGGTGTCGCCGGCGGAGTCGCGGATGATCTGGGTCGACTGGTCCCAACTGGTGATGGGGGTTCCGCCGAGGCTGACGAGCTGATCGCCCGGCTGGATGCCCGCGGCGGCACCCGGCGACTGCTGGTCACCGTCTTCGCAGGTCTGGCGGTCGCTGGTGGCCGGCAGCACGCAGGTCGAGACGCTGCCGACCGTGGTGGAGGACTGCACCGTGCCGAAGCCGACGAGCACGATCGAGAAGAACACGACCGCCAGCACGAGGTTCATGAACGGGCCACCGAGCATCACGATGATGCGCTGCCAGACGGGTTTGCGGTAGAACGCGCGGTCTTCCTCGAGGCCGATGGTGAGCTGGGACTGCTGGCGGGCATCCTGAACCATCGACTGGAAGAAACCCGTGCTGTTCGCGACCGCCTTCTCACCCTCGCGCCGCGGCGGGAACATGCCGATCATCGAGATGTAGCCGCCGAACGGGATGGCCTTCACGCCGTACTCGGTCTCGCCGCGTTTGCGCGAGAACACCGTGGGGCCGAAGCCGATCATGTACTGCGTGACCTTGATGCCGAACAGTTTCGCGGGCACCAGGTGGCCCACCTCGTGCAGGCCGATGGAGACGGCGACGCCGACGGCGATGATGAGCACGCCGAGAATGAACTGCAGGACCGTTTCCACACGAGGACACTACCCCGGCGCCCGAAGACGCCGCTGACCGTTCCCTGTGCGGAAGTTGTGGGCTAGCTCCTGGACTTGGCGAGCAGGGTGTCGGCGGTGGCGCGGGCCCAGAGCTCGGCCTCGGCGAGGGAGTCGCGCGTGAGGGTGTCGGAGGGCATCTCGTGCAGGTCGACCACGCGGCGAACCGTGTCGACGATGTCGAGGAAGCCGATCCGCCCGGCGTGGAAGGCCGCCACGGCCTGCTCGTTCGCCGCGTTGAAGACCGCGGGGTAGCTGCCGCCGGCGCGTCCGACCTGCTTGGCCAGGGCCACGGCGGGGAACGCGGCCTCGTCGAGCGGGGCGAAGGTCCAGCTGTGCGACTGCGTCCAGTCGATCGGCGCGCCGACGCCGGCCACCCGTGACGGCCAGTCGAGGCCGAGCGAGATGGGCAGGCGCATGTCGGGTGGGGAGGCCTGGGCGATGGTCGATCCGTCGACGAACTCCACCATCGAGTGCACCACCGACTGCGGATGCACCGTCACCTCGATGTCGCTGTACGCCACGTCGAACAGCAGGTGCGCCTCGATCACCTCGAGGCCTTTGTTCACCAGGGTCGCGGAGTTCGTGGTGACGACGAGGCCCATGTCCCAGGTGGGGTGGGCGAGCGCCTCGCGGGGCGTCACCGACGACATGTCCTCGCGGCTGCGACCGCGAAACGGGCCTCCGGATGCGGTGAGCACCAGGCGGGACACCTCGCCGTGGGTGCCCGACCGCAGCGCTTGCGCGATGGCGGAGTGCTCGGAGTCGACGGGCACGATCTGCCCCGGCGCCGCGATGCCCTTCACGAGCTCGCCGCCGACGATCAGGCTCTCCTTGTTGGCGAGCGCGAGCGTGCGGCCCGCCTCGAGAGCCGCGAGTGTGGGGCCGAGCCCGACCGAGCCGGTGATGCCGTTCAGCACCACGTCCGCCTCGACGTCGCGCACGATCTGCTCGGCCTCGACGACGCCGAGCCCGGTGTCGCTCACGCCGAACTCGGCGGCCTGCGCCTCGAGCGTCTCGCGGTTGGTGCCCGCGACGAGCCCCACGACCTCGAACCGCTCGCGATTGGCCCGGATCACGTCGAGCGCCTGAACGCCGATGGAACCGGTGGACCCGAGGATGATGACACGTCTCACCGTGCCATCATCCCACTGGCGGCTGGATGCCGGAGCCCGGGTCAGCTCGCCGAGGCGGTGGCCAGGATGTCGACCACGAAGACGAGCGTGTCGGTGCCGGAGATGCCCGCGGAGTCGTTGCCCGCGGATCCGTAGCCCTGGTCGGGCGGGATGATCACGAGCACCTGCGAGCCGACCGTCTGGCCGACCATGGCGGCCGAGAAGCCGGCGACCACGCCGGTGGTCTGGAACGTGCGCGGACCGCCGTTGCCCCAGCTCTGGTCGAAGACCGTCTTGGACCCCCAGATGACACCCTGGTACTGCACGGTGACGCTGTCGCCGTCTTGCACGACCGCACCGTCGCCCTTCTTCAGGGTCTCCATCTTGAGCTCGGCGGGCGGGTCGGTGTCGGGGATGGTGACCGTCGGAGCCCCGGTGTCGTCGAGTGCGACCGTCGGGAAGCCGTCTTGCGCCGGCTGGTCTTCCCCGTCGGCGCGGGTGGGCACCACGGCCTCGACGTCGGCGACCATCACCATGCTGTCGGTGGCCGCGATGCCGAGCGAAGTGTTCCCGGTGTCGCCGAACGCATCCGCCGGGGGGATGACCGCGACCACGCGCGATCCGATCGGCACGCAGGAGACCGCGTTCACGATGCCGGGAATGTACTGCGTGTCGTCGAGCGTGAGCTGCAGCTGGGTGCCGCCCTCGTCGAGCGTGGAGAACACCTGGGCGCCCGAGGTGCCGTTGTAGATGGTGAAGTCGATGGTGGCGACCTGGCCGTTCACGACCTCCGCGCCGTCTCCCTCGGTGACGACGGTGCGCTGGGTGGAATCGACCGAGAGCGGGCCGGTGAACGCGGTGGTGGGGAGGGCGCCGAAGTCACCGGTGACGGTGACCGAGTCGGAGGCGCTGCCCGACGAGGCCGAGGTGCACTCGCCCGACGCGGCATCCGTGGGGCTCGGATCCGACGAAGCGGAACAGCCCGCCAGCAGGAGTGTGGCGGCGGCGACGGCGGTCACGACGACCGGGATTCTGCGCATGGTTCCTCTTCGTGAGAGATAGGGAGGGGATCGCGAGCCAGTCTTGCTCAGTCCCCTTGGGCCAAGCTGATGACCGCCTGGGAGCGGCGCCGTCGTGACACGAGCGTGACCAGGCCCACCAGACCGGCGATGCCGACGGCGGATGCCCCGGCGGCCGTGATCAGAAAGCCCTCGCGCGCGGCGGAGGCGTCGATCAGGATGCCGGCCAGCGCCGATCCCGCCGTGACGCCGATGCTCATGGCCGTCGAGGGCCAGGCGAGCGCCTCGGTGAGGCGGGTGCGCTCCACGCGGGATTCGACGAGGGCCATGGCGGAGATCAGCAGCGGGGTGGTCGCGCCGCCGGCCACGAGCAGGGCGGCACCGAGGGCGGGGAGGGTGGGCACCAGCACGGCGAGCGGCACCACGATGCCGTAGGCGAGCGCGCTGGCAGCCACCATGACGGCCGGGCGGATGCGCGTGCCGCGGGCGCCGAAGACGAATCCCGAGACGACGCTGCCGAGCGCGAACATCGCGAGCAGGAAGCCGGCCGCCGCGGGCACGCCCTCCGCCTCGGTCAGGCCGACGGCGGTGAGGTCGAGCGAGCCGAACACCACGCCGACGCCGAGGAAGACGGGGAGCAGCGCGACGACGCCGCGGGGCAGGGGGCGCAGGATGCGGCGGCGGGGCGTCTGCCCAGCAGGCTGCTGCTCGCGGTGCACGGCCGGCGTCGTTCGGCGCTGCAGCACCAAGGCCACTCCCCCGACCACTCCGAGCGCCAGACCCACACCGAACCCGAGCACCGGGTTGATGGCAGCGGCCAGCACGGTCACCAGGGGTGGCCCGATCACGAACACCGATTCGTCGGCCACCGATTCCAGCGAGAGAGCCGTGTGACGGGCCTCACCGGCCGGCAGCAGGGCCGACCAGCGTGCGCGGGTCGCCGATCCGATGTCCACCGAGGTCGCGCCCACGAGGAACGCGGCCACGAACCAGGTCCACTGCGGCGCGCCGGCCAGCACGACCGCGAGCAGAGCGAGACCGGAGACCGTCGACACCGTGACGGTCACGATCAGGATGCGGCGCTGGCCGAGGCGGTCCATGCCGCGCGACCAGAGCGGGCCGAACACGGCCACCCCCACCACGATCGCCGCGGCCACGGCGGCGGCCAGCGTGTACGCGCCGGTCGCGCCGGCGATCAGCAGCACCGAGCCCAGGCTCAGCGTGGAGCGCGGGATGCGGCCGATCCAGCCCGCCGCGAAGAAGGCGGCCGAGCCGCGCACCGCGAAGATGCGTCGGTACCGGCGCAGCGGGCCGGTGTGGCCCGTGGGGTTCTGAGCATCCGGAACCGCCTGATCGAGCGGGGCGGTGGGCAGCGGGGTGGCGGGCAGCGGGGTGGCGGGCAGCGGCGTGGCGGCATCGTGCGGCACGGTGTGTCTCGTCAATCTGGCCACGCGAAGGAGGGAACGCCCACCGGCTGTCTCGTGACGCTGCGATCCTATCGCGCGGCACCGCGCACCTCCTGATGCACGGGTGCGGCCCCGACATCCTCGCCCCGGCGTCGGTATCCGGGGTTCCTGCAGAAATACGCATCGCCGAGCCGTCTATGAGCTCGGTGGCCCGTATTTCTGCACGAACCCGGGTTATGGCCGCTCGACGGACCGCTTCGGGTTCCGGATGCCCGCGAACGACACGACGCCCCCGGCGGCGAAGAAGACGGCCGTCACGATCGCCACGCGGTGGAAGCCCGCGAGATCGAGCACCGCGGTGCCCGCGATCACGCTGGCGAACGCCACCGCGATCAGGCCCGCCACCCGGGAGACCGCGTTGTTGACGGCCGAGGCGATGCCCGAGCGGGCGGGGTCGATCGCGCCCAGGATCGCGGCGGTCAGGGGCGCCACCGTGATGGCCATGCCGAGGCCGAACACCACGATGGCGGGCAGCACCTGGGTGAGGTAGTTCGCGTCGTCGCCGATCCGGAGCATCAGCAGGAAGCCCGCGCTCGCGAGCAGCGGGCCGACGGTCATGAACAGGCGTGGGCCGATCCGTCCGCTGAGCCGGCCGGACAGGCTCGACAGGCCGATCAGCAGCAGGCTCGTGGGGATCATGGCGAAGCCGGCCTCGGTGGCGCTGTACCCGGCCACCTGCTGCAGAAAGACGGCGAGGCTGAAGAAGCCGAGCGAGAGCGCCCCGTAGATGAGGAAGGTGGCGATGTTGCCCATCGAGAAGTTGCGCACGCGGAACAGCTCGAGCGGCAGCATCGGCTGGCGGGCCCGGCGCTCGTTCACGATGAATCCGGCGAGCGCCAGGATGCCGACGATCAACGGCACGAGAACCACCGGGGAGCCCCAGCCGAAGTTGGCCTGCTCGATCAGCGCGAACACGGGCAGGCCGAGGCCCAGGATGCCCAGCGCGGCTCCGGCCCAGTCGATGCGGGCGGCGGGGTCGCGCACGTGGTCGTGCTCGAGGCGGGTGAGCAGCACCAGGGTGACGGCGATCGGCAGCACGTTGATGCCGAACACGTAGCGCCAGGAGAGCTGGTCGACCAGCACGCCACCCAGGATGGGGCCGGCGATGTTCGCGACGCTGGTGAAGGCCGTCCAGGTGCCGATGGCGCGGCCCTGCGAGGGCCCGCTGAAGTTGGCCAGGATGAGCGCGAGCGAGCTCGGCACGAGCAGCGCGCCGGCGATGCCCTGCAGGCCGCGGGCGACGATCAGGAACTCGATCGTCGGGGCGAAAGCACACAGCAGCGAGCTGACGCCGAAGCCGATCAGTCCGGCGAAGAGCACCTTCTTGCGGCCGAACACGTCGGAGAGCGAGCCGGCGAGCAGGATGACGGCGCCCAGGGTGATGAGGTACGCATCCACCACCCACTGCTGGCTGGAGAGCTCGCCGCCGAGGTCGCGGCTGATCGCGGGCAGCGCCACGTTGATGACGGTGGCGTCGAGGAACGACACGAACGCCGAGAGGATGGCGACCGCCAGCACCACCCGCTGCGCGCGGCTCATCGAGCCCTCTGTCGTCATGCGCTCAGTCAACCACGGCCGTGACGGACCTCTGCAGCCCCGGCGGCGGTACGGTGAGCGGGTGAGAGCGGATGCGCAGGCTTGGGCCGCTGAGGCCGAGCAGGGGCAGGACGCGCTGGACGCGCGCTTCGTGTCGCGCGTCGAGCGGCTCCCGCTGGTAGGGCGGCGCGGGAGGCCGGGCGGGAGCGGGCGGATGCGCAACACCAGCCCGTGGCGGCTGCGGCAGGCGTTCGACTTCAACTACTGGTGGCTGGCGCACGCGGTCGAGGTGCGGATCGACGCCTTCGAGCGCAGCGGCGACGGGCGTCGCCTCGACCAGGCCCGGGCCGTGTATGCGCGGATCGTGAAGCGCAATCACGGGCTGTTCAACGACTACTTCGACGACATGGGATGGTTGTGCCTGGCCGCCCTCCGGCTGGCGGAGGCCACCGGGGAGCGCGCCCACCTCGCTGATGCCGAGGCACTGTGGGAGCACATCGCGAGCCGCGGCTGGAACACGGCCCACGGCCCGAGCGTCTCGTGGCGGGTGCAGCAGCCCTCGTACAAGAACGCTCCGAGCAACGGCGCCTTCGCACTCGCCTCCTTGCGACTGCACTCCCGCACCGGCGAACAGCGGTTCCTCGACCGGGGCGAGGCGGCGCTCGACTGGATGCGCACGCGCCTCGTCGACGACCGATCGCTCGTGCTCGACGGCATCGGGCGCACGGGTGGCGACGAGATCGACCGCGACTGGATCTTCAGCTACAACCAGGGACTGCTCATCGGCGCGCTGACCGAGCAGTTCGACCGCACCGGCGACACCCCGCTCCTGACTGAGGCCGCCGGCACGGCTGCTGCGACCATCTGCACCCTCGCGCCCGACGGCGTCGTCACGGGCGAGAACGCGCGCCTCGACGAGCGCGGCGGCGGCGATGCCGGCCTGTTCAAGGGCATCTTCTTCCGCCATCTTGAGGGCTTGCTCGAGCGGCTTGCGGACGGGGAGCCCGGCCCGGGCAGTGACCCTCTGACGCCCTTCTTCCTCGAGGCGACGGATCGCCTCCGGCTGCACCTGCACCCGGACCCGGACGCGGCCGGGACCGCCCCTCATCGGTCTCCCACGAACCGTCAGGCTCTCGCCGGTGACGATTGGAGCCACCCCGCCCCGCGCACGACGTCTCTCGCGACCGAGCTGAGCGCCGTCATGACGCTCGAGGCCCGCGCGCGCTGGGAAGCCCGCCGAGGCGGCACCGGAGCCGGCCCTACGGTGTGACCACGCGAATGCGGAGCCGTGCCGGCTCGACCGGCTGACCCTCCTGACCCGGGTCGAGCATCCGCACGCTCGCCCATCGGCGGAGGTCGACGCCGTCGGGTCCGCGGAGACCTCCGATCCCGGGCAGCGCGTCGACGTCGATGCCGCCGCCCGGGCCTGGCGGCGTCGCGGGAAGCCGGGCTCCCGCTCCCGCTCCCCCGGCGGCTCCCCGGCCCGCGCCGGAGAACGCCGGGTCGGCGATGCCGGCCGCGACCGCCACGGGGCCGGAGGCGCTCACGGCCACGACGGTCAGTTCGACGGTGCGCGCACTAGCCGTGAAGCATCCGCTGTCCGGGCCGTGGTCGCGCTCGAACAGCTGCACGCACGTGCGCACGAAGGCCTCGCCGAGGGTTCCGCGCAGGGTGCGCGGCGTCACGAACAGCTCGGCGAGCGGTTCGCCCTCAGCCGCCGACGACGGCACGAGGTTCGTGCGTCACCGGGAAGTTCACCGAGTTCGCGATGAAGCACTTCCCCGCGGCCTCGTGGTGCATCCGGGTGAACAGCTCGTCGTCCACGGGCGCGGCCACCGTCACCACCGGCCGCAGCACGGCGCTCGTGAAGTGGCCCCCGTCGCCCTCCTGCACCATCGTGCCGGTCGCGGAATCCGTGTAGTCGGTGACCACCACGCCGTGTTGCACGGCGACGTGCAGGAACGAGAGCATGTGGCACTCGCTGAGCGCGGCCAGCAGCAGCTCTTCGGGGTTCCAGCGGTCGGCGTCGCCGTGGAAGGTGCGGTCGGCCGAGGCATCGATCGGATGCTTGCCTGCGGCCGTCACCGCGCTCTGCCGCCCGTACGCCCGGTAGCCGCTGGTGCCCGTTCCGCGATTGCCAAGCCAGGCGACATCCACGCTGTAGTGATGCTCATGATTCACCCGGCCATGCTAACCCGGCGCTCAGCGGGGCTGGCCTAAACTCGAAGGACCCACGATTTCGGAGAGCTATGACTGACACCATCGACGCACCGGCCGACGCAGCGACCTACGGGGTTCCCCAGGAGCGGAGGGTCGTCACCGCGATCCCCGGTCCGAAGTCCGAAGAGCTGCACCGCCGACGCCTCGCCGTCGTGCCGCCCGGGGTCTCCAGCGCGCTTCCCGTGTACATCGCCAAGGCCAACGGGGCCATCCTGGTCGACGTCGACGGCAACCAGTTCATCGACCTCGGCGCCGGCATCGGCGTCACCACCATCGGGCACACCGACGCCGCCGTCGTCGCCGCCGCGACATCGCAGCTGCAGGATGTCACGCACACCCTGTTCACCATCACGCCGTACGAGGAGTACGTGCGGGTGGCCGAGCTGCTCGCCGAGCACACCCCCGGCGACTTCACCAAGCGCACCGTGCTGGTGAACTCGGGCGCCGAGGCCGTGGAGAACGGCGTCAAGATCGCCCGCAAGTTCACCGGCCGTTACGGCGTCGCGGTGCTCGAGCACGCGTACCACGGCCGCACCAACCTCACGATGGCGATGAACTTCAAGGCCTCGCCCTACTCGACCGGCTTCGGCCCGTTCGCCGGCGACGTGTACCGCGCTCCGAACTCGTACCCGTACCACGACGGTCTCTCGGGTGCCGAGGCGGCCGCGCGCACCATCGCGTACCTCGAGAAGACGGTCGGAGCATCCGACCTGGCCTGCCTCGTGGTGGAACCGATCCAGGGCGAGGGCGGTTTCGTCGTGCCGGCTCCCGGGTTCTTGCCTGCGCTGCAGGAGTGGTGCACCGAGAACGGCATCGTGTTCATCGCCGACGAGATCCAGAGCGGCATGGCCCGCACCGGCGCCTACTTCGCCAGCGAGCACTTCGGGCTCGTTCCCGACATGGTGCTGTCGGCCAAGGGCATCGCGGGCGGTCTGCCGCTGGCCGGTGTGACGGGCCGGGCCGAGATCATGGATTCCGCGCAGCCCGGCGGGCTCGGCGGCACCTTCGGTGGGAACCCGGTGGCCGCGGCCGCCGCGATCGCCGTGTTCGAGCAGATCGAGTCGGCCTCGCTGCTGGCCGAGGCCACCCGCATCGAAGGCGTGCTCACCGCGGGGCTGCTGGCCCTGCAGGAGAAGTACGACATCATCGGCGAGGTGCGCGGCATCGGAGCGATGGTGGCGATCGAGCTGGTCGAGGCCGGCACGGGTGCCACCACGAAGGTGCCGAACGCCGCCGCGGTGAACACGATCGTCGCATACGCGGCGCAGCACGGCGTGCTCGCCCTCACGGCCGGCACCTACGGCAACGTCCTGCGCTTCCTGCCGAGCCTCGCGATCTCCGACGAGCTCCTGCGCGACGCCCTCACGGTCATCGACGAGGCCTTCGCGTCCCTCGAGGCGTAGCCCGCCCCTCATACGCACGCCCCACCCCCTCCTCGCGACCCGTCACTTCGGGCCCTGAAAATCGATTCTCAGGGCGGAAATCGACGGGTCGCGAGGAGTTTCTTCGAGAGAGGTCGCCCATGACGGACCAGCAGCACGAGACGGGCACGGCCCGGATCGACCAGTCGGTGGAGCTCGCGGTGGTGGAGCGCAGCGGGTTCGTGGAATCGCGGCACATCGGGTCGGCCGTGGTGCTGGATGCGACGGGCGAGGTGGCGCTGAGCGTCGGGTCGCCCGAGCTGCCGGTGTATCCGCGATCGTGCATGAAGCCGTTCCAGGCGCTGGCCGTGCTCGAGTCGGGCGTCGAGCTCGACCCCGTGCAGACCGTGCTGGCCACGGCGAGTCATGCGGCGACGCCGGCGCACATCGAGGTCGTGCGCTCGATCCTCGCTCGCGCTGGACTCGGTGAGGATGCTCTGGGCTGCCCGCCCGACTGGCCAGGCGACTCGGCGGCGCGTGACGGCATCATCCGGGCTCACGGGCACAAGGAACGCATCCTGATGAATTGTTCGGGAAAGCACGCCGCGATGCTGCTCGCCTGTGTGCAGAACGGCTGGGACACCACGAGCTACCTCGAGCCGGGGCACCCGCTGCAGCAGCGCATCCTGGCTGTCGTCGAGCGCGAGACCGGTGAGCCCGTGGTGCACTCCGGGGTCGACGGATGCGGCGCCCCCGTGCACGCGATGTCGCTCGTGGCCCTGGCCCGCGGCGTCGGCCGCATCCGCCGTGCCACGGATGGCCCGGCGAAGCAGCTCACCGACAGCATCCTGGCGAACGGCTGGGCGATCGACGGCCCCGGCCGGGCGAACACCGTCGTGATCGACCGCCTGGGCGTGGTGGCGAAGCTCGGCGCCGAGGGCGTGATGGTGATGGCCACCCCCGACGGGTCCTCCGTGGCCCTGAAGATGCTCGACGGCTCGTTGCGCGCAGCCACCCTCGTGGCCCTCACGCTGCTCGCGCGCACCGGCGCGCTCACCGCTGTCGAGGTCGGCGGAATGACCGCCGACCTCGACCTCACGATCCACGGCGCCGCCGCCCCCGTCGGCACCATCCGCGTCTCCCCCACCCTCTGACTCCTCGCGGAGTCGCGGAAGCAGTGAGACCTCAGCCGAGCTGGCGGGCGAGGCGCTTCGCGCGCGCCGCGCGGGAGACCTGCACCACGATCACCAGCACGATCGCGAGCAGGAACACCGCCGAGGCGATCACGTTCACCTGGGCCGGGATGCCACGCGCCGCAGCGATGTAGATGAACTTCGGGAAGGTGTCGACCGAGCCGGAGTTGAAGTTCGTGATGATGAAGTCGTCGAACGAGAGCGCGAACGACAGCAGCGCGGCCGCCGCGATGCCCGGCATCAGCAGCGGGAAGGTGATGCGCCAGAACACCTGGCCGGGCGAGCCGTAGAGGTCGCGGCCTGCCTCCTCCAGCGCCGGATCGAGCGACGCGACCCGCGCCTTCACTGTCACCACCACGAAGCTGATGCAGAACATCGTGTGCGCCAGGATGATCGTCAGCAGCCCCTTCTCGGTGCCGAGCGTCAAGAACTGCGCCGCGAGTCCCGCACCGAGCACCACCTCGGGTGTGGCCATCGGCAGGAACAGCAGCAGGCTGATCGACGATCGCGCCCGGAACCGGTAGCGCACCAGGGCGATGGCGATCAGGGTGCCGAGCGCGGTCGCCAGCACGGTGGAAACCAGACCCACCAGGATGCTGTTACCGAAGGCCTCGCAGAGCCCGGCCGTGCTGCACACCGTGAGCCATTTGTCGAAGGTGAAGCCCTGCCAGGCGATGTTGAGCTTGCCCGCGTCGTTGAACGAGAACACGAAGGTGTACGCGATCGGGATGAGCAGGAACAGCAGCGCCAGCACCGTGTAGATGCCGAGCCCGAGGCCCTTGCCGAACTTCATACGAGGTCCTCCGTTCCGGCCCGCCGCACGTACAGCCCCACGATGATCAGGATCACGGCCATCAGCACGATCGACAGCGCCGCCGCGATCGGATAGTTCTGCAGCACCAGGAAGTTCGCCTCGATCGCGTTGCCGACCATCGCGGTGGAGGAGGATCCGAGGAAGTCGCGGCTGGCGTTGATGTAGTCGCCGGCCGCCGGGATGAAGGTCAGCAACGTTCCCGAGATGATGCCCGGCATCGACAGCGGCACGGTGACCTTGCGGAACACCGTGAACGGGCTCGCGTAGAGGTCGGCGCCGGCCTCGAGGTACCGCGTGTCGAGTCGCTCGAGGGTGGCGTAGAGCGGCAGCGTCATGAACGGGATGAAGTTGTAGGTGAGGCCGAAGATCACCGAGAACGCCGTGCCGGTGAGGTGGCCGTCGGAGGGCAGGATGGCGATCGTCTTCAAGAACTGCACGATCGGCCCCTCGTCCGACATGATCTGTTTCCAGGCCAGCGTGCGCAGCAGGAAGCTGATGAAGAACGGCGCGATCACCAGGGTGAGCATCAGGCTCTGCAGCAGCGGAAAGCGCCGGGCCTTCACCCCGATGAAGTAGGCGATCGGATAGCTGACGGCCAGCGCCAGCACCGTGGCGATCAGCGCGAACCCGAAGGAGCGCAGCACGAGCGGCCAGTACTCCCCCAGGGCGTCGGTGTAGTTCTGCCACTGGAACCCGGCGGTGTATTCGCCGATGTCACCGTCGAGCACCGGCTGCTGGAAGGAGGTGATGATCAGCGAGATCAGCGGCGCCAGAAAGAACAGCACCAGGTACGCGATGCCGGGCAACAGCAGCACGAGTGCGATCCAGCTGCGCTTGCGCGGCGCCTGTTCGACGGTCGCCTGGGAGGCGAATGCGGTGAAGGCCATCGGATGCGCCTAGGCCTGCTCGAGCTCTTCTTCGAGCGCGATCCGCCGCTGGATCGCGATCGACTCCGTGGAGGCGTCGGGCACGAAACGCGGTACGACCCCCGGATCGTCGTCGAGGCCGAAGCCGTGATCGGCGTTCCAGGAGATCCAGACCGAAGCCCCCACCTGCACGACGGGCCCGAACACCATGTTCTGCGCGAACACCACCAGCTCGCCCACGCCAGGCACGTCGACCAGATACTGGGTGCTGACACCGCTGAACGAGACATCCGTCACCCGGCCGGGGCCGAGCACGTTGCGGCCGGACTCGGGTAAGGGTGCCGAGGTGAGCAGCGACACCTTCTCGGGCCGTACGCCGATGGCGATCTCGCCGGCGTGGCGCTGGGCGCGGGTGCGCGGCACCACGATCGGCACGCCGGCCACGTCGACCGCGATGTGGTCGGGTCCGGATGCGACGACCTCGCCGGTGAACAGGTTCGACTGCCCGAGGAAGTTGGCCACGAAGGCCGTGCGCGGCAGCTCGTAGAGCTCTTCGGGGGCGCCCATCTGCTCGATCTTGCCCTTGTTCATCACCGCGACGGTGTCGGCCATGGTCATGGCCTCCTCCTGGTCGTGCGTGACGTGCAGGAAGGTGAGGCCCACCTCGGTCTGGATGGTCTTCAGTTCGAGCTGCATCTGGCGGCGGAGCTTCAGGTCGAGCGCGCCGAGCGGCTCGTCGAGCAGCAGCAGTGCCGGCCGGTTCACGATCGCGCGCGCCAGGGCGACGCGCTGCTGCTGGCCGCCGGAGAGCTGCGCCGGCCGGCGCGAGGCCAGGTGGTCGAGCTCGACCAGCTTCAGCGCCTCGTGCGCCTTGCCGACGGGGTCGCCGAGCTTGCGACGGCGCAGCCCGAACGCGACGTTCTCGAGGATCGTCATGTGCGGGAACAGCGCGTACGACTGGAACACCGTGTTCACGGGCCGCTGGAACGGCTTCGTGGAGGTGACGTCTTTGCCGCCGATCAGGATCTGGCCCGCGGTGGGCTCCTCGAGCCCCGCGACGAGTCGCAGCGTGGTGGTCTTGCCGCAGCCGGACGGGCCGAGCAGGGCGAAGAACGAGCCGGCGGGGATCGTGAGATCGAGCTCCTCGATGGCGGTGAAGCCCGGGAACCGCTTGGTGATGCCGGTGAGCTGGAGGTCTGCGCCGCTCTCGGCGAAGGATGCGATGGCCATCAGCTGCCCAGCAGCACCTTCTGGAACTGGGCCTGGTAGTCGTTCTCCTCCTGCGGGGTGAGCGTGCGGAACACGTGCACCGTCTCGAGCGTGGACTCGTCGGGGAAGATCAGCTGGTTCGAGGCGAGCTCGGGGTCGATGGCGTCCATCGCCTCCTTGGCCCCGTTCACCGGCGTGACGTAGTTGACCCAGGCGGCCAGCTCGGCGGCCACCTCCGGCTCGTAGTAGTAGTTCATCACCGCTTCGGCGTTGGCCTTGTGGGCCGAGCCCATGGGCACGACGAAGGTGTCGTTCCAGAGCGTGCCGCCGGCATCCGGGATCGCGAACTCCCACTTGTCGCCCGCCGTGGCGTTCAGCGAGGTGATGTCGCCCGACCAGCAGATGGCCGCGTAGGTGTCTTCGCTCTGCAGGTCGTTGAGGTATCCGTTGCCCTTGATGTTGCGGATCTGGCCGTTCTCCACCTGCTCGGTGAAGGCGTCCATCGCGTTGGCGTATTCGTCGTCGCCCCACTCGCCCGTGATGTCGGTGCCCTGGCTGAGCATGATCAGCCCCATGGTGTCGCGCATCTCGCTGAGCACGCCGACCCGCCCCTTGAGCGCGGTGTCCCAGAGGTCGTCGACGCTCGCGAGGCCGTTCGGCACCTTCTCCTTGTTCCAGCAGATGCCGGCGAACCCGCCCTGCCACGGCAGCGAGAGCTGGCGGCCCTTGTCGAAGTCGGGGTTCGCGAAGGAGTCGCTGAGGTTGGCGATGTTCGGGATGTTCGCGTGGTCCAGCGACTGCACGTAGCCGTTGCGCACGAGGCGGGCGACCATCCAGTCGGTGAGGCAGACCGTGTCGGCGCCGATGTCTTGACCGAGCGCCAGCTGGTCCTTCACCTTGGCGTAGTAGGTGTTGTTGTCGTCGACGGCGACGTTGTAGGTGACCTCGATGCCGGATTCGTCCTGGAAGCCGATCAGGGTCGGGTAGTTGCCGTCGTCGTCCTCGTCCATGTACGCGGGCCAGTTGTCCCACACCAGGGTCTTCTCCGTGGCCGAGACGTCTTTCGCCGGGGTGAGCTCCTTCTTGTCACCGGTGGAACAGGCGGCCAGGGCCAGGGCCGTGGCGCCGAAGCCGGCGGCACCGAGGAAGCCGCGCCGCGAGAGCGAGAGCGCCCTGGCACGCTGCAGGGCCTGCGAGTGCCGGATCGCCTGGAGGATCATCGGGTCGGTGGGGGGTTTCAACGCCATGGTCGTCACGCTTTCCAAGGGAGGGTCTACGAGTAGCACCGATCCTGGCACAGCGACAGCCGTCTCAGACAGCGAGGACGACGAAAAACATCTGTTCGAAACACAAACTTTACGAAATCGGTGACGTTTGGCGGACTGCACCCACGATTTCGTCCGTCAGGCCGAAAAGGCGCGTCAGCGCAGGTCGAAGTGCTGGTCGCCGAGGCCGACCCGGCCGCCGCGCAGCACCCGCGTGCGCTCTCCGGGAAGCAGGTCGACGGGTTCGGCGGTGTCCGGCACGAGCCGGGTGCCGTTGGACGAACCCCGATCGGCGACCCAGAAACCGTCGTCGTCGACGCCGAACTCGAGGTGGGTCTTCGATACGCTGCGGGCGGGGTCGACGATCTGCACCAGGTACTCCGGATGCTCGCCCGGCGCCGCGACCGGGTTGCGGCCCACGAGCCCGCCGCCCGACACCCGGATGCTCTCGCCGGTGCTGAAGACGAGGCTGTAGAGGGCGCGGGTGCGCGGTCGCTGCGGCTCGGCGGCAGCGGCAGCGGCGGCGTGCGCGGGGCC
>NZ_JAHFUW010000053.1 GCF_023264855.1 Herbiconiux sp. | reverse complement strand
GTGACCGGTAGGTTGGTCACGGGAGGGTTCGTGACCGGCGGGTTCGTGACTGGCGGGTTCGTGACCGGCGGGTTTGTGACCGGCGGGTTCGTGACTGGCGGGTTCGTGACGGGTGGGTTTGTGACCGGCGGATTGGTCACCGGTGGGTTCGTCACGGGCGGGTTGGTGACCGGCGGGTTGGTCACGGGTGGAATGGTCTCCGGGGGTTCGGTGGTCGGCGGGGTCGTGGTGCAGGAGGCGTCGGTGAAGACGGTGTTGATCAGCGTCACCGATCCGTTCCGGGCGAGGGCCCGTCCGTCGATGGTCGTTCCCGATCCGGTGCTGATGGAGGTGAGCGCCAGAATGGAGCCCTTGAAGGCGGTGGAGGTTCCGAGGGTGGCGGAGCTCCCGATCTGCCAGAACACGTTGCAGCTGTCGGCGCCGTTGATCGTGACGACGCTGCTCGAGGTCGCGGTGGTCAGGCTCGAACCGATCTGGAACACGAAGACGGCGTCCGGATCGCCCTGGGCATCGAGGGTGAGCGGCCCGGTGAGCAGGATCGAGCTGTCGGCCTTGTAGACGCCGGGGAGGATCGTGGTTCCTCCGATGTCGCCCGCGATGCTCTCGTCGGGTGCCTCACCTGCCGCGGCGTCGTAGGCCACGACGAGGTCGCTCTGGGCCTGAAGAGCCTGAGCGTCGGCGACATGGCTGGCGCCCCCGACGAGGCCGGGTGGGAACCCGCTCACGGCGGTGCCCGGGCTCACCCCGAGGTCACCGGAGAGCACGCTCGGCCCGGTGTTCGTGACGGATTGGCCGCCCAGCACCGAGTACGAGCCGGCGGTGCCCAGATCGACGGATGTCGCGGCCGCACTCGCCGACTGGGAGCCGAGCCAGGCGATCGACACGGTAGCGACGACGAGAGTCAGACCCACCGCCCCCGACCTCACGAACGGCGTGGTTCTGGTGGTTCTGGTGGCGATGGGTGGACGATGACGAGCGGTGAGGCTTCCCATGAAGCCCTCCAGAATCCCCGAATTCTCCGGAGCATGATTCACACGGTGTGAGTGCCCCTGACAGTAGCTTTCAGCCGCGGTTCTCGGGGGCTTCCAGGCGGTCTCCCAGCGGCAAACGGGGATATCAATCCGGCACGGTCTTCGGCCACGAATAGCATCAATCTGCGTGGACACGATCGAGCGGAAAAAGCCCCCGCATCGCGTCGTGAGTGGTGCCCCGTCGAGGGTGGAGACGGGCGGTGGCGGGCCTGCGGTGTTACTGTCCGTATCAGGCTGGCTCCTAGACCCCGAGTCCTCCGCTACCGGACATCGGGCGACGGCGAAGGCGAGAGCACATGCAGGAGTTGAACCGTCTCGCGCGGGGGGCCGCGGTCGAAGAACTGCACCTCGAGCTCCTGTCCGATCGGCGCCTGCGTGATCTGGCCGAACTCGTCAACGCGCTCTGGTCCGAACCGGATCTCGAACCGGACGGGGCCGAGGCGATCCGGTTCGAATGGCTGGCGCCGCTGATCGCCTTCGAGCAGCGCAGACGGATCTCCTCGGATGCAGTGCAGAGCCCCATCCCCGTGATCCCCCCTCTGTCGACGGTCTTCCAGCCGGTCGTCGACCTCCGAACGGGAACCGCAGTCGCCTATGAAGCGCTCACCCGCCGCGGCCCCGAACCCGGTTCCGGATTTCCCCAGGCTCTGTTCGACACCGCTCGCCGGGCTGGGCGGATCGTCGACGTCGATCGGGAGTGCTGGCACACGACCCTCCGTTCCGCGACCACCAGCGCTCTGAACGGCGCCTACAGCCTCCTGATCAACGTCGAACCGGAGTCCTTCCAGTCGGGGCTTCTCACCGATCTGCCGCCCGCGAGCCCCGTGGTCGTCGAACTCACCGAGCGAGCCTTGCTCTCATCGCCCGGAGAACTCCTCGCGATGGTGGAACAGGCGAGGGCGGAGGGTCATGCGATCGCGATCGACGACCTCGGCGCGAACCCCGCATCCCTCGCCCTGGTTCCGCTCATCGACCCCGACGTCGTCAAGCTCGACCTGCGGCTGATCCAAGCCAGGCCCGACGCCGAGATCGCCCGGGTCATGTCCGCACTGAACACGCACGCCTCCACGACCGACGTGGTCATCATCGCCGAAGGCGTCGAGACCGCCAAGCACGTCGTCACCGCGCAAGCGCTCGGTGCGACGCACGCCCAGGGCTGGCACTTCGGCCGCCCGACGGCCCGCGTGCCCGACGGCCCCACCCTGGCCGGACTGCCGATCACCGCCCGGCCGGCAGCGGCGTATCCGGATGCGCGCTCCCCGTTCGAGGTCGTCACCGAACACATCGCACCGCGATCCTCCCACCGGGCACTCCTGGTGCAGATGAGCATCTTCCTCGAAGCCCGAGCACGAGCCAGCGGAGACTCCGCCGTGGTCATATCGACCTTCCAGCACGCCTCGAATGTCACCCCCGGCGCCTCCAAGCGCTACCTGGATCTCGCCGAACACTGTGCTCTCGTCATGGTCCACGTCGACGGGCCCACTCCCGCCCTCGACGCGAGTCCGATCCACGTCGCACCCATCGCGGCGGGAGACGCCCTGCTTCAGGAATGGGACATCGTCGTGCTCACCGCCGACTTCGCCGCCGTGCTCGTCGCCCGAGAGACCGACCCGTCTCGACACGCCGAAGGTGTCTACGAATTCGTGCTCAGTCACGACCGGGCACTAGCCGTGGCCGCGGCACGGCACCTGATCCACCGCACGGCCTCGGGTCGCGCCCGGGCTCACCCGTGATCGAGCCAGCGATCCAGCCAGGAGTGCACGCGATCCCAGTGCGGTGCGTCGGGCGCGATCGCCTCCAGGTGCGGCAACCGGGGTAGTTCCAGGAGGGTCGCCTTGGAACCCGCCGCCCGGGCGGCCTCGAGGTAGTCGCGGGAGTGGGCGACGGGCACTCGGGCGTCATCGCTCCCGTGCACGACCACGACCTCGCCGCGGGGCGGCACCTGGGCCCGGGGCGATGCGCACGCGTACGTCTCGGGAATCGCCTCGGGACCGGCGCCGAAGAACTCGGCGACCGCGCCGTCTCCGATGCCCTCGTGATATCCGCGCACGAGGTCGGTGACGGGGGCCAGCGCCACGACCGCGTCCCCCACCTCCCCGCCGAGCAGGGCCAGCTGGCCGCCGACGGAATGCCCGACGATCGCCAGTCGCGGCTCGGATGACGCCGCTCGCGCCCCAGCGAGCGCCGAGGTGAGATCAGCCCGTGTCGCCGCCCACCCATCCTGAGCCCGCCGGTACTCGACGTTGGCCACCAGCCACCCGCGTGAGGTGAACTCGGGCACGAGCGGGCGCATGAGCTCCGCGGTGAAGGGCGCTCGCCAGTACCCGCCGTGGATGAGCACCAGCGTGCCCCGCGCCTGCCCGCTCGGCTGCGACAACGCGATGTACTGGTCGTCGCCGGATCCGTAGCGGAGCAGGCGGTCGGGGCCCGCCGGGCCTTCTGCGCCCGTCGTCACGCGCCTTCGACGGTGCCCGGTGCCAGGAAGTCGACGCCGTTGGCGGCGGACAGGCGAACCACCTCGTCGGGATCGGTGACATTGTGCAGCAGGCTGAACAGGTTGGCCAGCTTGCCTCCGGGGCTGACCCAGAACAGCGACTTCGCATCCGAGTCCTGCTTGTTGTAGTAGGCGTGCGGCAGGTTGCGGGGCATCTGCACCAGATCGCCGGGGCCGGCGGTGGTCCACTGCCCGTCGAGGTAGAGCGTGTAGACGCCCTCGAAGACGTAGATGAACTCGTCCTGCGTGGGGTGCACGTGCGGCGGAACGCCCGTGCCGGCGGGGTCGAACGAGAGCCAGGAGTAGGTGTTCGCGCTCTCGATCTTGGTCGTGTAGGTGTGGCCCAGGACGTTCCAGACCCGGCCTCCGAAAGCCTCGTCAGCGCGGACGATTCCGGCCGGCAGATCCCCCAGGATGATTTCTTCCGTGCTCATCGTGTTCCCCTCGTTCCAAAGATGCAGTGCTGCCAGTGTGGCCGAGGCGCCAAAGGAATGCACGAAATTTTTTCCCGCGTCACGAATCTGTAACACGGCAGGGTCGCACCCGCCGGCGGTGAGCGGGCGCGACCCTCGATGTGATGCCGACGCGATCAGGTGTACCAGGTGGGCTCCGGCACCTGGTTGAGCAGCACGAACTCGCCCACCTCGCGCTTCTTGTAGGCGATCGGATCGTGCAGGCTGTGCGTGCGCAGATTCCGCCAGTAGATGTCCAGGCCCACCGAGCTCGCGGATGCTCGGGCACCGGTCAGTTCGTAGACCTTCGTGGCCACCTCCAGCCCGTCCTCGACGATGCGCAGCTTGCCGGCGGCGATCCGCACGGCGATCTCTCCGCGGCGGCGCTCGGTGAGCTCTTCGCGCGGCGCGTGCAGCACCGCACTGATCTCCGCGCCCGCGGCATCCAGCAACGCCTCGTCGGCCCAGAGCTTCGACTGCAGCTCCCCATAACCTTCGAGCAGATACCACTCCTCGCCGGCGTGCTGCTTGTCGTCGCCCCCGTACGGCCAGGGGCGTGTCGTGGTGCGCGTGTAGGCCGAGGCCGTCTCGAGAGCGCCCTGCGCGATGCCCAGGTAGAAGTTCGCGAAGACGAGCTGGATCGCCGGCACGTTGAGGGTGTTGTACGTCAACGGCTGGAAGGCCTTGTCGACGAACCCGGCGGCAGCGGCCCACGGCACGCGCACGTCGCGGATCTCGACGGAGCCTGACTCGGTGAGGCGCTGCCCGAGGCTGTCCCAGTCGTCGGCGAAGACGATCCCCTCCTGCGCGGTCGGCACGATCGCGAAGATATGGGTCCCGGTGCCTTCGAGCACGCCTTCGAGCACGGTGAGATCGGAGATCTGACCGCCGGTCGAGAACGACTTGCGACCCGAGTAGACGAGTTCGCCGCCCTCGTCGCGAATGGTCAGATCGGAGTCGCGCGGGTTGACCGCGCCGCCGAAGACGAAGGTGTTGCTCGTGTAGAGCTCCTCGACCGCGGCGGTCTGCTCGTCGGTGGCGACCAAGCGCGCGGCCCAGGCCCACAGGTAGTGGTAGCCGAGCACCTGGCCGATCGAGCCGTCGCCGCGGGCGACCGCGCGGATGACCTTGTACGCCGTGTCCCAGGTCTCGCCGGCGCCGCCGTGCTCGCGCGGGCCGAGCAGGGTCACGAGGCCGGAGTCCTTCAAGAGGGCGTGGCGTTGGCGCGGTCGCGTTCGACGGCGTCGACGGCCAGGATGTCGGCCACCTCCTGAGCCCGCGCGATCCACTCGGCACTATTCTGCGGTCGGGCTGCGTCCTGCCAGCGATCGGCGAGACCTGGTGTCACTGGATCCGTGATTGTCACGTTCTTCCCTCTCCTGATGGATGACCTGCGCTCACGGTAGGAGGCCCGGCCGAGTTCTCCCGCCGCTGTTACCGACAATGACGAAAGGGCGGCTCGAGCATCCGCTTCTTCGAGAAAGCAGAAGAACGCCCGCAATTCTGGCGACGGATCCCGCGAAGACGGGTCGTGCAGGCCGCAGAGTCGAACCCGAGCAGCTTTTCCCGCTGCGATGGCAGACCGCATTGGAGCACCCCGTCATGACCACCCGCCCCGGAGACCAGATCCAGACCGCCGCCGAGCTCGAGACGTCGTGGAAGACCGACGCCCGCTGGAACGGCATTCAGCGCGACTACAGCGCCGAAGACGTCGTGGCCCTGCGCGGACGGGTCGCCGAAGACAACACGCTCGCCGCCCGCGGCGCCCAGAACCTCTGGAATCTGATTCACGACGAGTCGAGCTGGGTCGCCGCCCTCGGCGCCCTCACCGGCAACCAGGCCGTGCAGCAGGTGCGCGCCGGCCTCAAGGCCATCTACCTCTCGGGCTGGCAGGTCGCCGCCGACGCCAACCTCAGCGGCCAGACCTACCCCGACCAGAGCCTCTACCCGGCCAACTCCGTGCCGGCCGTCGTGCGCCGCATCAACAACGCGCTGCTGCGGACCGACCAGATCGAGTTCGCCGAAGGTATGCCCGAAAGGGAATGGGTCGTGCCGATCGTCGCGGATGCCGAAGCCGGCTTCGGGGGCCCGCTCAACGCCTACGAACTCATGAAGTCGATGATCCAGGCCGGCGCAGCGGGCGTGCACTGGGAAGACCAGCTCGCCAGCGAGAAGAAGTGCGGCCACATGGGCGGCAAGGTGCTCATCCCCACCGCGCAGCACGTGCGCACCCTCAACGCGGCCCGGCTGGCGGCGGATGTCGCCGGCGTGCCGACCATCATCATCGCCCGCACCGACTCGCTCGCCGCCAACCTCATCACGAGCGACGTCGACTCCCGCGACGTGCCGTTCCTCGACGGCACCCGTACCCCGGAGGGCTTCTACGGCACCACCCCCGGCATCGAGACCGTCATCTCGCGGGGACTCGCCTACGCCCCCTACGCCGACCTGCTCTGGGTCGAGTCGTCGGAGCCCGACATCGAGCTCGCCCGCCGGTTCGCCGAGGCCATCCACGCCGAGCACCCCGGCAAGCTGCTCGCCTACAACTGCAGCCCCAGCTTCAACTGGAAATCCAAGCTGACGGATGCGCAGATCGCCACCTTCCAGAGCGACCTGTCGGCGATGGGCTACAAGTTCCAGTTCATCACCCTCGCGGGCTTCCACGCCCTCAACCACTCCATGTACACCCTCGCCCGCGGCTACGGCGAGACGCACATGAGCGCCTACGTCGAGCTGCAGGAGGCCGAATTCGCCTCCGAGGCCGACGGATACACCGCCACGAAACACCAGCGTGAGGTGGGCACCGGCTACTTCGACCGGATCGCCACGGCCCTGAACCCCTCGAGCGCCACCCTCGCGCTCGTGGGTTCGACCGAGTCCGAGCAGTTCCACTGATCCGCGTCTCCCGCGCATCGATTCGAAAGGACCACTGACATGTCCCACCCCCGTCCCACCAAGATCACCGTCCACGCCGAGCTGCAGGAGCATTTCGACGAGATCCTCACGCCCGAGGCCCTGCACTTCCTCACCCGCCTGCACGACCAGTTCGCCGGCCGCCGCCAGGAGCGCCTGAACGAGCGGATGCTGCAGCGCAAGTCGATCGAGAACGGCCGCAACCTGCGCTTCCTGCCCGAGACCGCGCCGATCCGCGAGGATGCCACGTGGCAGGTCGCCGGCGCCGGCCCCGGCCTCGAAGACCGCCGGGTCGAGATCACCGGGCCCACCGACCGCAAGATGACGATCAACGCGCTGAACTCCGGCGCGAAGGCGTGGCTCGCCGACCTGGAGGACGCCACGAGCCCCACCTGGTCGAACGTCATCGGCGGGCAGGTGTCGCTGTTCGACGCCATCCGCGGTCGGATCGACTACACGAGCGACGACGGCAAGGAGTACCGGGTCACCGCATCCGAAACCCCCACGATCGTGATGCGGCCGCGCGGCTGGCACCTCGTGGAGAAGCACCTCGGGTACACCGACCGGGCCGGCTCGACCCGGGCCGCCTCGGCGTCGCTGGTCGACTTCGGGCTGTACTTCTTCCACAACGCTCAGGCGCTGATCGACGGCGGACGCGGCCCGTACTTCTACCTGCCGAAGCTCGAGAACCATCTCGAGGCGCGGCTGTGGGACGACGTGTTCACCTTCTCGGAGAACGCGCTCGGCATCCCGCACGGCACCATCCGGGCCACCGTGCTGATCGAGACCATCTCGGCGGCGTTCGAGATGGACGAGATCCTGTTCGAGCTGAAGGATCACGCTGCCGGGCTGAACGCCGGCCGCTGGGACTACATCTTCAGCCTGATCAAGAACTTCCGCGACCGGGGGCGCAGCTTCGTGCTTCCCGACCGTTCCGAGATCACCATGACGGTGCCGTTCATGCGGGCGTACACCGAGCTGCTGGTGCAGACCTGCCACAAGCGGGGGGCACATGCCATCGGAGGCATGAGTGCGTTCATCCCGAACCGGCGCGATCCGGAGGTCACCGCGTCGGCGCTCGAGAAGGTCGCGGCCGACAAGCGCCGCGAGGCCGGCGACGGCTTCGACGGCACCTGGGTGGCGCATCCAGGACTCATCGAAGCCGCCCGCTCGGAGTTCGACGCCGTGCTCGGCGACCGGCCGAACCAGGTGTCGCGGCAGCGGCCCGAGGTGTCGGTGACGGCGGCCTCACTGGTCGACCTCTCCGGCATCACCCATGAGGTGACGGATGCCGGGGTGCGGTCGAACGTGTCGGTAGCCCTCCGCTACATCGAGAGCTGGCTGCGCGGGGTCGGCGCCGCGGCGATCGACAATCTGATGGAGGACGCGGCGACCGCCGAGATCTCGCGCTCCCAGCTGTGGCAGTGGATCCGCCAGGGCATCGTCACCACGTCGGGAACGCCGATCACACGCTCCTACGTCGAAGGCGTGTTGCACGACGTGATGCGCTCGATGGATCGCTCCCTCGCCGACCGTTTCGACGACGCCGAGAACATCGTGCGCATGGTGGCCCTGGAGGACGACTTCCCGACCTTCCTCACGATCCCCGCCTACGCCCACTACCTCGTCGACACCGCGCCGGCCCGCGAGGAGGTCGCGGCGTAACATCCCGCCGGTCCGCCATCCCACCCGCTCACCCCTCGCCCGCACACCCCACCCGCTCGTCCCGAACCGTCCGCCGCCGGAAGCCGCCACGGTTCGGGACGAGCGGCGTGTCGCCGTCAACCTCCACCCCATCCGCCCCACTAACTACGGAGAATACGGGCCGATGGGGTGAACGACGGATTCTTAGTCCGAATGTGGGCGCGCGTTCCGTCGTTGGCGGAGGATGAATGGCGGGTGCCCGGCGGCCTCAGGCGGGGGTCGAGGCGAAGCCGAGCCAGGTGTGGCGGTTGCCCGCCCAGCACCAGCCGACCTTCGGGGCACCGCGGCGGCGGCGGCCGTCGCGGCCCGTGCCGCCGGAGATCCAGATGGCGGGGGTGCGCGCATCCAGCGTGCCGGGGTTCTTCGCGCTCCCGCGGCGCGATCCGATCGTCATGAAGCAGTGATTCGGCTGCAGCGCATCCGGCTGCTGCAGCAGCCAGCTGATGCCCTCACTCACCGTGAGCGGCCGGCGCTCGCGGGCGCGCAACAGCGGCAGGGCCTCATCCGGACTCAGGTTCGCGAGGTCGTCGCCTCGTTCGATGCCGTGCACGAGGTAGAGCGGGGCATCCGGCAGCGCCAGCCCGTCGAGGGGCACGAAGTCGTCGAGGTCGGTGAAGTCGTCCACCACGAAGCCGCGCTTGCTCTCGCGCATGAGCAGGGTGGCGAGCGCCGACGGCGGGGCGATGCACGGGTTCACCACCAGCACCGAGTCGGCCCGCCCGCGCAGCCCGGCCGCGTGGCTGCGCAGCTCTTCAGGGCTGATGCCCGCGACCTCGGGCAGCCCGAGCGCGACGAGCCGATCGAGCTGCTCGCTCACGGTCGGCGTCGGGGGAGCGGATGCGCTCAGCGTGATCAGTGACATGCGTGCGGTGCGCCTCTCGTTCAGTGAGCACCTCAACCACCCGCCCCGAACCCGTATTCCGCCGGAGGCCGCCCACCACTCTCAGCGTGCCCGGCCCGCTCAACGGATGGACTTCTGGGCCTGCAGCGCGAACGGATGGAGCGTGGCTCCGCATACGGTGCGACGCTCCATCCATTGCGCGCGTGGTCTCACGCGGCGAGCGATACGAAGGAGTCGGGCGCAGGGCCTCTCGCCGCCATAATGGGGGCATGGACCCGGTCGGCACCATCATCTGGATCGTCTCGTTCGTCGCCGTGACCGTGGCTGTCACGGGGGTCGCGGGGCGGGTGGGCGTGTCGGCACCGATCGTGCTCGTGGTGGTGGGCGCCGTGGTGTCGTTCATCCCCGGGGTGCCCACGATCGAGGTCGAGCCCGACCTCATCCTGTACGGGCTGCTGCCGCCGCTGCTGTACGCGGCCGCCATCCGCACCTCGTTCGCCGACGTGCGGGCCCGGCGCGACGGCATCCTGCTGCTGAGTGTGGGCCTCGTCGCCTTCACCGTGGTGACCGTGGGGCTCACCGCCTGGCTCGTCATCCCGGCCATCTCGCTGGCGGCGGCCTTCGCGTTCGGCGCGGTCGTGGCGCCGACGGATGCCGTGGCCGTCACCGCGATCGCCGGCCGCCTGAAGCTCCCGCGGCGGCTCGTGACCGTGCTCGAGGGCGAGAGCCTGCTGAACGACGCGACCGCGCTGGTGGCGCTGAACGCGGCGATCGCCGGGATCGTGATCGGCATGGATCCCTCCGCCGAGCCGCTCACACCCTGGGCGGTGGTGCTCGAGTTCGTGATCGCGGTCGTCGTGGGAGTGGGCGTCGGGTTCGTGATGGGGTTCGTGATCGGCTTCATCCGCAAGCACCTGCGCGCGCCGGTGCTCGACACCAGCTTGTCGCTGATCACCCCGTTCATCGCCTTCATCCCGGCGCAGCTGCTGCACGGATCGGGCGTGCTCGCCGTGGTCGTCGCCGGCCTCTACCTGGGGTTCCGGGCGCCCGTCATCCAGACCGCCGAGGCGCGCATCGCCGAGTCGCTGAACTGGCGCACCATCCAGTTCCTGCTCGAGAACGCGGTGTTCCTGTTCATCGGGCTGAGTCTGTTCGCCATTTTCCAGGGCGCCGTCGCCGACAGCCCGGGTGTCTGGCCGACGGTGGCGATCTCGGCCGTGCTGCTGCTGGCGATCTTCCTCTCCCGCTTCGTGTGGATGATGCTCACCACCTCCGTCTACCGCTTCGGCCCGCAGTGGCTGCGCAATCGCGGGTGGAGCTGGCGCAACGGCATCGCGGTGTCGGTCGCCGGCATCCGGGGCGTGGTCACGCTGGCGGCGGTGTTCCTGCTGCCGGAAGAGACGCCCGGCCGTGCGTTCATCCAGTTCCTCGCGTTCGTCGTGGTGGTGGGCACGCTGCTCGGCGGGGCGCTGCTCCCGTTCGTCATCCGGCGCCTCAAGCTGCCTCCGCCCGACTTCTCGCAGGAGCAGACCGAGGTGCACATGCTGCTCGCCGAGGCGCAGAACTCCGGGCTGGCCCGGCTCGACGACGAGGTGACGGATGCCGTGGAGCAGCGCGTGGTCGACCGCCTGCGGGTGAACGCCCGCTTCCTCAGCGACGCGCTGGAGAACCCGGCCGACGAGGGTGTCGAGCCGCCGGCGAAGGCCTATGCGCGGCTGCGGCGGGTGATGATCGCGGCCGAGCGGGAGGCCGTGCTCAAGGCCCGCGCCGAGGGCCGCTACCAGGAGCGCGCCGTGAAATCGGTGCTCGCCAAGATCGACGTCGAAGAGACCGAGCTCAACCTCGGCAAGCCGCGCCGCGGCGAGTAGCGCCTGGAGGGTCAGTCCTCGACGACGATGCCGAACTGCTGGGCGAGCACGGTCGCCAGCTCGGTGATCTGGTAGGGGGTCATGATCGCACCGCGCAGGCCCTCGAGGGTCACGATCTGCGACACCTCGAGCGCGCGCAGGTCGACCTCGCTCAGGATGCTGCGGGTCACGTCGAGCGTGCCGATGCGGGTTCCCGCGAACGCGACCCGGGTGGCCGTGGCGTCGCCGAGGTCGAGCTCGTCGATCGTGCAGTCGGTGAACAGCACGTCGTTCAGCCGCGCACCGCGCAGGTTCACGTAGCCGAGCTTGCAGTTCGCGAGGTGCACCGACTGCCAGTTCGCGTCGAAGAACTCGGCCGATCCGATGCGCGAAGCCTCGATGCTCACATCGCGGAAGCGCGAGCGAGGGGCCGCGAAGATCGGGGCGTTCAGCCGCTCGAAGCGGGTGTCGGCGAAGCTCGTTCCGCGCAGGTCGGCCTCGTGCGCCAGCAGGTCGAGGAACTCGCACTCGGTGAACGAGGCGCCGCTGAGGTCGAGACCGCTCAGGTCGGCGCCGGAGAATCGCTCGCCGAACACGTTCTCGTTCGGCGACAGGAGCGCGGGGTCGCCGTCGGTCAGCCCGTCGAGCCGGATCGCGTCGATCCGCGGGGCGCGGGAGTTCTTCTTGGCGGCCATGGCGGGTCTCGGTCGGGGGCGGCGGCTGGTGGGGCCGGCGGGCGGGTGGTGGGCTCAGCCCTGGCGCGCGGCCAGGAACTCCTCGACCACGGCGGCTGTGTCGTGCCACCCCTCGACGGCTCGCGTCGGCACCCCGAGCGCCTTCACCGGGTAGTCGTTGCCGCCCTCGTCGAGGCGGTCGCCCACGAAGAGCATGGCGTCGAGCGGGATGCCCGTCAGCTCGGCCAGCCGCTTCATGCCGTAGGCCTTGTCGATGCCCAAGCGGGTGATGTCGACCGAGGTCGACCCGCCCGAGCGCACCTCGAGATCGGGCACCAGGGGAGCGACGGCGGCGCGCAGGGCTTCCTTCTTCTCGCCCGTCGGGTCCCAGACCGACTTCGCGCTGATCGGCGCATCCTGCCCGAGCGCCGAGAACGTGATCTGCGAGCCGCGGTCTTCGAGCACGGGGCCCCAGGTGTCGGTCTCCCAGAAGCCGAGCTCTTTCGCCTTGGCCGTCACCGCATCCTGAGCCCGCGTCTTCTCGTCGTCGCTGAGGTTCTCGGCGTAGACCTGCTGCCAGGCGCCGCTTTCATAGCGGTAGTACTGCGTTCCGCAGGTGGGCATGAGGTGCAGGCGCTCGAGCTGCTCGGGCGAGTCGGGCAGGTTCGCGATCAGCTGCGAACGGAACTGGGCGATCTGACCGCCCGAGATGACGCACACGGGTACCTCATCGAGCAGGCGCACGAGGATCGCGGCCATCTTCGGGTCCAGCGGAGCCTTGGAGGGCGCAAGCGTGTCGTCGAGGTCGAAAGCGACCAGGCGGACGTTCGTCGTCACAGGGGTGTCTCCTCTACGGATGGGGAAGCAGCGGTGCGCGGATGCGCGGGCGCCGGCTTTCGCAGGCGCGGAACTCCGATTGTCGCAGACGACGGTGACGGATCGCGCCAAGCGGACCTCAGGCCGCACGCACGCCGACCTCAGGAGAAGCCGATGACCTCATCGCCCCAGGCCGTGCGGATCGCGGCATCCGGGTCGTCGGCCACCGTCTCGCCGTGGTCGAAGATCAGCGTCGAGCGCGTCGCGGTGTCGTACAGCGGCCACGGCGACCCGTCGGCGCCGGCCGGCTCGCCCGTGCGGGCGTAGGCCAGCCAGCGGTGCTGCATCAGCGCCGAGAGCGCGCGGGCTGCGGGGAGCCCGCCCAGGTCGAAGCTGAAGTCCTTCTTCGCGATCTTCAGATTTCCGAACACATAGGCGATCTCGGCGCCGTGCGTCGCGCCGATGCCCAGCAGTTTCAGCAGGGGCGGCGAGTGGTCGAAGCGGTACATCCGCGTCGGCGCGACCCGGCTGTGCGCTGCGGCGAGCCAGATCGAGGGCATCCGGAAACCGGCGTCGCGCGAGAGCTCGGCCGGAGTGCGGTGCTGCGGGAAGTGCGGATAGGCGGTCTCGATCCGCGTCTCGGCATCGTCGAGGTCGGGCCGCTCGGCCTTGATCTCGGCGAACATGGCGTGCACCGACGACTCGGTGATCGGCATCAGCGGCGACTTCATCAGGCGGAACAGCGACGCCTCGTCGCGGTTCGTGCCGATGATCAGCGGAATCGGCAGCTGGGTTCCGGCGCGGTAGGCGTCGATCGGATGCTCGGGAACGATGTCGCCGTCGACGACCGGAGCGATCGCGAGGGTTCCGGGGGAGTCGGCCGCCACCGCGCCGATCAGGTCGAACGCCGCCTGGCTGAGGCGGTCGGCGGGGAGCCGCCGGAGCTGGGCAATGGGGTTGGCGGATGCGGCCGCATCGGACGAGGCGCCGGTCGGCCGGGTCGCGGGAGAGCCGTCGGCCGGGCCGTCCACGGCATCCGGATCGATGCCGACGAGGCCGAGGAAACGGCGCGCCACGGCCCGGGCGCGCTCCCGGCCGTACACCGAGGTGGCGGGCGAGCTCTCGGCGATCGCGCGGTGGAACAGGCCCGCCGCCGCCGGCGAGGTGAGCAGCGTCGTGACGCAGCCGCCGCCCGCCGATTCGCCGAAGAGGGTCACGTTGCCGGGGTCGCCGCCGAACGCCGCGATGTTCTCGCGCACCCAGCGCAGGGCGGCGAGGATGTCGCGGAGGCCGAGATTGGTGTCGAAACGGGTGTCGGGCGCCGTGGCATCCGCCCATTCCGAGAAGTCGAGGAAGCCGAGTGCGCCGAGCCGGTAGTTCACGCTGACGACGACCACGTCGCCGTTCTGCACGAGGTGCGTTCCGTCGAAGAGGGGCTGCGCGCTGGATCCGGCGAAGTAGGCTCCGCCGTGGATCCACACCAGAACCGGATGCCCGGCCGCGGCGTCCTGCAGCGGCTCACCGGGGGCTGCGGCGGGCTCGGCCGGCGCGAGCACGTTGAGGGTGAGGCAGTCTTCGGACTGCTCGACGCCGTCGGGCAGGGTGACCGCCTTGTTGACGTGCTGGGGGGCCGCGTCACCGAAGGCGAGGGCGTCGCGGATGCCGTCCCAGGGCTCGGGCGGCTGCGGCGCGACGAACCGCAGCGGACCGACCGGCACGGCGGCGTAGGGGATGCCCCGCCAGCGGCGGATCCCTTCGGCGAGAGCGCCGCGCACGGCTCCCGTGGCGGTGTCGACGACGAGCGGATCTGCGGTGACGCGGGGCATGAGGCCACTGTAGCGAGGCGGTGTGCTCCCCCGACAGCGACCTGCTCGGGGGTCATCCCGGCGTCGGCACCCGGCTGCGACGTCGTTCGGGCTGTCGGCGCGGCATCCGATTGCCGCTTGAATAGGGGAGTGAACCCCGCACCGATCGACCACCTGCACGCAGACCTCACGGCCGCCCGCTACCGCGTGGATGTGCTCGACGGCATCTGGGGGTCGTCGGCGGCGGCCGCGCTGTTCCGGGGGCAGACGCTTCCGGCGCGGCGGGAGCTCGAGCGGCGGCTCGCCGTGCCGGCCGACGGGGAGCGGCCGGTGCCCCGGCCTGTGGAGACGCTGGCGCGGCTGTTCGTGCTGGGCGACTCGGTGACGGTGGCCGACCTGCGCGGCGCCCTTCCGGCGACGGGTGTGCAGGGTGCTCTGGAATTGGGGATCGTGGGGATCGTCGACGGAGACGCAGAGCTCGGCGGCGGGGCGTTCGGCGACGACTCGCGCGTGCGCGCGCTGCTCGACCTGCGTCCTTACAGTTTCGTCGACTCGCTCGGCGCCGGCAGCTGGTGGATCGTGTCCGACCTCGGCGAGGGAGCGCTCGGTCGTGCGCTCGACGAAGACCACGTGCTCGGCGTGGGCGGAGCATCCATGACCCTGAGCGGGCTGATGATCGCCAGCCCGGTCGACTCGGTGCTCGACCTCGGCACCGGATGCGGCATCCAGGCCCTGCACGCGGCCCGGTTCGCGCGCCGCGTGGTAGCCACCGACATCTCGCGGCGGGCCCTGGCCCTGGCCGAGTTCAACGCCCGGCTGAACCGGGTGGAGTCGATCGAGTTCCGGCACGGCAGCCTGTTCGAGCCGGTGGCGGGGGAGCAGTTCGACCGGATCGTGTCGAACCCGCCGTTCGTGATCACGCCTCGGGTAGACGGGGTGCCGCTGTACGAGTACCGCGACGGCGGCCTCGTGGGCGATGGGCTCGTGGAGTCGGTGGTGCGTCAGCTCGGCGCGCACTTGCGCCCCGGCGGCATCGCACAACTGCTCGGCAACTGGGAGTACCGGGATGCTGTTCCGGCGTCGGCTTCGGCCGGCACTGCGGCGGCACCGGGCAGTGACGCTGCGGCCTCCGGCCCTGCATCCGGTGCCGTCGGCCGGCAGGACGGGCTCGAGCGGGTGCGCTCGTGGGTTCCCCGATCGGGGGAGCACGCGCTCGACGTCTGGGTGATCGAGCGGGAGCGGCAGGATGCGCCGACCTACGCCGAGACCTGGATCCGCGACGGCGGCACACGCCCCGGAACGCCGGCGTTCGACGCGCTGTACGCCGCGTGGCTGGACGACTTCCGCGATCGTGGAGTGACCGAGGTCGGATTCGGGTACCTGCTGTTCCGCCGGCCGGCGGCGGGCGCGCCCACACTGGCGCGCTACGAGCGGCTCGATGAGGGGCTCGGCAGCAACCCCGTCGGCCTGGGCGACCACGTCGCCGCCTGTCTCGACGGACACGACTGGTCGGTGCGGCACGACGACGAGGCGCTCCTGCGAGCCACCCTCGTGTACGCCTCCGACATCACGGAGGAGCGCCACTTTTGGCCCGGACAGGAAGACCCGGTCGTGATGACCCTCCGCCAGGGCGGAGGCTTCGGCCGTTCGGTGTCGCTGGACACCGGCCTCGCGGCCTTCATCGGAACCTGCGACGGCGACCTCAGCGTGCGCGCGATCTGCGGGGCGCTCGCCGAGGTGCTCGCGGTCGATGAGGCCGCGCTCACCGCCGAACTGCTCCCGAGCATCCGCTCCCTCCTCGCCGACGCGATCCTCCTCCCCGCCTGACGCCCCGCCCCGCCCGCCTGACGCAACGCCGCCCGACGCCCTGCCCCGCCCGCCCAACTGACGCCCCGCCCGCCTGACGCACCGCCGCCCGAAGCACCGCCCGGCCGCCGCACCGCTCGCAAGCCGGGACAGCCACCCGGCTCACGGTGCGAGAGCCGTTCACTCCAGCGAGTCTCAGATCGACCTCGTGCACTATGGCTGAGGTTCGCCTCAGACTCGCCGGAGTGAACTGCTGCCTCCGCCGACGCGGGGCCAGTGGTGCTCGCGCGCGGCGATCAGCCCGCCCACCGTGGCCAGCACGGACGGCCACTGATACATGACCTGCTGGTACGTGAGCCGGAGCACGCGGTAGCCGAGCGCGGCGAGAAGCAGGTCGCGCCGCCGGTCTTCGGCGAAGGCCTCGCTTCCGGCGTGCCACTCTTCACCGTCGAGCTCGATCACAAGCCTTTCGCCGACGAGCAGGTCGACGCTTCCCACTCCGGGGATCGCGACCTGCGTGCGGCAGGCGATGTTCACGGCGCGCAGGCCGAGCCGCGCCTTCGTCTCGACGCCCGAGTCCGCTCGTCCGTCGACGAGATCGAGCAGTCTCCGATAACTCAGTGGCAACGGGCTCAATGCCTCGCGGAGGCCGGACAGCCGGATCAGCCCGCCATTGAGCGCGGAGTCGAGCGATCCGACGGCATCGTCCCGCCCCTGACACACGACAGCATGCCGGAGAGCTGTTGCCAGGTCATCGACGGCGGGTGCGCCTGCTGTCGGGCTCCTCGCGGGCCAGCGGGAGCGGTGGATCACGATGCCGCGCCGCGCCGCGTTCTCGAGGGGCACTCGGCGATCAGACGGCGATGCGAGGGTGCCGGCCGAGGAGCCGACTCGCACGTGCAGTCGTCGATCACGCACGCACCACACGTCGAGCGGCCGAAGGACCGAGATGCAGCTGACGGTGCCGCCGACTCGTACGGCGGCGATGGCAGCGGCCGGCGCCGACGGCAAGGCCACCCACCCACGACGCACACGCAGCACCGAGCCGACACGGACGGCGCGTGTGATCTCGGCCGCACCGCAACCGTGCTCCGCCAACTGCGCAGTGCTCGCGACACCACCGATCCGGGACAGGACTTCGGGAACGTGCATGCCCAGAGAATGCCTGCCGGCTGGCAGTGCTCGTGTGTCGGTCCGGCGAACTGTGGAGAGCCGATTCGGGGCCTGTGGAGAACGGATTTCGAACGCGGTTCACTCCAGCGAGTCTGAAGCGAACCTCTGCCATAGTGCACGAGCTCGGCCTGAGACTCGCTGGAGCGAACCGCCCCGAGAACCGCGCGGAAGGCCGAACGGAGCGGCGGGGGCTGGAGGCCGCGGGATGCCGCGCCCTAGAGTGAGCCGCATGACGGGGGAATCGGAAGGCGCGGGCGGCGCGGGCGGCGGCGGGCGCGTCGTCGAGACCGAGGTGTGCATCGTGGGCGGCGGGCCCGCCGGGATGATGCTCGGGTATCTGCTCGCCCGCTCGGGGGTGCGGGTGGTCGTGCTCGAGAAGCACGCCGACTTCCTGCGCGACTTCCGCGGCGACACCATCCACCATCCACCCCTCCACCCTTGCGCTGCTCGGGCAGCTGGGGCTCCGCGACGAGTTCCTCACCATCCCGCACAGCGAGGTGCGCACGCTCGATGTGGTCGTGAACGGCACGCGCATCCACGCCGTCGACTTCGGCGCGCTGCCGGCGCCCGACGACTTCCTGGCGTTCATGCCGCAGTGGGACTTCCTGAACTTCCTGGCTGCAAAGGCTCAGGAGTTCCCGACCTTCGACCTGCGGATGAGCACCAGCGCCACGGGCGTCCGCCGCGCGGGCGCAGCCGTCACCGGGGTCACGGCCACCGATGCCGCGGGCGACGTCGAGATCCGCGCCGGCCTCACGATCGCCGCCGACGGCCGCACCTCGACCGTTCGCGCTGCGACCGGACTCAAGCCGCGCGAGTTCGGCATCCCGATCGACGTGCTCTGGTTCGCGCTGCCCAAGCCGGCCAGTCTGCCGCCGTCGACCCTCGCCTACATCGACCACGGATCGTTCGTGCTCACCATCGACCGCCGCGACCACTACCAGGCGGGCGCCGTGATCCCGAAGGGCCACTTCGAGCAGATCCGGCGAGAAGGCCTCGACGCGTTCCGGCACAGGCTAGCCCAGGCGGCCCGGCCCCTGGCATCCGTCGTCGGCGCGCTCGAGAGTTGGGACCAGGTGAAGCTGCTCTCGGTGCAGGTCTCCCGCCTCGAGCAGTGGCACCGCCCCGGCCTGCTCTGCATCGGCGATTCCGCGCACGCCATGTCGCCGGCGTTCGGCGTGGGGGTGAACTACGCGATCCAGGATGCTGTGGCCACCGCGAACACGCTCGTCGAGGCGCTGCGAGAAGGCCGCGACGGCATCGTGCCCGAGCGGATGCTCGCCGCCGTGCAGCACCGGCGGCTGCCGCCGGTGCGCGCGATGCAGGCGGTGCAGCTGCGGTTGCACCGGGCGATCGCGCGGCCGGTCGAGAAGCCGCTGCTGGCCAACCCGCCGACCGCGGGTCAGAGGGCGGCGCTCCGGGTGATCGTGCCGACGATCCGGCGGGTGGCGCCGTGGTTGCTCGGCAAGGGCTTCCGCCCCGAGACGATCAGCGAGGTCGTGGCCGGCCCCCAGTGATTCTCCAGTCGCCTCCGGGAGACTGGACGTCAGCGACGGCGCGCACGGCGCCGCCTGAGATCGGAGCGATCACCATGGGATTCCTCGACCGACTGCTAGGCCGAGAAGAACCGCAGCCGCAGTACACGCCGCAGCCCCGCGCCACCGCGCCGGCCGCCGCGACCCCCGCTCGAAGCGACGACGAGATCGCCGTCGAGCGCTACCGCTACCTGTTGCGCACCGCTCCGCCCGAGACGATCGAGCAGGTGCACGAAGAGGCGTTCACCAAGCTCACGCCCGAGCAGCGGCAGCTGCTCTTCCAGCAGCTGAGCGCGAACGCCCCCGCGGGCGACGCCCCGCGCGGCGACGACCCGCGCTCGCTCGCCCAGTCGGCGACCCGATCCGAGATCCGCCAGCCCGGAACGCTCGAGCGCTCCTTCAACGGGAACGGGAACGGCGGCAACGGTGGCGGCGGCATGGGCTTCGGCGGCATGCTCGCCTCCTCGATGATGGGCACGATCGCCGGCTACGTGATCGGATCGGCACTGGTCAGCGCCTTCCTCCCCGGCCCGTCCACCGACCAGGCGGCCGACTCGGGAGATTCAGGCGACTCCGGTGACGGCAGCGGTGACGCGGGCGGCACGGATGCCTCGGGTGACGCATCCGGTGACGTCTCGGCCGACGGCGGCGGCGGCGACTGGTCGGGCGGAAGCGGTGACTTCGGCGGCGGCGACTTCGGTGGTGGCGGCGACTTCGGTGGCGGCTTCGACTTCTGACGCACGCCGCATCCCGAACGGCGCCGAACGGATGCCCCGGGAGCGCTCGTGCGCGGCACGAGTGCCCCCGGCATCCGCACGGCCCTCACGAGCCCGGTAGAGTCGGCAGCATGACCGATCTGCGCATCGTCGAGCACGAACAAGACGACACCGTCACCTACTTCGTCACGACCGACCTGAACCCCGACGAGTTCCCCGAGGCCCCGTCCCTCGGCCCGTTCGACACCCGCGAAGAAGCCGAGCAGGCGGTCAAGGACTGGGACCAGGAACTCCTCGACGACGCCACCCCCGACGAAGCCTGAGACGGGCGGGGCTGCGCTCAGGAGTTCTGCAGCACGATCACGACCGAGATCGCGCCGATGCTCAGGGCGACCAGCCCGATGATCACGATCCAGGCCAGCCCGCGGGCACGGCCCAGGCGTGAGATGAAACCGGCGGGGCGCTCGTCGTCGTCGTCATTCATCATGAGTTGACGATAGCGGGTACGGTATGTGCGAGCCCACCCGATGCTGCGGGCCGGGATGCCGACGACACCGAAGAAGGCCATGAACGATCAGGCGCAGAACGCATACGAGACCCGCCCGTGGCTGAGCAGCTACTCGCCGGACCTGGCCCCCACGATCGGTGCAGCCGAGTTCGCCACCGTCGGCGAGCTCGTCTCCGGCACGTGCCGTAAGCACGGCGACGCCCCCGCCTTCTCGAACCTCGGCACGGTGCTGAGCTTCCGCGAGGTCGACGAGCTCTCCGACCACTTCGCCGCCTACCTGCTGGGCGAGCTGGGCCTTTCCAAGGGCGACCGGATCGTGTTGCAGATGCCCAACGTGCTGCAGTATCCGGTCGCCGTCTTCGGCGCGCTGAAGGCCGGACTCGTCGTGGTGAACGCCAACCCGCTCTACACCGCGCACGAGATGCAGAAGGTGTTCGTCGACTCGGGAGCCGTCGCCATCCTCGTGCTCGCCAACTTCGCCGACAAGCTCGAGAAGGTGCTCGCCGAGACGAGCATCCGGCACGTCATCGTCACCGAGGTGGGCGACCTGCTGCCGCCGCTCAAGCGCGTCGTCACGAACTTCGTGGTGAAGCGGGTGCGCAAGATGGTGCCGGCCAACGGCCTCACGGGAACGACGTCGTTCCGGGATGCCGTGGCGACCGGCCGACAGCACCACCAGCGGCCGGACAGCGCGAAACGCCCGAGCATCGCCGGCGGCGACACCGCTCTGCTGCAGTACACCGGCGGAACCACCGGTGGCACGAAGGCCGCCATCATCACCCACGCCAACCTCATCGCCAACCAGGCGCAGATGCTGGCGCCGATGCGGCTGCGCCTGCACGACGGCCAGGAGACGGTCATCGCGGCCCTGCCGCTGTACCACATCTTCTCTCTGACGGTGAACTGCCTGGCCTTCTTCGCCTACGGATCGCACAACGTGCTCATCACGAATCCGCGCGACACCGCCGACCTCGTGGGCACCCTCACCAAGACCAAGCCGAGCGTGCTCATCCTGGTGAGCACCCTCGCGGCCTCGCTGCTGGATGCGCCGGCGTTCCGCGCGCTCGACTTCTCGGGCGTCAAGCTCTCGGTCGCCGGGGGCATGGCCGTGCGCGGCGCCACGGCGAAGGCCTGGCGCGAGGCCACCGGCCACGACCTGCTCGAGGGCTACGGCCTCACCGAGGCCTCGCCGGTCGTCTCGGTGAACCCCACCTGGACCACCCCGCGGGTGGGCACCATCGGCCTCCCGCTGCCCTCCACCGACATCGAGCTGCGCGGTGAAGACGGCGCCCCGGTGGCACTCGGCGAGCCGGGCGAGCTGTGCGTGCGCGGCCCGCAGGTGATGTCGGGCTACTGGAACCAGCCCGAGCCGAGCGCCGAGGTGCTGAAAGACGGCTGGCTGCTCACCGGCGACGTGGCCACGATGAGCGACGACGGCTACATCACCATCGTCGACCGCAAGAAAGACCTCGTGGTGGTGTCGGGCTTCAACGTCTACCCGAGCGAGGTCGAAGAGGTGGCGATGCAGCATCCGAAGGTCAAAGACGCGGGTGTGATCGGAGTTCCGGATGACCGTTCGGGCGAGACCGTGGTGCTCTTCGCGGTGAAGGCCGACGACTCGCTCACCGAAGACGAGCTGCGCGCCTACTTCAAGGGCGAGCTGGCGGGCTACAAGCGGCCCACGAAGATCCTGTTCCGCGACGAGCTGCCCAAGTCGAACGTGGGCAAGGTGCTGCGGCGCGAGCTCAAGAAGCTGCTCGACGAGCCGGGCGAGGGCGCGGCCTCCTGATCACGCGGCGACTCGTGGCCGCCTGACCAGGATGGTGAGCGCCACCACGAGGCCGACGGCCAGCGTGATGGCCAGCACCACGAAGCCGAGCGGCAGCACGGCGGTCGTCAGCGGGAGCAGCAGGATGACGGCGGCGGCGCCCAGCGAGACGGCCGGCGGGATGACGGTGGGCCCGGTCAGCGGGCGGTAGAGCACCCACATCATCACCAGGTACACCGCCACAGGCACGGCGATGGCGTACGCCACGACGACGGTGGGCGCCTCGATGTGGTGGCCGATCGCGTCGACGCCGACCTCGAGGCCTGCTCCGACGGCGGCGAGGGCCGCGAAGATCCAGTAGTGCCCGTACCCCCAGAAGAACGAGCGGGAGCGGCGGCGCTCCAGGCCGTCGTGCGCCGGTTCGAGGAAGTAGACCCACCAGAGCCCGAACAGCAGCGCGAGGCCGCAGGCCGCCAGCAGCACGAACTCGCCCGACGACGAGCCCGCCGTGATGACGTTCTGCACGCCCACGGTCGAGGCCAGCACCGACTCGCCGAGCAAGATGATGGTGAACAGTGCGTAGCGCTCGGCCACGTGGTGCGGATGCCAGCTCGTCGAGCGGTGCCGTTCGGCCCAGATCGGGGTCGTCATCTCGCACACCGCCAGGGCGGCGAACACGGTGACCTGCACCCAGAACGGCACGTCGACGACGGTGAAGTAGCGGATGATCCACAGCGCCTGCACGATGCCGATCGCCAGGGCGTACCGGAGGGCGGTGCGCCGCCCTTCGGCATCCTGAACCGCCGCCCGCAGCCACTGCGTGATGATGGCGACGCGCATGATGAGGTAGCCGAGCGTGATCAAGAAGTAGTCGCCCTCGCCGAAGGCGCTGGGCACGCCCGCGGCCAGCACGAGCACCCCGCCCATCTGCAGCAGCGTGAGCAGGCGGTAGGGCACGTCGTCGGTGTCGTACGCCGAGGCGAACCAGGTGAAGTTGAGCCACGCCCACCAGATGGCGAAGAACACCATCAGGAAGTTCGGCAGCGCGGTGGCGAGGTGGTCTTCGGCGACGGCGTGCGCCAGCTGGCCCACGATCGAGGAGACGGCGACCACGAAGGTGAGGTCGAAGAGCAGTTCCAGCGGGCTGGAGACCCGGCCGTCTTCGTGGATCGAGCGCGGGCGCATCCGGATCACCGGGATGATGCCGCTGAGGGCGCGGGCGGGGCCGTCTGTCGACATGGCTGAAGCCTAGGGCCGGAGCGAGTCAGAGGAAAAGGAGCACGAACTGCACCACGACGGCGACGATGCCGAGGCCCAGCAGGATCCAGCCTGTGGTGCGCAGCGCCCGCCCCTCGTGCGTGGGATCGTCGACCCGTCCCACCGAAGGGTCGCGCGGGTTCACGTACACCGTCACGTCCTCGCCCGGCTCGAGCACCTGGGTGTCGTCGTCGATCGAGGGCGCCTCGTAGAGCACGCCGTCTTCGCCGAGCCAGCGGTACACCAGGTCTCCGGATGCGTCGAGCACGACCACGCCGAGCGTCTCGCGCCAGCCGCGGAAGAAGGCGCCGCGTACGAGGCCGACCACCAGGAGCACGAGGCCTGCCGCGATGCCGATCCAGCTGAACAGCTCGAGGATCAACGAGAGCGCGCCGACCGGATCCTGCATGCTGCCCACCCTATTGCCCCGCGAGGCCTGGATAGGCTGGCAGGAACCACTCGACGAGGAGTCCCATGATCATCCGCTACGAAGGCCACACCCCCGAGATCGACGAGACGGCGTGGGTCGCGCCCACCGCTGTCGTCATCGGCCAGGTCACGCTGGCCGCTTCTTCGAGCGTGTTCTACGGCGCCGTGCTGCGGGCCGACGGCGACACGATCCACCTGGGCGAGGGCTCGAACCTGCAGGACAACGTGGTGGTGCACGTCGACGCCGGCCGCCCCACGAGAATCGGATCGGGCGTGAGCGTCGGGCACGGAGCGGTGCTGCACGGCTGCACGATCGAGGACGACTGCCTGATCGGCATGTCCTCAACGGTGCTGAACGGCGCCGTGATCGGAGCAGGCTCGCTCGTCGCGGCCGGCGCCGTGGTGCTGGAGGGCACGGTCGTGCCGCCCGGCTCCCTCGTGGCCGGCGTTCCCGCCAAGGTGCGCCGAGCCCTGGCCGACGAGGAGCGCGCGGCCCTGCGCACCAACGCCGCCACCTACCTCCGCCTGAGCGCCGCTCACGCCGCCGCCGAGATCCTCCCCGCCCCCTGACCCAACCCCGAGCACCCGAAGTGCCAGCGCGTGGCGAGCGCCCGAAATGCTGGCGCGTGGCGAGCGCCCGAAGTGTCGCGTATGTTCGAGCATCCAAAGTCTCAGGCCGTACCCGCCGCCCCAAGGTGAGCGTGTGGCCGAACGTCCCGACCGCAGGCCGGGTCGTTCGACCGCGCGCTCACATGTCGCGCGGCGCCGGGCAGGGACCGGCGCCGCCCGGTCACGCCGAGCGAAGCCCGGCGCGACCGGCAGTAAAGCAGCGTAACGCTGGTCGGGGGGCCGGATCGGGCGCTCCTAGACTCGACCCATGACTATGCGCTTCGGGTACTGGACGCCCATTTTCGGCGGCTGGCTCCGCAACGTCGACGACGAGCACACCCCGGTGACGTTCCAGCACGTGAAGGAGATCGCGCAGACCGCCGAGCGCGTGGGCTTCGACGTCACCCTGATCGCCGAGCTGAACCTCAATGACGTGAAGGGGCAGTCGGCACCGAGCCTGGACGCCTGGGAGCTGGCCGCGGCGGTCGCCGCCGTCACCGAGCGGATCGAGATCCTCACGGCCATCCGCCCCGGCTACCACCTGCCGGCCGTGGCGGCCAAACGCGCGGCCACGATCGACGACATCTCCGGCGGCCGCTTCACGCTGAACGTGGTGTCGGCGTGGTGGGCCGAGGAGGCGCGGCAGTACGGCGGCATCTTCAGTGAGCACGACGACCGGTACCGCCGCAGCCTCGAGTTCGTCGAGATCTTGAAGGGCCTCTGGAACGAGACGCCCTACAGCTTCAAGGGCGACTACTACGAGATCGAGAACACGTACCTCGAGCCGAAGCCGCAGGTGCAGCCCGTCATCTACGCCGGCGGCGAGAGCGAAGGCGGCAAACAGGCGATCGCGCGGTTCGCCGACGCCTACGTCACTCACGGTGGGACCCCGGATGAGCTGCGCACCAAGGTCGCCGACCTCACCTCCCGACGTGCCGCGGTCTCAGACACCCCGTTCTCGGCCTTCGGCATGGCCGCGTACGCGATCGTGCGCGACACCGAGGAGGAGGCGCAGGCCGAGCTCGACCGCATCACCGACGTGCGCGAGGGCGCAGCCTACGAGTCGTACCAGGACTTCATCTCGAAGTCGCAGCTCGAGCAGAAGGTCGACCTGCGCGACTACTCGGTGTCGAACCGGGGCCTGCGCCCCGAGCTCATCGGCACGCCCGACCAGGTGGCGCGTCGCATCGTGGAGTTCTCCGAGGCTGGAGTGGACCTGCTGCTGCTGCAGTTCTCGCCGCACCTCGCGGAGATGCAGCGCTTCGCCGAGCAGGTGATCCCGAGGGTACGAGAGCTGGAAGCGCGCGGGTAGGTGCGTTGGGGGTTGCGCGTTGGGATGGTGCGTTAGAGGTGTCACGTGTGTGTCCGGCTGTGTTAGTTGCCGGTCGCGCCGGGCTTCGCTCGGCGTGACCGGGCTGCGCCGGTCCTTGCCCGGCGCAGCGCGACATGTGAGCGCGCGGTCGAGGGGCGCGGGCTTCGCTCGCACCCCTCGGCCACACGCTCACCTTGGGTCGGCGGGTACGGCCTGAGACTTTGGGTGCCGGTGGGGGTGTTTGGTGGGGAGGGGACTGTCAGGGGCCGTGGGTAGCATGTGCGCATGGCCGAAGTGAGTGTTCTCGATGATGCTCTGCTGGCGCGCATCCGGTCTCGGGCTGGTGTTCATGATCGGGAGAACACGTTTCCGGAGGAGGATCTGCGGGAGCTGACCGCGGTCGGGTATCTGCGGATGTTCGCACCGGTGGAGGCCGGTGGGTTGGGGTTCGGGCTGGCTCGGGTGGCTCGGGAGCAGACGCGGCTCGCGACCGCGGCGCCCGCCACGGCGCTCGCCATCAACATGCATCTGGTGTGGACCGGCGTCGCGAAGGTGCTCGCCGATCGCGGGGACGACTCGCTCGCCTGGGTGCTCGACGACGCGGTGGCGGGTGAGGTGTTCGCGTTCGGCAACAGCGAGGCCGGCAACGACCTGGTGCTGTTCGACTCGCGCACCCAGGCGCATCCGCTGGCCGACGGCGGCTACAGCTTCACCGGAACCAAGATCTTCACGTCGCTCTCGCCGGTGTGGACGCGGCTCGGCGTGTTCGGCCGCGACGACTCCGATCCGGATGCCCCGGCTCTCGTGCACGCCTTCCTCGACCGGTCGACGGCGGGGGTCACCACGGTGCACGACTGGGACACGCTCGCCATGCGCGCCAGCCAGAGCAACACCACGATCCTCGAGGGCGCCGAGGCGCCGGCGTCTCGCGTGTTCCGGCGGCTGCCGGTGGGGCCGAGCCCCGACCCGCTGATCTTCGGCATCTTCTCGAACTTCGAGGTGCTGGTCGCCGCCGTGTACACCGGCATCAGTCAGCGGGCCGTGGAGCTCGCCGTCGAGGCCGCCCACCGCCGCACCTCGATGAAAGCGGGCGGCCGGCCCTACGCTCACGACCCCGACATCCGCTGGAAGGTCGCCGAGGCGGGCATCCTGCACGACGCGATGCCGCCGCAGATCGAGGCGCTCGCCGCCGACGTCGATGCGCAGGCCGCCCACGGCGCGGCCTGGTTCCCCAAGCTCGTCGGCCTCAAGGTGCGCGCGACCGAGAGCGCGCGGGTCGTCGTCGACCTGGCACTACGGGTGTCCGGCGGCTCGGCGATCGCCAACTCCAGCGAGCTCGGCCGGCTCTACCGCGACGTCGTCGCCGGCATCTTCCATCCGTCCGACGGCGAGTCCGCGCACTCCACGGTGGCGAACGCGCTGCTCGGTCCGGTTCCGGACTAGGTCGTGGCTCTGAGACGTCTCGTCCTCGCGCGCCTCCGGGAGCCCTCGGGCCCCGGAGAGCGGGGGGCCCCCACCCCGCGCCGCGGCGGCCGTCTGGCGGCGGCGGGGCTGAGCGCGTTGCTGACCGGCGCCGTCCTGGCGGGGTGCACCGGGCCGACGGATGCTGCGAAGGGCGACCTGGCGAACCGGGCGGCGACCGCGACTAGCGGCTCGGCCGGGGCCACGGCATCCGCTGCTCGGGAGGCCCGGGAGCGCGGCGCGTTCCCGGTGCTCTCCGCGGCCGAGCGCATCCGGTTGTACGCCTCGATGAGGCTGAGCACGATGACGCTCGAGCAGAAGATCGCCTCGATGTTCATCGTGCACGTTCCGGGTGCGGATCCCGCGGCCGTGCAGTCCTACCTCGCCGCCAACCAGGCGGCGGGCGTGCTGCTGCTCGGCGACAACGTGCCCGGCCCGAGCAGCCAGACCGCGGCCTTCGCCGCGGCGCTGCAGACCTGCGAGGGGCTCGGAACCCTGATCGCCATCGACGAGGAGGGCGGCATCGTCGCCCGGCTCGGGGACGACGGTTTCGCTGCGGCCGACACGCTGAAGGGTGCGCCGGTCGAGGCGACGAACGAGGCCTTCACCCAGCGTGCCGCCCTGCTCGAATCCACCGGCATGAGCGTGAACTTCGGCGTCGTCGCCGATGTGACCGCCGACCCTTCCTCGTTCATCTACGAGCGCGTGCTCGGCACCGATCCGGCCGCCGCGAGCGAGCGCGTGGCCGCCGCCGTCGACGCCGAGCGCGGCAGCGTGTTCTCCACCCTCAAGCACTTTCCGGGGCACGGCGAGACGCCGGCCGACTCGCACACCTCTCTGCCCACGACCGCGCTGCCCTTCGCGCAGTGGCAGCAGCAGGATGCGCCGCCGTTCGAGGCGGGCATCGATGCGGGAGCCGAGCTGGTCATGTTCGGACACCTGGTCTACAGCGCGGTCGATGCGCAGCCGGCATCCCTGTCGGCGCCCTGGCACGACATCCTGCGCGACGACCTCGGCTTCGAGGGGGTGACCGTGACAGACGACCTGCTGATGCTCGAGAGCTCCGGCATTCCGGCCTACGCCGACCGCACGGCGAACGCCGTGGCCGCCGTCGCCGCCGGCAACGACCTGCTGCTGTACAACTCGGCCGTCGACATGCCCCCGCTCGTCGCGGCGATCGCCGCCGCCGTACGCTCCGGCGCCATCCCGCCGCAGGTCGTCGACGACGCCGTGCTACGCGACCTCGAGCTGCGCCGCGAACTCTGGCTCCGCCAGCATCCGGACGCCGTGCTCTGACGCCCGCCGCGTTCCGGCGCCGCCACGTGCTACGGCGAGGTGGTCGCTGCCCCGGAGCCCGTGACGCCGGAACCAGCCGGACCGGCGGGGCCAGCCGTACCACCGCGACCGGAGCCGCCAGGACCACCGGCTCCGCCGGACGGCGGCGTCTTGCGGCGGTTCACCAGCACCACGACGAGCACCACGACGGCGGCGATCACCGCGAGCGGCAGCAGCCAGGGGATGAGCACCCCCACCACCACGAGCAGTCCCGACAGCGCCGCGCCGAGCGAGGCCCAGCCGGTGGCCAGCCCGCTCCAGAAGTCACCGGGCACCGCCGAGGGGATCGTGTCCGCGGTCACCAGGTCGAGCGTGATCGTCGAGTAGTCGATCTGGTCGGCCAGGTACTCCTTCTGCGAGACGAGGCTGTCCAGCTGCGACTGCCGGTCGGAGATCGCGGTCTCCAGCTCCACCAGGTCGGCGGTCGTGGCGGCCTGGTCGACCAGCGCCAGCAGGCGATCGACGGATGCTTTCAGGGCCGTGATCTGCGCATCCAGATCCCGCACCTGCAGGGTCACGTCGCTGGACTGCAGCGAGACCGAGTCGACCGTGCCGAGCTGGTCGAGCTTCTCGATCGCGGCATCGAGATCCTTCGCCGGGATGCGGACGGTCAGCTGCGCGCTCGCACTCTGCTCATCCGAGCCGACCTGCTGCGACCGCGAGTCGATCTTGCCGTCGAAGGAGTCGACCAGGTCGACCGCATCCTGAGCGGCGGCGATCGGATCGTCGACCGTGATGGTGACCCAGCCGGTGGTGATGACCGACTGCTTCGTGCCGTCGGCGGTTTCGCCCGCGACACCACCCTCGGCCGAGGAGTCGCTCGGGGCCTGATCGGGCTGCGCGAGCTGCACCGGCCCCGATCCGGACGACGACGATGACGAGCCGGCGGAGCACCCGGCGAGCAGAAGAGCGGCGGCGACAACGGCGGATGCGAGGATCATTCGTCTCATGTGCCACACCGTATTGGCGCTTGTCTGGAGGGTGGCTGGATGTGGCCGGATGGTTATCCGCTCGTTATCGCGGCGAGGCTTCGGCGGGGTGCTCCGCGTCGTCTGACGGCCGCCTGGGAGCTGGCTGGAATCCTCGAGCGGTGGGAGGGCGGTCGTCGTACGGTGTTGAGCACCACGAACTGAAGGAGGCTGTCATGGGTTTCATCGACGACGCGAAGGATGCCGCGCAGGCCACGGGCAAGAAGATCGGCGAGGCCTTCGACGACACGAAGGAACGCATCAGCGACAAGGCCGACGAGGCGAAGGCCGAGCACGAAGTGAAGAAGGCCAAAGCCGAGCGCGACGCCACCAAGGCCAAGAACGACTACAAGGAGTCCCTGCGCGACTGATCGCGTGCAGTGACGGCCGGTTTCGTCCGGCCCGGTACGACGGCCTCCGCATCGCGGGGGCCCTTTTCCGTGCGCAGGGGGATACCCGTGCTCCCCTCGGGCACGGGAACCGGGCCGGTGTCGCACGACCCGGCTAGGGTCGAAGACATGCAGCAGCGAACTCTAGGCCGTACCGGCCGATCCGTCTCCGTCATCGGCCTCGGCACCTGGCAACTGGGTGCCGACTGGGGCGACGTCGACGAGGATGCCGCGCTCGACGTGCTGGCCGCATCCGTCGACGCCGGGGTCACCTTCTTCGATACCGCGGATGTGTACGGCGACGGCCGGAGCGAGCGGGTGATCGGGCGGTTCCTGCGCGAGAATCCGGATGCTGCGGGCGGCTCGAACGGCCGGTCGGGCATCACGGTGGCGACCAAGATGGGTCGGCGCGGGCCGCAAGACCCCGCCGAGTTCACGCTCGCCAACTTCCGGGCGTGGACCGACCGCTCCCGTCAGAACCTCGGTGTCGACACGCTCGACCTGGTTCAGTTGCACTGCCCGCCCACGCCCGTGTTCTCCACCGACGCGGTCTACGACGCGCTCGACGTTCTGGTCGAGGAGGGGGCGATCGCGAACTACGGCGTGAGCGTGGAGACCTGCGCCGAGGCGCTGGCGGCGATCGCGCGGCCGGGTACGGCCACGGTGCAGATCATCCTGAACGCCTTCCGCCTGAAGCCGCTCGACAAGGTGCTGCCCGCCGCCCGCGAGGCCGGTGTCGGCATCATCGCGCGGGTGCCGCTGGCCTCGGGCCTGCTGAGCGGCAAGTACACCGTGAACACGGAGTTCGCGGCCGACGACCACCGCAATTACAACCGCGACGGCAGTGCGTTCGACGTGGGGGAGACCTTCTCAGGTGTCGACTTCGCCCAGGGCATCGACGCCGCCCGCGAGTTCGCTTCCCTGCTGCCCGAGGGCGTCGCACCGTCCGCGGCGGCGATCGCCTGGGTCGCCGCCCAAGACGGCGTCTCCGCTGTCATCCCCGGCGCCCGCTCCCGCGCCCAGGCGGAGTCGAACGCGGCCGCAGGCTCCCTCCCCCTGCCGGAAGGCCTCGACGACAACGTCAAAGACCTCTACGACCGCTACTTCCGAGACGCCATCCACGACCGCTGGTAGCCGTCGGTCGGCCCGCAGGCATCCCAGCCAGCACAGCACTTCCACCGGCACCCGAAGTCTCAGGCCGTACTCGCCGCCCCAAGGTGAGCGTGTGGCCGAGGGATGCGACCGCAGGCCGCGTCCCTCGACCGCGCGCTCACATGTCGCGCTGCGCCGGGCAGGGACCGGCGCAGCCCGGTCACGCCGAGCGAAGCCCGGCGCGACCGGCAACAAACACAGCCCGACAAGTCACCCACGAGCAACCACCCACGCGACCCCCAACGCCCTAGTTGCGGTCGTCCGGGTCCACCCCTGTACGCTCGCCCGTCTCGAGCCCCGCGATCAACGCCACGTCCTCGGCATCCAGCTCGAAGTCGAAGACGTCGATGTTCTCGACGATCCGTGAGGGCGTGACCGACTTCGGGATCACCGCGTTGCCTAGCTGCAGGTGCCAGCGGATCACGACCTGAGCGGCCGTCTTGCCGTGCTTCTGCCCGATGCCGGCGAGCACCTCGCCGCCGTGTGCGGCGTCGAACACGTGGCCGCGGGCCAGCGGCGACCAGGCCTGCGTGACGATGCCGTGCCGCGCGTCGAACGCGCGCACCTCGGCCTGCGGCAGCCACGGGTGCAGTTCGACCTGGTTGACCGCGGGCACCGTCACCGTCTCGGCGAGCAGTCGTTCGATGTGCTTCGGGTGGAAGTTCGCGACCCCGATCGAGCGCGCCCGGCCGTCGGCGGCGAGCGTCTCGAAGGCCCGCCAGGTGTCGACGTAGCGGTCTCTCGCCGGGGCCGGCCAATGGATCATGTACAGGTCGACGTAGTCGGTGCCGAGCCGTTCGAGGCTCTCGTCGAAAGAGCGGAGCGTGCTGTCGTAGCCGTTGTCGGTATGCCAGACCTTCGTTGTGACGAACACCTCCTCCCGGGGGAGGCCGCTGCGCCGCATCCCCGCGCCGACGCCCTGCTCGTTGAGATACATCGCCGCGGTGTCGATCAGGCGGTAGCCGTGGCGCAACGCGACGTCGACCGCGTCGGCGCTCTCGGCATCCGTCGTCTTGTAGACGCCGAGACCGAGCTGCGGGATGCTGCGGCCGTCGACGAGCGGAAGGAGCGGGGAGAGCGCGGAGACCATGCTCCGATTATCTCTCGCGGCTCCGCTCGGCCCCGCTCGGGCAGTGCGAGCGGCCCCTCAGGCGGTGATCGCGTCGACGGGTTCCGTGTCGGGCAGCGGACTGGCGTCGCGCCCGCGCAGGTCGGGGTGGAAGCGCTTGCCCAGCAGTGGCACCAGGAAGCCCACGAAGGCGAGCACCGCCGCCACCACGAAGGCGCCGACCGAGCCGATGCCGTCGATCAGGAAGCCGGCAAGGGCCGATCCGACCGCCGCACCGATCAGCTGACCGGTGCCGACCCAGCCGTAGGCCTCGGCGGTGTCGCTGAAGCGCACGCTCGACGAGACGATCGCGAACATCACGGCGAGGGCGGGCGCGATACCGATGCCGGCGATGAAGAGCATGATGGCCAGCCACCACACGTTCAGCCAGGCGGCGGCGATCGCCGTTCCCACGAAGACGATCGCCATCCGGCGGGCGAGGGCCCACGGTCCGATCGGCTTGTGGCCGAGCGAGAGACCGCCGGCGAGCGACCCGACCGCGAAGATGGCGAGCACGATGCCGGCTTCCGCGCCGCCTTCGCCGAAGGTCGACACGACGCCGGCCTCGATGGCGGCGCAGGTGGCGACGAGCAGGAAGCCCACGATCGTGGCCAGCAGAACCGGCGGCTTCTTCAGCACCACGCCGAGCTTGCGCTTGGACCGTGGGATGCGCACCCGCCCGAGTTCCGGGCTGGAGAGGAACCAGATGCCGCCGCCCACCAGGAACGCGACGGCGAGCAGGATGCCCCAGACGGTGCCGATCTGGATCGACACGAAGGTCGTGATGACCGGGCCGAGCACCCAGATGATCTCCTGCGCCGAGGCGTCGAGCGAGAACAGGGGAGTGAGCTGCTTGGAGTTCACCATCTTGGGGTAGATGGTGCGCACGGCCGGCTGGATGGGCGGCATCGTGAGTCCGGCGACGAACGCCACACCCATGTCGGCCGCGATCCCCATCGGGAACAGCGCGATGCACGTGATGGCGGCGGCGCAGATGATCATGGTGACGAGGATGACCGGGCGCATGCCCCAGCGCCCCATCAGCCGACTGGTGACCGGCCCCGCAATCGCCTGCCCGATGCTCAGAGCGGCGAGCACGAGCCCGGCGATGCCATAGCTGTCGTAGGTGTGCTCGATGTGCAGAAGGAACGCCAGCGACAGCATCCCGAACGGGAAACGGGCGGTGAGTTGAGCAGCGATGATCCGCGCGACGCCGCGCGTCTTGAGGAGGGAGGTGTAGCTGCTCATAAGCAGACAAGTCTAGCTGGGGTGCTAGCTGCCGCGGGCGCCGGGCTTCGCTCGTCGCTCGCGGGCTGCGCCGGTCCCTGCCCGGCGCAGCGCGACATGTGAGCGCGCGGTCGAGGGACGCGGCCTGACGGTCGCATCCCTCGGCCACACGCTCACCTTGGGTCGTTGGGTACGGCCTGAGACGTTGTGGGGCGTTCTCTTCTGTTGAGGGACTCTTGTCAGGCCAGCAGCTTGGTGAGGCGCTGGAGGGACGCGGGTTCGGCTGTGCCGAGGGGCTGGGCGAAGAGGGAGATGCGGAGTTCTTCCAGGAGCCAGCGGGCGTGGGCGAGGGTGTCCGGGGAGTGGGGGGCGAGGGGGAGGCGGCCGCCGGCGTCGGTGTAGCGGGTGGTGGCGGTTTGGACTTCGGTCATCCAGGCTCGGTCTCGGGCGGGGTTGTCGGGGAGCTTTTCGAGGCGGTAGACGATTCCGGCCAGGTAGCGGGGGAGGTGGCCGAGACGGGCGATGCCTGTGGAGGCGATGAAGCCGGGGTGCACCAGGGCGGCCAGCTGCTCGCGGGCATCCGTGATGGCCGGGAGCATCGCCATGCTCGTGCCCGACTTGATGGCGCGTTCCACATCGCGCACCCCGCTCAGGATGCGCACCACGGTGGCGATCGTCTGGTCCAGCAGCGGCAGCACAGCCTTCGACAGCCGGTCACGCACGGCCTCGAAGTCGGCGGCGGTCCACACCAGGCCGTCGGGATGCAGCGCGAACAGGGCCTCGTCGGCGCAGGCCGCCATCGCGTCGTCGAAGAGCGCGTTCACGTTCTGGTAGGGGCTCGTCGCCAGCAGCAGCTTCTCGTTCTGGGTGAGATGCTCGCGAACGTAGGATGCCGGGCTCGGCACCGCGAGCAGCAGGAGGCGGCGCAGCCCGGCCGGGGTCGCCCGCGCCTGCTCCTCGGCGCTCGCCATCAGGCGCAGCGCCACCGAGGACTTCTCGTCGACGAGCGCGGGGTAGGCGCGGATGACACCGCCGTGCTGATGGGTGTCGACGTGGCGGGGGAGGTCGCCGAAGGTCCACGCGGAGAGGCCGGCGCGCTCGGCGAAGCCGTCGCGCGCCCGGCCGGCGGCGCTCGCCAGACGGGCTGCCGCGTCGGCGCC
>NZ_JAHFUW010000097.1 GCF_023264855.1 Herbiconiux sp. | reverse complement strand
TTCGCCTCATCACGGACAACGTTGCTGAGGAGGTGGCTGTGGAACTACCCCTCACGTTGACTGCGTAGCCAAGCTCATTCTCGAAGAATGTTCGTTACACCACTCCACGGGACTTGACCGCTCTCAACAATTTCCCCCAGAAGGATCTCTCGAAGACCAGGTTCGGTCAACCAACGAGAGTCCATGGCCAGATTGACGAAAAGTGGTGCTGCCGGAGCGCGGTCACGGCTCATGCTGACGAACTGCATCGCCAGATCGAGGGACTTCTGAGCATTTACCTCGCTAACCCAACCACTGGCCGTGAGTAGGGCTGATGCTCCATGGTCAACTTGGATCTTCAGCACCTCATCTACCCACAGCGCACTCGGCTTGGAGGGTGGTGCTGAAAGGTATGTCCAATTTTGGGCCGAGTGAGAGAGGTTTGGAGGAGCATCTTGCCACCCACTTTGCGGATGAATGTGCAGCTCCGGATCGGCAAAGCGAATTGGCACGGAGTCATGCTTACTCAAGTACTCCCTCGCCTTTTCGGAGGACATAGAGGGTAGACGGATAATTGTGCCCAAGCCGAGCGACTTCCCGTGAAGCAGCGGTATTTGCTCGAAGACTTCGCCGATTCGCTGGGCACCTTGGACACTCTTGTGCACCAAGATAACTGGGGTATCACCCTTAAGGATCTTCTTCAGACTTGGCCCCGCGTAGGTAGTCGGCTCATCAATGGATTCAGTCACGAGCGGCCCCACTTTTCAATGTCTCGATGGCACGTCTGGCGCTTCCGCGGAGGTGCGGTGACTGGGAGAGCAACCTCAAAACAAGCTCTCGCAGATCGTCTGGCACATCACCAGGCAGTGGGCGTGGATCTCCGACGACCTCGTCTACCACGTCGTCTGGAGCCAAGCCCACAAAGCTCGATATGAATGGATGAGTACCGGCGATTAGTTCGTAGAGGATCACTCCGCATGACCAAAGATCCGCAAGCTTCCGCGCCGGTTCCCCGCGCAGAGCTTCTGGCGCCATGTAGCGAAGCGTTCCGACTCGCTGCGGGTAGGCAGTCATCGTTGCGTCAGTGACAGCACGTGATAGTCCGAAGTCGATTAGTACCGGACTCTTCCATCGTCCGTCTCGAAGGAGAATGTTTGCTGGCTTTATGTCGCGATGCCAAGTGTCCGCATCGTGCATGTCTCGAACGGCAATTAGCAGCCCCATGGCGAACTTGCGCACATGTGCATAGTTGGGTCGACCATCGATCGCTAGTTTGTCTTCCACGTCCATTCCGGGAATGAGCTCGCAAATCAATACAGTGCGATCGATGCCTCCGAGCGTGACGACTCTGACCTCGTAGAGGTCGACGATGCCCGCAGAGTCCAGGCGCTCCAGCGCGTCAGTTTCCCGCTTCAGGCGACGAGGGTTGAAGGAACCCTCATGGAGGATCTTCGCTGCGCTCGGATCGGGGACTCCCTCAAGGCCCGCGATACTCCAGGTTTCGCCAAATGATCCAATACCAAGAAACTCGGCGTGCAATCCCCCAATTGCGTCAAGCACGTCCTGCTCGGTGAGACTAGGGCCTTTAGTCAAGAGTGACACCTCGTTGGGCACCCATATCGGCTCTCCTTTGATCGAACAGAAGCCAATGCTATCGACAGATGTCGCTCAAGACGCCATCTTGGTCGTGAATACGCTGCAGGAGTGACGCTGGCAAGGAAGCGAGAATCTGCCGCCTTGTGAGAAATCGTCCAGCATTGATCGCCGGGAACAATTCCTCGTCGAGCATCGCCTGTTTGCAAGCGTGGTAGATGCAACCTTGAACATAGGCAGTACAACTAGCGCGAGAAGCAAGGGCTCAAGCCCGAATGCGAGTAGATCCTGGACAGCTCTTTACACAACACTCTTGGCCGGCACCTGGTCGATGCGAAACCAGCCGAGACCGCCCGCGCCGTAGTGTCACGGACCCGTACCAGGGCCTCGCCCAGCCAGAACGCATTCGCACCGCGCTCGAGGCCGGTGTTGCCGCGCAAGTCACGCGTCCGCCCAGACCACGTCGGTCGAGGTTGGCCCCGACACCCCGTCTGTCGACGTGCGCGGGCCAACTCCGATCGTTCACGTACCTCAGATCAGAGCAAGGAGGTAAGTGAGGGTCGCGCCGGCAGCAGCTCCGAATCCTGAAACCGTCATGTCCTGCGCGAACTTCCGGACTCGGTCGCGCTTGGATTTCACGGAATCCGACGACTTGACGTACTCCTGCAGGGACAAGAATTCACGACGGAATGCCTCCGGGACCTGCTCGATTGAGAACGTCGTGGAGGCTATGTTCACGTCGCGTCCGGCAACGTTGTTGCCGTTGCCGTGGACCGATATCGACTGGGCTACCATCGCGTCGCGTCCCGACCGCCGATGGTGTTGTCGTCTCCATAGTTGACGATCTTGGTTCCCGCTTGCCCCTTTTGTTCCGTCCACTCATCGAATGACATCGGGTCGCCCTGGAGCGCACGGTGGAGAACATTCTCGATTGTGTGCCAGTTGAAATCCGAGTAGCCGATGAGCAGATCCTCGAAGCTGCATTTGAAGTTCGACGTCCCAATCCCCGACATGGACACCCCCAAGACGCATCTATTCGAATCACTAAGGCCCAGAAAGCCTGACGAGGCGGCAAACACAACCGGGTAGTACTCCCCTTTTCCCTGCTCAAAACGCATCGTCTCAAGACCGCCGCCAGGGAAGTTCGCGCACGCCTCAGCGATTCGGCCGCGGAGTTCCCGATTTGCGTTCTTTTGCCCGCGCATGCGGAAGGCTGTGTCATTGATCGCTCGGTACACATCAATAGAGAAACTCATCGGATCACTCCCCCGGTCGACTGCGGCTCTTCCGTGTGCGCTACACCTGTACTTTTACCACGGAGTCCGGCCGATTGACTAGGCTGATGGGGCCGCGAATCACACGACCTCGAACTCACCCGCACTGACATGCGTCGCAGGCAGTCAAACGCTGGCTTCCCAGTCGTCGTAGTCGCCTCCGGGAACAGTCGTTGCGAGCCGTTCGAAGAACGTGCGGGCCGAAATCACCGTGTCCGGGGTGAGGATGACGCCCCGCGGCTCTGCGATGACGACCCAGCCGGTGCCGGACGCGGCTTCCGCCACGCGCTGCAGATCCCAGCCGCCCTTCGACGCCGCGGTCGCCATGGTCTGTGCACCTCAGATCGCTTCGTTCTGCGATCGCTCGGAGAGTGTCGTCATCCAACGAACTGCCGGTCGTGGCCGCCTTCTTACCGCGCTTGAACCGACTCACGAACCGAGCCTATCTATCCGCGCATCGATCGCTTGGGTCAATATTGGAGTCCTCCTGAACTCTCGACATGCCTGCTGAGAGCCCGCCCTTCAGCATCGTCGGCACTTCCCATACGCGCTTGACACATCTTGCGTAACTGGTGGCATTTATGGGCGTAAAAATGTACATGTTTATGAGTGGTTCACATATGCTTGAGGCATGTCCATTTCAGATGTGATGCCCGTTGTGATGCCGAGTGGTGAGCTCCGTGAGAAGCTGCCGGCGGTTCTCAAGAGGTTCCGTGCTGAGCAGGCTTCTGCGACCCCGGTGATTTTCGGTTCTCACCGGAAGCCCGAGGCTGTTGTGATTCCGTTCGAGCTGTACGCCCAATTGCTCCCGGCGATTGAGGACCTCGAGATCGCAGCGGTTGTGCGCGAGCGGGCTGCTGCGGGGCCGGCGGTTCCGCTCTCGGGCATCGCCGAGCGGGTCGGACTGAACCCCGCTGACTTCGAGTAGTGACGCGCGCTCTCGCCCTGACGGCCTTACCGGGCTTTCAGGACGACATAGATGCTCTGCCCGATGTGGCTACCCGTCAGATGGCGGTGAATATGCTTCTGCACGTTCGGAACGGAAATGTCCGCGGCATTGCGTTGGACGATCGCGTGTCGACTGGTGATCTCGGGGACTGCTTCAAGCTCTACTTCGATCCCGATGGGTCAGACAAGCCGCGGTTCCGGCTCGTGTACCGGTTCACTCCGAACGAGGTCCAGGCCGTCGCGATCGAGGCTGTTGCCGTCGGGCGAAGACAAGGTCTTGACGCTTATCTGCGCGCTGCAGCCCGACTCGGCCGGCTATGAGCGTGGGCTCTCGAGCGTGAAATCCGGGTGCCCGATCTCCGTCTCCTCGAATCAAGAAGCGCGATAGCATCTATCAACAGTTCCCCTCGGGGGCTTGGCATTCACTGATTGCCTGAGCCGGTCGGGGGGCCTTTTTTATGGGGTCTGGTCCGCGCCACCCGGCCAGCTATCTGCGCTCTGACCAGCTCACGATGATCGAGCCGGTGACGTGTTCGAGGGCGAGGCGGCCGTCGGCGACCTCGGCGGTGACGTCGCGGGAGGCGACCACGTCGCCGATGAGGTTGAGGGCGGCCTGGTCGTCTCGGACGAGGATGACGCGCGCCGCGTCTCGGGGGACGGTGACCGTGACTCGCGCATCCGTGAAACCGGTCGCCTTCAGGGTTCGGGTCATCGAGTAGGGGTAGGGCGAGAGCTCGCGGCAGGTGAGCGTGGCAGCATCTTGTTGCTGCACGAAGACGCGCGCCTCCGCGTGCAGGGTTTTGCCGAAGGAGTACTCGGTGTGGCCGTAGGCGTACCAGGCCTCGAGGCCTGTGAAGACGGGGGCGCCGAGCGGGAGGCGGTAGCGCGCGCGGGTGGTGGTGTCGGCCAGGTAGCCGTTCAGCCAGGTGGCGTTGGCGTTCTGGTGCAGCGATTGGACTGCCACACGCGAGGTCGCATCGCGGCGGGTGAAGCGGCACGACACACCCAGCTCGCCGAGCACGCGGCCGAGCACGGCTCCCGCCTCCTCGAACTCGCGCGGGTCGAGCGGGCGGGAGTGACGAAAGCCGTGGTCGTCCATCGGCGCGCGATCGAAGGTCGACGACCCGCGCGCCCACGCCCAGGGTCCCTGCCGAGTGGCGTAGGCGCGCACCTCGGAACCCGAGCGCACCGACGCGAGCACCGTCGCATCCGGTGCCGCGATCTCGCGGACGGCTCCTCCCGACAGGGTCGATGAGTGCCGGAGCAGGCGGCGCACCGGCGTGGAGGCGGAGGCGATCGTGTCGGCGTCGAGAGCTGTCTCGAGCTTCAGGTCACCCTCGATCCCGTCGCCGAGGACCAGTCCGAGCAGGCGGCGGCCTCGCTCATCGGCGCGATCGGCCGGGCCGTAGGCCAGCACGCTCGCGCCGCGTGCGGTCAGCGTCTCCAGCAGGTCGAGCACCGTGCCGCGCAGCGCCCTCGTCGGCACGACGAGGATGCGGCCGTCGAGCGACCCCGCCGCCACGGCAGCCGAGAGCGACCGCGTCGACGCCACCGTGTTCACCGGTGTGCCGGCGTTGATCGCGGCCGTGAGGTACCAGTCCTCGAAATACGGATGCCGCACCGACTCCGGGTCGGCGAGGGCGTCGTCGGCGTACTCGTCGAAGGGGTAGACCCACACCACCGGCCCCGCCTCATCCGGCGCCGACTCGAGGGCACGCAGAACGTGCCCGCTCACCTCCCGGCCCGCGCGCGGGTCGAGTTCGCCGCGCTCGGTGTCGATCGAGAGGAACTGCACATCGGATGCCGTGCGCACGGCACCGCGGTCGTCGAGCCGCGAGACACTCAGCGGCAGGTAGATGTCGAACGGTTCGCGGTTGTAGAAGTCCCACCACGGGTTCTGCCAGAACCACGGGTCGTTCACATAGAAGCGGAAGAGGAACCCGTCGGAGGGCACCTCGGCGATGCGCGAGAGATACCCCGACATCTCGATACCGAAGTCCTCGTTCAAAGGCCCCCAGGGCGAGTTCGGCGGCGGGTTGCGGAACGCCCCGGCCGCGTAGATCTCCCGCGTGGGCACGGCATCACCACCCAGGTCGATACCGGTCGAGAAGTTCGTGCCCCGCACCTCGACCGGGAACGGGCACTCCCGCAAGAAGGCGCTCCAGAACTCCAGCAGGGTCGCCGAGACACCCGCCACCCTGTCGGCGAGGAACTCGTCGCCGTTGTACGTCTCACCCAGCGGCGTCCACGAGTAGGCACTGAAGCCGAAGCCATTGGAGAGCCAGAGGTAGTCGAAGCCCATCTCCGCGAGATACGACGCCGCCTGCCTGCCGAGGAACTCCCCGAACACCGTGCCGTCGGGAACGCCATCGGGGTAGCCGGCGAACGCGCGCTCGTCGGCGTGCAGCACGGAGTTGGCGCGGATCATCCTGATCAGCTTGCCGAGACGCTGCTCGTCGTCGCCGGCCACGATCTCCGGATGCTCCTCGTACTTGAAACGCGAAGTCGCGAACTCGGGCCCCGGGTCGAACGTGGCCCCCACCGTCACGGGCACCCCGAGCATCCGCTCGCCCACCCGGCGGATCGCCGCCACCAGACGCCGGATGTCGCGGTACCGGAGGGGCGGCACGTGCTCCCGAAAGGGCTGGGCCGTGTTGTCAGGCGTGACCGTGTGCGAGTAGGGGTCGTACTCGGTGTTGGAGAAGCCCACCGAGCTCGCCCAGGTGACCTCGCGGTCGAGGTCGAGGTCCCACTGCAGGATCTCGCTGCCGTCGGCGATCCAGAGCAGAACCGCCGCGGACTCGGCCGCGCCGACGAGATCGCGCCACTGGTCGAACATCGTGGCGGCGGTCGACTCGAGGTCGGCTTCGCTCCAGGATGGGAACGGCTTCAACGACGTTTCCAACCCGACTCGCGTGAGGCTGCGGTGACTCATTCGAACTCCCGATCTGCAGAAAAAGATCCAGCATGCTGCACGCAAGTCTGGCATGTTGAACTTTGCGGCGGCTTTAGGCTAGCATCGCCGTGCAGCCCCACGAAGAAGTCGGAACCGAGGAACCTGTGCAGATCCGCAACGTCACCGTCGCCGTGGCGCCCTTCTCCTCCGGCACCTGGCTCGACGAGAGCCGCGTGTCGACCCCGCTCTCGCGCTACCCGGAGTTCGCCGAACGCCGCAGCAGCTGGCGCGGGCCGGGCAGTGGCCTGGTGTGGGTGCTGATCGAGACCGACGACCCCGAGGTTTTCGGCGTGGGACAGAGCCGCGGCGGCGTGGTGACCGCCGCACTGATCGAGGGGCACTTCCGCGGGCTGCTGCTCGGCCGGGATGCCCTCGACCTCGAGACGCGCGTCGATCAACTGCACCTGGCTGCCCTCCCCTACGCCGCCGGCGGGATCTCATCGATGGCGCTCTCGGCCTGCGAGCTCGCGCTCTGGGATCTCGCCGCGCGAGCATCCGGCGTCTCCCTGGCCCACCTGCTCGGCGGGAGCGATCGCCCCCTGCGCCACTACCTGACCTGCCCCGAGCCCCAGCTGCTCGACGAGGTCGATCCGGATCTGATCGCGACCAGCGCGACCGTCAAGGTGCCCATGGCCTACGGCCCGGCGGCCGGCCGCGAGGGCCTCCTCGCCAACCTCGCCCGCCTCGACGAGACGCGCGACCGGGTGCCCGCCCACGTGCCCCTCTCGGTCGACTGCTTCATGTCGTGGGATCTCGACTACGCCACCGCGTTCCTGCGAGAGGCGAGCGGGCATCACCTCGGCTGGATCGAAGAGCCCCTGCTGCCCGACGACCTCGCCGGCTACGCAGAACTTCGACGCAGCCAGCCCGTGGCGGTCGCCGGCGGAGAGCACCTGTTCGGCCTGACCGAGGCGCAGCGGTTCCTGCAGGCGGACTGCGCCGACGTCATCCAGGTCGACGTCACCTGGTGCGGCGGCCTCGGCACGGCTCGCGCGGTGGCCGAACTCGCGGGGGCGCGCGGGGTGACGTTCGCCCCGCACGGCGCCGCGATGCACCCGTGGGCGGTGGCACTGCTGTCGTCGCTCGGAGGCACCACTCTCACCGAGGTGCTGATCGGCCTGGGCGGAGCGGTCGACTACCCGCGGGCCTCCACCGGCCCGGGCGTGGGCATCGACCCGGCATCGGTGGGCCTCGGATGATCGTCGACGCCCACTGCCATCTCTGGCACCGCTGGCCGTACCCCTCGACTCCTCCCCCGGGTGCCGCCACGGCATCCGCTCTTCTGGACGAGCTGGCCGCCAACGGGGTCGACCGCGCACTCGTCGTTGCGGCCGCCATCGGGGGCGAGGATGCGCGCACCCAGAACCTGCGCAACAACGATGACGTCGCTGAGGCGGTGCACGATCACCGCGATCAGCTCCGGATGGTCGCCGACATCGATTCGCGCTGGTCGGCGGGCTACCACCGGCCGGGAGCGGCGGCTCGGCTCGCCGACGAGATCGCGCGCACCGGCGCCCGGGGCTTCACCCACTACCTCGGCGACACCGACGACGGATGGCTCGACACCGCCGATGGCACCGACTTCTTCAGCGCTGCGGAGAGCCTCGGCCTGCTCGCGACCGTGCAT
>NZ_JAHFUW010000005.1 GCF_023264855.1 Herbiconiux sp. | reverse complement strand
GAGGGGCGCGCGCAGCAGCGCCGGGCCGAGGCGCAGGCGGCCGTCGGTGAGCGGCTCGCAGCGCACGCCGCCGCGGCCGCGCAGCGCTTTGTGGGCGCCGGGCGCCAGCACCACGTCCATCCAGGCGCAGGGGTTGGCCGGGCGGTGCCCTTGGAAGAGCACCGGGCCCGATCCGGAATCGAGGCTGAACGGCGTGCGGGGCAGGCGGTCGACGTCGACGCCGCGCAGGATGATGTTGCGCCGGGTCGCAGCCGGGTCCAGCGGATGCGGCACCCCGAGGTCCTCACGCACCCGGTGCAGCGACTCTTCGGCCATCACGGTCACCAGCGCGGTCTTGTGGGCCCCGTGGCCGAAGAAGCGGTCGCCGACGATGCCACGCCCCTCACGCAGCTCGATCTCCTCGCGGATCTCGGATGCCGCGTGCGCCGGCAGCGGCTCCGGGCCGTCGGCGGGCCGGCCGTCGTAGCGGTGCCGGGGCGACGCCAGCAGGTGCACGATCTCGACATGGTGCTCGATCCAGCCGGCGGAGGCCGTTCTCTCAGTGCTGATGATCGGACTCCGCGTGCCGGATGGCGGCATCCGCGCCCTCGGGATCCAGTTCGGCCGCCAGGTAGTCGGGCGAGCCCGGCAGGTGCACGGTGACGCCGTAGTACGTCTCGACGGCCAGTTCGCCGGTGGCTCCGGTCAGGCCGAGCACGTGGCCGCCCTGCTGTCCGCTCTCGTCGACGAAATGGAAGTGCGGGCCCGCCACGGTCACGCCCTGGAACACCTGCGGCGCCACGAAACCGAGCAGGGTGCCCGACACGTCGCTCAGCACGATCTCGCGCTGCGTGTGCACCGCCTGTGCCAGCGGCAGGTACGGCTTCTCCTGCCGCACCGCCTCCCGCAGGCTGATGCTCGCGAAATGCGCGTCGAAGCGCACGGCGTGGAACAGATTGGGGCTGGGCACGAGCGCCGCGATCTCGGCCGCCAGCGCCTCGAAGCCGGGCACGGCCTCGATCAGCTCGGTGCGGTCGGGATCGAAGTCGACCACCTCGGCGAACGGGACGGTGTCGGCCGCACCGAGAACGCTCACGCTGCCGTCGCCGTGGAACTGGCGCCACACACCCTCGTGCAGCACGAGCTCGCCGTCCATGTGGTCGCCGCAGCCGAGGCCCAGCGTGCCGGCCCGGGACACCTCCTCGAGGCTGAAGACCCCGTCGAAGAGCCCGGCGACGAGGGCGTCGACCAGCGAGAACTGCTCCAAGACCTTGCGGGCATGTTTTCGGCGCATACCGTGCATTCTCGCGCACTATCCAGCGGAACACAGCAGAGTAGAAGCATGCCCACCCGACTCGAGCGCAACATCGACCGACTGCTGAGCGTGCATCGGCCCGCCGTGCTGGCGCATCTGCGCAGCATCCGTCGCCTGCATCCGAACGCCTCCCCCGAACAGCTGCTGGTCATCCTGGAGCGTCGCTACGTCGCCGCCGTCACCACGGGGGGCGCCGCCGTGGGCGCCAGCGCGATGCTGCCGTTCGTCGGCACCGGCATCTCGCTGGGACTCAGTGCTGTCGAGACCGCGGGGTTCCTGGAGACCACGGCCCTGTTCGCCCAGTCGGTCACCGAGGTGCACGGCTTCGCGCTGGACGACCCGGATCGATCGCGCGCCCTGGTGATGACGCTGCTGATGGGAAAGGCCGGCAGCGACCTGCTCAAGCAGATCGCCGGGCAGGCCACCGGCGGTGTGGGCCGCAACGCGTACTGGGGGCAGGTGGTGACCAGCAGCCTGCCGCAGTTCGTGGTGGGGCCGGTGGCCGACCAGCTGAAGAACCATTTCGTGCGCCGCTTCGCCGTGGGGCAGGGCACGAACGTGATCGGGCGGGCGATCCCGTTCGGTGTCGGGGCCGCGATCGGCGGCGTGGGCAACCTCGTGCTCGGCCGCACGGTCATCCAGAGCGCGCGCACCGCCTTCGGGCCGCCGCCGTTCACGTTCCCGGCGGAGCTGGCCATCACCATGAAGGCGCCCAAAGAACCCAAGCCGTCGAAGGAGCTCGGCCCCGGCAGACCGATCACCCGGCGTCTGCCCGCACTGCCCCGGCGCCGGAAGGCGATCACCGAGGCCCCGCTCCCCCACGACGGGCGGAACGACCTGCCCGGCGACATCCGCATCTGATTGCGGCGCTTCGCCAACCTGGTGGTATCCTGGTAGTTCAGTCAGGTCGTATCGAATTGTGATCGCCTGCACGTCGTGGCCATGTCGATACCGGTGAGGGGGATGTCGTGAGAAGACGAATCACCGCCACCCTCGCGGGGGCCGTTCTCGCCCTCGTCTCGATCGTCGGCCTCGGTGCGTCCGCCGCCTTCGCCGCGGTCTCGTCGGCAGACGACGTGACGACGCAGCCCAGCCTGGCGCAGACCGGCTACGACTTCACCCCCATGCTCGTCACGGCGGCGGTCTTCCTGCTGATCGCGGGCGTCGCGGTGATCGTGGCCAAGTACGCCCTCACCCGCCGTAGCAGCTGAGCGGCCCCCGCTAGCTCTTCTCTTCGGCGTCGGCCTCGGCCGAGATCTCCCGGAGGTCGACCGGCTCGTCACGGGCGTGCAGGGCCGCGTTGCGGTCCCACTCCGCGAGCAGGTGGTCGATCGCCTTGTGGAAGCGGCGGGTGGCCGCGCCTGGCGTGGTGTCGCCGAAGTAGTGGGTCACCCAGCGGCCGAGGCGCACGTTCGCGGCCGAGTCGTGCGAGACCTGCTCGATCCGCGCCAGGGCGTGCGGCGCCTCGTCGACCGTCAGCCATTCGCAGTCGGACAGGTAGCCGCCCGTGTCGATGGCGGCATCCGGAGACACCGGCCGGGTGATCAGGAGCGGCTTGCCCGTGGCCAGCCGGTCGTAGACCATCGCCGAGATGTCGACCACGGCCACGTCGGCGGCGGCGAGCTGCCACCCCAGCTCGGCGCCGGTGTCGTATACGTGCTGAGCCTCGGGATCGGCGGCATTGGCGGCATGGATCGCGGCCACGATCGACCGGTTCGCGGCGGCGTACGCCGGGTCGAGCACACCGCTGCGCGGATGCGGGCGGTAGATCAGCCGGTGCGTGGGTGAGCTCAGCACGGCGCGGACCAGAGCCTCGCCGTGCGTCGCGATGGATCCGTAGGCGGCGGCCGACCGGTCGCCCTCCCAGGTGGGTGCGTAGAGCACGATGGTGCGGCCGTCGGCCGGGAACGGCGTGACCCCGCGGTAGTGATCGGCTTGGGGCCGCCCGATCGGGATGGCCCGCTTGTCGAAGTCGAAGTCCCAGAGCACGCGCTGCAGCCGGGCCACCGCCGCGTCGCCGGCCACGAAGGAGTAGTCGTAGGCCTTGAACTGGTTGGTGGTCATGTACATCTTGTCGCTCTCGCCGTGATTGACGAAGACGTGCCAGCGGCGCCCGTAGCGCATCATCTGGAAGTTGCGGGCGTTCTGATTGACGTACAGCACGATCTTGAGCTCGTGCTCGAGCAGGAAGTCTTCGAGGTCGCTCACCTTGCGCACGTACGCCACCGGGATGGGCGACTCGGCCAGCAGCGCGCTGGTGCCGGCGGGGCTGCGGCTCAGGATGACGACGGGGTGCGTCTTGGCCAGCTCGACCAGCGGCGCGTACCACTGGCGCATCTGGTACAGGTTCACCGGGGCATCGGCGAAGTACACGCCGATCACGAAGCGGTTGCGCGGCAGCGGCGCCCGGGCGGCCAGCTGCGCGGCCAGCTTCGAGCGCACCGCGCGCCCCCTCAGCAGCTCGCGGAGCGCTCCCCAACCCAGTTTCGCATCACTCAGAACACCCACCCGTCAAGGCTAACCAGGCGCTTTCGGCGCACCGGACGGATGGGCCCGCGCGGCCCGCTTCTTTAGGCAATCGTGACCTTGACCCGCCCGGCGCCCCTCGTCGCACGATCGGACGCGTGTGTGCTCAGACGATCGGGGGGCGGCCGGCGCGCGTCATCCGCAGCACCGTGCGCCACGAGATCGGGCGGCGGCCGCCCGGAGTCGCGCGCCAGCCCTCGGCCCAGCCGCCGAACCAAGCACGCAGGGCCGCCGGGCGGCGGGCCCAGCGCAGCACCTGGATGCCCGTCCAGCTGCCGACGTACAGCGGCACCAGCACCCAGGGCAGGTTGCGCTTGGCCAGCCACACCCGGTTGCGCGCGTTCAGACGGTAGTAGTAGGCGTGCCGGCTCGGCTCGATCGCGGGGTGGTTCGCCACCAGCTCGCCGTCGTACCAGGTGCGGAAGCCCTGGTCCCACACCCGCCACGCCAGCTCGATGCCCTCGTGGGCGTAGAAGAACGGATCGGCCCAGCCGCCCGTGGCGTCGAAGACGGCCCGGGGCAGCAGCACGGCGCCCTCCCAGACCGAGAAGACGGGCCCGGATGCCGTCGCCTCGCCCTTGCGGATGCGCGGCACCCAGCGGCGCGGGTTGGTGACACCCGACGGATCGACCACCCGCGGCTGCAGCAGGCCGATGCTCGGATCCGCCCGGAGACGATCGACGGCTCCGGCCAGGAAACCGGGCGACGGCAGGCTCGCGTCGTCGTCGAGGAAGAACACGTACTCCCCCGCCACGGCCTCGGCACCCGCATTGCGGCCGGCCGGGATGCCGAGGTTCTCGGGCAGGGCCAGGGTTCGCACGGCATCCGGAAGCCCCTCGGGCTGCCAGCCGTTGCCCACGCACAGCACGTCGAGAGCGACCCCCTGCTGTGCCAGCAGCGACTCGGCGGCTCGCCGCAGGTCGCCGGGGCGCCGCCCCTGCGTGAGCAGCACGACCCCGATGGTGGGAGCGGCGCCGCTCAGGAGCGCACCCGCTTGGAGGCCATGATCGCCACGAAGTGCCCGATCAGCGCCAGGATCGACAGCGGCACGAGCGCGACCAGCAGCACGCGGTCGGCGACGATCGGATCACCGCCGGCACCGCCCACGAACAGCCCCACGATCGCCGTGGCGAAGATCAGCATCGTCAGCTCGACCGAGTGGTACAGCCGGTGGAACGGCACGAACCGGGCGGCCCGGCGCAGACGCGCGACGAGCGCCTGCGAGGGCTCGGACTCGCCCTGCTTGTCGGCCAGCTTCTCGAGCCCGGCGTTCGCCCGCGCCACGTGCACCATGTCGTTGAGCGCCTTGTTCAGCACGATCACGAGGGCCAGCAGGAGGCCGAGGGTCGTCCAGAGGTAGTCCTCCGGCGCGTCGAACGGCAGACCGGCGGCCCGGAGGCCGAGCGCGATCGGGATGAGCGACTCGGTCGTGTAGTGCCCGACCTTGTCCAGGAACACGCCGGCGGGCGACGAGGTGCGCCGCCACCGGGCGACCTCGCCGTCGCAGCAGTCGACGAGCATCTGCAGCTGGCCGAGCACCAGCGCGAGGGCCGCACCACCGATGCCGGGGATCAGCAGGGCGGCGGCCGTGGCCCAGCCCGTGAGGATCATCAGCCCCGTCACGCCGTTGGCCGAGATCGAGGTCTTCAGCAGCATCCAGGTGACGTAGGGCGACAGCCGGCGCAGGTACAGCGACGCCGTCCAGTGCTCGGCGTTGCGGCGGCCGCGCACTTCAGGCGGCTGGGCGACGGCCTTCAGCTGGGCGATCGACTGCGGACGCTCGGCGGCGGGGCGGGATGGGGACACAGTCACCTTCCCGTGTGCGCCGTGATGTTCTTCGTCAGCGTGAGGAAACCGAGGATGAATCCCAGCCCCCAGCTGAAATGGATGCACGGCAAGACTACGAGAAACCACGCGCCGCTGCGAACACCGGCCTGGCGCGCGGCGCCCACGGCCGCGACCACGACGAACAGCAGGTACACCGCGGGAACCACGAAACCGATGGTCAGGATGCCGCCGGCCGTCTCCGATCCGCTCGCCGTGAGGATCAGGCCCAGGATGCCCGCGAGCAGTCCGAGCAGGGCCACGGCGACCGTCACCGGCGGCACGAAGTACTTCAGCGCATTCGCGCTGAAGAAGCGCCGCGCGAGCTCGCCGCGCCAGAGTCCGGTGGAGAAGAACTGCCGGGCCAGGCGCTCGAGCGAGGGCCGCGGGCGGTAGATGACGACCAGGCGCGGCGTGAACCACACCACGCCGCCGGCGGCGCGCAGGCGGTGGTTGAGCTCCCAGTCCTGCCCCCGGCGGATGTCTTCGTTGAACAGGCCGACGCGCATCAGCCACTCGCGGCGGAACACGCCGAGGTACACCGTCTCGGCCGGGCCCTCCTGGCCGCCCACGTGGTGCGCACCGCCGCCCAGGCCCGCCTTCGAGCCGTAGGCCACGGCGACCGCCCGCTCGAACGGGGTGGTGCCCTCGGCCTTCATGATGCCGCCCACGTTCGCGGCGCCCGAGCGCAGCAGCGCCTCGACGGCGACCCGGGTGTAGTGGCGCGGCAGCAGCGAGTGCGCGTCGACGCGCACCACCACCGGGTAGGCCGACGCGAGGATGGCCACGTTGAGCCCGCTGGGCGTGGAGCCCGTGGGGTTCTCGATCACCCGGATACGCGGGTCGACAACGGCGAGCCGCTCCACCAACTCGGTGGTGCCGTCGATCGAGGGGCCGAGCGCCACGATCACGTCGAAGGGCCCGGTGTAGTCCTGGTCGAGCAGGCTCGCGATCGCGGCCTCGACGTGCGTGACCTCGTTCAGCACCGGCATCACGTAGGAGACGCCGGGAAGCACATCCGGGGCCGGGTGGCCGGGGGCGTGCTCGTAGGGGTCTGTCATCGGATCCGCTCGTCGTGCCGGAACGCGGAACGGGGCCGGCGGGCCACCGTCGCGCAGTGCGACGACGAGCCTACCAGCCCCGTTCCTGCGCCCCGGGGAGCGCTCCGCCCTTTCGGGCGAGCCTTACTGGGCCAGCTGCCCGAGGGTCACGTCCACTGTCTTGGAGCTGGTGCCCCGGGTGTAGGTGAGCTGGGCGTCACCGCCGGCGGGCTGCGTGCGCACCAGCGCCGTGAGGTCGATCGAGTCGGTGACGGGCAGGCCGTTGAAGGCCGTGACGACGTCGCCGGCCTGCAGGCCCGCCTTCTCGGCGGCTCCCCCGCTGGTGACCGACTGGATGAGGGCACCGGCCGTGGTGCTGTTCTCCGCCGAGGCCGCGTCGCCCACGGTCGCGCCGAGCAGGCCATGGGTGGCCGATCCGTTCGCGATGATCTCGTCGGTGACGCGCTTGACCAGGTTGGCCGGGATGGAGAAGCCCACGCCGATGTTGCCCGACTGCGAGCTGCTGTCTCCGGATCCGGCACTGGCGATGGCCACGTTGATGCCGATCAGCTTGCCCTCGGAGTCGAGCAGGGCGCCGCCGGAGTTGCCGGGGTTGATGGCCGCGTCGGTCTGGATGACCGAGAGCGAGATGCTCGACTGCTGGGTGCTGGGCGTCTGGGTCTGGCTGTCGCCGCCCTGGCCCGGGATGTCGAAGTTCCAGAAGTCGTACGGACCCTGATCGCCGTTGCCGTTGCCGTCATCCGGAGTCGGGTTGGTCTCGGTGTCGTCGGGGGCCGCCGAGGAGGCCACCGTGATCGAGCGGTTCAGCGAGCTCACGATGCCGTTGGTGACCGTGCCGGAGAGGCCGAGCGGAGCGCCGATCGCGATCGTGACGTCGCCGACGTTGAGCTTGGAGGAGTCGCCGAACTCGATCGGGGTGAGGCCCGAGGCGTCCGTCAGCTTGATCACGGCGAGGTCGGCGACCGGGTCGGTACCGACGACGGTGGCCTTGTAGATCTTGCCGTCGTTGGTCTGCACCTGGATGTCGGGGCTGGCGGTCTCACCGTCGAGGGTGACGACGTGGGTGTTGGTGACGACGTAGCCGTCGTCGGAGAGCACCACGCCGGATCCGGTGCCGGCCGCCTGGCTGGCGGAGACCGAGATGGTGACCACCGAGGGCGAGGCCTTGGCGGCGACCGCGGTGACCACGTTCGCGTTGTCGGGGTTGTTCACGGTGATGCTGGTGGGGCTGGAGGCGCTCGTGCTGGAGGTGCCGCCGTTCTGGCTGACCACCCAGGCGGTGACACCGGCTCCGGAGGCGCCGCCGATCAGGGCGCCGATGGCGAGGGCGGCCACCAGGGCGACTCCCCCGCGGCGCTTCTTGGGAGCCTTGGGGGCCTTGGCCTGGTTGGCGTAGGCGCCGGATGCGGCGTAGAGCGCGGAGTTGAAGTTGGGGTCGGGCACGGCGCCGTAGGGCTGCGTGCCGTTCGGCGGGGTGCCGAAGGAGCCGCCGCCGTAGTTGGCGACGGGCTGCTGGGCGACGGGCTGCTGAGGCGCGGTCGGCGGGTAGTAGGGCGCCGGTGCCTGGTACTGCGGGGCGGCGGGCTGCACGGGCGGCTGTGCCGCGCCGGGGTAGACCGGGGGGACGACCGCCGTGGTGGCGTCGTTGCCGTAGTTGGGGGTGACCGGCGCGACCGGCTCGGCGATGGGAGTGGTCTCCGCGGTCGCGGCGGGGGCGGCCTGCTCGACGCCGGGGGTGGTCTCGGGGGTGGTCTCGGCGACGGGCGCGTCGATGCGCTCGGTCGCGGCCGCAACCTCGGACGAGGCGTCGTGCTGTGCGCCCTCGGCGTCCGCGGGAGTGCCGTCGTGGTTCTCGGTGCTCTCTGACATGGGTTGGTGCTCCTTCCAAGCACTCGCAAGCATCCTCACCGAAGCTGAGGGTTCTCTATGGACGGGCTGTATGCAGTCTGCCGTCTGCTTATGACTCAGCCCTCAAAGGCCGCCGGGGGCCGGGGCACTAAGTTGGAAGCCGGACGACCCGAGGAGCACCACACCATGACGATCAGCGGATCCTGGCAGCGCACCGCGCGCGGAGCGGGCCTGCTCACGCCCGACGGCCGCATCGCCTCCACCATCTTCGCCGAGATGAGCGCGCTGGCGAACGCGACCGGGGCGATCAACCTGGGGCAGGGCTTTCCCGACGAGGACGGCCCTCAGGAGGTGCTCGACGCCGCACGCCGCGCGATCGCCGACGGCGTGAACCAGTACCCGCCGGGAACCGGGATGCCGGTTCTGCGCGAGGCGATCGCCGCGCACCAGCAGCGCTTCTACGGCATCGGCGCCGATCCCGACCGCGAGGTGCTCGTCACGGCAGGCGCCACCGAGGCCCTCGCCGCGACCATCCTGGCGCTCGTCGACGACGGCGACGAGGTGGTCACCCTCGAGCCCTTCTACGACGCCTACGGCGGGCTGATCTCGCTGGCCCGCGGCGTGCACAAGACGGTGCCGCTGCGACGCCCCGACCTGCAGCCCGACCACGACGAGCTGCGCGCCGCCGTGACCGACCGCACCCGCATCATCCTGATCAACAACCCGCACAATCCGACGGGCACGGTGCTGCCGCTGGAGACGCTCGAGCTGATCGTCGAGCTGGCGCACGAGCACGACGCGATCATCGTCACCGACGAGGTCTACGAGCACCTCACCTTCGGTGTGGGCCACATCCCGGTGGCCAGCCTGCCCGGGGCCCGGGAGCGCACGGTCACCATCTCCTCGGCCGGAAAGACCTTCAGCACGACCGGCTGGAAGATCGGCTGGGTCGTCTCGACCCCCGAGCTGGTGACCGCGATCCTGGCGGTGAAGCAGTTCCTGACGTATGTGAACGGCGCGCCGTTCCAGCCCGCCGTGGCCGTGGGGCTGGGCCTGCCCGACGCGTTCTTCGAGGGCATCGCCTCGACCCTCGAGGCCAAGCGCGACCTGCTCTCGCAGGGCCTGGTGAAGGCCGGCTTCGACGTGACGATCCCCCGGGGAACCTATTTCGTGGTCGCGGATGCAGCCCCTCTCGGGTACCCGGATGCGGCGACCCTGTGCCGTGAGCTGCCCGCCCTGGCCGGCGTGGTCGGCGTGCCCATCAGCGCCTTCTGCCACCCCGAGCTGGCCCACGAGTACGCCTCCCTCGTGCGCTTCGCCTTCTGCAAGAAGACCGACGTGCTCGACCGGGCCGCAGCCCAGCTCTCCCGCCTCTCCCGCTAGACGGCCCGCCCCGCCCCGCCGGAGTGACCCCGAATGGTCACTCGCGAAGCTTGTCTCGGGCCGTACTCGATGACCCAGGGTGAGGGCGTGGCCGCGAAGCGACCGCACCCGAACATGCCGCCTCGCGCCGGGCGGGGACCGGCGCGACCGTCAGAGGCCCCTCGCCGCAGGCGAGAGGCCTCTGACGCAGCTAAACCGGCTCCACGCGGAAGCGGCGAAGGGCGAGCGCCGGGTTGACGCGGCGCACCTCGTCGAGGCGGCGGGGGTCGACCCAGGCGACCGCGACGTCTTCGCGTTCGGCGAGGGAGGCGATCGTCACGCCCATCGGGTCGACGACCAGGCTCGCGCCGACGGCGATCGGCGGGGTCTGGTCGGCGGCCGCCACGTAGATCGTGTTCTCGAGGGCGCGGGCCGTCACGAGGCTGCGCCAGTGGTGCTCCTTGAGCGGGCCGCGCACCCACTCGGCGGGCACGGCGACGAGGTCGGCACCGGCGTCGACGAGACGGCGCGACACCTCGGGGAAGCGGATGTCGTAGCAGGTCTGCATCCCGATGGTCACGCCCTGGATCGAGAAGGTCTGGGGCTCGTCGATGGCCGCGGCCTCGACCCAGTCGCTCTCCCGCCCGCCGAAGGCGTCGTAGAGGTGCAGCTTGCCGTAGCTCGCTACGAGGCCCTCGCCCGGAGAGACGGCCACGAGCAGGTTGCGGAAGCGGCGCTCGTCGGAGCCCCGCGCGACGAGCCCGGCGATCAGGTGCGCGTCGAGCTCGGTGGAGAGCTCGGCCAGCGCGGTGACGAACGGGCCGTCCAGCGGCTCGGCGTTCTCCACCAGGGCGGGGCCCAGCGGATCGACGAAGTACGAGGAGTACTCGGGGAAGACGACGAGGGATGCGCCGCGTGCCGCAGCAGTGCGGGCCAGACGGGCGATCGTGGCCAGGTTGGCGGCCTTGTCGGGGCCGGGTGCGAACTGCGCGACGGCGACCCCGAAGCCGGGCTCCTCGCGTACGGCGTCATCCGGAACGATCTCGCCCTGCACCACGTCGCCGGGCTCGCGGCGCAGGATCTCCTGGTGTTCGGTCATCGTGCCGCTCCCTCGCTCACAGTCGCACACTCACAGTCGCGCCATCGCCTTGATCGCCCGGCGTTCATCCATCGCCGCATACCCCTCGGGCAGCTGCTCGAAGCCGACCTCGAGGTCGAACACCTTGCCGGGCAGGATGCTCCCGGCCAGCACGTCGTCGAGCAGCTCGGGGATGTAGGCGCGCACGGGCGCGATTCCCCCGCCGAGGCCCACGTTGTTGTAGAAGGCGATCGACAGCGGCAGTTCGGCGTCGTGCGGCACGCCCACGAAGCCGACCCGCGACCCGGGCCGGGCGATCGCGAACGCCGTAGTGAGCGACTCGCCGGTGCCCACGCACTCGAGCGTCGCATCCGCCCCGAGTCCGCCGGTGAGTTCGAGCACGGCCTCCACGGCCGCCTCGCCGCGCTCCTCGATCAGATCGGTGGCGCCGAACTCGGTGGCCAGCGCCTGCCGGGCCGGGTTGCGGCTGAGGGCCAGGATGCGCTCGGCGCCGAGCCGGCGGGCCGCCAGCACACCGCTGAGCCCCACCGCGCCGTCGCCGACCACCGCCACGACCGATCCGGGCTTCACCCCCGCACCGACCGCAGCGTGGTGGCCGGTACCGCACACGTCGCTGAGGGCGAGCAGGTGCGGGATGAGCGCGTCGTCGGGCCGCCCGCCGGGCACCACCACGAGCGTGCCGTCGGCCTGAGGCACGCGCACGTACTCCCCCTGGCCGCCGTCGACGCCGCCCGCACCCCAGTAACCGCCGTGGATGCACGACGAGGTGATGCCGTTCACACAGTGCGCGCACACGCCGTCGCTGTACGTGAAGGGAGCGATCACGAAGTCGCCGACGCTCAGCCGGCCGACGTCGGTGCCGACGGCCTCCACGACGCCCACGAACTCGTGGCCGACCCGTGATCCGGCCTTCCGCGGCGTGTCGCCCCGGTAGAACCAGAGGTCGGAGCCGCACACGCAGGTGGCGACCACCCGCACGATCGCGTCGGTGGAATGCACGATCTCAGGATAGGGAACGGTCTCGACCGACACGGAACGGATGTCGTTGAACAGCAGTGCGCGCATGCTTCCGACTTTACCGGCGGGCCAGGCGCAGGCGCGCGTAGCCCGGGATGAGGGTGCCGCGCTGGGCCCGGCGGTCGACGATCCGCAGGGGGGCCTCGCTGGCCGCGTCGAGCACGGCGCCCACAGTCACCCCGATCTGTGCCATGGCGAGGGGGGCGCCCAGGCAGAAGTGCGCTCCCGCCCCGAACCAGAGCTGTTTCAGCGAGGCGGCGGGGTTGCCCACGGGATCGAAGGATCCGGCCGCACGGTCGGCCAGGAAGGTCGCGAGCACCATCCGGTCACCCGGTCGCACCCGCACCGGGCCGACGGTCGCCTCGGCCGCGACGCTGCGCAGCATGACCGGTGAGGGCGTGGTGATCCGCAACCCTTCGGCCACGGCCGCATCCATCAGACCGCGGTCGTGCGCGAGCCGTTCGAGCCATCCCGTGTCGGAGAGCACCGCGACCAGCCGCGGCAGGTAGGAGACGAGCGTCTCGGTGCCGGTCAGCACGAAGGCGCCGACCGCGCCCATCGCCTCGTCTTCGCCCAGGCCGAGCTCGCGCATCCGCCCGGGCACGGTGTCACCGCCCGCGCGATACGCGGCGCGCGCGTGCTGCGTGAGTTCGTCGAGCACCTCCCGCGCCTGGTGCACCTGCGCCGGGGTGAAGCCCGGCCGGGTGAGGCGCACGAACCCCGTGATCGCCGAGATGCGGGCGAAGAGCGACTCCCCCACCACATCCCGCTTGAGGCCCACGAGGCGGCTGATCACCTGCCCGGCGTACTCGCGCACCTCGGCCACCAGGTCCACCACCTCGCCGGCGACCAGCCGCGCGGTCAGGTCGCGCGCCGCGCCGCCGATCGTCGACTCGGTCAGCGCCGAGACGAACGCGGGCGCGAACAGCGGCCCGATCCGCCGCCGGAGGGCCGCGTGATCGGCGCCCTCCATGTTCAACAGCACCGCGGGGCCGAGCACCGGCGTCCAGAGGTCGGCGGGCGACCCCGGCCCGGTCTTGGTGAAGCGGGCGGTGTCGAGCAGCACCTCGCGCAACAGCGCCGCATCCGTCACCACCACGCCCACCCCCGGTACCCGCAGCACCGGCCGGCGGATGCTCGCGAGCAGCGGGTAGGCCAGCGGATGCGCGGCGCGCTGCACGCGCTCCTCCCAGCGGCGCTCGGCCCCGCGGGGCGCCGGCGGCGGCGCGGCCGCATCCGGCGCATCCGGAGTCGCCGGGGCGAGGCTCACAGCCGCACCACCATGACGCCGAGCGAGATGCCGCCCGCCAGACCGACGAGCGCGATCAGGCTGCCGGGCCCGACGAGCCCACGCTCCCTCGCCCGCAGCAGCTGCAGCGGAAGGCCCACGGAGGCGAGGTTGCCGTGCTCGACCACGATCGGCACCGTTCGCGCCGGGTCGATGCCCAGCACCTCGACGATGCCGTCGTGGTAGGAGGCCGCCACCTGGTGCACGGCCACGAAGTCGAGCTCGCCGACGCCGTGGCCGAGACCGGCGACGAGGTCGCGCACGAGGCCCACGCCCAGTTCGCTGAAGGCGCGCTGCAGGGCGCCGCCGTCCATGTCGAAGTAGCTGCCGCCCTCGGCGTGCGGGTTCACCGAGCCGCCCGTGGGCAGGGTGCCGACCGCCCAGTGCTCGGAATGCGCCACGAAGCGGCTGCCCAGGATGCCGGCGGGGCGCGATCGGGCGGCCACCGGCTCGGGGTCGCGCGCGTCGAGCGGCCCGGCCCTCGGATGCGGCGCCCGCTCCAGCAGCACCGCCGCCCCGCCGTCGCTCATCGTGTACCCGGCGAACGAGCGCAGGAACTGCTCGGGGCTCTCGAGCCTCCAGCGCACCGCGTGCGAGGGCTGCTCGCCGCTCACGATCAGCACCCGGCGGTACTGGCCGGCCGCGATCAGGGCATCCGCCACCTGCATCGCGTTGAGCACGCTGTTGCAGGCGTTCTTGACGTCCATCACGGGGCAGCCGAGGCCGAGCTTCGCCGAGACGATGTGACTCGTGGCGGGCTCGATCATGTCTTGGCTTGCCGAAGCGAACAGCAGCAGGTCGACCGGGCCGGGCGACTCGGCCAGTACCCGGCGGCCGGCCTCGGCGGCGAGGTCGGAGGTGTTCCAGCCCTCGGGCCGCAGGTGCACGCGCTCGACACCGGTGAGGCGGGCGATCAGGCCGGTGGGCAGCTTCAAGCCGGGGTTCAGGATGCGCAGGCGCTCCTCGGTCTCGGCCGTCGAGCGCGTCTGCGGAGGCAGGTAGACGGCCACGCCGGCGATGCGCGATGCCGGCACGGCTCCCGCGCCTGGAGCGGGTGCGGCAGCCGGAACGGGCGCGGGCGCCGACGCCGATGTGGCCGCCGGCGGCCGGACCGAACGCAGGATCGCCGACGCGTCGAGGTGCGTGCTCATCCGGGGCCTCCCGCCTGCGACTCGGCCACGACCCGCTCCAGCCCCTCGGCCACCGTCACCGCGGGCGCACCGAGCAGCTCGCGGCACAGCCGGGCGTCGAAGGTCTTGGTGAAGGCGTACACGATCACCGAGTATCTCGTGATCGGCGGCTCGATGCCCGGCCGCAGCATCCGCCACGCCGCTTCGAGCACGGTGGCGGCGAGCAGTGCGCCCCGGCGGGAGACCGTGCGAGCGGGCACGGGGATGCCCATCCGCTCGAGCAGGGCGAAGACCGCCGGCTGCAACGCGAGCGGCTCCCCGTTGGTGACCGTGAGCGTGCGTCGGTTCAGGGCCGGGCTCGTCAGGGCCGTCACCAAATGCTCGACCAGGGTCTCGATCACCACCAGGTCGGAGAGCACCGGTCCCGACCGCGGCGGGCGGATGCGCGGGAGCCGGCCGGCCCGGGCCGCGGCCACGATCCTCGGCAGCAGGGTGGTGTCGCCCGCACCGAACACGGCCCGGGGGCGCAGCACCACCCACTCGCCCGGGTACTGCTCGACCAGCCGCTCGGCGGCGCGCTTGGAGGCGGCGTAGGCGTTGACGAAGGGCCCGTCGGCGGGCGCGTCGTCGGGCACTCCGGCCTGATCGCGTGCCCGGTAGAGAACGGATGCCGTGGAGACGAACACGACGCGCGGTGGCGCAGGCAGCGAGCGGGCGTAGTCGAGCACGGCGCGCGTGGTGCCGACGTTGGCGCGCTCGAACTCGGCGCGGCTCCCCCACGGCGAGCTGTGCGCGGCGGCATGCACGATCACCGATGGGCCGCCGGGCACTCCCGGATGCGCGCTCGCCCAGGCCGCGCCCAGGGCGCGCGCCGCATCCGGAGCCGCCAGGTCGACCGGGCGGTAGTCGGGGTCGTCGAGCGCCCGGCGTCCGATCCCGAGCGGCGCGAAGGCGGAGTCGCCCGTCAGTCGCCGGAGCAGAGCCCCGCCGACGAAGCCGGACGCGCCCGTCACGAGCACCGCCACCGGGGGCCCCGACCTCACCGCACGCCCTCCTCGTGCACGATCCGCCGCACCTTCACGCCGGGATCGGGCTCCACCCACTCGTCGAGCACGACGGTCGCGCGGCACTCGTAGCGCTCGAACAGCCCCTCGAGGGCGGCCACGGCCCGCTCGGCGCCATCGGCTGCCGGCTCGTCCAGCGCGAGGTGCACGTCGAGGCCGCGCTGACGGATGCGCCAATCGGCATACGACTCCGAACCGAGCATCAGGGCCTGGCGCACCGCATCCGGGAACACGTCGACCAGGCGGCGGCCGTCGCGATGCGGCAGGCGCAGCACCGCGTCATGGCGCCCGTCGACCGCGGCGATCACCGCGCTCACCCGGCCGCAGGCGCACCGCTCCGGCGCGGTGGGGTCGACCCGCAGCACGTCGTCGAGGCGGTAGCGGGCGATGATCTGGGTGCGCCGGTCGAAGTCGGTCACCACCGGGGTGAAGCGGGTGTGCTCGGCGTCGAGCCACTCCCGTTCGATGTGCACCGACTCCTCATTCAGGTGCAGCGCCCCGGCCTCGCACGTCAGGGCCAGCAGGCCCTCGGTCGCCTGGTACACCTGGCGCAGCGGAGCGCCCCAGACGCTGCGGATGAGCTCGGCCGTGTCGGGTTCGAGCACCTCGGCCACCGAGATCACCAGCCCGGGCGCGAACGGACGGGCCGCAGAGGCCGCGCCGGGGCCACCGTCGAGCATCCCGCGATCGTCACGGCCCTCACGATCGGCCAGCGCCAGCGCCCGCAGCACGGAGGCGGGTGCGACCAGGATGTCGGGTCCGTGCCCCGCCGCGGTCAGCCGCGCGAGTTCGCGGCGATGCACCTCGAGCGGCTCCGTGAGGTCGAAGAAGCCGAACCGCACCCGCGAGCTCGCCACCGACTCGTAGAGGTTGCCGCCGGCGCGCAGGAAGAACGCGATCCGCAGCGGCGGCCGCCACGGCTGCACGAGGCGCACGAGCATCGGCCCGTCCAGCATCCGGCCGAGCACGGTGCCGGCCCACAGCATCCGTTCGCGCGGGCTCACCAGGAACGCGCCGCGCCGGCCCGACGTGCCGCTGGACAGCCCGACCGTCACGTCGCCGTCGACCAGCGCACGGAAGTCGCGGGTGTGCTCGGCCTCCAGCGCGACACCGAGGGCGTCGGCGAGACGCACGCCGCGGGTGTTCAGCCCGTCGAAGTGCTCGAGCAGCACGCTCTTGCCGACGACAGGCAGGGCTTCGAGCCGGCGCGCACGCCGGGGTGTGGCCGACGTCCGTTCCGCGTAGAAAGGCGCCTTCGGCAGGTCGCGGCGGAGAAAGCTCCGGATGCGCCGCCTCTGCCACGCCTCCAGGCGCGACCGCGAGCGGAAGCGGTACCCCCACCGCACCCGCACGAAACGCCCGAGCAGCACCGCGACCAGTCCGCGGGCCCGGGCGCTGTCTCCCATCGGCGGCCGAGTCACCCCGCCAGAATACGCGGGCCATGGCGGCCGAGGGATCGTGAGGGGCTTCGGCGGACTCCTAGACTGGCCAGATGGCGGCCATCATCGGACACATCCTGCCGCTCGCGCTGGGCGTGGCACTCAGCTCGGTGCCGATCGTGGTGATGGTGCTCATCCTGCTCTCCCCGCGCGGCCGCTGGTCGAGCCTCACCTACCTGATCGGCGCCACGGTCGGCCTGGTCGGCCTGACCGCGCTGTTCACGGCGATCGCCTCGCTGCTGCCTCCCGTCTCCACCGATCAGAAGAGCCCGCTGTTCGCGACCATCGAGCTCGTGCTCGGTGCGGCGCTGCTCGTGCTGACCGCCATCCGCTGGCGCTCGGCCCGGCGGCGTCACCGCGCAGCGGCCGCTTCCCCGGCGGCCTCGAGCGAGACCGGCGATCTTGCCGCGCTCGCCGCCGACACCACCGAGGGACCGCCCGCGTGGATGACCAAGGTCACGAGCCTCGGCCCCCTCCCCTCGCTGGGCGTGGGCTTCGTGCTGATGCTGCGCCCCAAGAACCTGCTGCTCACCATCACCGCCGGCGTGGCGATCGCCGCGGGCAACGTGCCGTTCGGCCCGACGGTGGTGGCGATCGCGATCTTCGTGGTGCTCGGCATCTCGACACTGGCCGCCCCGATCATCGTCGCGGTGGCCGATCCGGCCCGGATGCGCAAACCGCTCGAGGAGACGCGGGTCTGGATCGAACGCAACAGCGCGACCGTGACCACCCTCGTGCTGCTCGTGCTCGGCACGGTCATCATCGGCAGCGGACTGGCCCGGTTCTGAGGGCCAGAACCGGGCCAGTCCGTGACCCCGGAACTCAGTGGAAGTCGCGGAGGAACCGTTCGAACTCGGTCCGCCCCGTCGAGGCCGGAACCACCACGTCGGACAGCCGCAGCAGGGTCAGGCCCGAATAGGCGGTCGAACCCGAGAAGGCATCGCGGATGTGCGACCAGCCCACGGTGGTGGAGGAGCCGACGCTGCCTAGGCCCGAGCTGAGGGCGTTCTCGCCCTTCAGCGTGACGTGGGCCTTCGCGGCGGCCGAGCCGACCCAGGAGACCAGCGAGGCCGAATCCGAGTAGGCATGCGCGCCGCCGTCCCACTCCCGGCCGTCGGGCATCTCGAGCGCGGTGAAGTGCAGGATCACCCGGTGGGAGGTGGAGTGCCCATCGCCGTTCACGTCGAGATCGTGCACGAGGCCCAGGATGCCGTCGTAGCCGTGCGAGGTGGAGGCGTCGTTGTAGGCGCCATCGGTCGAGATCAGACCGGCCGCGATCTCGGGTGCGCGGCGGATGGGGCTGCTCGACATGGTCTGCCAGTGCACCCCGGGGATCTTGAGGCCCAGCGGCACCGCCGAGAAGCCCTCGTCGAAGGCGCCGATCGCCGCCGAGACGACCTCGCGACCGTGCTGCAGCAGGCTGTCGGCGTACCAGCGCGTGAAGTCGCGGCCGTACTGCAGCGAAGAGTAGGAGCCCGAGTCGATGAAGCGCTCGTGGTCGGTGGGCGGTGAGATGGCCGTGTAGACCAGCCCGGGGATGCCCCAGGCACTGCCGACACCCGCGACCGAGCCGTACTTCGCCACGGCCCAGTCGGCGAACGAGCGCACGGCGGCGGGCGTGTAGCTCTGGAAGGTGCCGCGGTTCGGGTAGCCGGCGGGGTTGCCCGCCACCTTCGAGTCGTGCGCGGCGTAGGAGGGATAGCGCAGCTCGCCCGCGGGGCCCGTGCCGACGGTGATCTCCTGGATGCGGCCGCGGTAATCGGTGGCACCGCTGGTGTAGTGCCCCTCGAAGGCGTTCATGAAGTCGCGCATCTCGAGCAGCGTGCGATCGTTGCCGATGCCCCAGGGCGACGGCGACTCGCGGTCGGTGTTGCCGTACTCGCTCACCCAGTAGTTCTCGACCGGGGTGGAGGTGCACCAGCCTGCGAACCCGCAGATCTGGAACGGCTCCCAGACGAACGAGGGGATCGGGATGTCACAGGTGTCACCGACGTTGCCGCCGCACTGGTGGAACGACATGACCGGTACCAGGTCGAGGCCCGCAGCCGTGACGGCGGCAAACACCTTGTCGTAGTAGGCCCAGTCGAAACTGCCTAGGGCGGGTTCGGCCTTGCCCCACCAGACGTCGACCGCCACAGCGTCGGCGCCCTGGGCGTCGGCCACCGCGAGCGAGGAGGTGAAGTCGCGCCACTGCGGCCCGCCGCTCGCCCAGTCGTCGATGAACAGCGGTGCCATCACGTTCACGGAGCGGGCGGCACCGGCGGCGTGGGCGGAGGGAGCCGTCGCCGGGAGGGCGACGAGGGCGGACACGGAGAGGGCGGCGGCCGCGACGGCGAGCCCTGTTCTGAGAGCGGATCGAAGGAGCATCCACTCACATTAAGCTCGGGCGGCCACCGCCCTCCGTGAGTACTTTCCACCTATTTGCGGGCGGCCCCCTCACGCCGGCGCAACACGGTGACGACGACTCCCGCGCCGAGCAGCAGCACAGCGATCGGCAGTACGACCAGCGGGTCGATCGGCCCGGATCCTGCGCCCGTGGCGGCCAGTGCCGGCCCGGAGCCGGCGGGGTCGGCCACCGGAGGTGCGGTCGGCGCCACCGTCGGCGCGGGCGTCGGAGTGGGGGTCGGCTCCACCGGAGGCAGCACCCCGTTGATCGCCGAGGTGTCGTTCGCGAACGATCCGGTGACCGAGGAGATCGCGCCGATCATGATGCCCAGCGCCTCGGCGTTCACGTTCGTGATGTCGTCGGCGGCCGAGTGGTAGTTCGGGTCGTGCGTGATACCCGCCGTCCCGCCGAACAGCGCCACTTCCTCATCGGTCTTCACGTCATCCGCACCCGTGAACAGGCCGGAGGCCGGCACGCCGTAGGCGATGAAGGCGTCGTAGTCGCTGCGGGCGTCGAAGGCCGTGTCGATCCACGGTTGACCCGTGGCGTCGAAGTAGTCGGTGAGGGCCTTCTCGGTGGCGATCGAGCCCTCCGGCACCTCGACCGGTGCCTCATAGGTCGACTGGTCGGCGTCGTAGACGCTGATCACGTAGTTGGGCGACGCGACCATGTCGAAGTTGAGGTAGGTCGCGATCTCGTCCAGTGCTACCGGGTCGTTCTCGGCCAGGTCTTCGACGTAGTACGTCGAGCCGACGAGTCCGACCTCCTCGGCGCCCCACCAGGCGAAGCGCACCTGGTTGTTCAGCGGGCCGGAGGCGGCCAGCTGCACCGCGGTCTCGAGGATGGCGGCCGATCCGCTGCCGTTGTCGTTGATGCCGGGGCCTTCGGGCACCGAGTCGAGGTGCGCTCCGAGCATCACGGTGTTGGTGGGATCGCCCGTGGGCGTCTCGGCGATGATGTTGAAGGTGTCGACCGTGGTGGTGGTCTCCTGCAGCTGCAGGTCGACCGTCACCGGGTCGCCCGCCTCGAGCGCGGCCAGCACGGCGGCGCCCTCGCTCTGCGTGATGCCCACCGACGGCACGAACTCGGGCAGCTGCTCGCCGAGGGTGCCGTTCAGCGGGCCGTCCTCGTTGTTGTAGACCAGCAGGGCCACGGCGCCGGCCTCGGCGGCCGCGATCGCCTTGTCGGAGAACGGGCAGACTCCACGGCTGACCACGGCGACCGTGCCGGTGGCATCCGTGCCGCCCCACTCGGCGGCATCGCAGCCCGTGGGCGTGACCGGAACGCTGACCGCGGCGCCCACGATCCCGTCGGCGGGTGTGGCCGTCGTGCCCTCCATCGGAATGCGCTCGGGCTCGGCGGGCTCGCCCTCGGCCGGCGGCTCGAGGTCGGTCGTGCTGCCGAGCAGCGTGATCGAGAAGGCGTCGATCGACTGTGTGGTGGCCTGGAAGTCTTGTCGTACCGGCGCGTAACCGGCGTCGGTGAGCACCTGTTCGATGTACTCGCCGCTGGCCTCGTAGCCCGAGGTGCCGATCGCACGGTTGCCGTCATTGGCCTCCGCGATCGACTGCAGGGCCTCGAGGTGGGCGGTGACTCCGGCGACCGTGACGCGGCTCTCGAGATCGTCGGGATCCACGGCGAAGGCGGCTTGCGAACCCAGCCCCACGACGGCGGCGATCATCACCCCCGTTCCGGTTCCGATCGCTGCGAGTCTCCGATGACGTCTGTGCACGTGGTTCTCCCCTTGCTCCGTGAACGTTTGTGGAAGACTACCCGCCTTCGGGGGTCATTCCGCAAGCCTTAATGCAATCGAAACGGGGGCAGCACGTGACCGAAACACGGCATCCGGATCGCCGTACACTCGAAGTCAGAGACGGCAGGGAGGCGAACGGCGGATGCACGACGACGACCCCACCAAGATGAACACGCAGTCCTCGCTCACCACCTCGCAGGGCACGATCTGGCTGGTGACGGGCGGCCTGATGGCCGCGATCAGCGTGGTGCTGCTCTGGACCATGCAGCAGCTGGACTCGCGCGGCATCGCCCTGCTCGGCATCGCCGTCATCCTGCTGCTCTACGTGGCGATGGTCGAGATCCGGCTGCTGGTGCGCACCCTTCGCCCGCGCCTGCTGCTGATGGCGGTAGTGTTCGGCGCCATAGCCCTGGTGGCGCTGGCGGCCGTGATCGCGATCGGCACCTTCGAGGCGTTCCCGGCCTGACGACGACCGCCGGGACGGATTGTGTAACAATTACCGCATGATGCCCGTCTTCGCCGTCCTGCTCGCCGCGATCTGCTTCGGCACCACCGGCACGGCCCAGGCGTTCGGGCCCGCCGATGCGAGTGCCGGATCGGTGGGTGCCGCGCGCATCCTGATCGGCGGCGGCCTGCTCGGGATCGTCGCGATCGTGCTGCAGCTCCGGGCGCGATCGCGCACCATACGGCCCGGCGAGGCAGGCGGCGGCCGCCTGAGGCACGGTGTCCCCTCGTGGTTGCTCGTCGCCGTCGGCGCCCTGGGGGTGCTCACCTATCAGCCCGCGTTCTTCGCCGGGACGAGCGCGAACGGGGTCGCGGTGGGCACGGTCGTGGCCCTCGGATCGGCGCCCGTGCTCACGGGCCTGCTCGACTGGGCGCTGCGCCGACGCTTCCCCGGCCGGCGCTGGCTGCTCGCCACGATCGTCGCCACGGCGGGCGTGGTGCTGATCAGCGGGCTCGTGGGGGCGGGAACCAGCACGGTCAGCCTTCCCGGCATCCTCGCCTCGCTGGGCGCCGGCGCCTCCTACGCGGTCTACACCCTCGCCGCCAAGGCCCTTCTGCAGCGCGGCTGGGGGGCCACCTCCACGATGGGCACCCTGTTCGGCGTGGCCGCGCTCGGTAGCATTCCGCTGCTGCTGGCGAGCGACGCCGCCTGGCTCCTCACCGCCGACGGCCTCGCGCTGGCGCTGTGGCTGGGTGTCGTCACCACCGCGCTCGCCTACCTGCTGTTCGGCTGGGGCCTCGCCCGGCTGCCGGCGGCGACGGTCTCCACACTCACCCTCGCCGAGCCGCTGACCGCGACGGTGCTCGGCACGCTCGTGCTCGGTGAGCTGCTCTCCGGTCAGGCCGTGGCGGGCCTGATCGTGCTCGCCGCGGGGCTCGTCATCCTGGCGTTCCCCGGGCGGCGGCGGGCCGCCCTGGCCGGCGCGTGATCAGGACGGCCGTCGCGTGACGATGAGGTGGGCCACCAGCGCGGTCCACCCCGTCTGGTGCGAGGCGCCGAGCCCCTGCCCGGTGTCGCCGTGGAAGTACTCGTAGAACGCGATGTTGTGCCGCCAGCGCGGATCGGCCGAGAGCAGCGGGTAGCGCGCATCCGAGGGCCGCGGTCCCCCGTCGTCAGGCTCGACGAAGAGCGAGATCAGCCGCTTCGAGAGGTCGTCGGCGATCTCGCCGAAGCTGTGCTGCCGCCCCGATCCGGCCGGGTACTCGACCGTGTGCCGCTCACCCAGGCTGGAGTCGTAGCCGCGCAGCGACTCGATGATCAGCACGTTCAGCGGGAACCACACCGGCCCGCGCCAGTTCGAGTTGCCGCCGAACAGCCCGGAGGTCGACTCCCCCGGTTCGTAGTCCACGACTGCCTCGACGCCGTCGACCTCCACCCGGAACGGGTGCTCGCGGTGCCACGCCGAGATGCCCCGGATGCCGTGCGGCGAGAGCATGCCTTCAGGGTCGAGTGCCTTCGCCAGCACCCGTTCGAGCCGTTCGGGCTCGACCAAGGCGAGCAGGCTCGTCACCTCGCCGCCCTCGTCGACGCTGCGCACCTGCACGAACTTCGCCAGCGAGGGGTTGCGCTCGAGGTAGGCGAGCCCGCGCATCACGAACTCCGCGAGCCGCCCGTCCTGCTCGCGTACGTACACCAGCGCGGCGGCCACGGGGACCAGGCCCACCAGCGAGCGCACCTTCATCGGCACCACCCGGCCGTCGGCCAGGTGCAGCATGTCGTAGTAGAACGCGTCTTCGTCGTCCCACAGCCCGGCGTCGTTCGCCGACCCTGCGATCGCCAGGAAGTGCTCGAAGAACTTCGTCGCCACGTCTTGGTAGGCGAGGTCGTGGTCGCTCAGCAGCAGCGCGATGTCGAGCAGGTGCAGCGCGTAGGTCGCCATCCACGCCGTGGAGTCGGCCTGCTCGAGCACGCCCACCTCCGGCGGCAGCGTCGACCTGTCCAGCGGCGCGATGTTGTCCAGACCCATGAACCCGCCCTCGAACAGGTTGTTGTCGCCGTGGTCCTTGTTGTTGGTCCACCAGGTGAAGTTCATCAGCAGCTTGTGGAAGGTGCGGCCGAGGAAGTGGAAGTCGCGCGATCCGTCGATCTCGAACACCCGCAGGGCCGCCCAGGCCGAGATGGGCGGGTTGACGTCGCCGAAGTCCCATTCGTAGGCCGGCAACTGGCCGTTCGGATGCATGTACCACTCGCGCAGCATCAGCACGAGCTGCGCCTTGGCGAACTCGGGATCGATGTGCGCCATCGTGACGCAGTGGAACGAGAGGTCCCAGGCCGCGAACCAGGGGTACTCCCACGGGTCGGGCATCAGGATGACGTCGTGGCCGGAGAGGTGCCGCCAGTCGCCGTTGCGCACCGCCGGGCGACCGGCGGGAGGCGGCGGAGAGGTGGGGTCGCCGTCGAGCCAGCGGCGCACGTCGAAGTGGTAGAACTGCTTCGACCAGGTGAGGCCGGCGAAGGCCTGGCGGGCGATCGCCTTCTCCTGGTCGCTGGACTCGTCCGGGATGACACCGGCGTAGAACTCGTCGGCCTCGGCCTCGCGGCGGGCCCGAACGGCCTCGGCATCCTCGAACGCCGACGCCGCCTCCGGAGCATCCTGAGCCGCACTCAGACGCAGCCGGATGACGCGCTGCTCGCCCGCCGGCACGGTGACGGCCTGGTGGAAGGCCGCCTTGGTCCCCTCCTGCTGCGGGTTGACCGTGGAGGCGCCGTCGATGAGGAGGTCGTTGATGCCGTCTTTCGGATAAGGCGTCTGCGCCACGCTGCCCGCCGGCGCTCCGAAGAGCTTCTCGACGTTGCTCTCGTTCTCGCAGAAGAGCATCTCGACCGGGGAGTCATCGTCCCCGAGCATCCGCAGCACCAGGTCGTCGGCGCCCGGCCGGTGCGCGAGCATGCCGCCGTCGTGGGCGCGCACGACGGGCTTCGGCGCGGGGTCGAGCTCCCACGACCACACGTTCCGGAACCAGAAGCTCGGCAGCACGTGCAGCGTCGCATCGTCGGGTCCCGCGTTCTCGAGCGTGATCGTCATCGTGAGGTCGTGCGGGCCGGCCTTGGCGTAGTCGACGGTGACGACCCAGTAGCGGCCGTCGTCGAACACGCCGGTGTCGACGAGCTCGAACTCGCCCTCCTCCTTCGAGCGGGCGCCGTTCACCTCGATCAGCTGCTCGTAGGGGAACGCCGCCTGCGGGTAGTGGTAACGCCAGCGCTGGAAGGAGTGCGTGGGCGTGCCGTCGAGGTACCACCAGTACTCTTTCGCGTCTTCGCCGTGGTTGCCCTCGGGGCCGGAGAGGCCGAACATCCGCTCTTTCAGGATGGGGTCGGCGCCGTTCCAGAGCGCGAGGCCCAGGCACCAGCTCTGGTCGCGGTCGCAGAAGCCGGCCATGCCGTCTTCGTTCCAGCGGTAGGCGCGGGAACGGGCGTGGTCGTGCGGGAAGAAGCGCCAGGCGTCGCCGTCGGCGCTGTAGTCCTCGCGCACGGTGCCCCAGGCGCGCTCGGCCAGGTAGGGCCCCCAGTCGCGCCAGTCACCGCCGGTGATCTTTCCGGTGCGGGCGGACTGGGCGTCGGCCTCGGCCAGGCGCCGGCGTTCGGCTCCGTCGTGCCGGTCGTCATCGGGCTCGGGATTGCGGGTCACGCTCGCAGTCTAGGGCGCAGTCAGCCCTTGGCCAGCGCGTCTTCGAGCGCCACCCAGGGCAGCATCGCGCACTTGATGCGCGTGATGTAGCGCGAGACGCCGCCGAGGGCGACCGCGTCGCCGAGCAGCTCCTCGTCGCCCTCGAGGGCGCCCTTGGACTGCATCAGCTCGCGGAACGCGCCGATCCGCTGCTCCAGCTCGTCCGCCGTCAGCTCGTCCACCAGGTCGGCCAGCAGCGAGGCCGAGGCCGTGGAGATGGAGCAACCCTGTCCTTCCCAGCTGATCGAGGCGATCCGTCCCGCCTCACCGCGGTGCACGTTGAGGGTGACCTCGTCGCCGCAGGTGGGGTTGATCTGATGCGAGGTTCCGGATGCCGCGTCGCGCAGCCCGTAGCCGTGCTTCTCTTTGGCGTGGTCGAGGATGACCTGCTGGTAGAGCCCTTCGAGCTCGCGCGAGGCCATCAGGCGACCCGGAAGAAGGATCGGACCTCGGCGACGGCCTCGACGGCCGCATCGACGTCGGCGGGCGTGTTGTAGAGGTAGGCGCTGGCGCGGGTGGTGGCGGTGATGCCGAAGCGACGGTGCACGGGCTGCGCGCAGTGGTGGCCGACCCGCACGGCGATGCCGCGGTCGTCGAGGAACTGGCCCACGTCGTGCGCGTGCACTCCGTCGACCACGAAGCTGGCGAGGCCGACGCGCTCGATTCCGTCGGTTCCGGCGGGCGCGCCGGCCGGGCCGAGTACGCGGACGCCCGGGATCGCACTGAGTCCGTCGTAGAGGCGGCGGCCGAGTGTGGCCTCCCACCCGTTGATCTGCGCCATGCCCACGGCGGAGAGGTAGTCGACGGCGCTCGCCAGGGCGATGGCCTGCGATACCCGCTGGGTGCCCGCCTCGAACCGCATGGGCGCGGGCAGGAAGGCGGACTCGGTGAGCCCGACCGTGGTGATCATCGAGCCGCCGGTGAGGAACGGGGGCAGCGCGTTCAGCAGCTCGGAGCGGCCGTAGAGCACGCCGACGCCGGTGGGCCCGAGCATCTTGTGGCCGGAGAACACGGCGAAGTCGACGTCCAGCTCGTGCAGGTTCAGCGGCATGTGCGGGGCCGACTGGCAGGCGTCGAGCACTACCAGGGCACCGTGCGCGTGTGCGAGCGCCACGAGTTCGGCCACCGGGTTCACGGCCCCGAGAACGTTGGAGACGTGCGCGAAGGCGACGACCTTCGTGCGCGGCCCGATCAGCTGAGCGGCCTCGTCGAGGCGGATGCGCCCGTCGTCGTCGAGGCCGATCACCTTCAGCGTGGCGCCCGTGCGCAGCGCGAGCTCCTGCCACGGCACGAGGTTCGCGTGGTGCTCGAGTTCGGTGACGACGATCTCGTCGCCCTCGCCCAGGCGGAACCGCTCGGCGGCCGCCCCACCTCGCCCCGCGGTGGCGTTCGACATCCCGTACGCGATCAGGTTGATGCCCTCGGTGGCGTTGGAGGTCCAGACGATCTCGTCGTCCTCCGCTCCCACGAAGCGGGCCACGGTGGCGCGGGCGTTCTCGAACAGCTCGGTGGCCTCGCCGGCCAGCGTGTGCGCGCCACGGTGCACGGCCGCGTTGCTCTCTTCGTAGTAGGCCCGCTCGACGTCGATCACGCTCTGCGGTTTCTGCGAGGTGGCGCCCGAGTCGAGATAGACCAGCGGATGCCCGTTCACCGACCGCGACAGGATCGGGAAGTCGGCGCGGATGCGTTCGACCTCCGCCTCCTCCAGTGTCGCCGAGCTCATCGGGTGGTTCAGGTCAATCGTCACAGCAGCCTCATACGTCGTTTTCGGTGTCCCTCCATTAGATCACCGTCGTCCGACCCCGATGTCGCCGCAGACGGGCGATCGAGCAGTTACGGAGAAGACCTGGGCGCGGGGCGATCGCTACATTGGAGCCAGAGCCGCACTCGCGGGTCGCGAAAGGACTGCTCACCATGTCGTACGCCGTGGACTTCGTCACCGTCTCCCCCATCGGGCTGGAGTCGTCGCCCGTCGTCGACGCCCTGGCCGGCCTCCGCGCGAACGAGGCGCGCTACTTCAAGAACAAGTACGACCACGTGTTCACGACCGAGCCCGCGAGTGAGGCCACAGCGATCGTCGACTGGGTGGCGGGCATCCTCAAAGACGAGCGCGACCTGGTGATCGCTTCACCGCCCCTGGAGGCGACCGAGTTCGAGGTCGAGGGCACCCGCTGGGCCTACGTCTTCTACGAGAGCGGCCTCTCGATCAACGTGCTGTACAGCCTCGAAGACGGCGGCAAGCGCGCGGTCGGCTTTAAGCTCTCCGACGGCATGGATGTTCCGGAGGAGCTGGCCGACAGGTTCAAGTTCGCGCGCCAGAAGTCCAAGCTGGCCGGCACCATCCGCGGCTCCTACTTCGTGATCAAGAGGGAGCACTGACCTCTCGGCCCACCAGGGCGGCCTTGAGGAACGGGGCCGTCCGGCTCGCCGAGTGGTCGGCGACCTCCTCCGGCGTGCCCGCCGCGATCACCTGTCCGCCTGCATCTCCGGCCCCGGGCCCCAGATCGATCACCCAGTCGGCTTCGGCGACGACGCGCATGTCGTGCTCGACCACGATGACGGTGTTGCCGCCATCGACGAGGCGTTGCAGGTGCCCGATCAGCCGATCGGAATCGGCGGGGTGCAGGCCGGAGGTCGGCTCGTCGAGCAGGTAGAGGGTGTCGCCGCGCTGGGCACGCCGCAGCTCGGAGGCCAGCTTGACGCGTTGCGCCTCACCGCCGGACAGCTCGGTGGCCGACTGGCCGAGCGAGATGTAGCCGAGACCGACGTCCAGGAGCGCGTCGAGGTGCTGCAGCACGTCGGCGTCGCCGTCGAAGAACTCTCGCGCGTCGCCCACACTCATCGCGAGCACGTCGGCGACGGTCTTGCCGCGCAGGCGGATCTCCAGCGTCTCGGCGTTGTAGCGCGTTCCCGCGCAGGCGGTGCACGGGGCGTGCACGGTGGGCAGGAACAGCAGCTCGACCTCGATCATGCCCTCGCCCTTGCAGACCGGGCACCGGCCGCTGGGGAGGTTGAACGAGAACCGGCCGGCGCCGTAGTGCCGCCGGCGCGCTTCGGGGGTCGCCGCGAAGCGGCTGCGGATCTGGTCGAAGACACCCGTGTAGGTGGCCACGTTCGACCTGGGCGTGCGCCCGATCGGCTTCTGCGTCACCTGCACGATGCGCCGAAGGCGATCCGCCGGACCTGTCGCGTGGCCGGATGTGGCGGCCGGCGACCCGGAGACCAGCGGATCCTCCGCGGCCGGCTCCGATTCGGCCTCGACCTCGTCGGCGACGCTGGAGAGGTCGGCGCGGAGCAGGTCGGGGATGCCGTGGTTGATCAGCGTCGATTTGCCGGATCCGGAGACACCCGTGACGGCGGTGAAGGCGCCCAAGGGGAAGCTCACCGAGACATCCGCCAGATTGTTCCGCGAGACTCCGCGGAGCACGAGGTGCGCGTCACCGCTGCGGCGCCGGGCCGCTCGATCCGGTGCCGGCGCCGCCTCCGGGCTGCCGAAGAGGTAGCGGCGGGTGACGGATGCCTCCACCTCGCGGAGCCCGTCGATCCGGCCGGAGTACACGACGGTGCCTCCGGCCGTGCCCGCCCCGGGACCGATGTCGACGATCCAGTCCGCCTCGCGGATGACGTCGAGGGAGTGTTCGACGTAGAAGACGGTGTTGCCCGAGTCCCGGAGGCTTCGCAGAATGCGCAGCAGCGCTTCGGTGTCGGCGGGGTGGAGCCCGGCGGACGGTTCGTCGAGCACGAACACGACGCCGAACAGCCGCGAGAGAACCTGGGTCGCCAGCCGCATGCGCTGGAGCTCCCCCGACGACAGCGTGGTCGTCGTACGGTCGAGGGTGAGATAGCCGAGCCCGAGGTCGATGATCGGCGACAGCCGGCCGAGCAGCTCGGAGGCCAGGCGCTGGGCGGCCAGACGCTTCTCCGGCGGGAGCTCTCCGTGCTCCGCCGATCCATGCGTCTGCGAGGGCGATCTCCAGTCCGGCTGCAGCACGGCCTCCATCAGCCGGGCGACCTCGTTCAACGGCATCGAGGAGATCTCGGTGATGTCGGCGCCCTCGAACGTGACGGCGAGGGCTTCCGGCTTGAGCCGCTTGCCGTGGCAGTCGGGGCACCGCACGCTGACCATGAACTCGGCGGCCTTCTGGCGCATCCGCGCACTCTTGGAGTTCGCGAAGGTGTCGAGCACGTAGCGCCTGACCCCGAGGAAGGTGCTCATGTACCTCGGGTCCTCCCCCGCCGCCACCGCCTTGCGCACCTCGCTGGGCGAGCGGTCGGTGAACACGGGCACCTGCGGTGATTCCTGGGTGAAGAGAACCCAGTCCCGCTTCTCGCGGGGGATCTCGGCCCAGGGCACGTCGATGTCGTAGCCGAGCGAGATCAGGCTGTCCTGCAGCTGCTTGCCGTGCCACGCGGTCGGCCAGGCCGCGAGGGCCCGATCGCGGATCGACAGCGAGTCGTCGGGAACCATCAGCTCCTCCGGCACGTCGTAGACCCGGCCGAGACCGTGGCAGGTGGGGCAGGCGCCCTGGACCGTGTTGGTCGAGAAGTCCTCGGCCAGCAGCATCGGCGCGCCGGCGGGGTACGTCCCCACACGCGAGAACAGCATCCGGACGACGTTCGCGACCGTGGTCGCACTCCCGACCGTCGAACGTGCGCTGCCGCCCGATCGGCGCTGCGGAAGAGCGACCGCCGGCGGCAGGCCCTCGATCGAATCCACGTCCGGCGCGCCCACCTGGTCGATGAGGCGCCTCGCATAGGGGGCCACGGATTCGAAGAAGCGCCGCTGCGCCTCGGCGTAGACGGTGCCGAAGGCGAGCGAGCTCTTCCCCGATCCCGACACGCCGGTGAAGGCCACGAGAGCGTCCCGCGGGATGTCGACGTCGATCTCACGGAGGTTGTGCTCGCGCGCGCCGCGCACGCTCACGCCGTCGAATCGTGTTGCGGTCGGGTGGCCGTGGTCGGTGTTCATTGACCCATGCTCTCATCGCGAGATGTGACGTCTGTTTGCCGGCTGTTCACCCACTCCGGCTATCGTGTGCGCCATGAGTGGTCTGCCCGAAACGCCTCGTCCGGTCGTGCTGTTCGTCTGCGTGCACAACGCCGGGCGCTCTCAGATGGCCGCCGGATTCCTCCAGCACCTCGCCGGAGACCGGATCGACGTGCGCTCGGCCGGCAGCGAACCAGCCGACACCATCAACGCGGTCGCCGTGGAGGCCATGCGCGAGGCCGGGATCGACATCGCCTCGCGCACCCCCGAGATCCTGCGCACGGATGACGTGCGCGCCGCCGACGTGGTCATCACGATGGGCTGCGGCGACGCCTGCCCGATCTTCCCGGGCAAGCGCTACGAGGACTGGGAGCTCGTCGACCCGGCGGGCAAGCCGCTCGAGCAGGTGCGCCCGATCCGCGACGACATCGAGGCCCGCGTGCGCGCGCTCGTCGACGAGCTCGCACCGACGCGGTGACCGAACCGACCGGCGGGGCGGGTGAGCCTCCGCGCGGATCGGTGCCGGAGGTGCTCGGCGCCTTCGCCAAGCTGGGGGTGACCTCGTTCGGGGGCCCGATCGCGCACCTCGGGTACTTCCGCGACGAACTCGTGCAGCGCCGGTCGTGGCTGCGCGACGACGAGTACGGCGATCTCGTCGCCCTGAGCCAGTTCCTGCCCGGGCCGGCCTCGAGCCAGGTCGGCTTCGGCCTCGGACTGCAGCGGGCGGGAGCGCTCGGTGCGATCACCGCCTTCCTCGCCTTCACCCTGCCCTCCGCAGCCCTGCTGGTGGCCTTCGCCTACGGCGCCCCGCTCTTCGACGGTGTGATCGGGTCGGGCGTGCTGGCCGGTCTAGGGATCGTGGCCGTGGCCATCGTGGCGCAGGCCGTCTGGGGCATGGCCCGCACCCTCGCACCCGATCGCACACGCGCCTCCATCGCCGTCGTCGCGGCGCTCAGCGCGCTGCTGCTCGCCGGATCGATCGGCCAGGTCGCGGCGATCGCCCTCGGCGCGGTACTCGGCCTGCTGCTGTGCCGGGCACCCGTGGCCGGCACAGCCCATCTGATCCGATTCCCGGTGTCGCGCACAGCCGGTGTGATCTGCCTGGGTTTGTTCGCGGTGCTTCTGGCCGGGCTCCCCGTCCTCGCCGCCGCAACCGGATCGGGCGCCATCCAGCTCTTCGATGCGTTCTACCGCGCCGGCGCCCTGGTCTTCGGGGGCGGCCACGTCGTGCTCCCCCTGCTGCAGGCGGGAGTCGTCGATCCCGGCTGGGTGACGCCGGAGCAGTTCGTGGCCGGCTACGGCGCCGCGCAAGCCGTTCCGGGCCCGCTGTTCACCTTCGCGGCCTACCTGGGCACGCTCTCGACGGTCGGTCCCGGCGGGATCGCCGGAGCCGCGATCGCGCTCGCCGGAGTGTTCCTCCCCGGCTTCCTGCTGCTGGTGGGGGTGCTGCCGTTCTGGAACACCTTCCGCTCGCGCGCCTGGGCTCAGGCGCTCATGCGCGGTGCCAATGCGGCCGTGGTGGGCATCCTGGCGGCGGCCCTGTACGACCCGGTCTTCATCACCGCGATCACGGGGCCCGGCCCGTTCGTGCTGGCACTGCTGTGCTTCGTGCTGCTGATCGCCTGGCGGCTGCCGGCCTGGGCGGTCGTGATCGTGGGCGCTCTGGGCGGGATCCTGCTGGGGATCGTGACCTGAGTCGGGTTCGCGTGCCGGACCCTAGTCGGCGGGTTTGGGATCGACCGAGCGCAGGGTCACGTACGAGTGACCGGAGGGAGCATCGCTCGTCTCCACATGGCGTTTGAATGCGGTGAGGGCCGCTGCCAGCGCGCGGTCGTCCGCCCCCAACGCCGCTCCCGCGCGTTCGGCCGCGGTGGAAGGGGTCCACGTGACCGTCACCGTGACGGATGTCTGCTGATCCGTCGTCGCCTCGAACACGGCCGAACCCTCGAACGCGATGTCCCCCGTGATCGCACGCCAGCGCACGCGCTCTTCGGGGAGCTGCTCGATGACCTCGGCGTCGAAGGAGCGCGTGATCCTTCCGATCGAGAGGGTCCAGTGACTGTAGAAGTCGGACGTGACCGTCACGTCGTGCACCGCGGGCATGTAGCTCGCGAACGATCCGACGTCGAGCCACTGCTGGTAGACGGCGGCGATCGGTGCGTCGATCGCCTCGCTGTGCTTCGCTTCGGTCATCGCCCGAACTCCTTCATCGGCTGAACCCTCTCATCGGGTGGTCTGTCTCGGTCGCGCGGGCGTCAGACGCGGCGGTTGCCGGTGAGCATGCGCACCAGGAACACGATGACGGCGAGCACCAGCAGGATGACGCCGACCCAGAGCAGGAAGTTCAGCGACGAGACGAAGCCGCCGGTGAACAACAGGACGATCGCGATGACGGCGATGACGATGAGCAGGATGTTCACGGTATTTCTCCTTTTGTCGGTGATGACGGCCTTCGGCCGCTGTCGCCGCCCGAGGGGCGGACGCTTATTCGTTCTTGCCTTTGTCTTTGTCTTTGTCTTTGTTGCCGTTGTTGCCGTTGCCGCTATTGCCGTCGCCGTTCCCGCTGTCCTCCGTGCCCGTCTCCGCGGGAACAGCGGTGTCGGCCGGAACGGTCTCGACCGGCGCCACGGTCTCGGCGGGTGCGGTCGTCTCCGCCGGCGCGGGAGCCGGCTGCAGGTCTGCTCGCACGAGGTCGAGGGACTCCTGGATGCGGGCCGCGCGCGCCGCCGACACCTCGCCCGATCCGATGGCCGTGTCCAGCTGCGTCTGGAGGGAGTCGAGGGTCGAGAGCGCTCCGGCGCTGTCTCCCGCGGCGGCGCGATCGGCGGCGGCCACGATCGTGGACTGCATGAGTTCGCTGGTGCCGACGGTGATGTCGGGGGCCGCTGCGGAGCATCCGCCCGCACCGAGGGCCGTGGCCAGCACGATCGCGCTCAGGATCAGGGGTGTGCGGCGCCTCATCGGGTCACCGAGTCCAGCAGCTGCTGCAGGTGGGTGCCCAGCGGCTCGGTCACCTGAGGGAGCTGCGGTGCGGGCGCGGGGCTCGAGGCTCTGAGGGCCCAGATGAGGATCCCGACGATGGTCGCGAGCACGATCAGCGCCACGACGATCGCTATCAGCTGCACCCGGCGTCGCCGAAGCGGTTCTCCGGCGGCAGCAGCGGACCGGCCGGTCCGTCTCGACGGCTCCCCCGTCGTCGCCGTCCCGCCCACGGTCTCGGCGGGGAGCACGGCGGTCTCGGCCCCGTATTCGGTGGTGTCGGCGGGCAGCACGGCGGTCTCGGCCCCGGTCGCGCCCGGCTGCGTCATGATCAGGGTGGCGGTCACGGCAGACAGCGCGTCTTCCGCCGCCATCTCGCCCACGGCCGTGATCGCGCCGGTGTCGGGTGCCGGATCGGCCCGGTCGAGAGCGCGCGCGGCCACGAGCACGTCGAGTGCGGATGGGCGTTCCCCGGGATCCCGGGCCGTCATCGCGGCGAGCAACGACCGCCACGGATACCCGAACTCCCCCGGGACGACCGGATCGCGGGAGAGCCGCGCGAGGGCGGCCTCGTGCGTGCCCGTCTGCGGAAAAGCGCGTTCGCCGGTGAGTGCCTCGAGCAGCACCAACCCTAGGGCGTAGATGTCGCTGGCCGGAGCCGGTTCGACGCCGCGCACCTGCTCCGGGCTGAGATAGGCGGCGGTGCCGACGAGCGTTCCCGGCGTGGTGAGGCGTGTCGAGTCGATGAGGTAGGCGATGCCGAAGTCGGCCAGTTTCGCCCGGAACTCCTCACCGGGCACGTGCGAGGGGCGCAGCAGCACGTTCGAGGGCTTGATGTCCCGGTGCACGATGCCGGCCTGGTGCACGATGTGCAGCGCGTCGGCCAGATCGCGGGCCATCGCAGCCACATCGTCCGGCCGCAGAGGCGCCTCGGCCAGGCGCTGTCGCAGCGTCGGCCCGTCGACGTATTCCATCACCAGGTAGTTCGGCCGGTCCGAGGCGGTCTGCGCGTCGAAGAGCGTCACCAGCGACGGGTGGTTGAGAGAGGCGAGCAGCCGGGTCTCCGAGGTGCTCCGGGCCGCGTCCGCGGCGGATTCCCGGAAGATCTTGACGGCCACCGTGCGGCCGAGCGACTCGTCCCGTGCACGGTAGACGATGCCCATGCCGCCGACGCCGACCTTCTCGTCGAGAAGGTAGCGGCCGTCGAGCAGCTCACCCGTCTCGGGCGAACTGGCGGGCTTGAGGTCGGACATCGTCACCGTGTTCAGACCAGCGGGTCGTTGCTGTCGCGCGTGCTGCGGGTGACCTGCTCGCCGCTGGCCGGATCCACCGCGGTGCGGGTCGTGGCGACCGTCTGGCGGCGGCGCAGGACGAAGATCAGACTGATCAGGAACACCACGACTCCGGCGCCCATCAGGATGTAGCCGATCAACGCGAGGTTCACCACACCGCCGAGGTCGATGTTGACAGCGAACGCCAGGATGGCTCCGATGACGAACAGCGCGATTCCTGTGCCGATACCCATGATCTCCTCCGATCCTCGCAGCGACATCTTCGCCACGACACGGCGCCCCGGGGATGATGATCTGGACTGAAAGTCACCTGATGATCGATCGGTCCGGGTCGCCGTCTGCAAACATGCCTACCATGATTGAGTCAATAGCGATTGAGTCACTATCGATGGGCAGACAGTCATGACCGATCTGAAACGCCGGGTCGGAGTCTTCGCTGCCCTGGCCGATCCGACTCGACTGCGCATCGTCGATCTGCTCACCCTCGGCGACCTCTCCTCCTCCGAGATCGAGCTGCTGCTCGAGCTCCGGTCGAACCTCGTGGCGCACCACCTGCGGGTTCTCGAGAGGGCCGGGATCGTCTCCCGCACCCGCTCCGAGTCCGACAAGCGCCGCAGCTACATCAGCCTGCGGCCCGAGGTCTTCGACACCCTCACTCCGGGCAGCGTCGAGGTGCCCGAGCGGGTGGTGTTCGTCTGCACCGCCAACTCCGCTCGATCGCAGCTCGCCGAGGCCATCTGGCGGGAGTCGAGCCCGATCCCCGCCGCCTCCGCCGGCGTGCAGCCCGGCTCGCGGGTGAACCCGGGAGCCGTGGAGGTGGCTGCCCGGCACGGTCTGCACATCGACGGCCGCCGGAGTCCCCAGCACATCGACACGGTGCTCGCCGACCACGATCTCGTGATCACCGTCTGCGACAGCGCCCACGAGCAGCTGCCCGGTCTCGACGACCTGCACTGGTCGATCCCCGACCCGGCCCCGATCGGCACCGCCGAGGCCTTCGACAACGCATTCGCGCTCATCACCCGGCGCATCCGGGCCCTCTCGCTGCGCCTGATGAACGGCGCGAGCTCCTAGCCGGAGGCGCCGAGCAGCTGTCGCGCCGTGCACAGGTTGCGGCCGAGACCGGGGTCTCGATTCGAACGATCCGGTATTACGAGGAGCCGGCCTCCTGACGCCGTCCCGCGATACCGGGGGCCGGCGGCTCTACGATGCGGATGCGATCAGTCAGCTCTATCGAGTGCGCTGCCTCCGAGCGCTCGGCACGCCGCTCGCCGAGGTGCGTGTCGAGCACGCCGATCTGCAGACGCTCACGAGGTCCCACCTCATCGACGTCGGTCGGCAGGTGGCCGACCTGCTCCGGCACCGTGAACGGGTGCGCGCGGTCGACGATCGACTCGTGGCGGGTGTCCCGCCGACAGATGCCGGGATCTGGTCTCGGCTCAGCGGTTCCTCGTCGGGACGTTCGGGCTGCGTGCCGGGCCCGTGACGGTCGATCCCGCGGGCAGGGTCGTTAACGCTGAGGTCTACGCAGGAGACGGGGTGATCTGGCTGCATCCGGAGTCCGACGATCTCGGCCTCGCGTCACCGCAGGCCCTCGGCGGCGCCGCGCATTGCATGGCCATCGATGTTCCCGATGTCGACGCGCACTTCGACTACGCGCGAGCGGCAGGCGCGGAGATCGTCTACGAACCGGAGCTGATGCCGTACGGGGTGCGCGAATACGGCGCCCGCGACAGCGAGGGCGGACTCTGGTCGTTCATGCAGGCCGTGGTCGCTGAGGAGTGACCCAGATCGACGAGGGCCCTGACTCGATCGGCTCAGCCACTCCGCGGGGCTCTTCCTCCGCAAACTAATCGAGCTTTCATCAGGTGTTTCTGATAGAATCTCAGTATGCAGACGGTAGCTCGACTCCAAGGGATCGCCGACGATGGTCGCGGTGTCGTGGGCGAGATCAGCACGCAGTGGGCGGGGCTTCGCGGTGACGAAGTGCTGGAGGTGATGGCTGCATTTGAGGCGGTGGGGCGGGTGGTTTCGGCGGGGCAGGTTCGGGTCGCCGGGGAGGTCGGTGTTCTGTCCCGCAGCGAGCTCGGTGACGAAGGGTTGAGCAGGTCGCAGAACTTCACCAGCCCGGTCAAGCTCGTCTCGACCGTCACGGGCACCTCGGTGCGGGAGAGCAAGTCGCGCCTCAGTCTCGGGCGCAAACTGCGCGGGGCCGTGCTGTTGGGTGGCAGTGAAGGGCCTGCCCCGTTCCCGATCGTCGACCGGGCTATGGATGAGGGTGTCCTCGCCGTCGAGACGGCGTCGATCATCGTGACCCGGTGCGCCGAGCTCACGGAACGCGGATGCTCCCCCGATGTGGTGGCTAGCGCCGAGCAGACCCTCGTCGACGAGACCCTCACGAAGCACCTGACTGCGGATCAGGCCTCCCGGCTCGCCATTCATCTTCGTGAGGTCATCGACCCGGATGGTGCTGAGCCTCGGGATGAGCGGCTCCAGCAGCAGCGCTCGCTTACCATCGGCCAGGCCAGTGACGGGATGATCCGCGGCCGGTTCGCGCTCACCCCCGAGCAAGGCGCGGTGTGGCTGGCCAGCATCCAAGCGATGCAGAGCCCCCGCGTCGCAGGTTCACCGGGCGGAGGGCCGCGGTTCCTCAGCGAAGAGGAGTTCATGGCGCACACCGCCACCGCTGATATCCGTTCGCAGGTGCAGAAGAACGCCGATACGATCACCGAACTCATCGCTCGCGCGGCCGGCGCCCCTGATATGCCCCGCCTCAACGGGGCTACCACCACCCTCAACGTGCACATCACCCTCGACAACATCGAGGCCGGCCATGGGGTCGGGTGGATTGACGGCATCGACGAGCCCGTTCCCGCTTCCACGATCGCGCAGCTGCGGTGCAGCTCCCCCACCGCCGTAACCCTGTTCAACGACCGGGGTGCGGTGCTCTACCACGGCAAGACGGAGCGCCTCTTCACTCCGGCCCAGAACCGGGCACTCGCAGCGCGAGACGGCGGATGTGTGTGGCCCGACTGCGACCGGCCACCGTCGTTTTGCGAAACACATCATGCAGATGAATGGGTTTCGGCCGATCATCCACCGGGTCGTACCGATATCGACAACGGCGTGTTGCTCTGTCACTTCCATCACTCGCATCTGCATAAGTCGTCGTGGAAGTTGATCATGCAGGAGGGTGTGCCCCACCTCATCCCACCGCGGTGGATCGACATCGCTCAGACGCCGATCCCGACCACCCGCCGACGCACCACCCACCGCCCAGCCGCCTGACCAAGCGCGCCCGCCTCCGCGAACCGGGCATAGTCATCGAGGGCAAGCGCGAAGCGCGCGGCAGACCCGTCGCCGAGCCAAGCATCCAGGCACCGAACCTCACCGGGCTGCCGCGCGCTCCGCGCTTGCCAACGATGACCATGGCCGGGACGACAAAAGCCTGCTCGTATCTGGGTCAGTTGAGATTCGCCAAAGTTCGATGAGGTCGGCTATTCGCGCAACGTCGTCGAACGGAACTTTGCCGTCGCGACGCCCTACGGCACACTCGACCACACCTACCGACGAGACGCCATCCTGGGAACCATCAGCAACTGGTCCCGCGCATTCGGAGACACGCCCTCGATGTAGTGGCCTAGACCGCGCCCGAGGCTCCGAGCAGGGTGCCGATGCCGTACGTCGCGGCGAGGGCCAGCGCACCGCCGATCACCACCCGGAGAGTCGCCCGCAGCCGGGAGCTGCCCCCGATCGTCGCCGACAGCATGCCCGTGATCGCCAGCGCGATCAGCACGGCGATGAACGTGACCGGGATCCGCCAGTCGGGCGGGGGCAACAGGATGGCGAGCATCGGCAGGATGGCACCGATCGTGAACGCCGCCGCCGAGGCCGCCGCCGCGTGCCAGGGGCTCACCACGTCGTCCTGGTCGATGTTCAGCTCGGCCGCGAGGTGCGCCGACAGGGCGTCGTGCTCGGTGAGCTCGACGGCCACCTGCCGGGCGGTGCTCTCGCTCAGACCCTTGGCCCGGTAAAGGGCGGTGAGCTCGTCGAGCTCCTCCTCGGGCATGTCGCGCAATTCGGCACGCTCCTTGGCGATCAGCGCTCGCTCGCTGTCGCTCTGGCTGCTCACCGACACGTACTCCCCCAGCGCCATCGAGATCGCGCCGCCGACCAGGCCCGCCACCCCGGCAGTGAGGATCGGGCCGGTCGCGCTGCTGGCTCCGGCGACGCCCACGACGATCGCGGCGACCGAGACGATGCCGTCGTTCGCGCCCAGCACGCCGGCGCGCAGCCAGTTCAGGCGCTGGGCGATGCCGCCCCGATGGGGCTCGTTAGCGTGCGGCTGGGGATCGGTGGTGGTGCCCTCGGTCGACATGCGCTCACTCAAGCACCGATCCCTCGGCGGTTCAACGTTGGTGAGCCTCAGCATGCCCGGTGTCAGGCGGCAGAACGGGCGGCGGCCGAGGGCGGGGGCTAAGAAAGCTGGAAGAATTCCGGACGATCGTAGGGAGCATAGACACCCGGCCACCCGAATCGAGCAGACGTTGACCCTCCGAACCGCTCCCTCGCCCGGCTCGCGCACCCGCCGCGCGCCCGGCCCCGTCGACCGCGCCCGGCGCATCCGCACCCGTCGGAGGCTGCGTGCCGCCGACCTGATGGTCGCGCTGGTGTGGGCCTCGGTGGCCGCCGCCGTCGCGCTCTGGCTCGCCTCCGGCGGGCTGAACGCGGTCACGGATGCGGCCTCGGCCCTGACCGCCGCCGGTATCGTGACCGGGCTGATCGGCACCGACTTGATCCTGGTGATGCTCGTGCTCGCCGCGCGGATCCCCGCGATCGACCGGGTGGTCGGCCAAGACCGTGCCATCGCCTTCCACCGGCAGCTGGGCAAACCGGCGCTTTACCTGATCCTCGCCCACGGCGCGCTCCTCACCGTGGGCTACGCGATGGCCGACGGGTCGAACGTCGTCACCGAGACGATCAGCCTGTTCCAGGGCCCGGACATGGCGCTCGCCTATCTCGGGCTCGGACTGCTGGTCGCCGTCGTGATCACCTCGGTCGTCGCCGTGCGCCGCCGCTTCTCCTACGAGGCCTGGCACCTCGTGCACCTCCTGAGCTACGCCGCGGTGCTCGTCGCACTGCCGCACCAGCTGAGCGCCGGTGGGGTGCTGGCCGACGGCACCCTGCAGCGGGTGTACTGGATCGGGCTGTACGTGCTCGCGTTCGGCGCCATCGCCGTCTTCCGCTTCGCGGTGCCGGCGCTCCGCAGCGCCCGTCACGGCATCCGCGTGGCCGGCGTCGAGCAGATCGCCCCCGGAGTGGTCTCGATCCATCTCGAGGGGCGGGAACTCAACAGGCTGGGCACCGCGGGCGGGCAGTACGCGATCTGGCGCTTCTGGACGGGCGTGACCTGGTGGCACGCGCATCCGATCTCCTTCTCGGCCGTTCCCACGGCCACCTCGGCCCGTATCACGGTGCGCGACCTCGGAACCGGCAGCGCGGCGATCGGCCGCGTGCGGCCCGGAACGCGGGTGTCGATCGAAGGACCGTACGGCGTCTTCACCGAGGCGCACCGCGTGGCCCCGAAGCTCGCCGTCGTCGCAGCCGGGATCGGCATCACCCCGATCCGCTCGCTGCTCGAGCACTCCGGGTTGCGGCCCGGCGAGGCCACGGTCATCCTGCGCGGCACCGACCCCACGCAGAGCTACCTCTGGAACGAGATCGGCGATCTGCCCGGCATGCGGGGCAACGCGGTCTACACGATGATGGGGGCACGGCCGCACGGTCTCGCCACCTGGATGTCGGCGGAGGCCTTGAGCCGGGGAGTCACCATCTCCACGGCGTTCCCCGACCTGCTGAACTCCGACCTGTACGTCTGCGGCCCGCAGAGCTGGACCGACCTGGTGATCCGCGACGCCCGGGCGGCCGGGCTGCCCGAGGCGCAGATCCACGTCGAGAGGTTCGACTGGTGAGAGCGCGCGCACTGGTTCTCGGCATCCTGTCGTCGACGGCCGTTCTCGCCGTCGGCTGGCAGCTCGGCACCCAGGGCGAGACGCAGCCGGCTCCGGATGCGGTCGCCGCGAGCACCGCCGGCACCTCGACGCCCGGCACCCCGACGGTGACGCCGGATGCGACATCGACACCCGCACCGAGCGCGAGCGCGAGCGCGGCAGCCACCGCAGCTCCCGCTGCCACCCCCACTCCTACGGTGGCCGGCGGCGTCTCGGGCACGTTCACCGGAACCTCGGTGCAGACCCGGTTCGGTCCGGTGCAGGTGCAGATCACCGTCGCGGACGGCACGATCACGGATGTCACGGCACTGCAGCTGACCGACAAGGATCAGCGCTCGGTGTCGATCAGCAACCGGGCCGCGCCGGTGCTGCGGCAGGAGGTTCTCACGGCGCAGTCGGCGAACGTGCAGGGCGTCTCGGGCGCCACCTACACGAGCGATGGCTACCTCTCCTCGCTGCAGTCCGCACTCGACCAGGCGGGGCTGTGACCGTGGGCGTGCACGTGTTCGACACGATGGGCACCACCGTCAGCCTGCGCTTCGCCGACGAGGTCGCCGCGGCATCCGTTCTCGACGGGATCGAGGCCGTGTTCCGCGAGTTCGACCACCGCTTCAGCCTGTACCGGGCCGACTCCGAACTCAGCCGGGTGGCGCGCGGCGACCTGTCGCTCACGAGGGCCGGCGCAGCCGTACGCAGCGCCTATGCCGACGCGCTGGACTGGGCCCGCAGCACCGGCGGCGCCTTCACGCCGCACCGCCCCGACGGCGTCGTCGACCTCTCGGGCATCGTGAAGGCGCAGGCGATGGATGCGGCCGCCCGGGTGCTCGAGAACGCCGGCGAGGCGCACTGGATGCTGGGCGTCGGCGGCGACATCCTCACCCGGGGCACCTTCCACGGCCAGCCCTGGGCGGCCGGTGTCGTCGACCCCGACGACCGCGGAGCACTCATCTGCACGATCGGCTTCACGGGCACCCGAAGGGCGCTGGCGACCTCGGGAACCGCCGAACGCGGTGAGCACATCTGGCGCACCGGCGGCCTGGCGCAGCCGCACTACCGCCAGGTGAGCGTCTGGGCCGGCGACATCGTCACGGCCGACGTGCTGGCAACCGCGCTCCTGGCCGGCGGGCCCGGCCGCTGCCAGGAGATGCTCGATCGCTTCGACATCGATGTCGTCGCGATCGACGATGACGGCAGCATCACCGCCACCCCCGGTCTGCAACGCGCACGGGGGCTGATGCCCGCATGAGCCCGGACACCGCGCCTGCTCCCTATACTTCGACCATGCCGGACCGCGCACGGATTCTGCTCGTCGAAGACGACGCGCGATTGGCGAGCATGCTCGAACAGCTGCTCGCCGACGAGGGGTACGTCACGGTTCTCGCGCGCGACGGGCAGCGCGCGCTGCACGAAGGGCTGACCCAGCCGTTCGACGCCCTGGTGCTGGACCGCGGTCTCCCGCTGCTCGAGGGGCTCGACGTGCTCGACCGCCTCCGGAGCCGCGGCATCCTGACGCCGGCTCTCATCCTCTCGGCCCTCGGCAACCCCGCCGACCGCGTCGAAGGCCTGGACCGGGGTGCGGAGGACTACCTCGCGAAGCCGTTCGACATCGACGAGCTGCTCGCCCGCATCCGCGCGCTGCTGCGCCGCCATCGCAGCGACGTGCCCGTGCTGGCTCTGCCCGGCGGGTCCCTCGACACGGCGAGCCGAACGGTCACGACCTCGGAGGGAGCGGCCGTGACCCTCTCCGAGCGCGAATCCCAGCTGCTCGAACGCCTCGCCCGCCGGCCGAGTCAGGTCTTCGAACGCGACGACCTCCTCTCCGTCGTGTTCCCGGATGCCGACGACCCCGGTGTCGTCGACACCTACGTGCACTACCTGCGCAAGAAGCTGGGGCGCGACACCGTGAAGACCGTGCGCGGCATCGGCTACCGGCTCGGGCCGCTTCGATGACGGCCCGGCGGGAGCGGGAGCGCGGGCCGCGGCTGCGCGGGGCACCGGCCGGCGGCGACCTGCGGCGCGCGGCGCTCCGCCTCACCGCGCAATTCACCGCGCTCGTGCTCGTCATCCTCGCGGTGGTGGGCGCCGTGGTCTACGGCCTCGTCAGCGCGAGCGTCGCCGAATCCGACCAGCGCGCGCTCGTCGCCGCCACCCAGCTGGATTCCCCTCAGGATGCGCCGAGCGGTACCTACCTCTCCCTGGTCGACGGGCGGTCGGGCGGCCAGCTCATCTCCTCCGACGGCCTGCCCGCGGGTCTGCTCGACACGGAGGCCATCGAGTCGGTCGCGGCCGGCGGAGCCGACGTGCAGGAGCGACGAACGATCGACGGGCACGACTACCTCCTGCTCACCACCTCGTCGACCGGTGACCGCAATCGCGATCGGGTCGTGCAGGTGGCACTCGACCTGCACGAGAGCGGCGAGGAGCTCGCGCGGCTCGCGACGGCGCTCGTGCTCGGCGGCGCGATCGCCGCGGTGCTCGCCTTCGCCGCGGCGTATCTGATGGCCCGTCGCGCCATCCGTCCCTTGGCCGACGCCCTGGCCCTGCAGCGCCGCTTCGTGGCGGACGCGAGCCACGAGCTCCGCACGCCGCTGACGCTGCTGAGCACCCGGGCCCAGATGCTCAAGCGCCGCAGCGGGCCTGGACTGCCCCCGGACGTCACGGCATCCGTCGACGACATCGTCACCGACACCCGCGCGCTCACCGACATCCTGGATGACCTGCTGATCGCCGCCGACCCGCGCAGCGTGCCGGATCCGGTGCCGGTCGACCTCGCAGCCGTCGCCGACGAGGCGGTCGGGCTGCTGCGGGACGCCGCCGTCGAGCGCGGCATCGACCTCACCCGGGCGGGCACCACGGGGCCGGCCGGCATCGTGGGCTCGAGGGCGGCGCTGCTGCGGCTGGTGATCGCCCTGGCGACCAATGCGATCGACCACGCCCGTTCCGCGGTGACGGTCACCGTCTCCGTGGCGAACGGCCGGGCGGTCGTGCGCGTCACCGACGACGGGCCGGGGTTCACTCCGGAGGTCGCCGCCACCGCGTTCGACCGATTCGCCGGCGGGCGGAGCGCCACGGGCACGGAGGGCAGCCGTCACTACGGCCTCGGACTCGCCCTGGTCGCCGAGATCGTGCACCGCCACCACGGCACCGTGCGGGTGGACCAGCCGCCCGCCGGAGCGGCCGTCGTCTGCACGTTCCCGCTCCCCGGCTGATAGCGTGGGAGGCATGGAGATCGAGGTCGACACAATCTAGCCACCGTCCACGGTGGCTCCGCCGGGCCAGGCGCGCATTCCGACGCGCCCATCCGCCCCGGCGAGGTCGACACTCCTCTTCCATCGCCCGATCTCGGGCAGAATCCGAGAACCTCCATGTCCGCTCCCTCAGCGATCACCCTGCACGACGTCTCCTTCGAGTGGCCGGACGGGACACCCGCCCTCCACCGTCTCAGCGGCACCTTCGGCACCGGCCGCACCGGCCTCGTCGGCCCGAACGGCGCCGGGAAGTCCACCCTGCTGAAACTCGTGGCCGGTATCCTGACCCCGACCACCGGCCGGATCGACACCGCCGGCGACGTCGGTCACCTGCCGCAGACCCTCACCCTCGGCCACGACACGACGGTGGCCGACCTGCTCGGCATCGGCGGCATCCTGGCCGCCTTGCATGCCATCGAGAACGGCGACGTCGACCAACGCCACTTCGACGCCGTCGGCGACGACTGGGACATCGAGTCGCGCGCCGACGAAGCCCTGCACGAGATCGGGTTCTCGGCGGCCGACCTCGGCCGTCGGGTCGGCGAGGTCTCCGGCGGCGAGGCGATGCTCATCGCGATCACGGGCCTGCGCATCCGCCGCCCGGCCATCACCCTGCTCGACGAGCCCACGAACAACCTCGATCGGCCCACCCGCGCGAGACTCGCCTCCTTCATCGACCGCTGGCCGGGCACCCTCGTGGTCGTCAGCCACGACCTCGAGCTGCTCGAGCACATGGAGGCCACGGCCGAGCTGCACGCGGGGCGGCTCGAGGTGTTCGGCGGGCCGTACAGCCTGTTCACCGAACACCTCCAGCAGGAGCAGGCCGCAGCCACGCAGGCGGCCCGCAGCGCGCAGCAGGCGCTCACTGCCGAGAAGAAGACGCGCGTCGAGGCCGAGACCAAGCTCGCCCGCCGCGAACGCACGGGCAAGAAGGCGCAGGCGAGCGGCGGCATCCCGAAGATCCTGGCCGGCAAGCGCGCGAACAACGCCCAGGTGTCGGCCGGAGTGATGCGCTCCACCCTCGACGACAGAGTGCAGTCGGCGCAGGCCGCCGTCGATGCCGCCGATGCCCGCGTGCGCGAGGAGGAGCATATCCATCTCGACCTGCCCGATCCGGATGTCGCACGCGGCCGGCGGCTCGCCGAACTGACCGCCGGAGGCCGCACCGTGGTCATCCAGGGCCCCGAGCGGGTCGCCCTGGTCGGCCCGAACGGCTCCGGCAAGTCGACCCTTCTCGACCAGCTCGTCGGCCGGGCGCCGGCTAAGCCGGGCACACCGTCCGGCACACTGCTGACCGAGCGCGTCGGTTACCTCCCGCAGCGACTCGACACGCTCGACGACGCCCGCTCGGCGGTGCAGAACGTTCGGGATGCGGCACCGGACTCGGCGCCGGGAGACATCCGCAACCAGCTCGCACGGCTCCTGATCCGGGGTACGGCGGCGGATCGCCCGGTCGGCACGCTCTCCGGCGGCGAACGGTTCCGGGTGAGCCTCGCCACGCTCCTGCTGGCCGACCCGCCCGTGCAACTGCTCGTGCTCGACGAGCCGACGAACAACCTCGACATCGCCAGTGTCGAACAGCTCGCGGAAGCCCTCGACTCCTATCGGGGCGCCCTGCTGATCGTGAGCCACGACCACGCGTTCCTCGCGCGCCTGGGCATCCAGACCCAACTCGAACTCGGCACGGCCGGCCGGCTCGACCCCGGGAGTCTCTGACGACCCGATTCCGAGAACGAGAAAGGGGCCCGGTCGATGACCGGGCCCCTTCACTTCGTGCTGTTCTTTCGTTGCGGGGACAGGATTTGAACCTGCGACCTCTGGGTTATGAGCCCAGCGAGCTACCGAACTGCTCCACCCCGCGATGCATCCCCAAGCCTACCCCATCCTGGGGGGAGGTCCGTCCCAGTCCGCTCCGCTAGCGTGAGAACACGAGCGGATGCGCGGGAGAAGGCGGGGGCCGATGGCAGCGAGAGTGGCGATCGTCGACGATCATCAGCTGGTGGCCCTGGCGGTGCAGAGCGTGGTCGACGGCGCCGAGGGATTGAGCTTCGCCCGGCATGCGGCGACGGTGGACGAATTGGTGCGGCGGATGCGTGACGCCGACCTGGTGCTGCTGGATCTGAGCCTGCGCGACGGCTCCGAGCCCGGCGAGAACGTGCGCCGCCTGCGCGCCTGGGGAGCCGACGTGCTCGTGCTCACCTCGGGCGAAGATCCGTTCCTGGTGCGCTCGGCGTCCCGCGCCGAGGTGCTCGGCATCGTGCGCAAGTCGGTGCCGCAGCAGGTGCTCGTGGCCGCCATCCAGGCCGCCGCCCGCGGCGAGCTCGTGCCGACCACCGAGTGGGCGTCCGCTCTGGATACCGACCCGCTGCTGAACGGCGCACCGCTCAGCGCCCGCGAGCGCGAGGTGCTCGGCCTGTACGCCTCCGGCCTCGTCGCCCGCGAGGTGGCGACCCGGCTGTTCATCTCCGAGAACACCGTGAACGACCACCTGCGCCGCATCCGCTCGCTCTACCACCGGCTCGGCCGCCCCGCGGCGACCAAGGTGGAGCTCTACCAGCGCGGCATCGAAGACGGCTACGTGCCCGCGCCCCGGCGTGGCTGAGCCCGCTCAGGACCGACCGCGGATCGGTGCCGGCGAACGGTCGGCGCGACAGATCCTCGCGGCCGCGGCGGCCCTCCTGATCGTCGTCGTGCTCGCCGTGCACATCGCGATGGTCACGCGACCCGACCAGCCCTCGTTCCCCCTCTGGGCGCTGGCGCTCGGCTGGCTCGCGGCCGTCTTCACCATCGCCACGGGAGTCGCGGCACGATGGCTGCCGGATGCCGCCCTCCGCACGGCGGCCCTGATCGCGGTGGCCGCCTACGGGCTCACCCTCATCACGTTCCCCTTCGCCGTGCCCGACCAGGGCATCGACCGCATCCCGTGGACCCTCACCGCGTCGGGCGCCGCCGCGGCCGCGGCACTGGTGGGCGGCGGCCGCCGGCTCGCCTGGCTGACCGTGCTGGCCGGCACGACGGCCGGCTTCGGGTTCCGGGCGGTCTACGGCGGCCTCGACCTCACCGGGGTGGTGAACGACCTGCAGGCGCTCCTGACCGGAGCCGTGATCTGCGTCATCGGCGGCCACATCATCTCGGTCGGGCGCGGGCTGGATGCCGCGGCCGCCTCGATCTCGGCCGCCGCGGCCCGCGAATCCGCCGAACGCGGCCGCCTCGCCGCACGAACCCGGGCGGCGGCACTGGTGCACGACGAGGTGCTGGCCACCCTGAATCTCGCGGCCTCCGACCTGCCGATCCCGCGCGACCGGCTCGCCGAGCAGGCCGGCCGGGCGGCATCCGCCCTCTCCCGGATGGTCGACGAACAGGCCGAGGAGCCGGTGCTGCTGCGCCGTGCCCTGGCCGAGGAGGCCCGACGGCACGGCGCCGCCTTCGCGGTGCTCGGCGGACCGGTGACGGTGCTGCCCGCCGCCACCCAGGAGGCCCTGCTCGGCGCCACCCGGCAGGCCCTGCTCAACAGCCGCCAGCACGCACCGGGTGCGAACGTCGAGGTGACCCTCGAAATCCGTCACCAGGAGGCCACCGGATCGGCGATCCTCGTGCGGATCGCCGACGACGGGCCGGGCTTCGACCTCGACGGGATCGCCGACGACCGCCTGGGCATCCGGCAGAGCATCGTGGGCCGGATGTCCCGCGTGAACGGCGGCGCCGCCGAGGTCTGCTCCCAGCCGGGCGGGGGTACCGAGGTGATGCTCCGCTGCGCCGCCGAGCTCGTGCGCGTGCTCGACTCCTCGGGCGACCGGCGTGCTCTGCGCTCCGGTCTCGGCGCGGTCGCAGTCGTGTACGTGCTCACCCAGACCGCGTGCGCCGTGCTCGCCTCTCTCGCCGTGGCCGGAACCTGGCCGCTGAATCTCGCGGTGCTCGCCACCGCGCTGCTGGCGGCCGAGATCCTGCGCCGCACCCCGTCGCGCCGGCCCGGTCCCGGCCGAACCGCGCCGGTGGTCGCGCTCGTACTCGGCGGGCTGGTCGCGGGGGCCCTGACCCTGCCCTTCGGCTACGGCACGACCTGGTTCTCGGTGGCCTTCGCCTTCGTGTTCGTGGCCTTCGCACTGCGCGGCCGGATCGGCGTGGCCGTGACGGGCGGCGCGATGATCGTGGCCGTGCTGGTGGTCACGGGCCTGGCTGCGGGGGTGAGCGCCGGCGAGCTGGTGCAGGTCACGGTACGGCCCGTGGTGCTGATCACCCTGGCCGCGGCCCTGCTGATGGTGGCCGAGCGGCTACACCGGCGGATCGCCGCGCTGCACCACGAGGCGGTCGACCAGGCCGAGCGGCGCAGCTGGACGCTCGCGGCCCGCTCCGAGCTCGCGATCCGCGTGGCCGAACTCGGGCGAACCGTCGTGCCGTTGCTCGAGCGGATCGCCGCCGGCGGTGACCCGACGCCCGCCGAGCGGCGCGAGTACGCCAGCTGGGAGGGCGAGCTGCGCGACAGTCTGCGGGCGGGATCGCTCGCGCGCGATCCGCTGGTCGGGGTGGTGGCCGCGGCCCGCGACCGCGGAGTCGACGTGGTGCTGCTCGACGACAGCGGCGGCAGCCTCGCCGACGCGCAGGTCGAGCCCGTGCTGCGTTGGATGGCCGACGCGATCGCCGGCGCCCGCGAACGGGCCGTCGGCCGCCTGCTGCCGGCGGGCCGCGAGGCCGTCGCCGGCGTGACGGTCGACGGGCAGCACACCGAGTTTCAGGGCGCGGCGAACATCGTGCAGGGCGAGTAGTCGCGGTCGAGCACCACCGAACGCGACCGCGAGCGCACCGTGTTCGGTGGTTCTGCGTTCGTCCGCGCCGCTGCGGAAGGGCCGCTCCGGCCGCTCCGCTATCGGCTCAGAGAGAACACCGGCGGCGCCCCGGCCCCCTCCGTCAGACCGGCGAGCAGCTCCCCCACCACGGGCGTGAACTTGAAGCCGTGGCCCGAGAAGCCGGCGCCCACGGCGACCGGGCCGACGCGGTCGATCACGAAGGCGCTGTCCACCGTCGTCGTGTACGTGCAGCTGATCTCGGTGAAGTCGTCGGGATCCGCCCCGGGCAGCCACTCCCGCACGTAGCGGCGCAGCGCCTCGAGCTGCCCGGCCTCGCTGACGAAGCTGCGGGCATCCGGATCGGTCACCGGCCCCACACCGTGCCAGCCGGCCTTGATGCCCTGACCGGGCGTCTGCATGCCGTAGACGGGCGACCGCCAGTAGCCGTAGCGGGAGTGCGCCGCATCCGGAGCATGGTTGAACCCCGGCCAGGGGCTCGCCGCCTCCGGCTCCCGCTCGGCGAAGTGCGCCGGCTGCTCCTGGGTGACGGTGAGCTGCGGCAGGGCGATCCGGCCGCCGAGCAGCTTCGCGGTCCAGGCACCGAGGGTCACCACCAGCCGGCGGCACTCGATCACCTCGCGATCGCCGCGCGGCTCCCCCGCCGCATCGGTGCGCTGCAGCTCGATGCGGGCCCGGTCGTCATCCAGGATCCGGATGTCGACGACCCGTGCGTGGTGGTTCACCGAGGCGCCGAGCGCCGCCGCCGCACTCTGGAAGGCGGCCACGGCGGCGTCGGCGTCGAGCCGGCCCGCCTGCGGAGTGTGCAGCACCTGCCCGTCGAACCGGATGCCCGGCCAGCGCCGGCCCGCTTCCTCGGCGGGCAGCAGCTCGGCCTCGAAACCGAACTCCGGCAGCAGGCCCGCGATCCGATCGAGATCGGGGATGCGACCGTGGTTCACGATGCCCACCTGGTCGAGCAGCCGGCGGCCGGTGACCGCCTCGAGCTCACGCCAGGCGGGAAGAGCCCGCTCGAGCATCCGCAGGTGCACCGCATCGCCGTAGGAGAGGTTGAAGTTGCGCGAGGCGCCGTGCGAGGCGCCCTGCACGTGGCCCGGGCCGAAGCGCTCGAACAGGGCCACCTCGGTGCCACGCCGGGCGAGGGCGTAGGCGGCGGCCGAACCCATCGCCCCGCCGCCGACCACGACGGTGTCGATGAAACCGGTCATGCCCGACGATCCCACCGGTACGGCTCGGCCGCGAACTCGAACCACAGCCGGTCGGAGAAACGGCCCGGTTCGGGCAGCCACTGCTCGCTCGCACGGCGCGACTCGTCGAGCTCGGCGAGGTGGGTGAGCAGGGCGCGCGCCACCCGGTCGTTCTCGCGGAACGAGACCGCGTTCGTGCGCGGCCGCGAGAAGGCGCCGACGAACGGCGAGTTCGTGTACGGCCCGACGGCGTAGCTGCGTCCGGATGCCTCGCCCGAGCCGTGCACCACGCGCCGGTCGTGCTGCCGCACGGTGAGCCGGCCGGTCGGCCCGCTGTACTGTTCGTCGCGCGCCACCTCTTCCAGGGCCGAGCCCGAGGCCAGCAGCACCCGCAGCAGCTCGTTGTCGCTGCGGGCGATGCTCGTGTCGGGCAGCCAGGCGTCGACGAGCGCCGTGGCGGTGACCTGCTCGTCGTGGTTCGCGCTGCCGGCGCGGAAGACGCCCTGCTGCTCGTCGGCCTCCAGCCACATCTCGCCGCCGAGAAAGCGCACGACGCCGGCCTCGGAGAGTGCGAGCAGCTCCTCGAGCCGGTGCGCGGGCGGCCCGCTGGCGATGAAGCTGAAGTAGCCCAGCCACCAGCCGTTGATGTCCTCCACCCGTGAGCGCGCGGTCCACTTGGGCGAGGCCACCAGGTCGGCGAAGGCGAACAGCGCGGTCAGCAGCGCGAAGAACAGGCCGAGCGTGGCACTGTGCTCGGGGAGCGTGCGCAGCCACAGGTCGCGCTGGATGTAGTCGCGCACGGCCGCCTGCAGGTCGTCGATCCCGGCGAAGCGGGCGCCCGCCAGTGGGCGGTCGAGGGCGGGCAGGAAGAGCCGATCGATCTCCTCGGGCACCGCGGATTCGATCAGCGCGGTGAGCAGACGGGCGTCGGCTTCGATCCGCTCCCGGTCGGCGGCGCTCCACTCCGGCAGCGCGTGACCCCGGGTGCGCGGGCCCTCGGGTGCGGACAGTGCTGCCGCGGCATCCGGTGTCGAATCGGCCACGATGCAGGCCCGCGGGTCGAGCGCGGCGAAACGCTCGGCGAACTCCTCCCAAGGCAGCGAGACGCGCTCCGGATGCCCCGTGAACAGTTCCCGGTAATAGCCCCAGAGCATCTCCTGCGCGATCAGCGGCCAGATGTCGGTGGCGAAGTCGAGGCTCTCCTTCTCTGCCTCCAATTGCGCCGCGATCGCGGCGGTGAAGAACCGTGGCGCGGGCGGCTCGCCCGCCAGCGTCGAGCCGATCTTGGAGTGGTAGGGCACCCCGCGGCGGGATCCGATCACGATCGTCGGCTCCTTGCCCGAAGCCTCGTAGCGCAACCGGCCGTCGACCCGGTCGAAGCGGCCGCCGCGCCCCTCGGTGAGCAGCACAACGAGGTCGACCGCCGCGAGACCGAAGCCGCGCACCAGCACCCGCTGCCCGGGCACGATGGCCCGGGTGTCGGCATCCGCGGTGAAAGCGGGCGGCAGGTAGTACAGCTCGCGGCGCTTCGCGAAGTCGATCAGGGCCGCGTGCCGCGGGTCGGGATCGGTGCCGGTGTGGCCGAGCGAATAGAGCACGAGGTCGACCTCGATCCGCTGGCCGGTGTCTAGTTCGACCCGTTGGCTGCCGTCGGGCAGGTCCGTCACGTTCTGGGCGCGCGCCGCGTGCTCGACCACCTGCACCCGGTCGCCGAGCAGGGCGAGCGCCTCCTCGTGGAACCAGCGCAGGTACAGGCTCTGCAGCCGCCGGGTCGGAAAACTCGCCGGGCCGAGCTGGCGCAGTTCGGCGCGGAGCGCGGCATCCAGCTTCGACTCGTCGATCCGGATGCGGCCCTCGTTCACCTGCCCCACCCAGTCGATCAGCGAGGGGCCGGGTCGCACGGGTCCGTCGATCGTCGAGCTCTCGTCGGTGAACATGGTCACGTCGGCCGCCATCGAGTTGAGCTTCAGCAGCGGCGACTGCTCGTGGCGCCAGATCCGGCCGGGCCCGGCGGGATGCGGGTCGATCAGGTGCACCACCAGCGGGGTGCGCTCAGGCCACAGCTCGTCGAGGTTGGCGGCGAGGCGCTCCAGCACACCGACGCCGCGCGGCCCGGCACCGATCACGGCGAGGGAGGGAACAGCAAGGGCGGCAGACATCCCCCCAGCGTCACCATCCCGACGGCAGCGCGCCCCTTTGTGACAGAGCGTGACGCGGATGACGAATTGTGAACCTCCCGCGTTGCCCGGCGCGGAACGTGCTGGTTACCGTCGCCCCATCGACCTCCCTCGGCCGCCGGCCTCATCCCGGTGGTCGCCGAACTCCCGGAAGGACTCATCCGTGCCCATCGAATTCCTCGGCATCGCCGCCACGAACGACGGCAGCGAGACCCGTGCACGCTCCGGGGCGAGCTTCGACAAGGACTACACGCTTCGGCTGGCCCGCGCTCACGAAGACAACGGCTGGGACCGCGTGCTCTTCGCCTACCATTCCGGCTCCCCCGATCCGGCGACCGTGGCGGCCTTCGTGGCCTCCAAGCTCGACCGGCTCAAGCTGCTGCTGGCACACCGCCCCAACGTCTCGGCGCCCACCTACGCCGCCAAGGTCGTGGCCACCCTCGACCAGATCAGCGACGGCCGCGTCAACGTGCACATCATCACGGGCGGCTCCACGGCCGATCAGGCGGCCGAGGGCGACCACCTCGGCAAAGACGAGCGCTACGCCCGCACGGGCGAGTACATCCGCATCCTGAAGCAGGCCTGGACCTCACGCGAGCGCTTCGACTTCGCCGGCGAGCACTACCGCTTCGAGGACTTCGTCAGCGACGTATGGCCCGTGCAGCAGCCCCGCCCGCAGGTGTCGTTCGGCGGATCGTCGGCGGCCGCCTACGCCATCGGCGCGGCGGAGAGCGACATCTACGCGCTCTGGGGTGAGCCTCTCGCGAACACGGCCGAGCAGATCGCCACGATCACGGATGCCGCCACCGCCGCCGGCCGCAGCGAGCGGCCGCGCATCCAGGTGGCCTTCCGGCCGATCCTCGGCGCCACCGAGGAGCTGGCCTGGCAGAAGGCGGAGCAGATCCTCGGCCGGGTGCGCGAGCGCACGGGCGCTCTGCCGGCCGCGGCGATCGACGACCTGAAGAATCCCGAGAACGCCGGATCGCAGCGACTGCTGTCGATCGCCGAGCAGGGCGACCGCTTCGACCGGGCGCTCTGGACCTCGGTGAGCGCCGCCTCGGGCGGGCGCGGCAACTCCAACGCCCTGGTGGGCACCCCGGAGACCGTGGCGGCCGCCCTGCTCGACTACGTCGACCTCGGCGTCGACATCATCTCAGCCCGTGGCTACGACTTCGTCGACGACACCATCGACTTCGGGCGGTACGTCATCCCGCTCGTGCGCGACGAGGTCGCCAAGCGGGATGCGGCCGCCGCGGCCCAGACGACCCTGAAAGGAGCAGCCCGTGTCGCTGCGTGAGAACTCCACCGCCGAGCGCCCGGGAAGCACAGGACGCCAGGGAAGCACCGGACACCAGGGAAGCACAGACGAGTTCGTGTACGTCTCTGCCGACGATCCGCGGGCGGCTCCGCTGCTCGACGACCTCACCCGCGAATACGACTCGCGCTACGGCGAGGCGTTCGGCGAGCCCGCCGCCGCCGAACTCAGCCGGTACCCGGTGGCCGACTTCGCGGCACCCCGCGGCGCCTTCGTGCTGCTGCTGCGAGATGGTGTGCCCATCGCCGGCGGGGCCTTCAAACCCTTCGGTGACGACGCCGTCGAGCTGAAGCGGATCTGGACCTCGTCGGAGCACCGCCGGCAGGGCCTGGCCGGCCGGGTCGTGGCCGAGCTCGAAGCCGAGGCACGCCGGCGCGGTATCGCCGTGGCATATCTCACCACCGGGCCGCGGCAGCCCGAAGCCCTGCGGCTCTACTTCTCCGCCGGCTACACCCCGCTGTTCGACCCGACCCTCGCCCCTGAGCAGGTGATCATCCACGGCTTCGCCAAGTCGCTGACCAGCGAGCCGCTGAACACGGCCGAGGTGCAGCGCCGGCACGACGAGTCGCTGGTCGACTTCTACCGATCCCACCCGGGTGCCGACGAAGGGCTCCGAGGATGACCGCCGTGACCCACCGTCCCGACCAGGCCCCGCCCGCCGACGGCACCGCCGTGACCGGGCTGCCCCCGGGCATCGACCTCAAGCAGCTCGCCGAGCGCAAGGTGCTGCCTCTGCGGCATCCGGTGCGCTGGGTCATCACGGCCCTCGTGCTCGTGCTGCTGGCGAACTTCGCGCAGACCCTCTTCACGAATCCCTCCTGGGAATGGGCGAAGGTCAGCCAGTGGTTCTTCAGCCCCGCCATCCTGAAGGGCCTGCAACTGACCCTGCTGGCCACGGCGATCAGCGCGGTCGTGAGCTTTCTCGGCGGCATCGTGGTGGCCCTCGCCCGGCTCTCCGGCAACCCGGTGCTCAGCACCCTGAGCTGGCTCTACATCTGGCTGTTCCGCTCGGTGCCGCTCATCCTGGTACTGATCTTCCTGTTCAACCTCGGCAACCTCTACCCCTCGGTCGGCATCGGGGTGCCGTTCGGCCCGCAGCTCGCGGTGCCCACCTTCACCCTGCTCTCGCCGCTGGTGCTGGGTGTGATCGGGCTCAGCCTGAGCGAGATCGCCTACTGCGCCGAGATCGTGCGGGCCGGCGTGCTCGCCGTCGACCAGGGCCAGCACGAGGCCGCCAAGGCGCTCGGCATCCCGCAGCGCCGCCAGTTCTTCCGGATCGTGCTGCCGCAGGCGCTGCGCTCCATCGTGCCGGCCTTCGTGAACCAGATCATCGGGCTGATCAAGGCCAGCTCGCTGCTGTTCTACGTGTCGCTGCTCGACCTGTTCGGCGTGGCGCAGAACCTCGGCAGCACCTACCCCACCGACATCATCCCGCTGCTGGTGGTGGCCACGCTCTGGTACCTCATCCTCACCAGCGCGATCTCGATCGTGCAGTTCTACATCGAGCGCTTCTACGCCCGCGGCTCGGTGCGGGAGCTGCCGCTCACGCCGCTGCAACGGATCCGCCGCACCGTGGCCGGCATCCGCAGCACCCCGCAGGGAAACACGATCGCATGAGCATCGCTATCGACATCCACAACGCCACCAAGAGCTACGGCGACAAGACCGTGCTGAAGGGCGTCGACCTCACCGTCGAGGCCGGCACCGTGACCGTCGTCCTCGGCCCCTCCGGCTCGGGCAAGTCGACCCTGCTGCGCGCGATCAACCACCTCGAGAAGCTCGACGAGGGCTACGTGGCCCTGAACGGCGAGCTGATCGGCGTGCGCGTACACGGCGAGCGGCTCAAGGAGCGGCGGGAGAAGGACATCCTGAAGCAGCGCTCGAAGATCGGCTTCGTGTTCCAGAACTTCAATCTCTTCCCACACCTCACGATCCTCGAGAACGTCACCGAGGCGCCGATCTCGCAGGGCGTCAAGCCGAAGGATGCCCGCGAGCACGCCCGCACGCTGCTCGCCCGGGTGGGCCTGGCCGACAAGGAGGGCGCCTACCCGCGCCAGCTCTCCGGCGGTCAGCAGCAGCGCGTGGCCATCGCCCGCGCGCTCGCGCTGGAGCCCGAGGTGATCCTGTTCGACGAGCCCACCTCGGCGCTCGACCCGGAGCTCGTCGGCGAGGTGCTGAGCGTCATCCGCACCCTCGCCGGCAGCGGCAAGACCCTCATCGTCGTCACCCACGAGATCGGCTTCGCCCGCGAGGTGGCCGACCGCGTGGTGTTCATCGACGAGGGTCTGATCGTCGAGGAGGGCACGCCCGCCGAGGTGCTGTCGAACCCGAAGAACCGTCGCACGCAGGACTTCTTGAGCAAGGTGCTCGCCTGAGCACCGCGCTCCTCCCCCACCCGCTCCACCCTTCCACCCATCACATCCACTCACACAGCTAGGAACCACCATGACCACTCCCACCGCCAAGCGGCTGCGCACGATCGGAGCCCTCGCCACCGCGGCGATCCTGACCGCGGGCCTCGCCGCCTGCACCACGAGTGCCGACGCCACCGACACCGCGGCCGCCTCCGGCACCGTCACGGTGGGCGCCTTCTCCAACGGCGCCGGCACCGAGACCCAGATCGAGGTCTCGACCGTCGACGAGATCCGCACCACGCTGCCCCAGGAGGTGCTGGACAGCGGTGAGCTCACCATCGGCATCGGCGCCCTGCCGGCCGGTTTCCCGCCGCTCGCCTTCACCGGTGACGACAACGAGACCCTCACCGGCTCCGAGCCCGACCTCGGCCGCCTCGTCGCCGCCGTCTTCGGCCTGAAGCCGGTCGTCAGCAACGCCACCTGGGACAACCTGTTCGTCGGCATCGACACCGGGGCCACGGATGTCGGCTTCTCGAACATCACCGACACCGAGAAGCGCAAGGAGAAGTACGACTTCGCCTCCTACCGCGGCGACAACCTGGCCTTCCAGGTGCTCGCCTCGAACGACTGGGAGTTCGACGACGACTACGAGAACCTCGCCGGCCTGACGGTGGCGACGAGCTCGGGAACCAACCAGGAGAAGATCCTGCTGGAGTGGAAGAGCAAGCTCGAGGCCGAGGGCAAGACGCTCGACGTGGTGTACTTCCCCGATGCGAACTCCATCACGCTGGCGCTGAACTCCGGCCAGATCGACGCGCAGTTCAATCCGAACCCCGGAATCGCCTACCAGAACAAGCAGTCCGAGGACGGCGCAAACCCCACCCGCACCGCGGGCATCTTCTCCGGCGCCGGCGAGACCCTCGACGGCCTGATCGCCGCGACGGTCAAGAAGGATTCCGGCCTGGCCGAGCCGGTCGCCGCCGCCATCAACTACCTGATCGAGAACGGTCAGTACGAGCAGTGGCTGGATGCCTGGGGCCTGCAGGACGAGGCCGTCGAGACTTCGCTGGTGAACCCGCCCGGACTGCCGCTGGACAACAGCTGAGGCCCTGAACGAGCTCAGTTCGTGAACAGACCCACCACCCCGTCGAAGGCACTGGCCACCGGCGGGGTGCGGTCGTTCAGGGAGGGGCGCGGTGCGACGCTCCGGTCGCGCGCCGGGTGCTGCTGCCGCTCCGGCCGGGACAGGCCGAGGTGCCCGCGCAGGGTCGTCGCCGTGTACTCCGCCCGGAACAGCCCGCGCTCCACCAGGATCGGCACGACCGTGCGGGTGAAGGCCTCGAACTGCTCGTGCAGGAAGGCGCTCTGCACCAGGAAGCCGTCAGCGGCACCGCGGGCGAACCAGGTCGCGAGATGATCGGCCACGTCGGCGGGCGACCCGACGATCACCGGCATCGTGAACAGGCGGGCGATCAGCAGGTGCCGGTAGGTGACCGGCCGGTGCCCGCCGGGAACCCGTCCCGAGCGCTGCCGCACGATCTCCAGGAGTCGCACTCCAGCAGCGGTGAACCGCCCGGCATCGCTCTCGCTGACGACGTCGTCGAGCCCTCGTACCAGCATGGGAACCCCGACGACGCGCCGGATCGCGGTGTCGGTGCGATCATCCGGAACCCCCGCCGGGGCGCCCGGACCGGACACGGGCACCAGCTCGACCAACCGGTCGTAGAGCGCCCAGGCCTCCTCGCGGGTCGGAGCGATGATCGGCAGCACGGGTACCAGCACTGCGAGGTCGGCGGGATCGCGCCCTCGGTCGCGCGCGGCGGCGCGCACCTCGGAGACGATCCGGATGCCGTCCTCCACCCCGGCCGGCGACACGAGGTGCACGTCGGCGTGCGTCGCCGAGAACCGCCGCGCCCTGGCCGAGACATCGGCGTGCACGATCGGGATCTGGCCCTGCACCGGGCGCGGAGTCAGCGCGGGGCCGGCCACCCGGAAGGCGCCCTCCGTCTGGTCGAGTGTGCGGATCAGCGTGTGATCCAGCAGCACGCCGCCGGCCGCGTCGGCGACGACGGCCTCGTCGTCCCAGCTGTCCCAGAGCCCTCGCAGCACCTCGAGGTACTCCTCGGCGACCTCGTGGCGGCCCAGCCCCGCTCCGTTGATGCGCTGATTGGCCTCGGCCCCCGGTTCGGAGCCCGCCACCAGGTTCAGGCCGAGACGTCCGGCGCTGAGCTGATCGATCGATGAGGCCGAGCGGGCGACGGCGAACGGATCGCTGTGGCTCGTGCTGACTGTGGCGATCAGCCCGATCCGCTCGGTGAGAGCCGCCAGGTAGGCGACGGCGGAGAGCGGATCGACGCGCGCCAGCAGGTACGGATCGGTGAACTCGAGCTCGGGCCCGGTGGCGAGCCAGTCGCCGAAGAACAGCAGGTGCAGGTGCGCCCGCTCGGCCTCCGCGGCCAGGCGGCGCAGGGCTGCCGGCTCGGCGAGCGGGTCGTGATGGGCTCCGTCGATGCGCCAGCCCGAAGGAAAGGCTCCGAGGGGCCGGACGGCCGCTCCGAGGAGCAGGCCGCGCGCGCGGGGAACGGAGTCGGTCATCGTGTGTCGAGCATGCGCGCGGCGAGGCGTCCGATGCCGGAATGTTTCACTCTGTGGCGTTGTGTTCCGTCTCGTTACGGCGCGGCTGTCCCGCCCGCGCCGCGGCGTGTTCGGCTGGTCGCATGACACGGAATCTGCATCTGGCGGTCGCTCTGGAAGGGACGGGCTGGCATCCGGCGTCCTGGCGCGAGCCCGCGGCCCGGCCGACCGAGATCTTCACTCCCGGTTATTGGCTCGACCTGGTGCGCGCCGCCGAAGCCGGCGGCGTCGACTTCGTCACGATCGAGGACTCCTTCGGGCTGCAGTCCTCGCGTTTCGGTGCCGCCGACGACCGCGTCGATCAGCTGCGCGGCCGGCTCGACGCGCTGCTGATCGCCTCCTACGTGGCCCCGCGAATTTCCCGGATCGGGCTCGTGCCCACGGTCACCACTACGCACACCGAACCCTTCCACGTGGCGACGGCGCTGCAGACCCTCGATCACGTGAGCGAGGGCCGTGCCGGCTGGCAGCCGCGCATCTCGGCCTCGCCCGACGACGCCGCATCGGTGGGCCGTCGCACCGTTCCGGCCCTCGACCTCGAGGCCTACCGCCGTGGCGAGGGCCAGGCGATCGTGCACGAGCTCTTCGACGAGGCCGGCGAGGTGGTGGATGCCGTCCGCCGGGTCTGGGACAGCTGGGAGGACGACGCCATCGTCCGCGACGTCGACTCCGGCCGGTTCCTGGACGGCGAGAAGGTGCACTACACGGAATTCGAGGGCCGGTACGTGCGGATCAAGGGCGCCTCCATCACGCCGCGCTCCCCGCAGGGCCAGCCGCCGGTGATCGCGCTGGCGCACGCCACCGTGCCGTTCGAGTTCGCGGCCGCGCATGCCGACGCCGTGTGCATCACCCCGCACACCCCCGAGCAGCTGCGCGAGATCCTGGCCGAAGTGCACGACGCCGAGGCCCGCCTGCGGCCGACCTCGCTGCCTCCGCTGCTCGTCTACGCCGACCTCGTGGTGCTGCTCGAGGACAACGCCGAGGATGCGGCGGCCGCCCTGGAGCGCCTCGACGATCAGGCCGGCGACACACTCGCATCCGATGCTCTCGTCGTGGCATCCACGCCGGCCGCGCTGGTCGAGCGCCTCCGCGAGGGTCAGCGCCTCGGCCTCGACGGCTTCCGGCTGCGCCCGGCTCGCCTGCCCGCCGATCTCGACACGATCACCCGTTCGGTCGTGCCCGCACTCGAGCAGGCCGGTCTGCGCGCGCCCGCCCCCGACGGTGTCGCCCCCGGAACCGCTCCCCGCACGCTCCGCGACACGCTCGGCCTGGAGCGCCCGGCGAACCTCTTCACCCACCAGCCGGCACTCCGCGATTCGGAGGTCTCCGCATGACCACTCCGTCCTCCCTCGACGCCCGACGCCAGGTGCACCTGGCCGCGCACTTCCCCGGGGTGAACAACACGACCCTCTGGAGCGATCCGCGTTCCGAGAGCCAGATCGCCTTCTCGTCGTTCCGGCACTTCGCGCAGAACGCCGAGCGCGGCTTCTTCGACTACCTCTTCCTGGCCGAGGGCCTCCGGGTGCGCGAGCACAAAGGCCGCATCTACGAGGCGGATGTGGCGGGCCGGCCGAACACGCTGGCCATCCTCGCCGCCGTGGCCGCCGTCACAGAGCACATCGGTCTCGTCGGCACCCTCAGCGCCACGTTCAACGAGCCCTACGAGCTCGCGCGCCAACTCGCCACCGCCGACCACCTGAGTGGCGGCCGGATCGGCTGGAACATCGTCACCACCTCCGACGCCTTCCACGGTGCGAACTTCCGCCGGGGTGCCTTCCTCGACCGCGATCAGCGCTATGTGCGCGCGGCCGAGTTCCTCGAGGTGGCTGACCGGTTCTGGAGCAGCTGGGCTCCGGATGCCGTGGTCGCCGACAAGGCGAGCGGCCGCTTCCTCGCCGACGGCGGTGTCGGTGAGGTCGAGCACCACGGACTGCACTTCGACGTGACCGGCCGCGCCACCCTGCCGGGAGGTCCGCAGGGGCGCCCGCTGATCGTGCAGGCCGGAGACTCGGCCGCGGGCCGGGACTTCGCCGCCGAGCACGCCGACGTGATCTTCTCGCTGCACAGCGAGTTCGCCGATGCCCAGAGGTTCTACGCCGATGTGAAGGGGCGACTCCCCGGGCACGGGCGCGACGAGGACTCACTCAAGGTGCTGCCGGCCATCGGCTTCGCGCTCGGCGACAGCCGGGCCGAGGCCGAGGAGAAGGCTCGCGAGATCGCTCTGGCGCAGACCTCGGGGGCCACCGCGATCGCCTTCCTGGAGCGGGTCTGGGGCCGAGACCTCACCGAGTACGATCCGGATGGGCCGCTCCCCCCGATCGACCCCGATCCGGCAGGGGCCGGCATCACGCAGGGCCGAGCGAACAACGCGGCCGATCCGAAGGCCACCGCCGACGCCTGGCGCGAGCGGGCCGAGGCCGAGAGGCTGAGCATCCGGGAGCTCGTCATCGCACTCACGGCCCGTCACGGTCTGGTCGGCACTCCCGCCCAGGTGGCGGCGGAGATCGACCGTTTCGTGCAAGAGCGCGCCTCCGACGGCTTCGTGATCGTGGGCCACACGAATCCCTACGGGCTCGACGAGTTCGTCGACACGGTCGTGCCCGAGTTGCAGGAGCGCGGGGTGTACCGGCGCTCCTATGACGAGGGCGCCACCCTCCGCGACCTCATCGGAGCGCAGGGACGGTCATCCGTCGGGTCATCGGCGGCGGTCAGGTAGTCGGCGGCGGCCTGATAGTCGGCGGCGGTCTGATCGGCACCCACCTGTCGATCAGCCGATCGCTCAGAGGCCGAGGTTCTGCCGGAGTGTCGTCGTCGGCCCGTCGTACTCCGTGCGGAACCGGCCGAGCTGCTGCAGGCGCGGAATGACCGTCTCGGCGAAGATCGGCACGTCGTGCCGGTAGTCGCCGAAGCTCAGCACGAACCCGTCGGCACCTCGTGCGTCGACCCAATCCAGCAATTGGTCGGCGATCTGCTCGCCGGCGCCCACGAGCACCCGGTGCGCGCCCAAGCCGTTGTGGGTGAGGATCTGACACACGGTCCAGCGGTTGCGGCGGGCCTCGTCCACGATCTGCTCCGGAAGGTCGGCGACGTGCGAGTCACCGACGACGGTCGCGAGCAGCTCGTACGGCAGTTCCGCGTCCAGCCGCAATGACTCCGGCGGCAGTCCGAGGCGGGCCGCGAGCAGGGGCAGGCCGAGATCGACGTTCACCCGTTCGTCGAGTTCGGCCTTGCGGGCGACGGCTTCGGCCTCGGTGGCCCCGGGGTAGATGAACACCCCCGGCAGCACCAGCGGCGGCCGGCGTGAGGCTGCTGCGCTTTTGGCGTGCACGTCGGCGTAGAACGTCTGCGAGCCCGCCAGGTCGCGGCGCGCGGTGAACAGGGCGTCCGCCTGGGTGACGCCGAAGTCGATGCTCGCCTCCGAGCTGCCGGCCTGGAAGACGAGTGGCTTGCCGTGCACGCTCACCGGAACCGGGAGCACGCCACTGGAGCGGAAGTGCTCCCCCTCGAAGTTCACCGGTCGCGTACGGGCGGCGTCGAGGTAGACCCCGCGTGACTCGTCGGCCACGATCGCCTCGCGCGGCAGCGAGTCCCAGTAGGCGTCGACCAGCGTCGCGAACTCCCCCGCCCGGCGGTAGCGCACCTCGTCGGAGAAGTGCTCGTCCACGCCGAAAACCGTCCGGGTGGTCTCGCCCTGACTGGTCACGATGTTCCAGGCGGCGCGGCCCCGCGACGCGTGGTCGAGGGTCGCGACTTTGCGGGCGACCTCCACCGGGTTGCCGAACAGTCCCGAGACGGTGGAGACCAGGCCGATGTTGCTCGTGCGGCTCGCGATGGCGGCGAGCAGCACGGTCGGATCCTGGCCACCCCAGAGGGCGCGGTGCGATCGCAGCTGCAGCCCGCCGATGGTGTCGGCCAAGAAGAGGGCGTCGAGCTTCGCGGCTTCGGCCGCCAGGGCCAGCCACACGAAGTAGTCGATGTCGGTCAGCAACGAGGCGGGATCGCCGGCACCGTGCCAGATGCCCTCGTGCCAGCCCGCAGGAAAGTAGTTCAGGGCCAGTCGGATGGCGGGTCGGTCCGCTCGAGCGCTCACGAGCCGCGAGCCAAACAGCGCGCGCCCACGGACCGGAGGCTCGCGTAAAGGACGGCAACATCAGCGTGTTGAGGTGCGGAAACCGAGCCGGGCACGCCGATCAGAGCAGCACCACGTCGAATCAGGACAGCACCACGTCGAATCAGAACAGCACCGGTTCGGATCAGAACAGCACTTCTTCGAATGGGCAGTGCGTCTCACTCACGGGCTGAAAGCTAGGGCGCTTCGGTCGTGATTCGAGGTCAGCTGGTGAGCGTTCCGGCCGGGTTGGTGGTGGTTCGCCTTCAGATTCTGGGCCGCATTCGGGCCAGGGTGGGTGTGCCGGGTTGGCGGGTTCGGTGATGTGAACCCTGCCGATCGGGGACGTCCACCGCAACTCCCGCCCGGGCAACGCCTTCACTGTCCAATCGGATTCGTGCTTCAAGTGGTGATGCTTCGAGCACAGGCTCGCGAGGTTCGCGTGGGAGGTTTCGCCACCGTCCGCCCAGGCGTGGACGTGGTCGAGTTCGCAGCGTTGTGCCCGGCGTCGGCAGCCGGGGAACCGGCACGTCTCATCCTCAATCGTGAGCGCCAACCGCAGGTCAGCGGGGATGCGGTAACTCTCCCGCCCCACGGACAGGGTGTGCCCGGTGACCGGGTCGGTCAACCAACGGGTCACGCTCGGTGCGTCTGCGGTCAGGCGGCGGGCCGTCACCGGGTCGATCGGACCATACCCGTGCAACTCGGCCGGCTCCTCCGTGTGGCCCAGGAGCGACAGGGCGGGAACAGTGAGGATCACCTGCGGGCGGATCCGCTGCGCAGCAGTAGCAAGGTCACCCTCGGGGTCGAGGAGCAGCGCGATAGCGGCATCGCAGCGGCGTTGGGCGTGGGTGCGGGGCTCGTCGGGGCCGCGCTGGGAGCGGGCGATCTGGTCGAGTTTCTCATCGATCGCGATCGCCTCCGCGGCCGGCAGCAGCACGCTCAGCTGCGCCATCCCATCCGCCGCGGGATCCACCCACACACCGCGATGAGCAAGAGCTTCCACATGTCGCTTGCGAGGCGTCTCCGGGTGGACTCGTTCCCGGTAGATGCGGGCGCGTTGGGTGAACTGCGCCACCGTCAACCGGGACGCCACCGGAAGCAACGCCGCCTCGAATTCCCCGTGCGCTTCCACCGGGACCGTTGAGCACTGCGCCACCATCACATGCGCGTGCCGACCCGTGATCTCCCCCGCTTGCAGGGCGGCCAACGTCAACGGGAGCGAGGTGACGAGGGTTTCCGCGTCCGTCACCATGCTGCCCACCGTGCACTCCGGCACCCGCAGTGTCGTGCCGATCTCGGCGACCAGCAGCCGCTTCTCTTCCTCCGTGTGGGCGAACCCACACACCGCGGATTCCTCCGCATCCAGCCCCAGGGTGCGCCCCCGAGCACGGCGGGACAACCGGGCGACCGCCACCATCTTGTCCGCCTCGAGCGACGCCTGCCGACGGGTGATGTCGTGGACGTAATCGAGATCAGCATCGAAGGCGGCGCGCGCGTCGAATTGACGCCGGGGCCCGGCATCCGTCGCATCCGTCATCTCTATCATGAGATTAATTCAATCAGCGACCACCGACATTGAGGCCTTGGAAGCCGTCGGGGCTGCCGCGCGCTCCGCGCTTGCCCTCGATGGACCGGCCAAGCCACGCGCATCCGTCACCATTCAAGGACGATGACGACAAGGCAACCGACCCCGACAACCCAGCCACACCCATCGAAGGCAAGCGCGAAGCGCGCGGCAGCCCCAGCGACAGCCCGAAGACTCCCCCGAGAACGCAAAAAGAAGGCCCGGTCGATGACCGGGCCTTCTCGTTTTCGTTGCGGGGACAGGATTTGAACCTGCGACCTCTGGGTTATGAGCCCAGCGAGCTACCGAACTGCTCCACCCCGCGGCACGAGAATCTACTCTAGCACGCCTATGAGCAGCCCACGCTCACAGCGACGGGAACTCCGAGCGGATGCGCTCCGCATCCTCCCCGGACAGCCCCGCCTGAGCGGCGAACTCGCCCCACCCGCTGAGAGCATCCTCCACCGCCGAGATCACCTCGAACCGTCCCGGTACCTGGAACCGGTCCGCCACCGCGAGCAGATCCGCCCGCGTGATGCCCGCGAACTCCCCGTTCACCGACATCAGGTGCTGGTACGTCCACTGCCCCTGCGGGTTGTAGGCGTACGTGATGTCGTACCCCGGCGCCAGCCGCCACCCACCGCCCTCCGGATCGAGCAGGAACGAGAAGTTCTTCGTGTGGTCGTCGCAGTTGCGCGCCAGCACGTTGAACACCATCCGGCGAAACGCCTCGGTGAGCGCCGCATCGCCGAGACCGAGCGCACCGATCACCTGGAAGTACTGGGCGTAGTCATGCGTGCCGCGCTGCTTGTAGTCGAGCTCGGCCACCGCGCAGAGCGTCTGCAGATGGATCTTTCGCCCGTCGGGCGCGCGGTCGAAGCGCTTGGTCATGAAGTGCGCCCGGCCGTTCTCCTCAAGGAGGCGCGACGGCGACATCTCGATGCCCGCGGCCGTGGCCATCAGGTAGTAGGCGTATTCGATCCGGCCGTAGCCGGCGCTGCTGCCGAGCTCGGCATCCCGCCCCACGCCGTCGAGCTTGATCATCCACTGCTCGAAACCCGCCTCGGAGGGCAGCTGACCCGACCGGATCTCGTCGGTCGACGGGTTCCACGCGATGATCGCCTTCGCCCGCGCCCCGCCGGCCGAGGTGCCGACCTGGATGAGGTTGGCCAGAGCGGCGGCCGACTCCCGGTCGCCCTCGATGCGGCCGGAGAGGGCGCTGCGGGCGCCGGTCACCAGTTCGGAGAGTTCGAGCGCCGTGGGCCGGCGGCGCTGCGGCCCGCGGGTCGGCCGGAACTCCAGCGCCCCCATCCCTCGGCTACCGAGGTAGCCGAGCCTGTCCAGCGCCGTGATGGCCGAGCGCTCCACACCCTGTGAGGCGAGGTACGCCGTCACCAGCGCGTTGCCGAAGTCGTCGGGCAGGGCATCCGCCACGAACGGCGGCAAGCGATGGTAGGTGGCCTCGGGCAACCCCGGATACACCCGCACCCGCTCCCCCAAAGGGGTGCTGAGCGGCGAGAGCTCGATGCCGGACGCGATCCATCCGGGGTCGTATTCGAAGGCGTACGACCCGGATGCCGGATCGGCGACGAGCGCGCCGACCGTGCGGTCCCAGGCCCTCACCTCGATCACCGCGACCGGCGTGTAGACCATCAGCTCCCCGTTCCACGGGGCTTGGAGGCGCGGCGCGGAACCGCTTCGCGGCGATCCTGCGCCAGCATCCGCAGCGGACTCACGGCCACAGGAGGATCGAGTTGCTCGAACCAGTCCAGGCGCCCGAGCGCCCTCACCACGGCCGCGAGCGTGGAGACACTCGATCCTCGTCCGTGTTCGAGGTTCTTCACGGTACGAAGGCTCACACCGGCGCGAGAGGCCACGGTGGCCTGATCGAGGTTCTTCGACAGGCGGAGGGAGCGGAGGCGATCACCCAAGCGCTGCTCGAGCTCCTCGGTGGTGATCGCCTCCGTTCCAGCCTCGTCGTCGTGCCGGATAATGAAGTCCATACGTGCATTATCCTGCACCTTAGACGGGGAATGCAATGCTAAGGGCAACAATCTACCCTTTATGCGGTACTCCTAGTTGGATGCGGCGATCGCCCGATCCACGGCGTCCTTCAGACGCTGGTCAGCCTCGCCGTACGCCGTCCAGTCACCGGCCTTGAGCGCGGCCTCCTTGTCGGCCAGCGCCTGCTGGGCGTCAGCCAGGGCCTGCGTCAGCGTCGGGTCACCGGTGGGCGCGGTCGTCGGGGCCGGCGTACTGCCCGAGCCATCCGTCGTCCCGGAACCATCCGTGGTGCCGGTGCCCGAGCCGTCGACCGGGTCGGTGGTGCTCGTGCCCCCGGTGCCGTCGGTGGGCAGGTCGCCGTCTCCGGCCACCGCTCCCGAGTCGCCGCCGAACAGCGAGTCGAGCGCTCCGTCGAGCGTGCTCTCGAAGGCGATCTTGTTGCCGAACGACACCAGCACCTTCTGCAGCAGCGGGAAGCTGGTCTCACCACGGGACTGCACGTAGACCGGCTGCACGTACAGCAGGCCGCCGCCCACCGGCAGTGTCAGCAGGTTTCCGCTGATCACCTGGCTCTCACCCTGCCGCAGCAGGTTCAGCGCCGACGAGACGGCTGGATCGGACGAGAAGCTGTTCTGCACCTGACCGGGGCCGGGCACGGTGTCGTCCTTCGGCAGCGTGAGCAGCCTCAGCTTGCCGTAGTCGGCGGACTTCTCCCCCGCGCCCGATCCTGCGTTCGCGTCCACGGCGAGGTATCCGGTGAGCACGCTCCGCGACGACTCCCCCTGCTGCGAGAGCGGGATGAACGTCGAGTACAGCGAGTACGACGGATCGTCTTGCGTGGGCATCTGCAGCGTCAGGTAGTACGGCGGCTGCAGGGTGGGGCTGGTCGACGAGGAGGTAGGGTCGTTCGGCGTCGTCCAGGCGTCTTCCTGCGAGTAGAAGGAACCCGCATCCGTCACGTGGTACTGACCCAGGATCGAGCGCTGCACCTTGAACATGTCGGCCGGGTAGCGCACGTGGCTCATCAGCTCGCCGCTCATCTCGCTGATCGGCTTGACCGTAGCCGGGTAGATCTTCTCCCAGGTCTGCAGCAGCGGGTCTTCGGCATCCCAGGCGTAGAGCGTGACCTTGCCGTCGTACGCGTTGACGGTGGCCTTCACCGAGTTGCGGATGTAGTTGATGTCGTCGACCGGATACGCCGGCGTGGGCGTGTAGGTGTCGGCGATCGACGAACTCAGGGACTGCACCTTCGAGTACGGGTAGTTCGCCGACGTGGTGTAGCCGTCGACGATCCAGACGACCTGGCCGTCGACCACCGAGGGATACGGATCCGAGTCGATCGTGAGGTAGGGCGCGACCTTCGACACGCGCTCGGCCGGATCGCGGTCGTAGAGGATCTGCGAGTCGTCGTTCACCGCATCCGACAGGAAGATCTGCTCGGACTGGAACTTCAGCGCGTAGACGAGCCGCTTGAAGATGTTGTCGAGCTTGGGCCCGCCGTCGCCCTCGAAGGTCGTGTAGGTCTGCGAGGCGCCGTCTTCGCCCGAGGGGTAGTCGAGCTCGATCTTCGAGCTGCCCTCGGGGCCGCCGACGATCGAGTAGGCCGGTGAGTTCTCACCGAAGTAGATGCGCGGCTCGAAGTCGCCGAGCGAGCCCACCGAAGGGATGCCCGACTCGATGAACACAGGCTGTCCGTCGGCCGAGCGCTGGTTGCCGTAAGCCGCCACCACGCCGTACCCGTGGGTGTAGACGACGGTCTGGTTGTACCAGGTGGCCGAGGAACCGAGCTGGTCGATGTTGATGTCGCGCACGGTGACCACGGCATCCTGAACCTGGCCGTCGATCGTGTACCGGTCGACGTCGAGGTGGTCGGGGAACTGGTAGTACTGGCGGAACTGCTGCAGCTGCTGGAACGACTTCGTCACCAGAGCGGGGTCGAGGATGCGGATGTTGGCCGTGGTGGCCGCATCGTTGCGCAGCGCTCCCTGCTCGGCCGTTGTGGTGGCGTCGTAGGGCGTCTCCTCCACGTCGGAGACCCCGTAGGCGTCGCGCGTCATGTCGATGTTGCGCTGGATGTACTCCTGTTCGAGCGTTCGCTCGCTCGGGTCGACCTGGAAACGCTGCACCACCCAGGGGGCGAGCGAGCCGAGGATGAGGGCGCTGACCACCAGCAGGGCCGTACCGATGATGGGCAGGCGCCAGCGGCCGATGACGGCGGCGACGAGGAACAGGATGGCGACGATGGCCGCGATGCCGGCCAGGATCTGCAGACCGGGGATCGTGGCGTTCACGTCGGCGTAGGAGGCACCCGTGATGATGCCCGAACTGTCGGCGAGGGTGGCGAACTGGTCGAGCCAGATGCTGACCGCCTGCAGCAGCAGGTAGACGGCGGCCGTGATGGCCATCTGGATGCGCGCGGTCTTGGAGATCCGCACCTCGCGCTGGCTGAAACGGATGGCGCCGTACAGGTAGCTCGTGGCGATGGCGGCGAGGCCCGAGACGATGACCACGGCCGAGGCGAAGCCCACGACTCCGCGCCAGAACGGCAGGTCGTAGATGTAGAACGAGATGTCCATGCCGAACTGTGGGTCGGTCTGGCCGAACGCGGTGCGGTTGAGGTACTGCAGGGTGAGCTGCCAGCGCGAAGCGGTGGCGACACCGGCGAAGAGGCCGAGCACGGCGGGAACGCCGAAGGTGGCGAGACGGCGCAGCGGTTCGATGACCTGCTGGTAGCGGTCGAGCTGCGAGTTGAGCTTGGCGTAGACGGGGCGCCAGCGGAACGCGACCTCGATCGAGGCCCACACGGGGATGCCCATGGCCAGGAACCCGACGACGAACATCACGCCGCCCGCCAGCCACTGCGTGGTGAGCACATTGAGGAAGCCGAGCTGGTCGTACCAGAGGATCTCGGTGTAGAGGGTCGAGAACACGAAGAACAGGATCGCCAGCACCACCACGATCGCTATGGCGATCGCGAGAGTCACTCTCGAACGTCGTGCGGGCTTCTCTGCTGTTTGGGAAGTCACTTATGCCTCTGCGCTAATGGGTGCTGTGCTAGCTGCCGATGTCCGTCAATCTTAGACAACAGAATCTTAGGCAAGGCCGTCTGGGAGCCTTCAGGGAGTCACGTCACGGTGCGGTCACAGCACCGCGCCGGCGGTCACGGCGCAGCGGTCACCGTGTCGCAGCTCGGCAGCGCAGAGGTGTCGCCGCCGTCGGCGATCGTCTCCAGCGCGGTCATCGACTCGGAGAGGGTCGACACCGCGAACACCTGGATGCCGTCGGGCACATGACCCACGACCTCGTCGCAGTTGCTGGCCGGGGCCAGGAAGTAGGTGGCGCCCGCGTTCACGGCGCCGACCATCTTCTGGCGGATGCCGCCGATCGGTCCCACGGTGCCGGCCGGGTCGATCGTGCCTGTGCCGGCCACGTTCTGGCCGCCGTTCAGTTCGCCCGGGGTGAGCATGTCGATGATGCCGAGGGCGAACATCATGCCGGCGCTCGGGCCTCCGACGTCGTTCAGCTGGATCTCCACGTCGAAGGGGAAGGTGTAGCTGTAGCCGGCGCTGATGCCGAGGGCCGGCGCATCCGTCTGCGCCGAGATCACCGGCGTGATGGCGATCGTCTCCTGGGTACCGTCGGCGTGCTGCACCAGAACCTGGGCGGGGGTGTCGGTGCCGTTGGCCGCGAGCGCCGCCCGCAGCTGCTCGACCGTGGCCGATTCGGTGCCGTTCACGGAGAGCACGAGATCGCCGGTCACGAGGCTGTCGGCGGCGGGCCCGTCGGGGTCGACGGCCGCCACCGACACCACGGTGTCGAAGGCGATGCCCTGTTCGGTGAGGGCGGCGGCGATGGCCTCCTGCTGGCTGTCGACCATCAGGGCGGCGTTCTGCTCGTTGCGCTGATCGGTGGTGACGGATGGCGGGTACACGGCGTCGATGGGCAGCACGGCCTTGCTGGAGTCCAGCCACGCACCGATGATCTCAGCCCACGAGGGCCGCTGCTCGGGGGTGCCGCGCACCGAGACGGTGAGCATGTCGAGGGTTCCGGCGGTGGGGTAGGTCTGGGCCCCGGAGATGGCGATCAGCGGCACGTCTTCGCCGTCCTGCTCCTGGGAGCCCAGCGTGTTGTAGACGGGGCCGGGCTGTTCGATCACGTAGGGAGCGGGGAGGAAGCTCATCACGAGGGCGAGCACCAGCGCGATCAGCAGCACCGTCCAGCCGGCGCGCACGCGTCTCGGGACGGGGCCGCGAGCATCCTCGGGTTCGAACAGGCTCACGGGATCCTCTCGCCGCACACCGGTGCGGGCTGTGGTGGTCGTGCCGGTCAGTAGGAAACGTTGCGGGCCATCGCGGCGCTGATGTTCGCCACGGGCGCACGGCACGGTGCTCAAGCTTATGGGAAAACCCAGCCTGGGCGGCGGGGCAGCAGTTAGCGTAGAAGCACAATCTGACAGCCCGCATGGAGATTCTGGAGAGCTTCCGGCGGCTGTCTGCTGAGAGAGAAGGACGCACCGTGAGCGACGAGCCCCGCGACGAACCCGAGGACGAGTTCCGTGACATGCTGCGCCAGTTCCTCGCCGGCAACTCCGACATCGACCCCTCGAAGCTGGCGAGTGCGGCCGGTCTGCCGTCTGATCCGGCCGCCGTGCAGCAGCTGATGGCGCAGTTGCAGAACGCCATGCAGTCCAGCACCGAGGGCGTGAACTGGGATGCGGCGCGCACGCAGGCGCAGGAGATCGCCGGCAAGGCGAACCTCTCCATCACCGATCAGAGCCGCGCCTCGCTCGAGCAGGCTCTGCACGTGGCCACCCTGTGGCTGGACGAGGTGACCGCGCTGTCGGATTCGGCGGTCGCCCCGCGCCTGATCACCCGCACCGAGTGGGCCACGGCCACCGTGCCGGTGTGGACGCAGCTCGCCGAGCCGGTCGCCGTGAGCATCTCGGATGCCCTCACCGAGGTGCTGCGCGATCAGGCGCCGGAGGAGATGGCCGGCATGATCGCCGGCGCCTCGCAGCTGATGCGCAACCTCGGCGGCACGCTGTTCGCGATGCAGCTCGGCCAGATCGTGGGCCAGCTCTCGCAAGAGGTGGTGTCCGGCGGCGACGTCGGCATCCCGTTGCTCGAAGAGGGGCAGGCGGCCCTCGTGCCGCAGAACATCGCCGACTTCGGCGAGGGGCTCGACATCCCGCTCGACGAGGTGCAGCTGTACCTGGCCATCCGCGAGCTCGCCCATGCCCGGCTGTTCCGGCACGCCCGGTGGCTGCGGCTGCACGTCATCTCGTCGATCACCGAGTTCGCCCGCGGCATCTCGATCGACACCAGCCGGCTCGAGGAGCTGGCCTCGAGCTTCGACCCGTCCAACCCCGAAGAGCTTCGCAACGCGATGGCCAGCGGTGCGCTGATTCCGCCGAAGACCGAGCAGCAGCTGCATGCGCTCGCCCGTCTGGAGACCACGCTCGCGCTGATCGAGGGCTGGGTCGACGTGGTCACCGCGCAGGCCTCGTCGCGCCTGCCGCGCTGGAACGCGATCGCCGAGACGGTGCGCCGTCGCCGCGCGACCGGCGGCCCGGCGGAGTCGGCGTTCGGCGCCCTGATCGGCCTGGAGCTTCGGCCCCGGCGCCTCCGTGACGCCGCCGCCCTGTGGCAGGCGGTGACGGATGCGGTGGGCCAGGAGCAGAGAGACGCCCTCTGGTCGCACCCCGACCTGGTACCCACCTCCGCCGACCTCGACGACCCGGCGGCATTCGTGGCACGCCTGCTCGCCGGTGACCCGGAGCCCGACGAGATGGATCAGGCGCTGGAAGATCTTCTCCGTGAAGAGCAGACCAAAGATGGGGACGACCAGCCTCCCGTGCCGTGAGCTGTGGATAACCCGTCCGGGCGGTGACCCGTCGGGCAGGATGCCCGCATGGTTCTGCATCTCGATTCCGACCGCCCGCTGATCTGGCGCACGCCGCACTGCGTGCAGTTCGGCGTGGAACCGCCCGTGGCGGTGCTCGAAGGGGTGGATGCGGCACGCGAGCTGCTGCTGGGCGTGCTCGCCCGGGGCTCGTCGCGGGGCGTGCTCGACGCGGTCGCGGCGAGCGTCGGTGCCGGGCCGGAGGCGGTCGACCGCCTGCTCGGTGAAGTGGCGGGAGTGCTCGCGGTTCAGCCCCGCGATGCCGACGGTGGCGCGGAGAGTCATGCCTCTCCGCTGGCCGGAGCGGTCATCGCCGTCGACGGAGTCGGGTCGGCGGCCGGCGTGATGCACGAGCTGCTGCACCGGCTGGGCGCGCGCGTCGTGTCGCGTCCTTCGCCCGACACCGTGGCCGCGGTGGTGATCGCCCATTACGCGGTGGCGCCGCGGCGGGCGGGCGAGTGGCTGCGGGCAGACCTGCCGCATCTCCTGGTGGAGTTCGGCGACCGCTCGGTGCGGGTCGGGCCGGTGGTGCGGCCGGGCGGCGGCCCGTGCGCGCAGTGCATCGAGATGCATCGGGTCGATGCCGATCCGGCGTGGCCGGCTCTGGCCTCCCAGTTGTTCCTGCGCCGTGCGCCGAGTGCCGACACCCTGGGCATCAGCACGGCCGCCACGGTGGCGGCACGCCTCCTGGGCGAGTTCCTCAGCGGTGGGGCGGGGCTGCGATGGGCTCAGGAGGCCGTGCGCATCCGGCGGCCCGAGTACGGCAACGCGAACGGGGCCAGGCCGCCGGGGCTGCCGTCGCTCGATCCCCGTCCGCTGGATCGGCTGCGGTTCAGCGTGCACCCTGACTGCGGATGCCGGTCTCTTCCAGAAAACGAGACGGCTGACGCTCGGTGTTCCGGCGGGAGCCGACCGCCGCCCAAGAGAGGGCCAGTCGATCGCGGGCGCGGGTGATGCCCACGTAGAGCAGCCTGCGCTCTTCGTCGACGCCCGCCAGTCCCTCGGCGTGACTGATCGGGAGCAGGCCTTCGGCGACTCCGAGGATGAACACGGCCGGCCACTCCAGACCCTTCGAGGAGTGCAGGGTGGCCAAGGTCACGGCGCGCACCGTGGGTTCGTGCTGCGACGACTGGCGCTCCATCAGCTCGTCGGTGAACTGACGGAAGGTCGTGCCCGGGGGCATCCCCTCGGCCAGGCCCATCAGGGCGTTCAGCGCTTCCCAGCGATCCCGCACAGCGCCGGTGCCCTCGGGCGCCTCCTGCGCCCAGCCGCGCGAGCGCAGCACGTCGCTGACCGATTTGAACAGGGGTTCGTCGCTGATCGACACCGAGGCGGCGCGCAGCTCCATCACGGCGCGCTTGATGTCGGGTTGGTCGAAGAACCGGGTGGCGCCGCGCAGCTGGTAGACCACGCCCGCGTCGGCGAGCGCGCGTTCCAGCGGAGCCGACTGGGCGTTGAGGCGGTAGAGCACCGCGATGTCCTGCGGAGGCGTGCCCTCGGCGATCAGCCGGGCGATCGCTGCGGCGACGCCCTCCGCCTCGGCGAAGTCGTTCGGGTAGGCGGTGACCGTGGGCTCCAGCGCGGGAACGGAGGTCGTGGCATCCGGAGCCCCTTGGTCGACCGCGGCGGCGGTCGTGACCTCCGGAGCCGCCTGCTCGACCGCGTGCAGGGTCAGCGCGCCCGCGCGGCCGCGCATCAGGCGGTTGGCCGCTGCGACGATCGGAGGCCGGGAGCGGTAGTTCTGCTCGAGGGTCACCACGGTGCTGTTCGGATGCCGGCTGCCGAACTCCAGCAGGTAGCCCGCACTCGCCCCGGCGAAGGAGTAGATGGTCTGGCTGGCGTCACCCACCACGCAGAGGTCGCGCCGGTCGCCCAGCCACTGGTCGAGCAGATGCTGCTGCAGCGGCGAGACGTCCTGGTATTCGTCCACCACGAAGAAGCGGTACTGCTCGCGCACCTGGAACGCGACCGAGGCCTCGGTCTCGATCATGCCGGCGGTCACCAGCAGCACGTCTTCGAAGTCGAGCTGCCGGCGCTCGTCCTTCAGGGCCTCGTACCGCTCCTGCAGCTCGATCATCTGGTCGACCGAGAGCGAGGGCGGCAGCACCCGCGACGAGCGCGCCGCCACCGCGTAGTCGGCGATGCTCATGTTCGAGACCTTGCGCCACTCGATCTCGCCGGCCACGTCGCGCAGCGTCGCCGTGTCCAGTCGCAGCTTCAACAACTCGGCGGCGTGCGCGATGGCCTTCGCCTTGTTGTCGACGATGCGGGGTGCCTCTCCCCCGATCACCTGCGGCCAGAAGTAGTTCAGCTGAGCGAGGGCCGCCGAGTGGAAGGTGCGCGCCGCCACCCCGCCGGCGCCGAGCGGCCGCAGGCGCGTGCGCAGCTCGGCCGCCGCCCGCGAGGTGAAGGTGAGCGCCATCACCCGGTTCGGCGAGTACACCCCGGTCGCCACTCCGTACGCGATGCGGTGCGTGATGGCCCGGGTCTTGCCGGTTCCGGCGCCGGCGAGGATGCAGACCGGGCCGAGCAGCGAGCGGGCCGCGACCCGCTGCTGCGGGTCGAGGGCGTCGAGCAGGTCGTCGGAGGTGCCGTCGCTCACGCCTGCGCGCGCTCCGGCAGCGGCCCGCCGTACCAGTGCTCGATGATGGCGCGGGCGATGGAGGACGATCCGGGCAGCAGCACGTCGCTGGCCGGATCGGCGATCTGGGCGCGGGTGAACCAGCGCAGGTCGAGGATCTCGTCGCCGTCCGGGCGCAGCACGGCCGGATGCTCGGCCGACACGGTCGCCATGAAGCCGACCATGAGAGAGGCCGGGAACGGCCACGGCTGCGATCCGAGGTAGACGGGCTCGTCGATCACGACGCCGGACTCCTCCGCGATCTCGCGCACCGCGGCGGCCTCGAGCGACTCGCCGGGCTCCACGAAGCCGGCCAGCAGCGAGTAGCGGTTGTTCTCCCAGAGGGCGTTGGAGCCGAGCAGCAGGCGGTCGTCGTGATCGACGATCCCCACGATCACGGCGGCGTCGGTGCGGGGGAAGAGCTCGATGTCCTGCACCGGGCACCAGCGCACCCAGCCGCCGCTCTCCACCACGGTGGCCGCCCCGCAGCGCGGGCAGTGCGTGTGCGTGGCGTGCCAGTTGGCGATGGCCACGGCCTCGGTGAAGATGCCGGCCATCGTGTCGTCGAGGTCGGCGGCGACCAGGCGCAGGTTCACCCAGGTCGCGCCGTCCGTCGCCAGCTGCTCGGCCTCGGAGTCGCCCACCGCGATCGCGAACACGGGAGCTCCGGCGGCGAGCGCGGGGGAATCATCCAGAGCCACACCGAGATAGATGCGCACGAGGTCGCCCTGACCGATCGCCGCGAGGATGCCCTCCGGCAGCTCGGCGGACGCCCGCAGGGCCAGCACCGCCTGCTGCTCGATCGCCACATCGGGACGCGGGCCGAAACCGTCGTAGCCGGCGGGGAGACCGCCCCCGGTCGCGAGCGCCTGACCACGGTGCAGCAGGAGCACGCGGGCGTCGGCGCGGGCGAAGTACTCCTCGAGCAGGGCGTCGTCGCGACGGGACTCGTGATCGCGATCCACCCGGTGACGGGAGAGCGGCAGAGTGGACGAGAAAGCGCGTGACATGGTTGCCCAATCGTGCGTGGCGAAAGCCGTGGCCGGACGGAGCCGCCCTACCCTAGGGGTATGGTCAGATCCCCACTCACTCTAGCCGCGCTCGCGACCTCCGCCGTCGCCGGGGCGGACATCGTGACGACCCGCGCGCTCACCGGTCCGGGCGTCGCCCGCTTCGATTCCGCGGTCGTCACGTTGCGGTCGGGCGAAGAATACGTGGTGCGGGTTCCGGTGAATTCGGATGCTGAGTCGGAGCAGTCCCGCGACCTCGTGGCCCTGAACGCGCTCACCTCGGGCGTGCGCTCGCGGCTGCCCTTCCACATCCCCTCGTTCGTCGGCCAGGCGCCGATCGGCGAGACCCGCGCCGTGGTCTACGACTACATCCAGGGCACCCCGGGCACCCTGCACGACGTCGGGGGCGAGCAGAGCGCCTCCGACTCGATCGGCCGGGCCATCGCCGCGGTTCATTCGCTGCCCACCTCCGTGGTGTCGGATGCGGGGCTCACCGCCCACACGGCCACCCAGATCGCCGCCACCTCGCGCAAGCTCGCCGACCGCGCCGCCGCCTCGGGCAAGGTGCCCACCGAGCTGCTGACCCGCTGGTCACTGGCGCTGGAGGACAGCGCGCTCTGGCAGTTCCAGCCCACGGTCGTGAACGGCGCGCTGGCCCCGGAGTCGTTCCTGCTCGTGAACTCGCAGGTCACCGGCATCATCGGCTGGCAGAACCTGCGGGTCGGCGATCCGGCCCTCGACCTGTTCTGGCTGAACTCGGCCTCGAGCGCGTCCAGCGCCGATCGGGTGTACGAGGGCTACGAGCACGCGCTCACCAAGCCCGCCGACCGGCAGTTGCGCAAGCGCGCGCGGCTCTACGCCGAACTCGAGATCGCCCGCTGGCTGCTGCACGGCGTCGACAGCCGTGACGCGTCGATCGTGGCCGACGCCGAGGCCATGCTCGGCAGCCTCCGCAGCACGGTCGAGCACGACCTGCTCAATCCGCTCTCCACCGACACCGGGCAGGTGATGGCCGTCGAAGACGTCGAGGCCATGCTCGACCGCACCCCCCTCCCGGGCGTGCGCGCCGGCGCCTCGGAGCACGCGAACCGCATCTCCGAAGACTGACCGGGCGACCTCAGAGCATCGAGGTGCGGATGAGGTGCTCGAGTTCGGCCTCGGTGTGCAGGCGCTCGGGGCGGATGACGCGGTCCTCGGCCACGAAGTAGAACGAGGCGCCCACGCGGTCGACGTCGATGCCCTTCCACCGGGCGTAGGCCAGGCGGTAGAGCGCCAGCTGCAGCTGCTTCAGCTCGAGGTCGGCGGCGTCGGCCGGCGCCTTGCCCGTCTTCCAGTCGACCACCTCCACCCGGTCGCCGTCGACGAAGATCGCGTCGATCTTGCAGATCACGATCCGCCCGGCCAGCACGAGGTGGATCTCGAGTTCGACCTCGGCGGGCTGCCGGTCGCCGAACTCCGAGGCTTCGAAAGCGGAGATCAGCCCCGCGATCTCGGCCAGGTCGTCGTTCTCGGCCGCAGCATCCGGATCCAGCCCCGCGTCGTCCGGCAGCGTTCCCGACGGCGTCAGCTCATCGGGCTCGATCGCCTCGAACTCGTCGTCGAACACGTCGATCGAGTCGCCGAAGCCGGCCCCTACCGGCTCGCCGAGCAACTCGGTGCGGCCACCCTGCCGGAACCGTTCCTCGACCCAGGTGTGGAACCGGGTGCCGAGCCGGGTCTGCCGGAACGGCCGCTCGGGCATCGGACGCTGCAGCCCGCGCACCACGGCCTGCGGGTCGGCCACGTAGTCTTTGAAGCGCGAGGCCGGGATGCGCACGGGCAGTTCGAGCATCCGCTCGCCGTTCTTGGCGGCCCGCTCGGCCAGCAGCAGCTCGACCTCGTGGTCCCAGGGCGTGGTCGCTCCCGGATCGGCGGCGATGACGAGTTCGGCCGCCGCTGCGACCCGGGGCCGCCGCGCGCCGAGCGGATCGCGCGGCCAGACCGTCCAGTTCTCCGACTCGGCGAGCGGGTTCTCGTCGAAGGTCGACGCCTCGGGCAGCAGACCCTCGGCGATGACGCCCTCCTCGGCCAGCTCACGCAGGTACAGGCCGGGGGCGCGCAGCTTCTTGACGCCGGTGGTCCAGTACGAGCCCGACAACAGGAGCTGCGAGCGCGCCCGGGTGACGGCCACGTAGATCAGCCGGCGCTGCTCGGCCGCGTAGTGCGCGGCGTTCGCCCGCTTGAAGTCGTCGAGAACGCCCTTGAACTCGTTCTGCTTCTCGATGCCGCGCCAGGCCAGCTGCGGCAACTCGGCCGCATCGCCGCGGAACTCGAACGGCAGTTCGCCGAAGGCCAGCCAGCCGAGGTTGGAGCGCGGGTCGCCCGGCAGCTCGCCGTCGACCATCCGCGGGATCGCCACCACGTCCCACTCCAGGCCCTTCGCACCGTGGATGGTGAGGATCTGCACGGTGCCGGGCTCGGGCGCCTCGGTGCGCGGCTCCAGGCGGTCGCGCTTCTCGGCCTCTTCGAGCCAGGAGAGGAACTCGCCGAGGCCCGCGGCCGGATCCAGCGCCAGGAAGGAGACCAGCTGCTCGGAGAACGCCTCCAGACTCGCGCGGCCGGAGGCGGCGTGCGGGCTCGCCAGCACCTCGATGTCGAGCAGCAGCTCCTGCTGCACGAGGTCGACGTAGTCGACCAGGCCCAGGCCCGCTCGCCGGCGCAGGTCGGAGAACTGGCGGGCGGCGTCGCGCAGGCGCGCGAGCCCGACCTCGGTGAAACCGGCGAGCGTGCTGTGGTCGGCCGGCGCCGTGGCCACGAAGTCGAGCGCGTCGATGATGGAGCGGTCTTCGTCGGCCACCACCGAGCCGCGCACCTGGGCGGCCACCGCGGGATCGAGCTTCTGGAACCGGTGGTCGCGCTGCGAGATCCACGAGGCGACCGAGCGCAGGGCCATCAGGTCTTTCGTGCCGATCCGCCATCGGGCGCCCGCCAGGATGCGCACCAGGTCGGGCCCGGCGGTGGGGTGATAGAGCACCCGCAGCATCGAGACGAGGTCGGCGACGGCCGGCTGCCCGAGCAGACCGCCGATGCCGAGCACGTGGTACGGGATGCCCCGCTCGTCCAAGGCCGCGGTGAACGGCTCGATCTTCTTCACCGAGCGGCACAGCAGGGCGGCCGACGGATGCTCGCCGTCGGCATCCCGCTCGGCCAGACGGGCCTTCAACCAGTCCGCGACCTCGCGGGCCTCATCGTGCACGGTCTCGCCGAACGCCACGTCGAGCCGCCCGGCCGGCACCTGCGGCCGGGGACCGAGCTCCTGCACCGGCACGTCCGACTCCGCCGACAGCGGCCGCACGAGGGCGTTCGCCGCCCGCAGCACCGACTGAGGATTGCGCCAGCTGGTCGAGAGCGCGTAGGGCACGCCGGAATCAGGATCGGGGCCGGGGCCGGGATCAGGGCCGGATGCAGCACCCTCCGAAGCGAAGTCGGCCGCGAACCGGGCCAGGTTCGCCGCACTGGCGCCGCGCCAGCCATAGATCGACTGGTGCGGATCCCCCACCGCCATCACCGGCGTGCCGGCGAACAGCGCCGAGAGCAGGCGCGTCTGCACCACGCTGGTGTCTTGGTATTCGTCGAGCAGCACCACCCGATACCGCTCGCGGTACTCGCCCACCACCCGCGGTGAGCTCTGCACGATCGCGAGCGCCAGCGCGATCTGGTCGGAGTACTCCACGTACCCCCGGCGCACCTTCTCGGCCGAGTAGGCGTCGGCCAGGTCCAGCAGCAGCGGGAGGGTCGCCACCGCGCCCACGGCCTTCTCGAGATCGCGCTGCACGCCTTTGATCCGCGCCGACCCGGTGGGCAGGTCGACCAGCGAGGCGAACCGCTCGGCGTAGGAGTGCACGGTCGACGAGGCGACCACGTTCTCGGCCAACGCGCGACTGAGGGCGAGCACGGCCGAGGTGGCCACGTCGACCGACTTGTCCAGCTGCAGCAGGCGCTCGTCGCCGGAGCCGACCACCACCGTGCGCGCCAGCTGCCAGGCCGAGGCCTCGCTCAGCACGGCGGCCTCGCCTTCGCGGCCGATCGTCACGGCGTTCTCGCGGAAGATGCTGTTCGCGAAGGCGTTGTAGGTGGCGATCGTGGGGGTGTCGAAGGCGTCGACGTCGATCGACGCGAGCCCGGCATCGGCCAGCTGCTCCAGTCGCTTGCGGATGCGCTCCGCCAGCTCACCGGCCGCCTTGCGGGTGAAGGTGAGGCCGAGCACCTCCGGCACACCGACGAGCCCGTTCGCGATCAGCCAGACCACGCGATTCGCCATCGTCTCGGTCTTGCCGCTGCCGGCGCCCGCCACCACGATCCGCGGCGCGAGCGGCGCCTCGATCACGGCGCGCTGCTGAGCCGTCGGGCTCGGCAGCCCGAGTCGCTCGGCGATCTCGGCGGCGCCGATCCGCGGGCGGCCGCCCGCCTCGCCACCGTATGACGCCGTTCCGGTCGGGCGTCCGGGAGTGGCCGCAGCTGCAGCCGCCTCGGCGCGGCGCGCGAACGCCTCCGGATCCTCCAGATCGGCCAGGTCGAACAGGGCGTCGCTCATTCGGACACCGCCTTGATCAGCTGGATGCGGTAGTCGTAGCGGTTCTGCAGGTCGCGTTCCTCGGGGTCGGCGACGCCCGGGAACCGTGCCGCCGCCATCCCCTCCGCGACCTTCTCGATCCGTTCGGTGATCTGCTGCAGGGCGTCGTCGTCGAGCGGCTCCTGCGAACGCAGCGTGAACCGCACCCCGGCTTCCCCCTTCGCCACGTACAGCAGCGCGGCGCCGCCTTGCACGACGGCTGGATCGTCGCCGTCCACGGGCACCGCGAGCCCGTCGACCGCGCCCGACCGCACGGCCAGCTGATAGGCGGCCAGCTGGGCGTTGCCCGGCAGGTCGGCCTTCGAGAGCGGGTACTTGCCCGTCTTCAGGTCGATCACGAGAACCCGGCCGTCGTGCCGGCGCTCGACGCGGTCGATCGAGCCGGCCAGCTGGGCACGCCCGATCCGCAGTTCGAAGCCGGCCTCGGCGCCGAGCAGCTCGTCGCCCGCGGCGGAGAAGTCGCGCAGGTAGTCGGAGAGCCCATCGAGTTTCGTGCCGAGCGCCCGCTTCTCGCGCTGCTCGATCCACGGCGCCTCGAAGCGCAACTCGCGCCAGCGCTGCTCCGACTCCCGCATCAGCTCCTCGGGGCTCAGGTCGGCGTCGGGATCGGCCGCGACCTTCTCCATCACCGCGTGCACGATGGTACCGATCCCGGCGGCGAGGCTCTTCGACCCGCCCGCGACCTGGTCGATGAACCACATCAGCGGCGACTGCTCGAAGGCTTCGATGCGCGACGGCGACACCCTCACCAGGGCATCCGGATCGGCGGGATCGAGCACCGGCTCCTCGGTGGAGGACTGCTTCAGCCCGTACCAGTCGGACGGGTGCGCCCCCGGAACCCGCTCGGTCGCGAGGCGTGCCAGCACCGAGGCCGCCCGTCGATCGCCGTCGACCGCGACCCGGCGGCGCAGCGAGCCCGTGAGCCCGCGCAGGGAGAGCGGGTGACGCGGCGCCGAGTACTCCCCCGCATCCGGTGCGAAGCCGAAGAACGGCGAGGGCTGCTCGTCGTCGTTCGCCACGCAGCTGAGCACCGTGGTGCGGCTGGATCGCGACACGGCGAGCGCGAACATCCGCAGCTCGTCGGCCAGCACGTCGGCGCGGGTGTCGTCGGCCTGGTCCAGATCGGCGGCCGCTCCGGATGCCACGGCGCTCAGCCGCGGAGCGTGCAGCAGCGAGCCGCGCAGGCGGAGGTTCGGCCAGACCGACTCCTGCAGGCCCGCCACCACGACGATCTCGACCGACGCGCCCACGGCGCCCGAGGGTGTGGTGACGAGCACCGACTCACTGCGCGAGCGCGGTGACAGCGTGTCTTCGGGAACCTCGGCGGTGAGGAACTCGTCGATGAAGAGCTCGGCCGCCCGCTCGGGCTCGCGCTCGACCGAGCGCTTCGCGGCGGTGAACAGGGCGACCGCGCCGTCGAGGTTGCGGTTGGCCTCGTCGGCCACGATCCCGGAACCGGCCGCCAGGTCGCCCCAGCGCTTCGCGAGCCCGGTGCGCTGCCAGAGCTGCCAGAGCAGCTCCTCCACGGTCGCGCCCTCCCGGTGGCTCTCGGCGAGCAACTTGAGGGTGGTGCCGAGCGCCGCCACCCGCCGGGCGGGCGAGGAGTCGATCGCCACCAGTGCACCCGGCATGAAGAGCGCCTCGCGCAGCAGCTCGTCGGCGTGCCGCGTGCCTCCGATCGCCAGCTCGTCGTGCCGCAGGGCGAGCCGCAGCCGGCGCAGCCCCACCGGGTCGACTCCGCAGAGCGGGCCCAGGATGATCGAGTCCACCGCCGCGGGCGTCGGCTCGAGCCGCCCCATCGCCAGCGCCAGCCCTTCGGCGAGGTGTCGGGCCGCATAGTCGTCGCGCAGCGCCTGCACGGCCGAGAGGGTGCGCGTGGGCACCTCGGCCAGCGCGAGCCCGCGGGCCACGGCGGGAACGAGCGATCCCGACCGCACGATCACCGCCATCTTCGCCCAGCCCACCCCGTGCAGCAGGAACCGCTCACGCAGCAGCCGCGCGATGCTCGCGATCTCGCCGGCGCGCGAATCCGCCTGGATGCGCAGCACCTCGCTGCGCCCGGCGGAGTCGCGACCCGAGGCGGAGTCGCGACCCGCGGCGCCATCCGCGCCACGACCATATCCGGGCGCCACGATCGCGCTACCGTCCCCGGTCTCGTCCCGTTCCCCGTCCGCCGGCGTCGCCGCATCCGCGGCCATCGCATCCGTCGTCGCCCGCTGCGAGCCGGCCGCGGCCGCACCGATGCGCTCGGTGACCCGCCGGGTGAGCTCGCGCACCGCGCCGCGCTGCCGGTAGGAGGTGCGCAGCACCACGGGAGGCCCGGCTGGCACGCCGAGCGCGCGGGACAGCTGCCCCAGCGCCCGCACGTCCGAGCCGCGGAACCCCGCGGTCGCCGCATCCGGATCGCCGAACGCCACCACGGCCGCACCCGCCCGGGCGAGCTCGCGCACGAGGTTAAGCGCTCCCACCGGGAACTCCTGCAGCTCGTCGACCGCGATCAGCCGGATGTGCCCGAGCACCCCGCCCTCGCGCACCAGCCGCCGCGCCTCGGCCAGGAGCTCAGCCGAGTCGAGGTGCGCCGACTCGAAACCCTCGAGGGCCGCCACGTAGTCGCGCAGGAAGGCGGCGGCCGCCACCCACTCCGGCAGCTCGAACCGTTCGCCGAGCTGCGCCAGCCGGCCCGCGGAGACGCCGTTCTCGGTGGCCCGCATCATCAGCTCGCGCAGCTCGGTACGGAACGCCCGCAGCCGCCGCACCTCGGGCGTCAGCGAATCCGGCCACGGCACCGCGGAGAGCCCGTCTTCGGCATCCTGGATGCCGCCCTCCAGCAGCTCGGCCAGGATGCGGTCCTGCTCGGCCCCGGTGAGCAGCACCACCGGCCGCGCGCGCTCGCCCGCGCTGCGCACCGCGGTGGCCGCACCGGCCGCCCGCACGATCTCGAACGCCGCCGAACTCGCCGTGCGCGCCAGCGGCCCGTTCGACACCAGCCCCAGCCGCAGCGCCACGGTGTCGCGCAGCCGCGTGGCCGCCTGCCTCGACGCCGCGAGAACCAGGATGCTCTCGGGCGCGAACCCGCAGCGCAGCACCCGGTCGGCCACGAGCTCGATCAAGGTGCTGGTCTTCCCCGTGCCTGGAGCACCGATCACCGCGAACGTGTCGCCGACCGGCCGTTCGAGCACACTCCGCTGCTGCTCATCGAGGGCGTGCGCCATCGAGCGGGCCTCCCCGGCGTCGATCTCGCCCGAGGTGCCCGAGCCAGGAGAGCCGGTTTCGTTCACGGCCCCCACGCTATCGGCCGGCACCGACATCCGGATCCCGACCCGGGGTGTTCGCTGTCAGCTGGTGCCGGGGCCCGCCAGAACGCGCCGGTGGCCCCGAGCGGTGCCGTAATCTGGGCTGGTGGTCACTCCTGGATCACGTGACGTGAAAGGCACCAAGATGGACATTCGAATCGGTATCGCCAACTCGCCCCGTGAGCTCAACTTCGAGTCGAGCCAGTCCCCCGCCGAGATCGAGGCGGTCGTCGCGGCGGCGCTCTCCGACGGCGGCACCCACGTCTCGCTCAACGACAACAAGGGCAAGTTGTACGTCGTGCCCGTGGCCTCGCTCTCCTACGTCGAGATCGGCAGCGAAGAGTCGCGCCGCGTCGGCTTCGTCGGCTAACCTCCCCAGCATGGAACTGCTCTTCATCGCCCTCGGCGGTGCGATCCTCGGCCTGCTCGCCCGGTATCTGCTGCCCGACCGCGATCGACACGGCGTCGTCTTGATCCCCGCGATCGGCGTCGCCGTGTCGGCGGTGCTCTGGCTCGCCCTCACCTGGGCCGGCTGGCCGTGGGACGGCGGCTGGATCTGGGTGGTCACCCTCGTCGTCACCGCGGTCGCCGTGGTGGCCGCCGACATCCTGATCGGCCGCAGCCGCAAGGCGCACGACGACCAGCGCCTCACCGAGCTGCTCTCGGGCAAGGTCCCGGTCGCATAGAGGGTCCGACGCTCAGGCGGTGAGGCCGAGACGGTCCATCCGCCGGGTGTGCGAGGCGATCATCTCGGTGAACACCGGCTCGATGCGCTGCTCGTCCGACTCGGGGTTGCCCGTGAGGTGGATCGCGGATCGCGCCACCAGCAGGGTGTCGCCCACCACGCGGCGGCCCCAGAGCGCGAGCCGCGATCCGAGCATCGGATCGGCCGTGATGGCCTCGCTGAGGATGTCGGCGATCGCGATCCGCCCGGTCTCGGCGTCGAGCACGGCGGCGCAGCGCGGCCCCACGTCGCCCGGGAGGCCGGCGGCCAGCAGTGTGAAGAAGTCGTCCAGGATGCCACCGGTGAGGTAGACGCTCGCCAGCTGCTCGTACCAGTCCGAGCCTTTGACCAGGCGGCGGTAGCGGTCGATGCCCGCCGTGAACGGCGCGATCACCTCGGCCGGGGTGTCGACCCGGCGGCGGATCTCGGCGACCAGTCGCTCGTGCTTGTCCAGCGCCTGCCGGGCGGCCGGGGCCAGCGCCTGCTTGGCGGCCACCGTGGGAGCCGCCGCGATCGCATCCGACACCTCTTCGAACAGGGCCAGCTGCACGTAGGCGACCTGACCCAGATACGGGAGCACCTCGGGCGTCAGCTCGGCGAGGTTCACTTTCGGGTAGCTGGCGACATTCTCCCGGGGCCGCAGCCGCGGGATGTCGATGCGCACCTTCGGGCGGCGGAGGAATCCGAACACGACGCCAATCCTATCCGGGCCGCCGAGCCCGCCCCGACGCGCCTGCGACGCCTTGTGAGCCCTCGTCGACTAAACTCGACCCGGGCCCTGACGAAACTCGGGGCAATCGCCGCCGTCCGGCGCCATCGCCGGTCATTGCTTCGCTGCCATCGCAGCACCGTTCTCACCACGGCGGCCTCGCACTCACGACAGGTATCCCAAGTGACTTTCTCAGATCTCAACATCGACCAAGACATGGTCGACGCCCTTGCCGCCAAGGGCATCCTCGAGCCGTTCCCGATCCAGGAGCAGACCATCCCGCTCGCGCTCGACGGGCAGGACATCATCGGTCAGGCCAAGACCGGTACCGGCAAGACCTTCGGATTCGGCCTCCCGCTGATCCAGCGTCTGGGGCTCGACCCCGAGCCGGGCGTCAAGGCGCTGGTCGTCGTGCCCACCCGCGAGCTCTGCGTGCAGGTCACCGAAGACCTCGAGATCGCGGCGGGCAACCGCCCCACCAAGATCGTGTCGATCTACGGCGGCAAGGCCTACGAGGGTCAGATCGAGCAGATCAAGGCCGGCGCGCAGATCGTCGTCGGCACCCCGGGCCGCCTCCTCGACCTCGCCGGTCAGCGACTGCTGAACCTCGGCAAGGTGCAGGAGATGGTGCTCGACGAGGCCGACAAGATGCTCGACCTCGGCTTCCTCGCCGACATCGAGAAGCTCTTCGCGCAGACCCCGCCCGAGCGTCACACCATGCTCTTCTCGGCCACGATGCCCGGCCCGATCGTCGCGCTCGCGCGCCGCTTCATGAACCGGCCCATCCACATCCGCGCCACCGATCCCGACGAGGGTCTGACGCAGGCCAACATCAAGCACCTCATCTACCGTGCCCACAACATGGACAAGGACGAGGTCATCGCCCGCATCCTGCAGGCCGAGGGCCGCGGCAAGACCGTGGTCTTCACCCGCACCAAGCGGGCCGCCGCGAAGCTCGTCGAAGAGCTCAACGACCGCGGCTTCAACGCCGCCGCCGTGCACGGCGACCTCAACCAGGAGCAGCGCGAGCGCGCCATGGCCGCCTTCAAGGCCGGGAAGAAGGACATCCTGATCGCCACGGATGTCGCGGCCCGCGGCATCGACGTCGACGACGTCACCCACGTGATCAACCACACCATCCCGGATGACGACAAGACCTACCTGCACCGCGCCGGCCGCACGGGCCGTGCGGGCAAGACCGGCATCGCCGTGACCTTCGTGGACTGGGACGACCTGCACAAGTGGGCGCTGATCAACCGCGCGCTCGAGTTCGGCCAGCCCGAGCCCACCGAGACCTACTCCTCGTCGCCGCACCTGTTCACCGACCTCGACATCCCCGAGGGCACGCGCGGCCGCCTCAAGGCGAGCACCCGTTCCGAAGAGGTGCGCCCGTCATCGTCGGGCGACCGCGGTGGCCGCGGCGGCCCGCGCTCCGGCGGCCGTGACGGTGGCAGCCGTGACGGTGGCGGCCGCGACGGTGGCTCCGGCCGCTCGGGCGGATCGCGGGAGAGCGCAGCTGCCTCCGGCGACGGCGGCAGCCGTCCGCCCCGCAGCCGCAGCCGTTCCCGCTCGGGTGGCGCGTCAGGATCCGAGGATGCTCCGCGCAGCTTCAACGAGATCTTCTCGTCGGCCCCCGCCGGCGACACCGGTTCCGCCGCATCCGCACCCGCCGCCACGGCCGGCGCCACCGAGTCGACCTCCACCGGGGCCGGCTCGGAGCACCACGACGGCAACAGCGCCCCGCGCCGCCGCAGCCGCACCCGCCGCCGCGCACCGCGCCCCACCGAGTAGCCGTTCGAAACTGCAGAAATACCGAGGACCGGGGCCGTATATGGCCTCGGTCTTCGATATTTCTGCATATCTGAACCGCCACGAGCCTGGCGGTGCACTGCTCGCGAGCTACCGCGCCGCAGGGTAGACGGGCGCAGAGCCCGTCCCGCGCTCGATCAGCGCGTCGAGCACCTCGGGCGCGGTGGTGTTCTCGCCCAGCCGGTTCGGCTTGCCCGCGCCGTGGTAGTCGCTCGACCCGGTGAGCCGCAGCCCGTACCGCTCCGCGACGCGTCGCAGACGCTCCTTGCCCTCGTCGGTGTTCTCGCGGTGGTCGATCTCGAGCCCGAAGAGCCCGGCGTCGGCGTACGCCGCCATCCGGCTCTCCAGCTCCACATCGGTGCGGCTGCGGGTCGCCGGATGCGCGATCACGGGCACTCCCCCGGCGGCGACGACGAGCTGGATCCCGAGCAGCGGGTCGGGCGCGTAGTGCGGCTGGTAGTAGCCGGCCTTCCAGTGCAGGATGCCGGCGAACGCCGCGCTACGGTCGAGCGCGTGCCCGCGGGCCACCAGCGCGTCGGCGATGTGCGGCCGGCCGACCGTGGCGCCCGGATTCGTCTGGCCCAGCACGTCGTCCCAGTCGAGGGCGTAGTCGTGGCCGATCCGCTCCACCATCTCCTCGGCCCGGAGCAGACGCGCCACCCGGATGCGCTCGGTCTCGGCGAGGAGCGCCGCATCCGCCGGATCGAACAGGTAGGCGAGCAGGTGCACGCTGGCCCAGCCCACACGCGTGCTGAGTTCCATCCCGGGGATGAGCGTGATGCCGTTCTCGACGGCGGCGACACCGGCCTCGGCCCAGCCGGCGGTCGAGTCGTGGTCGGTGAGAGCGACCGTTCCGAGGCCCGCCACGGCCGCAGCCGTCACGAGCTCGGACGGCGATTCTGTGCCGTCGGAGACCCGGCTGTGCGTGTGCAGGTCGATCGGGCCGCGGAAGCGCCGATCGGAGGACATCTCCTAATCGTAGTCGTCGTCGCGGGGCCGTCCGTCCGCCGCCCCATCCTGCTGTCAGCGGCAGGGTGGAGAATGGAGGCATGGCAGAGACAACCGACCACGCCGTCACCGAAGCCCCCGAACCGCGCGCCACGAGCAACCGGTCCACGACTCCGGGATCGGATGCGTTCCGCGACTACATCGGCAGCGCCTGGGCCGAGCGCACCGACACCGTGCCGCCCGCCCGTGAGCAGGCGTCCTTCGCCGCCGAGCGCCGCGCCCGCCTCTCGGCCGCCTTCCCCGGCAAGCGGATCGTGCTGCCCTCGGGTGCCGCCAAGCAGCGCTCCAACGACACCGACTACCCCTATCGTGCGCACTCCGCCTTCGCCTACTTCAGCGCCTGGGGCTCCGACTCCGAGCCCGGTGCCTTCTTGGTGCTCGAGCCCCGCGGGGCCGGCGACGCGGGCACAGACGGCCACGACGCCACCCTGTACTTCCGCGAGCGCGCCGGCCGCGATTCCGACGAGTTCTACGCCAACCCCGAGATCGGCGAGTTCTGGATCGGCGCGCGGCCCTCCCTGGCCCAGGTGGCCGGCGACCTCGGTCTCGCCACCCGTGCGATCGCGGAGTTCGAGGGCGTCGACTTCGACGAGAACACGCTCGTGCTGCGCGAGGCGGACGGCGAGCTCCCGGGCGGCGCCGGTGCGGAGGCCGACGACGAGCTGCACCGCGTGGCATCCGAGATGCGGCTGATCAAAGACGCCTACGAGATCGCTCAGATGCGCGAGGCCGTGAACGCCACGGCCCGCGGCTTCGACGACGTGATCGCCGACTTCGCGCGCAGCTCGCAGCACGAGCGCGGTGAGCGGCTGGTCGAGGGCGTCTTCAACACCCGCGCCCGGCTGGACGGCAACACGGTGGGCTACGACACGATCGCGGCGAGCGGACCGCACGCCTGCATCCTGCACTGGACCCGTAACGACGGGCCGGTGCACCCCGGCGAGATGATCCTGCTCGACGCGGGGGTGGAACTCGACAGCTATTACACCGCCGACATCACCCGCACCCTGCCGATCGACGGTCGCTTCACGCCGGTGCAGCGAAAGGTCTACGAGGCGGTTCGCGAGGCCGCGGATGCCGCCTTCGCGATCGTGCGGCCGGGCATCCGGTTCCGGGAGATCCACCAGACGGCCATGAAGGTCATCGCCGAGCGCACGGCCGAGTGGGGCCTGCTGCCGGTGACGGCGGAGCAGGCGCTCGAGGCCGACAACCAGCAGCACCGCCGCTACATGGTGCACGGCACGAGCCACCACCTCGGCATCGACGTGCACGACTGCGCCAAGGCACGGCGAGAGCTCTACCTCGACGGGGTGCTCGAAGAGGGCATGGTGTTCACGATCGAACCCGGGCTCTACTTCCAGCCCGACGACCTGACGGTGCCGGCGGAGATGCGCGGCATCGGCGTGCGGATCGAGGACGACATCCTCGTCACGGCCGACGGCGCCGAGAACCTCTCGATCGGCATCCCGCGCACCGCCGACGACGTAGAGGCCTGGTACGCCCGCCTGAACGGCTGAGGCGGCGTCAGGCGCCGCGCGTCGAGCTGGTCGTCGGCCGGAGCGTCAGGCGCCGGGGCCGGCGGCCGGATGCTCCGTGCCGTCGAGCAGGTTGCGCGCGCGGTTCGCGAGCTCCGGCGACACCACGATCGTGTAGGTGGTGGCCACCACCTGCATCACCGAGGTGTACCCACGGCGACGGCGCGTGACGCTGAACACCGCGATGTTGAAGAACAGCCCGAACCCCGCGCCGATCAGTGCGGCCGATCCGATGAACAGCGGTGTCGTCGTGCTGGGCGACAGCAGCACGAACAGGAGCCCGAAGAACAGCCCCACCCACAGCCCCGACAGCGCGCCCGCGAGGGCGGCTCGACCGTAGCTCATCACGCCCGTCACCTGTTCCACCGAGCGCAGGTCGCTGCCGAGGATCGACAGCTCCTTCACGGGGAATTCGGCCCTGGCCAGCCGGGCCACGGCATCCTGAGCCTCCTGGTAGCCGTCGAAGATCGCCACGGTCTCACCGCGCGGGATGCTGGGCAGGCGGGCGGATCCGCGGCGGGCACCGTTCGCTCGTTCACTCACGTGCCCCATTGTCCCACGCGAGCCTCCACGGGTCTGCCCAGGCCGACGGTCTAAGTTAGTAGTCGTGAGTGCCACCCGAGTCTTCGTCGCCCGTCTTGCGGGGTGCACCGTCTTCGACCCCGCCGGCGACCGGCTGGGCAAGGTGCGCGATGTGCTGGTGGTCTACCGCAAGAGCGATCCGCCGCGCGTGGTCGGCCTGATCGTCGAGATCCCGGGCCGCCGCCGTGTGTTCGTGTCGATCGGGCGCGTCACCAGCATCTCCAGCGGTCAGATCATCACTACGGGCCTGATCAATGTGCGCCGCTTCGAGCAGCGCGGCGGCGAGGTGCGCGTCATCGCCGAGCTGCTCGGCCGCGAGGTCGTGTTCGCCGACGGCTCAGGCCAGGCCACGATCGAAGACGTCTCGATCGAGGAGTTCGGCCCGGGCGAGTGGGCCGTGGCGCAGCTCTTCGTGCGCCGCCCCCGAACGAGCGCCTCCCCGTTCGCCAAGGGCGCCACGGTGTTCGCGAGCTGGGCCGACGTGCGCGAGAAGACCTCGGCCGGCCAGGCGCAGTCCGCCGAGCAGTTGATCGCCACCTACAGCGACCTCAAGCCCGCCGACCTGGCCAACACCCTGCTCGACCTCCCCCAGGCGCGCATGCTCGAGGTGGCGGAGGAGCTGCCCGACGACCGTCTCGCCGACGTGCTCGAAGAGATGCCCGAGAGCGAGCAGGTCGAGATCCTCTCCCAGCTCGACGACGACCGCGCCGCCGATGTTCTCGACCAGATGCAGCCGGACGACGCGGCCGACCTGATCGCCCAGCTCTCCGAAGAGCGCGGCGAGCACCTGCTCGAGCTGATGCAGCCCGAAGAGGCCGACGACGTGCGGATGCTGCTCGCCTACGCCCCCGACACCGCCGGCGGCCTGATGACCACCGAGCCCATCATCGTCAGCGCCGACGCCACGGTGGCCGAGGGCCTGGCCCTCATCCGCCGGCACGAGCTCGCACCCGCTCTCGGCGCCGCCATCTGCGTCACGCTCCCCCCGTACGAGCCGCCCACCGGCCGGTTCCTTGGCATGGTGCACTTCCAGCGGATGCTGCGCTACCCGCCGCACGAGCGTCTCGGCACCCTGCTCGACCAGGGTCTCGAGCCGGTCACCGCCGACGCGAGCGCGGCCGAGGTCTCCCGCATCCTGGCCAGCTACAACCTGGTCTCCGTGCCGGTCGTCGACGACAACCACCGACTGGTCGGGGTGGTGACCATTGACGATGTCCTCGACTATCTCCTGCCGGATGACTGGCGAAGTAGCGACAGCGATGACGACGCGCCCCCGCCGGCGCCGCATCGCACGCCCACGCGCACGCCCGCTGCGGCGGCGCGACTGACAGCCCGCGGAAGGAGGACGATCGATGGCACGCACTGACAGCCGACCACAGCGCACCCTGGAGTCCCCTAAGGGGCGACGCACGAGCGTTCTGCCGCGCCGTCCGGTCGCCGGTCGCGACCGCTTCGGCCGCGCCACCGAGGCGATCGCGCGCGCGATGGGCACACCGTTCTTCCTGATCGGGCTCACCCTGTTCTGCGTAGTGTGGATCGCCTTCAACACCTACGGCCCCGAGTCGCTGCGGTTCGACTCGGCCGCCATCGGCTTCACGGCACTCACGCTCATCCTGTCGCTGCAGGCCTCGTACGCCGCCCCGCTCATCCTGCTCGCGCAGAACCGGCAGGACGACCGCGACCGCGTGCAGTTCGAGCAAGACCGGCAGCGGGCCGAGCGCAACCTCGCCGACACCGAGTACCTCGCCCGCGAGGTCGTCGCGCTGCGGCTCGCGCTGCAAGACATGGCGAGCAAGGAGTTCATCCGGGCCGAACTGCGGTCACTGCTCGACGAGCTCGATCGCGATCGCGATCGCGTGAGCACGGCGACCTCGTCGATCCCGGTGGTCTCGTCCAAGGGCGACCGCCCGACCCCGCGATGACGCTCTCACCGGGCGGCGGCATGCTGGCCGAGGCCGTACGTGGTGCACTCGGCACGGTCATCGATCCCGAGATCCGCCGTCCCATCACCGAGCTCGACATGGTCGGCGAGGTGGCGGTGTCCTCCGAAGGCCACGCGCAGGTCGATCTCAAGCTGACGATCGTCGGATGCCCCGCCGCGGCCACCATCGAGCGTGACGTGCGCGAGGCCGCCGGCCGGGTCCAGGGCGTGACCGCCGTCACGGTCGACGTCTCGGTGATGAGCCGCGAGGAGCGCACCGCCCTCACCACCAGACTCCGAGGTCCCGGCCGGCGCACCATGCCGTTCGGCCCCGGCACCCTCACCCGCGTGTACGCGATCACGAGCGGCAAGGGCGGCGTCGGCAAGTCGACGCTCACCGCGAACCTCGCCGTCGCCCTGGCGGCCCGCGGCCTCTCGGTGGGCCTGATCGACGCCGACGTGCACGGCTTCTCGATCCCCGGCATCCTGGGCCTCACCGACGAGAACGGCACCGCGGTGCGCCCCACGCGCCTCGGCGAGATGATCCTGCCCCCCGTCGCGCACGGCGTGAAGGTGATCTCGATCGGCATGTTCATCGATCCGGAGCAGGCGTCCGCCACCGGCGGTGCCGTGGCCTGGCGCGGGCCGATGCTGCACCGCACCATCAACCAGTTCCTCACCGACGTGTTCTTCGGCGACCTCGACGTGCTGCTGCTGGACCTGCCGCCCGGCACGGGCGACGTCGCCATCTCGATCGGCCAGCTGCTGCCCAACGCCGAGGTCGTGGTGCTCACCACACCGCAGGCCGCCGCGGCCGACGTGGCCGAGCGCTCCGGGCTCGTGGCGATGCAGACCGGGCAGCACGTCTACGGAGTGATCGAGAACATGGCCGGGTTCGTGGCGCCCGACGGCAGCCTGCACGAGATCTTCGGATCGGGCGGAGGCCTCGACGTGGCCGGCCGCCTGAGCGCCCGTCAGGGCTCCGACGTGCCCCTGCTGGCCTCGGTGCCGATCAGCCTCGCGCTGCGCTCGGGCGGCGACACCGGGGCGCCGGTCGTGATCGCAGATCCCACCGACCCGGCGAGCGTCGCGATCGCGCAGGTCGCCGAGCGGATGGCGCGGCGCGGCCGCGACCTGGCCGGCCGGAAGCTCGGGCTCTCGCCGGTATGAGCGAGGCGGGGCGGGGCCGGAGGAGCAGGTCTCCGCTGAGCACTGCCGTGTCGGTCGCGGTCTCGCTCCCGCTCGCCGTGTCCTTGCTGATCCTGTCGGGCTGCGCAGCGCAGCCGCAACCGGCTTCGTCGACAGCCGCCACCTCAACGGCGACCGGCGCGACGACGGCTCCGGAGGCCTCGCCCGTCGTCATCGACGGCGTCGGTCTCGCGATCCTGCAGAACCGGCCCGACTACGGCAACCGCGTGCTGCAGCTCGCGGTCACGAACGAGGGCGCCGATCCGCTCACCGTCACCGCCGCCCGCTTCAGCTCGCCGCAGTTCGAGTCGGTCGCGGAGTGGACGAAGCCCACCGAAGTGCCGCCGGGCTTGATCCGCCAGCTGCCGGTGCAGCTCGGCACGGCGATCTGCCCGGCCCCCTCGACCACCTCGACACTGACCGTCACCGTCACGGACGCCGCCGGAACGTCGCGCGAGATCTCCGGCCGCCCGAGCGACCCGTTCGGCGTGCTCGAGCGGATCGCCGGCGAAGACTGCCTCGACGACGCCGTCGCGGCCGTCGCGACGCTCATCGTGCACGACGATTTCGACGTGACCGGCAGCGGAGCCGATGCGGTCGCGCACCTGCGCCTGACCGCCGACCCGGGCCGCGGATCGGGTTCGCTCCGGCTGATCGAGGCGGGCTCGACGATCCTGCTCGAACCGGCGGACGGATCCACGTGGCCGCTCGACGCGACCGTCGAGGGCGGCGACGAGCCTCGGCAGTTCGTGCTGGATGCGGTTCCGGCCCGCTGCGACCCGCACGCGATCGCGGAGGACAAGCGCGGCACCTACCTGCCGGTCACGGTGGAGGTCGGCGGCGACGCAGATGCCCCCTCGTCGGGCACGGTGTACCTGCGGTCGAGCGACACGCTGCGGCTCGCTCTCTATGACTTCATCGCGGGCAGCTGCGGCCTCGCCACAGGCTGATCGGCGCCGGGCGAATGCGGAGCGGCGTCAGGTCGCTTCGGAGTCGTAGACCGCGAGCGGCGGGGTGACCACGGTCGGCGAAGCGGAGGCCGCATTCTCGACGCCCGCATCGGTCTCGCCCTCGGTGAGCCCCGCATCCGTGCCGCCCGCTACGGCACCCGCGGCAGCTGCCGCGCCGGCACCGATACCGGCCGCCCCGGCCGCGCCCCCGGCGATCGACTCGGGCCCGCCCGCCGACTTCGCCTTGTGCTGCAGGTAAGCCGGATCCGGCCGGTTCGTGGAGCGCGTCACGGGCCGCACCACGGTGGGGCCGGCGGGTGCGTCGTCCTCCAGCAGGGCCTCGCGGATGATGCGGCGGGGGTCGTACTGGCGCGGGTCGAGCTTCTTCCAGTCGACGTCTTCGAAGTCGTCGCCCATCTCGTCCTTCATCCGCGTCTTGGCACCGTTGGCCATGTCGCGCACGGTGCGCACCAGCTGAGCCAGCTTGGCGGCATACGTGGGGAGCCGCTCCGGCCCCAGCACGAAGACGGCGATGATCCCGATCAGCAGGAGCTTCTCGAAGGTCAACCCGAACATCCTGAAAGCATACCGTCACGAGCAGGCGCTCTCCGCGGCGATCCGGAGCCCAAGGCGAACTCCGAGCTTGCGCGTGGCACCCGGGCTCGACCGGCCGCGTTCCCTAAGCTGGCTGCGGAGGCCCATCACCGTGTCAAGCAAAGAGTCCAGCTGGAAGTACGCCGACGACATCGTCGCCGAATCACCGCAGATCGTCGCGGCGCGCTCGCACGCCACCGAGCTCGGAGTGGAGTCGGTCTCCCCCGCCATCGGCAGCCAGCTCGCCGTCATCGCGGCGGCGGCGGATGCGCGGTCGATCGTCGAGATCGGCACCGGCCTCGGCGTCTCGGCCCTGTGGATGCTGAAGGGCGCCCCCGAGGCCACGATCACCTCGATCGACACCGAGCTGGAGCACCAGCAGGTCGCCCGTGCGGCGCTGCTGGAGGCGAAGGTGCCGGCCAACCGCATCCGTCTGATCACGGGCCGCGCCGCGGAGGTGCTGCCGCGCCTGAACGAGAACTCCTACGACATCGTGCTCGTCGACGGCGATCCCGCCTCGGTGATCGAATACGTCGAGCACGCCCTGCGGCTCGTGCGCCGGGGCGGAACCGTTCTGGTGCCGCACGCGCTCTGGAAGGACAAGGTCGCCGATCCCGCCCAGCGCGGCGAGACGGTGGGCGACTTCCGCACCCTGGTGACCGAGCTCTCCTCCTCCGAGGTGGTGCTCGTGGCCCTCTCGCCCGCCGGCGACGGACTGCTGCAGGTCACCAAGCTCGTCAGCTGAGGCCGCATCCGGACGACCGCTCCAGTCGTCGGAACCAAACGACGACGACCCCGGCGCGGAGGCACCGAGGTCGTCGTCACTGGTTCTGTTACGCGGGGCTGACGACTCCCGCGAGTGCGTCGTGAAGCTCTTTCGCCTCCGCGTCGTTGACGGAGACGACGAGGCGACCCCCGCCCTCCAGCGGTACGCGCACGATGATGAGGCGTCCTTCTTTCACTGCCTCCATCGGTCCGTCTCCGGTCCTGGGTTTCATGGCGGCCATTCGGCTCCCCTTTCGTGGTGTCCTGTCCATTATCCCCGATGCAAAAGATGAGGTGATACACATCCGTCGATCGCGGGTGTCGCGTCGGAGGCGCGCACGCGTCACGGGGGTGTCCAGTCGCGTCCGTCGACGCCCCAGGCGATCGTCATCCAGCCCACCTGCCCGGCGACGGCCACGATCACCAGCACGACGCGGTAGATGCGGGATCGTGGCACGGCGAGCGCGCCGAGAGCGGGGAACAACGGCATCAGCAGCCGGAACGTGCTCGACTGCGGAAAGAACACCGCCAGCAGGTACAGGGCGTAGCTGGCGAGCCAGAGCCGCAGGTCGACGCCGAGCCGCTTGGCGATCCGGCTGACCAGGAACGCGGCGAATCCGACGATCAGCAGGGCGACCACGATGTAGCCCCACGGCGATCCGAGCCACCATTCGCCGCCCTGGAACCAGGCGGTGAACGGGATCAGCTCGCCGTACCCGATGTACGAGGCGCGCCAGGCCAGCTCCGTGTCGGTGTAGGCCGACATCGAGCCCGTGACGCCCCAGGCGATCAGGAGCCACGCGATTCCCATCAGACCGCTGAAGACCGCGAGCGATGCCACAACCGCCCGCTGGCGCAGCGGGAAAGGATCGGTGCGCCGCACCAGGTACCGGTGAACGAGGTGCAGCACGAGGAAGAGCGCGAAGGCGAGCCCGGTCGGCCTCGTGAGCGCCATCACCGCCACGATCGGGAAGACCCACGGATACCGCCGGGTCACCACCAGGTAGAGCGCGCTCACCAGCAGCAGCATCGACATCGACTCGGCGTACGCGAACTGCAGCAGCGGCGAGAGCGGCGCCACACAGAACAGCACCACGCTGAACAGGGCCGATCCCTCGTCTTTCAGAACGTGTCGCATGAGCTTGTAGAACACCAGGGCGGTGCCGAGCGCACAGGCGATCGAGATCACGACGGCGATCAGCTCCCAGCGGCCGCCGGTGAGCCAGCGCAGCAGGCTGATCAGAAAGGGGTACGCGGGCATGAACGCCCACGCACTCTCCCCCACATGCCCGTCGGCGGTGACGGGCAGCACCGAGGGGTAGCCGTAGAACGAGATGATCTTGTACCAGTTGCCGTCCCAGATCGCCGCGTAGCTGAGGTAGGGCGGGTTCGCGCCGGTCCACGGGTTCGCGCCCTGCGCGCGCGCGAACAGCAGCACGATGACGGTGGTGACCACGCGGGAGAGCGCGAACACCACGATCACGCGCAGCCACCACGGCGTCATCCGGTAACGCAGCAGCAGACGCGAAGGCGCCGTCGTCGCGGAGCCCTTGGCCCCCTCGGGGTGCGCATCCGCTCCCTCGCCGGACTCGGTCAGAACGCTCACCGGCGGCCGTTCAGCTGCCGCTGGTGAGCCAGGCGCGCAGACCGTCCTCACACGCGGTGATCTGGCTGAGGCGCACGCGCTCGTCGTCGGCGTGGGCCTTCAGCGGGTCGCCGGGGCCGTAGTTGACGGCGGGCACGCCCATCGCCGAGAAGCGGGCCACATCCGTCCAGCCGTACTTGGGCTTGGCCTCGCCGCCGACCGCCTTCAGGAAGCGCTGCGCCAGCGGGGCGTCCAGGCCGGGGCGGGCACCCTCGGCCAGGTCGACGATCCGGATGTCGATGCCGTCGCCGCCGAACACCTCGTGGATGTGCGCCACGGCCTCCTCGCCCGAACGGCTGGGTGCGAAGCGGTAGTTCACGTGCACCATCACCTCGTCGGGGATGACGTTGCCGGCCACGCCGCCGCTGATGCCCACGGCGTTCAGGCCCTCGCGGTACACCAGCCCGTCGACCTCCACCTGGCGCGCTTCGTAGCCGGCCAGGATGTCGAGGATCGGCGCCGCCTTGTGGATCGCGTTCTCACCCACCCAGCCGCGGGCGGAATGCGCTCGCAATCCGTAGGCCCGGATCTCGGCACGCAGGTTGCCGTTGCAGCCACCCTCGACGTCGCTGTTGGAGGGCTCACCCAAGATGGCGAAATCGCCCTCGAACAGATCGGGCCGGTTGGCAGCCAGCCGGGTGAGGCCGTTGAGGTCGTTCGACACCTCTTCGTGGTCGTACCACATCCAGGTGATGTCGACGGCCGGATCGACGAGCTCGGCCGCGAGCTTCAGCTGCACGGCGACCCCCGCCTTCATGTCCACCGTGCCGCGACCCCAGAGGTACTCCTCGCCCTCGTGGGTCTCGAAGCGGGTAGGCAGGTTCTCGTTCAGCGGCACCGTGTCGATGTGGCCGGCGATCACGACCCGCTCGGCGCGGCCCAGGTTCGTGCGGGCCACGATGGTGTCGCCGTCACGGATGATCTCGAGGTGTGCCGCATCCGCGAGGCTGGCCACGATCGCATCCGCCAGCAGCGTCTCGTTCCCCGAGACCGACTCCACGTCGCAGATCTGCCGGGTCAGGTCGATCGAGGTGGCTCCGAGGTCGAGTACAGGATGCGCGGGGTCGAAAGCAGACATCCCCCAAGTTTAGGGTTCGCCACCGCCCGGCAGCTGGGTGACACGTCTGGGATTCCGGCGCGAGACGCCCCGCCCCGGGGCAATACGCTTGGAGTCATGCCTGAAGACGTTCTCGACACCCCGCCGCTCGCCTCCGCTCCCAGCCACGCCTGGGGCCACGGCCTGGTCACCACCTCCGCCGACGGCACCGAGCTCGACGCCTGGTTCCCCGCACCGGCGCTCGGCACCGTGCCCGCCGGCGCCGCATCCGCTCACCCCGGCGAGCTCACCGCGTATGCCCTGCCGGATGCCCGTCGCGCGGTGACCGTCGAGGTGGCCACCGTCGAGATCGAGCTCGCCGCCGCTCCCGCCTCGACCCCGGATGCCTACCTCCGCCTGCACCTGCTCTCGCACCTGCTCGTCGCGCCCAACACCATCAACCTCGACGGCATCTTCGGGTACCTCCCGATCGTGGCCTGGACGAACGCCGGCCCCGTGCACCCCGACGACTTCGCTCGCCTGCGCCCCTCCCTGCAGCGCGCCGGCATCCAGAGCTACGGCATCGACAAGTTCCCGCGGATGCTCGACTACGTCACTCCCGCCAAGGTGCGCATCGCGGACGCCTCGCGCGTGCGTCTCGGTGCGCACCTCGCGCCCGGCACCACCGTCATGCACGAGGGCTTCGTGAACTTCAACGCCGGAACCCTCGGCTCCTCGATGGTGGAGGGACGCATCTCGCAGGGCGTCGTAGTGGGCGACGGCTCCGACATCGGCGGCGGCGCCTCGATCATGGGCACGCTCTCCGGGGGCGGCACGCAGCGCGTCTCGATCGGCCGCCGTGCGCTCCTCGGCGCCAACGCCGGCATCGGCATCTCGATCGGCGACGACACCGTCGTGGAGGCGGGCCTCTACGTCACCGCCGGCACCAAGGTCGTCTTGATCGACGGCTCCGGTGCCGACGACGAGAACCGCATCGTCAAGGCCGTCGCCCTCTCCGGCGTCCCCAACCTCCTCTTCCGCCGCAACTCCCTCACGGGCGCCGTCGAGGCCGTGGCCCGCTCCGGCTCGGGAGTAACCCTCAACCCCACCCTCCACGCGTAGCCCCCCTCCCCGTTCCCATCTCCCACCCACTCGAGAAGTCGCAAATGGCCCCTCTGAGGCGTGTTTAAGGGCCATTTGCGACTTCTCGACTCAGAGGCGGGCGCCTCGGGAGAGGAGGGCGTGGCGCGTGCGCGCGCACGTGGAGCGGGGGCCCGTGAGCGGGGTCTCCTTGGACTCGCGGATGAGGATCCACTGGGCGCGGGCGAGCCGTTCGTGGCGCTCGATGTCGCGGTAGAACTGGGTCGAGTCCGTACGATGCTGCTCGCCCTCGTACTCCACCAGCACCTTGTGCGAGGAGTACACCAGATCGCCGAAGCCGATCCGCAGTCCCCGTTCATCCTTGATCTCGACGTTGAGCTCGGGCTCGGGCAGCCCGTTCCGCACGAGTCGAAGGCGCAGCCGGGTCTCGCGCGGGGATTCGGCACCGTCACGAATCAACTGGAGCGCCTCGACGGCGTTACGCTTGCCGCGCCCCCGGAAAGCCCGCAGCCGTGACTCGAGCTCCGCCCGGGAGGTGTACGGCCGCGGATCCTGCCGCTTCTGGCGGCGCGGTGTCAGAACGAGGTAGTCCCCCATGGCCACGAGATCGTCGAGCCCGATCAGCGGCGCGAGCTGCAGCCACGCGCTGACCGGGTCCACGACGGGGAGGGAGTGGCGCGACCGGACCCGGATGGCCCGGTCGCCCGCGGTGTGACCGGACACTCCGGCCGAGCGCGGGCGGGTGGCGCCGTCAATCGCCATGACATGCAGCGTCGCATCCGCCTCGAGCCGCATGGGCAGCGGAGCGCCCCAGAGCAGCGCCGCCGTCGCATGGCTGAACACGTCGCCGGCGCGTAGGAGCGGCGCATACGCCCGGCAGCGCTCGAGGACATCACCGTCGTCGCACCCCCACCGACGCACGCCGAAGTACGGTCTCTGGAGGTCGGCGGCGCGCATCCGCTTCCTGGTCAGCCCGCCGGCCTCCCCCTCCCGCACCGAGAACGCGGCACTCTGAAGCGCGACAGGCAGTTCCTCAGGACGATGCATCCCCCCACCATGCCCACCACACCCCCGCCCAAGTCCCCCCACCCCGCACTTTGTGCATAACTCCCCCTTCCACAGCCCGATCGAGAAGTCGCAAATGGCCCCTATCCACGTGGGATAGGGGCCATTTGCGACTTCTCGAGGGACGAGCGCTAGCGCGGGGGGAGGTCGCGGGCGGGGGCTCCGATGTAGAGCTGCTGGGGGCGGCCGATCTTGGTCTGGGGGTCGGTGGCCATCTCGCGCCAGTGCGCGATCCAGCCGGGGAGGCGGCCGATGGCGAAGAGCACCGTGAACATGCGCGTGGGGAAGCCCATCGCCTTGTAGATGACGCCGGTGTAGAAGTCGACGTTCGGGTACAGGCGGCGCGAGATGAAGTAGTCGTCCGAGAGGGCGACCTGCTCGAGCTCTTTGGCAATGTCGAGCAGCGGATCCTGAACACCCAGCGCGGCCAGCACCTCGTCGGCGCTCTCCTTCACGAGCTTCGCGCGCGGGTCGTAGTTCTTGTAGACGCGGTGGCCGAAGCCCATGAGACGGATGCCCGCCTCCTTGTTCTTCACCCGCTCGACGAACTTCGCCACGCCCTCACCCGAGTCGCGGATCTGCGCGAGCATGGTGAGCACGGCCTCGTTCGCGCCGCCGTGCAACGGCCCGAACAGCGCGTTGATGCCGGCCGAGATCGACGCGAACATGTTCGCCTCGGTGGAGCCCACCAGCCGCACGGTCGACGTCGACGCGTTCTGCTCGTGGTCTTCGTGCAGGATGAGCAGGCGCTCGAGCGCCTTCGAGAGCACCGGGTTGATCTCGTACGGCTCGGCCAGGTTGCCGAAATTCAGGCGCAGGAAGTTGTCGACGAACGACAGCGAGTTGTCGGGGTACAGGAACGCCTGCCCGAGGCTCTTCTTGTGCGCGTAGGCCGCCATCACCGGCAGCTTCGCCAGCAGACGGATGGTCGAGATCTCGACGTCTTCGGGGTTGTGCGGGTTCATCGAGTCTTGGTAGTACGTCGACAGCGCCGAGACGCCCGACGACAGCACCGACATCGGGTGCGCGTTGTGCGGCAGCGCGTCGAAGAAGCGCTTGAGGTCTTCGTGCAGCAGCGTGTGGTGGCGGATCTTGTCGTCGAACTCCGACAGCTCGGAGGCCGAGGGCAGCTCGCCGTAGATCAGCAGCCAGGCGGTCTCGAGGTAGGTCAGCGACGTCGCGACCTGCTCGATCGGATACCCGCGATAGCGCAGGATGCCCTGGTCGCCGTCGATGTAGGTGATCGCCGACTTGGTGGCGGCCGTGTTCACGAAGCCGTAGTCCAGCGTGGTGAAGCCGGTCTGCTTGGTGAGGGTGGCCAGGTCGATCGACGACGCTCCGTCGACGCTCGGCAGCAGCGGGAACTCCGCCGTTCCTCCCGGGTAGGTCAGGGTGGCCTTCTGGCCATCGATGTCACGGGACCGAGCGATGTGATCGACGTCCGTCACGGCGCCTCCTTGGAAATCCTGCCGGCAGTGTGGTCAGCGGGACGCGACCGGTGCCGGTTGAGGCGGTGACCGCGTTGACCCTCATACACTCTAATGTCCCCGCGACCCCACTGTTGCATTCACCTACAGTTGCCGATCGGGCTTGGAGGAATGCTCCTAAGCCGCTCTCAGGCCGGGGTGAGCGGCCCGTGCTCGCGCAGCCGGGCGGCGGCTGCGCCGATCCGCTCGTCGCTCGCGGTGAGCGAGAACCGCACGTGATCAGGGAAGTGATCGCCGTAGAACGGACCCGGCCCCGCCAGGATCCCCAGCTCCGCGAGCGCCGAGATCGACGCCCAGGCATCGCGCCCCTCGGTCGCCCAGAGATACAGCCCGGCCTCGCTCGCGTCGATCCGCAGCCCGGCCGCTTCGAGCGCCGGCTTCAGGATGGCGCGCCGAGCGCGGTACAGCGTCTTCTGCGCCTCGACGTGCGCGTCGTCGCCGAGCGCGACGACCATGGCGGCCTGCACGGGTGCGGGCGGCATCATGCCGGCGTGCTTGCGCACCGTCAGCAATCGCGCGATCAGAGCCGCATCACCGGCCGCGAACGCCGCGCGGTACCCGGCCAGGTTGGACTGCTTGCTCAGCGAATAGGCGGCCAGCACACCGGTGACGTCTCCCCCGGTGACCCGAGGGTCGAGGATGCTCGGCACCGGTTCGGTAACCCAGCGCCCGTCCCAGCCGAGTTCGGCGTAGCACTCGTCGCCGGCGATGACCGCGCCGAGTGAACGCGCCCGCGCGACGGCCGCCGCCAGGGCGGGCACGTCGAGCACCCGGCCATCCGGATTCCCCGGGCTGTTCAGCCACACCAGCCGCGTGTTCGCAGGCCACTCGGCGGGGTCGTCGGAAGCGAAGGAGGCGGCGCCCGCGATCTGCGCCCCCATCGCGTAGGTGGGGTACGCGGCCCGCGGATGCACGACCACGTCGCCCTCGCCGAGCCCGAGCATGAACGGCAGCCAGGCCACGAACTCTTTGGAGCCGATGGTGGGCAGCACATTCTCCGGGGTGAGCCCGGGCACGCCGCGCCGACGCGAGAACCACTCGGCGATCGCCTCGCGCAGAGCCGGTGTGCCGGCCGCCGTCGGGTAGGAGTGCGCATCCGTCGCCGCGGCGAGCGCCTCGCGGATCAGCGGCGGCGTCGGATCGACCGGCGATCCGATCGACAGGTCGACGATGCCGTCCGCGTGCTCCCTGGCCCGGGAGGCGTACGGGACCATCTGGTCCCAGGGGTAGTCAGGGAGCGCGCCGAGTGCCACCGGGGCGCCCGATCAGTGCTCGCCCTGCGGAGGCAGCGCGGCGATGACGGCGTGGTCGTGCTTGATCACGCCCACCTTCGCGGCTCCGCCGGGCGACCCGATCTCGTCGAAGAACTCGACGTTCGCCTTGTAGTAGTCGGCCCACTCTTCGGGCAGGTCGTCTTCGTAGTAGATGGCCTCGACGGGGCACACGGGCTCGCAGGCGCCGCAGTCGACGCACTCGTCGGGGTGGATGTAGAGCGAGCGCTCGCCTTCGTAGATGCAGTCGACAGGGCACTCGTCGATGCATGCGCGGTCTTTGACGTCCACGCAGGGGAGAGCGATGACATAGGTCACAGTGGTTCAGGTCCCTTCGATAACCCAGAGGGTCAAGTCTACTTCGTCGCCGAGGGTGCTTGCGGTTCGGTGGGGCGTCGAGCGGATCGGCGAGCATCAGCCTGGCTGCCGAGCCTCGGCCAGCACAGCACCACGACCGCGACCAGCGTCGAACCGACCAGCCACACCATCCCGGCCGTGCTGTCGGGAATCAGCACCGACCCACCCGGGCTCGGCAGGGCGAGCAGCGCGACCACGCCCACGAGCGCGATGGCGGCCAGCAGCGCGGCGAGCCGGTTGGGGGCGATCAGCCGCAGCCCCACCAGCAGCAGCGCCGTGGCGGGAAGGGCCACGATCAGCCCGACCGGCAGGTCGAACAGCCCGAACACGCTCACGCTGATCTGGTGCACGATCGTGCCCAGGATGCCGAACAGGCCACCGAGGGCGAAGGCCAGCACGTAGGCGATGATCCGCGTGGTGAGCGAGGTGCCGACGGGGGCGGATGCGGCGACGCCCGCACGCCCGGGCTCGTCGAAGCCGGCCGGCAGGAAGCCCGGTTGCTGCGCGGGAAGGGCACTGCGCCCATCGGGCGTGCGCTCCCCGTACCGCGGTTCGTCAGTCACGCTCCCACCCTACGGCGTGCAGCCTGGGAGTCCGCGACCCGCAGGACGGGTGCGCCCGTGTCAGCGGCGGCGGCGCGTGCCGAAGATGCCGTCGAGCACGCCCTTGAGGATGGTCTGCGTGGTCTTCGAGCCCAGCACGTCGTTCAGGATGTTCGGGTCGGGCTTCGTGGTGCGGCTACGGGGCCGGGACGACGAAGTCGTGGTGCTGCGCGACTCGCGCGCCTCGCGCTGTGCCTGTGCCTTGGCCTCCTTCTCGGCCTGCTTGCGGAACTCCTCCGCCTGGCGCGTGTACTCCTCCTGCGCCTCCACGGCGGCGGCCGCCGCCGCTGCCGCGTTCATCTTCACCGTCAGCATCTCCCGCGCCGATTCCCGGTCGATCGGCGTGCCGTACTGCGGAGTGAGCGGCGAGGCGGCGACCGCGGCGTCGATGGCGGCATCCGGAGTCGGCGACATGGATCCCTGCGGCGCGCGAACCCGCGTCCAGGCCACGGGCGACGGCGCGCCCTTCTCGTTCATCACCGTCACCACGGCCTCACCCGTCCCGAGCCCCTGCAGCACCTGCTCGAGGTCGTAGGCCGACCGAGGGTAGGTCGAGACGGTCGCCCGCAGCGCCTTGGCGTCATCCGGAGTGAAGGCGCGCAGCGCGTGCTGCACCCGCGAGCCCAGCTGGGCGAGCACATCGCCCGGAACATCCTTCGGTGTCTGCGTCACGAAGAAGATGCCCACACCCTTCGAGCGGATCAGCCGCACGGTCTGCGTGATCGACTGCAGGAAGTCCTTCGAGGCACCGTTGAACAGCAGGTGCGCCTCGTCGAAGAAGAACACCAGCTTGGGCTTGTCGAGGTCGCCGACCTCGGGCAGGTCGTTGTAGAGATCCGCCAGCAGCCACATCAGGAAGGTGGAGAACAGCGCCGGCTTGTCGGCCACCCGGGGCAGCTCGAGCAGGCTGATCACGCCGGTGCCGTCGGCGGCCTGGCGCAGGAACAGCGAGGTGTCGATCTCGGGCTCCCCGAAGAACGCGTCGGCGCCCTCGGCCGCGAAGGTGATCAGCTCGCGCAGGATGACGCCGACCGTCTGACTCGACAGCCCGCCCATGTTCTTCAGCTCGCCCTTGCCTTCGTCGCTCGTGAGGTAGGTGAGCACGGCGCGCAGGTCGCTGAGGTCCAGCAGCGGCAGGCCGGCCTGCTCGGCGTAGTGGAAGACGAGGCCGAGGCTCGACTCCTGGGTGTCGTTGAGGCCCAGCACCTTGCTCAGCAGCAGCGGCCCGAAGCCCGAGAGGGTGGCCCGGATCGGCACTCCCTTGCCGATGCCGCCGAGGCTGAAGTACTCGACCGTCGAAGCCCGCGGCTCCCACGACTGCCCGATGCCCTCGGTGCGCGCCAACAGCTTCGGGCTCGACTCGCCGGGGGTGGCGACGCCCGAGAGGTCGCCCTTCATGTCGGCGGCGAACACGGGAACGCCGGCGGCCGCGAGCTGCTCGGCGAGGGTCTGCAGGGTGCGGGTCTTGCCGGTGCCGGTCGCGCCGGCGACCAGGCCGTGCCGGTTGGTCATGGCCAGCGGGATGCGCACCGGCACGCCGGCGAGCGCCTCGCCGTTCACGAGGGCGCCGATCTCGAGCGCGGCCTCCTCGAAGGCGTAGCCGGCGCGGATGACGTCGACCTGCTCGTCGGTGAGGGGGCCGGATGCCGCGGCGGGGGCGTCGACGATAGGCGCAGCCTCCGCATGAGCCACCGCCGCTGCCGCCGCCTCCTGCGCCCGCAGCACGGCGGCCTCCGCCGCTGCCTGCGCCTGCCGTGCCGCCTCGACGGCTGCGGCCGCCTCCGCCTGGGCCTTCACAACCGCGTCATCGCTCATGGCCACAGCTTAGGACGGGCGCTCTGCGGCCCGGCAGGACAGAGATGGACAAATCGGCCCGCCAGCGATTACGCTACGAGACTGGTAAGGCTAGGCTTACCCAAGTAAGGCAGTCCACACCTCCGGGCGCACTGCATCCTTCTTTCTTCCCCGTGAAGAGGTTCCCGTGCTCGCGAACTACCTGATCGGCCTGCGCGAAGGCCTCGAAGCCGCGCTCGTGGTCGGCATCCTCATCGCCTACGTGCGCCGCATCGGCCGCAAAGACGTGCTGGCCCGGCTCTGGATCGGCGTCGGCCTCGCCGTGCTGGTGGCTCTCACCCTCGGCGCCGTGCTCACCTTCGGCACCTACGGGCTCACCTTCGAGGCCCAGGAGGCCATCGGCGGCTCGCTCTCGATCATCGCCACCGGCTTCGTCACCTGGATGGTGTTCTGGATGCTGAAGACCTCCCGAGACCTGAAAGGCACGTTGCAGAGCGACATCGACAAGGCGCTGGTGGGCGCCGGCTGGGGTCTCGTGCTCGTCGCCTTCCTCTCGGTGGGCCGCGAGGGCATCGAGACCGCGCTGTTCATCTGGGCCGCCGTGCAGGCCACCGGCGAGACGACGCTCCCCCTCATCGGAGCGGCCCTCGGCATCGTGACCGCGGTCGTGCTCGGCTGGCTGATCTACCGCGGGATGCTGCGCATCAACCTGTCGAAGTTCTTCGCCTGGTCGGGCGGCTTCCTCATCCTGGTCGCGGCCGGCGTGCTGTCCTACGGCGTGCACGACCTGCAGGAGGCCGGCATCCTGCCCGGCCTCAACAGCCTCGCGTTCGACGTGAGCGCGATCGTGCCGCCCGACAGCTGGTACGGCACCCTGCTGAAGGGCACCGTCAACTTCTCCCCCGCCACCACGTGGCTGGAGATGACGGTGTGGCTGGCCTACTTCATCCCCACCATGACCCTCTTCATCCTCGCCGTCCGGCGAGGTCCCTCGAAGCCGGCGCGCACCCCTGCACCCGCCGCCGTCACCACCCCTGCCCACAGCTAGGAGCACTCGTGAAGACCAAGCCCCTCCTGATCACCGCCTCCGCGGCGATCTCCCTGCTCGCCCTCACTGGCTGCGTCGCGAACAGCAGCGCCGACAGCGCCGGCGCGATCACCGTCGACAGCTCGGCCGACGACTGCTCGGTGAGCGCCAGCACCGCCACCAGCGGCACGCTCACCTTCTCGGTCACCAACTCCGGCGACCAGGTGACCGAGTTCTACCTGCTGGCCGACGACGGCCTGCGGATCGTCGGCGAGGTCGAGAACGTCGGCCCCGGCATCTCCCGCGACCTCGTGGTGCAGGCCCAGCCGGGCGACTACTTCACCGTGTGCAAGCCCGGCATGGTGGGCGACGGCATCGGCAAGTCGGCCTTCACCGTCTCCGGCGACAAGGTGGAACTGGCCGGCGACCTGCAGGAGCAGGTCGACTCCGCCGCGCTCAACTACGTGGCGTACATCAAAGACCAGGTCGCCCAGCTGGTCACCGGCACCCAGACGTTCGTCGACGCCTACGAGGCCGGCGACGACGCGACGGCACGCGATCTCTACGCCACCACCCGCGCCAACTACGAGCGGATCGAGCCCGTGGCCGAGTCGTTCGGCGACCTCGACCCCGCCATCGACTTCCGGGAGGCGGATGTCGCCCCCGAAGACGAGTGGACCGGCTGGCACCGCATCGAGAAAGACCTCTTCCCGCCGACCGCGGCCGACAACGGCGGCACCGAGTACGTGCCGCTGACCGCCGAGGAGCGCAGCTACTACGCCGACAAGCTCGTCGCCGACACCCAGCTGCTCTACGACGCCGTGAACGACCCCGACTACACCGTCACCATCGACGCCATCTCCAACGGCGCCATCGGCCTGATGGAGGAGGTCGCCTCCGGCAAGATCACCGGCGAAGAGGAGATCTGGTCGCACACCGACCTCTGGGACTTCCAGGCCAACCTCGAGGGCGCCAAGGTGGCCTACGAGGGCGTTCGCGACATCGTCGAGGCCAAGGACCCCGAGCTGGTGACCACGCTGGACGAGCGCTTCGCGACCCTGCAGGACACCCTCAGCGCCTACGGCACGCTCGACAGCGGCTTCACCTACTACAACGAGCTGACCCCCGAGCAGGTCAAGGAGCTCGCCGACGGCGTCAGCGCGCTCGGCGAACCGCTCAGCCAGCTCACCGCCACGCTCGTCGGCTGACGCCCAGCCGGTGCGTCCTAGGGTTGAGTCATGACCGAATCCGATCCCTCCGAGGCCCCGGCCTCGCAGGCCGGCGACGCCTCCACCGACCCAGCCGCCGACTCGGCGGACGCCCGCTCGACCGACCCCGCCCCGGCGCGGTCCGGCATCTCCCGCAGGGGGTTGTTCGGGCTCGCCGGGGCGGGCGTCGTGGGAGCAGGACTCGGCGCGGCGCTGGACAGGTTCGTGCTGCCCGCCTCGGCGTCGGCCCAGGAGAACGCGGCGGTCTACCCGTTCTACGGCGCGCACCAGTCGGGCATCACCTCGCCGGCTCAGGATCGCCTGCACTTCGCCAGCTACGACGTCGCCGCCGGTCTCACCCGTGACGAGCTGATCGGGCTGCTGCAGGACTGGAGCGACGCCTCCGCCCTGATGACCGCCGGTGATCCGGTGGGCGTCTACGGCGCGGTCAACGGCCCCTACGACGCTCCCCCGGACGACACCGGCGAGGCGCTCGGCCTCCCGGCATCCGGACTCACCATCACCATCGGGTTCGGCCCGACTCTGTTCACCGACAGCTCCGGTGCCGACCGTTTCGGCATCGCCGCCCAGCGCCCCGAGGCGCTCGTCGACCTGCCGCACTTTCCCGCCGACGCGCTCTCCGAGGCCCTCACCGGCGGCGACCTCTGCATCCAGGCCTGCAGCGACGACCCGCAGGTGGCGGTGCACGCCATCCGCAATCTGTCCCGGATCGCCTTCGGCCGCGCGAGCATCCGCTGGTCGCAGCTCGGTTTCGGCCGCACCAGCTCCACCACCACGGCGCAGGCCACACCCCGCAACCTGTTCGGCTTCAAGGACGGTACCGCCAACATCAAATCCGAGCAGACGGATGTCGTCGACGAGCAGGTCTGGGCCTCCGCCGCCGACGGAGCCGCCTGGATGGCCGGCGGCTCGTACCTGGTGGCGCGCAAGATCCGGATGACGATCGAGACCTGGGATCGCACCTCGCTCCGCGAGCAGGAGAAGATCGTCGGCCGCACCAAAGGCGAGGGGGCTCCCTTCTCGGGCGGCACCGAGTTCAGCGAGCCCGACTTCGCCGCTACCGGACAGGGCGGGGCTCCCCTGATCGCCGCGGACTCGCACGTGCGGCTCGCGCACCCCGACCAGAACGCGGGCGCCCAGCTGCTGCGCCGCGGCTACAACTTCGTCGACGGCAACGACGACCTCGGGCGGCTGAACGCGGGCCTGTTCTTCATCGCCTACCAGCGCGACCCGCGCACCCAGTTCATCCCTATCCAGATGAACCTGGCCAAGAACGACGCCATGAACGAATACCTCCGCCACGTCGGCTCCGGCATCTTCGCGGTGCCGCCCGCCCCCGCCGCCAAGGGCGGCTTCGTCGGCGAGACCCTCTTCGCCTGACGTCGATGGCGCCCGAATTGACCTGAACCGGGGTCGAGGTTCTACGGTCGAAGGTGTGAGCACCTCCCCCACCCTCCCCACGGCCGCCGCCGAGACGCCCCTCAGCCCGCGCTTCCGGCTGATCACGATCGGCTCGATCGTGCTGGTGTTCGTGGCCGCGTTCGAGAACCTCGCGGTCACCACGGTGATGCCCGTGATCAGCGCCGAGCTCGGCGGCGAGGCGCTGTACGCGGTCGCCTTCGCGGCTCCGCTGGCGGCATCCGTGCTGGGCATGGTGATCGCGGGCAACTGGTGCGACAGCCGCGGGCCGCGCACGCCGCTCGCGGTCTCGGTCGCGTTCTTCCTGGCGGGACTGATCGTGGCCGGCAGCTCGTTCTCGATGGAGCAGATCGTGATCGGGCGACTGGTGCAGGGTCTCGGATCGGGTGGCACCACGGTGGCCCTCTACGTGATCGTCGCCCGGGTGTACCCGCCGTCGCTTCGTCCGAAGGTGTTCGGCCTGTTCTCCGCCGCCTGGGTCGTTCCCGCCCTGGTCGGCCCGCTGATCGCCGGAGTGCTCGGGCAGACCGTCGGCTGGCGCTGGGTGTTCCTCGGCGTCGCCGCGCTGATCGTGCCGGCCACCGTGATGGTGGCGCCCGCCATGCGGCACCTGGCGAGCACGGGAACGGATGCCGCCTCGCGCGTGCCGTGGAGCGTGCGCCGCATCCTCTGGGCCCTGCTGCTGGCGCTGGCCATCCTCACGCTCAGCGTCTCGGCCGAGTTCCCGGGAGCGCTCGCGCTCGTGGTCGCGGCCGTCGCGTTCGTCGTGGCGATCGTGGCGCTGCGCCCGCTGATGCCCGCCGGCACCCTGCGGGCGGTGCGCGGCCTGCCGAGCACCCTGCTCACGAAGATCGCCCTGGCCGGCGGCTACTTCTCGGCCGAGGTGTACCTGCCGTACCTGCTCACCAGCGAGCACGGGCTGAGTCCGGCCGCCGCGGGCCTCGCGCTCACGGCCAGCGGGGTGTTCTGGGGTGCCGCCTCGCTCGTGCAGGGCCGGCTCGGCGAGCGGCTGACCAGTCGCACGAGCGTGCGGATCGGCATCGCAGGCGTGGTGCTGGCCATCGCGATCGTGCTGCTGGCCACCGCCCTCGACCTGCCCGCCTGGGTGTCGATCGCCGGCTGGGCGATCTCGGGCACCGGCATGGGCTTCGCCTATCCGCGACTCTCCGTACTCGTGCTCGGGCAGTCGCGCCCCGAGCAGCAGGGCTTCAACAGCGCCGCTCTCAACATCGCGGATGCCGGAGGCCCGGCGGTGTCGCTGGCGATCGCCGGCATCCTGTTCCAGGGCATCGGCCACGGCGCGGCGACCGCCGGCGCCTTCACGGCGGTGTTCGTGCTGAGTGCTGTGCTCGCCGTGGCCTCGGGGCTGATCGGCGGGCGACTGCCGAAGGGCTGAACGCCCGGCCTACTCGGTGGCGGTGGTGCCGCCCACGATGTAGGTGGCCGTCTTCTGGCCCGATCCGTCGTCGGTCACGGCCACGAGAACCGAGAAGTTCGCGTTGCTGTAGGCGCCCGAACCGGCCCCGTCGGCGAAGCCCGAGAAGCTCGACTCGAAGCCGGCCGCGATGAGCTGGTCGTTGATGGCCTTGAAGTCGGCCTCGACATCGTTCACCTTGATGCTCACGGTCCAGCCTCCGCCGTCGGCCACGTTTCCGGCACTGAGACCGCTGACCACCTCGCCGTCGTAGAGCGGCACTTCGCTGGGGAAGCCGTCAGGCAGACCGCCGTCGGAGTTGAGGTCGACCTCGCCGCCTCCCGCCTGCTCGACGGCGCCTTCGACGACCGATTCGACCGGGTTCCCGATGCAGCCGGTGAGCGCCGGGCCGAGCAGGGCCGCCAGGGAGACTGCGAGAACGAGGGACAGCTTCTTCGTCGTCATACGTCGAGTATGGCAAAGGCCCCGCATCCGGTGACAGATGCGGGGCCTGTGCGTCATCGACTCGTTACCGAGTCGACAGCGGCGCGATGCTACTGGTTGGCGCGCTTGAGGTTCGCGGTGCGGCGGGCACGCGCGTTGGCGTCGAGCTCCACCTTGCGGATGCGGGCGATCTCGGGGGTGACCTCCACGCACTCGTCCTCGCGGGCGAACTCGAGGCACTCCTCGAGCGAGAGCTGACGCGACGGCGTCATCGACTCGAAGGTGTCGGAGGTGGACTGACGCATGTTGGTCAGCTTCTTCTCCTTGGTGATGTTCACGTCCATGTCGTCGGCGCGCGAGTTCTCGCCGATCACCATGCCCTCGTAGACCTCTTCGGTGGGGTTCACGAAGAAGGTCATCCGCTCCTGCAGGGCGATGATGGCGAACGGGGTGACCACGCCGGAGCGGTCGGCCACGATCGAGCCGTTGTTCCGCGTGACGATGGAGCCGGCCCACGGCTCGTAGCCGTGCGAGATCGCGTTCGCGATACCGGTACCGCGCGTGATGGTGAGGAACTCGGTGCGGAAGCCGATCAGACCGCGCGAGGGGACGATGAACTCCATGCGAACCCAGCCGGTGCCGTGGTTGGACATGCCGTCCATCCGGCCCTTGCGTGCGGCGAGCAGCTGCGTGATGGCGCCGAGGTGCTCTTCGGGGGCATCGATCGTGAGGTGCTCGAAGGGCTCGTAGGTCTTGCCGTCGACCTGCTTGGTGACCACCTGCGGCTTGCCGACGGTGAGCTCGAAGCCCTCGCGGCGCATGTTCTCGACCAGGATGGCGAGCGCGAGCTCTCCACGGCCCTGAACCTCCCAGGCGGCGGGGTTTCCGATGTCGACGACGCGCAGCGAGACGTTACCGATCAGCTCGCGGTCGAGGCGGTCCTTCACCATGCGGGCGGTGAGCTTGTGGCCCTTGACCTTGCCGACCAGCGGCGAGGTGTTGGTGCCGATGGTCATCGAGATGGCGGGCTCGTCGACGGTGATCGCGGGCAGCGGCCGCACGTCGTTCGGGTCGGCGATGGTCTCGCCGATGGTGATGTCCTCGATACCGGCGATGGCGACGATGTCGCCGGGGCCGGCCGACTCGGTCGGGAAGCGGGTGAGCGCCACGGTCTTCAGCAGCTCGCTGATGCGCTGCGTGGTGACGGTGCCGTCGTGCTTGACCCAGGCGACCTGCTGGCCCTTCTTGATGGTGCCGTTGAAGACACGCAGCAGGGCGAGACGGCCCAGGAACGGCGAGGAGTCGAGGTTGGTGACGTGGGCCTGGAGGGGCGCCTCGTCGTCGTAGGTCGGAGCGGGGACGTGCTCGAGGATGGCGCCGAACAGCGGCTCGAGGTCGTCGTTGTCGGGCAGCGTGCCGTTCTCGGGCTTGTTCAGGCTCGCGGCGCCGTTGCGGCCGGAGGCGTACACGACCGGCACGTCGAGGATGGCGTCGAGGTCGAGATCCGGAACGTCGTCGGCCATGTCCGAGGCGAGACCGAGCAGCAGGTCCTGCGACTCGCCCACGACCTCGTCGATGCGCGCATCCGGACGGTCGGTCTTGTTGACCAGCAGGATGACCGGCAGCTTGGCCTCGAGGGCCTTGCGCAGTACGAAGCGGGTCTGCGGCAGCGGGCCCTCGGAGGCGTCGACCAGCAGCACCACGCCGTCGACCATCGACAGGCCGCGCTCGACCTCGCCGCCGAAGTCGGCGTGACCGGGCGTGTCGATCACGTTGATCGTGATCGGCTTGTCGCCGGCGTGCTTGCCGGTGTACGAGATCGCCGTGTTCTTGGCGAGGATCGTGATGCCCTTCTCACGCTCGAGGTCGTTCGAGTCCATCATCCGGTCGTCGGCGTCGAAGTGCGCGTCGAAGGAGTTGGTCTGCGTGAGCATGGCGTCGACCAGGGTGGTCTTGCCGTGGTCGACGTGGGCGACGATTGCGACGTTGCGCAGGTCATCGCGGGTGGCTTGTGCCATGGGGAAAGTCCTCAGGTTCGTGAACCCGGAACTGGTGGCGCAGCCACCCACGCGGGCTCTGAATAGCGAATTGATGGGCGACGAGGCCCGGAACTGCTAAACGCCCAGGGTGATTCCAGCGCCCGGAATGGCGTTCAGCAACTCCTTAGTATATTGCTCCTGCGGGCTGTCGAAGACCTGATCGGTCGTAGCGGCCTCCACGATGCGTCCCTTCTGCATCACACAGACGTTGTCGGCGATGACCCGAACCACCGCCAGGTCGTGCGTGATGAAGAGATACGTGAGCTCCAATTCGCTCTGCAGATCGGCCAGCAGCTTCAGGATCTGGGCCTGCACGAGCACGTCCAGAGCCGACACGGCCTCGTCCAGAACCACGATGTCGGGCTTCAACGCCAGGGCTCGCGCGATGGCGACGCGCTGGCGCTGGCCGCCGGAGAGCTCGTTCGGGTAGCGCGTGATCAGCGACTGCGGCAGCGCCACCTGGTCGAGCAGCTCGAGCACGCGGTCGCGCCGCTCGGTGCGGTCACCGACCTTGTGCACCTGCAGCGGCTCGGCGATCGTGTTGCCGATGTTGCGCAGCGGATCCAGCGAACCGTACGGGTCTTGGAACACCGGCTGCATGCGCCGGCGCAGGCTCAGCAGGGCGCGACCCTTGAGGGGAGCGACATCCTCGCCGTCGATCAGGATGGAGCCGCTGGTCGGGTCTTCCAGGCGCAGGATCATCTTCGCCACGGTCGACTTGCCGGATCCGGACTCCCCCACGAGCGCCGTGGTGGTGCCCTTCTCCACGGCGAACGACACCTTGTCGGAGGCGATCAGCTCGCCCGAGGATCCCTTGCCCTGGCCACGGATCTTGTAGACCTTGGTCAGATCCTTCACCACGATCGCGTCGGGGCGCTTGACGGCCGGCTGGTGCTCGATCCGTTCCTCGGCGGCGGCGATGAGGTCGAGCCCATCGGTCACGGTCGTGGGCGCGTAGGCGAGGTCGCCCAGCGAGTGCGTCGCCGACTGCTGCGTGGCACTGATGATGCGGCGTGAGGCGAGGCTCGGGGCCGCGGCCACCAGCCGCTGGGTGTACGGGTGCACCGGGTTCTGCAGGATGTCCTTCGACGGACCGGCCTCCACGATCTTGCCCTTGTACATCACCACGAGCTGCTCGGCGCGCTCGGCGGCGAGGCCGAGGTCGTGCGTGATGAACAGCACCGCGGTGCCGATGTCGCGGGTGAGCGTCTCCAGGTGGTCCAGGATGCGGCGCTGCACGGTCACGTCCAGCGCCGAGGTGGGCTCGTCGGCGATGAGCAGCTTCGGTCGGCTGGACAGGCCGATGCCGATCAGCACCCGCTGGCGCATGCCGCCGGAGAACTGGTGCGGGAACTGCTTCAGCCGCTTGTCGGCATCCGCGAGGCCCGCCTCCTTCAGCACCTGGATGGCGTGGGCGCGAACCTCCTTGCGGCCGGAGGCGATGCCGTTCGCACGGATCGTCTCCTCGACCTGGAAGCCGACCGACCACACCGGGTTGAGGTTGGACATCGGGTCCTGGGGCACGAAGCCGATCTGGCGGCCGCGCACCTCCTCCATCTTCTTCGGGGAGTACTTGGTGAGGTCCTCGCCGTCGAAGAGGATCGATCCGCCCGTGATCCGGCCGGGGCCGGGGAGCAGATTGATGATGGCGTGCGCCGTGGTCGACTTGCCGGAGCCCGACTCCCCCACGATGGCGAGGGTCTGGCCGGGCATCAGGGTGAGGTCGACGCCCCGAACGGCCGGCACGATGCCGTCGGTGGTCTGGAAGCCGACCTCGAGGTTCTTGATCTCCAGCAGCGGGCGGACCGCCCCTGCGGTGGTGGTGGGGTCGCTCATCGCTGGGCCCTCGCCTTCGGGTCGAGTGCGTCTCGGATGACTTCGCCCATCATGATGAAGGCGAGGACGGTGATCGAGAGCGCGAGTGAGGGGTAGATGAGCGTCTGCGGCGCGGTGCGCAGGTCGACCTGCGCCGCCGAGATGTCGTTACCCCACGACATGGTGGAGTTGGGCAGCCCGACGCCGAGGAAGGACAGCGTGGCCTCGGCGACGATCGCCGCACCGAGCGAGATGGTGGTCACGACGATCACCGGGGCGATGGCGTTCGGCAGCACGTGACGCAGCAGGATGCGGAAGTTCGACACTCCCGTCGCCCGCGCCGCCATCACGTAGTCGGCGTTCTTCACCCGGAGGATCTCGGCTCTCAGCACGCGCGCCGTCGCCGGCCAGGCGAAGATGCCGATCGCCAGCGAGATCACGAACACGTTCCGGTAGGCCGAGAACACTGACATGATGACCACGGCGGCCAGGATGTAGGGGATCGAGAAGAAGATGTCGCCCGCGCGGGAGAGGATCGCGTCGAGCCAGCCGCCGTAGAACCCGGCGAAGGCACCGAACAGGATGCCGAGCACCGTGGTGAGGATCGTGACGATGATGCCCACCGTCAGCGAGGTCGACGTGCCGTGGATGAGACGCGAGAACACGTCGCAGCCCTGCTTGGTGAAGCCGAGCAGGTGCTCGCCACTCGGACCGCCGTTGCTGTTGGAGAGCTGGCAGTCGTCGTTCGGCGGAACCGAGGTGAACAGGGTCGGGAACAGGGCCACGATGATCACCAGGATGATGATGACGGCCGAGATCCAGAACATCGGCCGGCGGCGCATGTCGCGCCAGGCGTCGATCCAGAGGTTGCTCTTGCGTTCGCCGACGTTCACGGCGTCGACGGCGACGAGAGGGGTCTCCTCCAGCGGCGCGACGTAGTGCGTCGGGGCGGGCTGATTACTTGACATAGCGGATCCTCGGGTCGAGAAGGCCGTACAGGAGGTCGACGACGAGGTTGACCACCAGGTAGATGAGCACCATCACGGTCACGAAGGAGACAACTGTGGGTCCTTCGCCACGGATGATGGCCTGATAGAGCGTGCGGCCGACACCGGGCACGTTGAAGATGCCCTCTGTGACGGTCGCGCCGACCAGCAGCACGCCGAAGTCGGTCGCCGCGTAGGTGACCACCGGAATCAGCGAGTTGCGCAGGATGTGCACCGGGATGATCCGGCGCCGGCTGAGGCCCTTGCTGTAGGCGGTGCGCACGAAATCGAGGCTCTGGGTCTCGATCACGGAGGCTCGGGTGAGCCGGATGAGTTGCGCGAACGTGATCGACGCCAAGACGAACGCGGGCAGGATCAGGTCTTGGATCGGAGCACCGGTGGACACCGTCGTCCTGGCCCAGCCGAGTTGGATCCCGAAGATGAACTGCGCCACGAAGGCGATCACGAAGATCGGCAGCGAGATGAAGATCAGGCTGACCACGAGCGCCGAGGCGTCGAACAGCTTGCCCTTGCGCAGACCCGAGACGAGGCCGATCAGCACGCCGCCGACGAACTCGATGATGAGCGCCATGATGGCCAGCCGGATGGTGACCGGGAAGGTGCGGGCGAGGATGTCGGCGACGGGCTCTCCCGAGAAGGAGGTGCCGAAGTCGCCGCGGAAGATCCCACCGAGGTACAGGAAGTACTGCACGATGAACGGCTGGTCGAGGTGATACTGCTGGCGCAGCTGTTCGAGCAGCGCCGGGTTGGGGGTCTTGTCACCGAAGAGGGCGAGAAGAGGGTCTCCGGGCATCGCGAAGACCATGAAGTAGATGAGGAACGTCGTTCCGAGCAATACGGGGATCGCTTGGAGAAGACGCCTGAGGATGTATCCGGCCACGAATCAGACCGTACCAATCGAACTAGGGGGCGGGAAGCGCCGGTGCGGGTCGAGAACATGAATCGGGGGCGGCAGCGCATGGCTGCCGCCCCCGATCGAGCGGGAACTAGCTCTTGGTGATCTCGTAGTAGAGCGGCACCGAGTTCCAGCCGAACTGCACGTTCGACGCGGTCTCGCTGTAGCCACCGGTGACGTTGGCGTACCACAGCGGGATGGCCGGGAGGTCCTTCAGCAGGATCTCCTGGGCCTTCTGGAAGTCGTCGTTCGCTTCGGCGGAGTCAGCGGTCGACGAGCCCTCCTGCAGCAGTGCATCGAACTCGGGGTTCGAGTAGTCACCGTCGTTGGAGGAGGCGTTGGTCGCGTACAGCGGGCCGAGGAAGTTGAACAGACCCGGGTAGTCGGCCTGCCATCCGGTGCGGAACGCGGTCTGGATGGTGCGGTCGGTGATCGCGGTGCGCGACTCGGCGAAGGTCGGGTACGGAGCGCCCGACGCGTCGATGCCCAGCGTGTTCTTGATGCTGTTCGCGGTCGCGTCGACCCACTCGGCGTGGCCGCCGTCGGCGTTGTAGGCGATCTGGAAGGTACCGGACCAGGGCGAGATGGCGTCGGCCTGGGCCCACAGCTTCTTCGCCTCGTCGGGGTTGAACTTCAGCACGTCGGCGCCCTCGAGCGAGTCGCTCCAGCCGTCGATCACCGGGGAGGTGAAGTCGGAGGCGGGGGTGCGGGTGCCGGTGAAGATCACGTCGGTGATCTCGTCGCGGTTGATCGCCATCGACAGAGCGGCGCGGCGCAGCTTGCCCTCTTCGTCGTTGCCGAAGTGCGCGAGGCGCTCCGGGATGGTGAACGACTGGAAGATCGCGGCCGGCTGGTTGACCGCACGGTCACCCAGGTCGGACTCGTAGGTGCTGTAGGCGCTGGCCGGGATGTTGTCGAGAACATCGAGGTTGCCACCGAGCAGGTCGGCGTACGCGGCGTCTTCGCTTGCGTAGAAGACGATCGTGAGACCGCCGTTCTGGGCCTTGCGACCACCGGTGTACTCGTCGTTCACGACGAGGTCGATCTTCTCGTTGTGCTGCCAGGCGGTGTCGCTGGCGAGCTTGTACGGGCCGTTGCCGATCGGGTTCTGGCCGTAGGCGTCCATGTCCTCGAACGCCGTCTTCGGCAGCGGGTAGAACGCCGAGTAGCCGAGGCGCAGCGGGAAGTCCGAGCGCGCTTCGTTCAGCGTGACGGTGAAGGTCAGGTCGTCGACGACGTTGAGACCCGTCAGGGGGCTGTCGGCTTCATAGCTGAAGCCCTCGATGTCCTCGAAGAAGTAGCTGTTCAGCTGCTTGTTGGAGAACAGCGCGCCGTACTGCCAGGCGTCCACGAAGCTGTTCGCGTCGACCGGGTCACCGTTGGTGAACGTCAGGTCGGGCTTGATCTTGATGGTGAAGGTCTTGGAGTCGTCGGTCTCGATCGACTCGGCGACGTCGAGCTGCGGCGCGCCCTTGGCGTCGTAGTACTCCAGGCCCGCGAAGATCGAGTCGAGGATCTTTCCGCCACCGGTCTCGTTCGTGTTGGTGGGGATCAGCGGGTTCTGGGGCTCGGAGCCGTTCGCCGTGATGATCGAGGCGGTGCTGGCGGTGGAGTCGGTCGACCCGCCGCCGCTCGCGCACCCGGTCAGCGCCAGAGCGCTGGCGGCGATCAGCGCGATGGCACCGATGCCGTATCTGTTGATCTTCAATTTTCCTCCTGGTGTAGGGATAGAGGTTCGGTACAGAGTCCCCCTGATTAGGGGCGCAGACCTAAGGAAGTACCCTAAGTGGGGGTCAGGGGTGTCGCAAAACTCTGGGAAAAAAAGTTACAGACACGAAACTATCTCCAGGGATTCCTTGTGCGTTTCCCACAGAAGGTGTGAAAAAGTGGCGCTCTACGCAAGAAAGTGGAGCGATGCCTGAAGCCCTCGAATGGACCCGGATCCGGCGTCGCCGCCTCTGGTCGGAGATCGCGATCGTGCTCGGGGTCTCGCTCGGCGCATCCGCCGTCTATTCGATCGTCAACATCATCTCGCGGCTCACCGCCGAGACGGCCCTGGCCGACCAGACGGCGACGATCAACGGATCGCTCAGCTCACGGGAATGGCTGGATCTGACGTACCAGCTGCTCGCCCTGCTCTTCGACCTGGTGCCCGTGGCGCTGGTGTTCTACCTGCTGGCGATCTCGGGCGGAAACCCGTTCCGGCGGATGGGCTTCGATCTGCGGCGGCCCGCCTCGGACGTCGGGCGCGGCTGGCTGCTGGTGCTCGTGATCGGTGTTCCGGGCATCGCCCTGTACTTCGTGGGCCGGGCGCTCGGCATCACCGTGGACGTGCAGCCCGCGCCCCTGGACACCTATTGGTGGACCACGCCGATCCTCATCCTCTCGGCCCTCCGCGCGGCCCTGCAGGAGGAGCTGATCGTCGTCGCCTACCTGTTCACCCGGCTGCGCCAGCTCGGCTGGCACAAGTGGCAGATCATCCTCTCGGCCGCCGTGCTGCGCGGCAGCTATCACCTCTACCAGGGCATCGGGCCGTTCGTCGGCAACGTGGTGATGGGCGTCGTCTTCGGCTGGTGCTACTGGCGCTGGGGCCGCGTGATGCCCCTCGTGATCGCCCACTGGATCATCGACATCGCCAGCTTCGTCGGTTATGCCTGGGCGCTGGCGAGCTTCCCGCAGTTGTTCGGCTAGGCGCGGCCTCGGCGGTTCGAGATGACCAGGGCGGTTATGCCCGCGGCCAGCACCAAGATGCCGCCGACGAAACCGCCGATCATGAGGTAGTTCGGGGTCTGGGACGCGCCATCGGCCGACGCGGCGGGTTCGTCGGTGAAGAGCGGCGCCTGGGCCGTCGGGGTCGCGGTGGTCGACGCGGTGACCGTGATGGTGAGGCGGGCCGTGGCGGTGCTCGTACCCGCCCCGTCGAACGAGGTGGAGAGCGTGCAGAGCACGTTCGAGGTGCCGATCGGGAAGACCTGGCCCGACTCGACCGGAGTGTCGACGATGGCGCAGCCGTCGACGGTGATGCCCGCGGGCGGCGCGGGCGTGAAGGTGACCGGCGCGGAGCCGGAGGCGTCGGCCTCCGCCGAGAGCTGCCCGGGCAGGATGCTCGAGTTCGTGAAGTCGGCGCTGACGATGCGTGCGCCCGTGAAGTCGGCGCCGGTGAGGTCGGCCCCGTCGAAGACGGCGCCCTGCACGTCGCCGTCGACGAATGAGGCGCCCTGCAGGTTCGCACCCCGGAAATCGCCCTCGCCGAACCGCGTACCGCTCAGGTCGACGCCCGCGCACTGCGAGCCGCCCGGTCCCGCGTCGCTCGTGCGGTACACCACGCAGTCCCCCTCGGCGAACACCGGGTCGGCGGCCACCGCCGGCGTCGCCACCGCGACCGCGAGCAGCGCGCCGGCGAGAACCCCCGCCCCCATCCGGAAGCGGCTTACACGGATGCGGGCGACGTCAGCGGGCATGCCCCGAACCCTACCAAACCGCCACGCCGCGGGGCGGCATCCGGGCGCTACTCGAATGCCTCCGGAGGCGGGCAGGCGCAGACGAGGTTGCGGTCGCCGTAGGCCTGGTCGATGCGCCGCACCGGGGGCCAGTACTTGCCGCGGATGAGCGAGTGAACCGGGTACACGGCCCGCTCGCGGTCGTACGGATGCGACCACTCGCCGGAGACGACCGCCTGTGCGGTGTGCGGAGCGTTCCGCAACGGGTTGTCGTCGGCCGGCCACTCCCCCTCCGCCACGGCGTCGATCTCGGCCTTGATGCCGATCATCGCCTCGATGAAGCGGTCGATCTCGACGAGATCCTCGCTCTCGGTCGGTTCGACCATCAGCGTGCCCGCCACCGGGAAGCTCATCGTCGGCGCGTGGAAGCCGTAGTCGACGAGTCGCTTGGCCACGTCGTCGACCGAGACACCCGAGGACTGCGTGATGCCGCGCAGGTCGAGGATGCACTCGTGCGCCACGAGACCGTTCTCGCCCGTGTAGAGCACGGGATAGTGCGGCGCCAGCCGCGCGGCCACGTAGTTGGCCGCGAGCACGGCGGCGGCCGTGGCATCCGCGAGCCCCGCGAGTCCCATCATCCGCACGTAGGCCCAGCTGATGGGCAGGATGCTCGGGCTGCCGTAGGGCGCGGCCGAGATCTGAGGGCCGGCGTGCACGACGGCCGTGCCGTCCAGCAGCAGGTGCGAGGGCTCCTGCGCGAACGTATGCCCCGGAAGGAATGGAGCCAGGTGCGCCTTCGCGGCTACCGGGCCCACGCCGGGGCCACCGCCGCCGTGCGGGATGCAGAACGTCTTGTGCAGGTTGAGGTGCGACACGTCGCCCCCGAAGTCGCCGAAGCGGGCGAACCCGAGCAGGGCGTTGAGGTTCGCGCCGTCGACGTACACCTGTCCACCGGCCTCGTGCACGAGCGCGCAGATCGAGGCGACCTCGTGCTCGTATACGCCGTGCGTGGACGGGTACGTGATCATCAGCGCCGCCAGCGACTCGGCGTGCATCTCGATCTTGGCCCGCAGGTCGTCGAGGTCGACGTTGCCGAGCTCGTCGCAGGCCACCACGACGACCTTCATGCCGGCCAGCACCGCGGATGCCGCGTTGGTGCCGTGAGCGCTCGACGGGATCAGGCAGACCGTGCGCGCCTCGTCCCCGCGCGAACGGTGGTAGCCGCGGATGGCCAGCAGGCCCGCCAGCTCACCCTGACTGCCGGCGTTCGGCTGCAGCGACACGGAGTCGTAGCCCGTGACATCGACCAGCCAGCGCTCCAGCTGCGCGATCAGCTCGAGGTAACCGCCCACGTCGGCTTTGGGCGCGAAGGGGTGGATGCCGGCGAACTCCCGCCAGGTCACCGCCTCCATCTCCGAGGCCGCGTTGAGCTTCATCGTGCACGAGCCCAGCGGGATCATCCCGCGGTCCAGCGCGTAGTCGGCGTCGGCGAGGCGCTTGAGGTAGCGCATCATGCTCGTCTCCGAGCGGTGCGTGTTGAACACCGGATGCGTGAGGAACTCGCTCGTGCGCACGAGCGAATCCGGGATGCTGGGCTCGCGCTCGGCGTCGGCATCGACGTGCGCAGCAGGGCCGGAGTCCGTCGAGCCCGAGGGACGGGACTCCGCGTCGAACACCCGCGCGAGCTCGAGCAGGGCGGCATCCGTCGTCGTCTCGTCGACTGCGATGCCCACGGTGTCGTCGTCGACCGGCTGCAGCAGGATGCCGCGGCTGTGCGCATGCTCGACGAGACCCCGGGCGCGACCCGGAACGCGCACCTGGATCGTGTCGAAGAACGTCGGATGCACGATCGCGTACCCGGAGGCGCGCAACTGCGCCGCGAGCGAGCGAGCGCTGCGGTTGACCTCGCCCGCTATCCGCCGGAGACCCTCGGGGCCGTGGTACACCGCGTACATGCCGGCCATCACGGCCAGCAGCACCTGCGCGGTGCAGATGTTCGACGTCGCCTTCTCGCGCCGGATGTGCTGCTCGCGCGCCTGCAGGCTGAGCCGGTACGCGGGGTGCCCCGCGGCGTCCACGCTCACGCCCACCAGCCTGCCGGGCAGCTGCCGCTCGAGCCCGGCGCGCACGGCGAGGTACCCCGCGTGCGGTCCCCCGAAGCCCATCGGCACGCCGAAGCGCTGCGACGTGCCGACGGCCACGTCCGCCCCGAGTTCACCCGGTGAGGTGATCAGGGCGAGAGCCAGCAGATCGGCGGCGACCACGGCTATGCCTCCTGCGGCATGCACCTCGTCGATGACGGACGACGGGTTCCAGACCCGCCCCGACGCACCGGGATACTGCACGAAGACGCCGAACGCTCCATCGGCTCCGTCGGCTGCGAGCAGCGGATGCGCGTGCCCGGCCGGGTGGTCGACCGAGTCGAGCACGACCTCCACGATCTCGATCCCGACCGCGCCGGCACGGTCGCGCAGCAGCGCTTTGGTCTGCGGGAAGGCGTCCGCGTCGACCAGGAAGCGGGCGGACGCCGACTTCGACGCCCGGCGGGCCAGCAGCATCCCCTCGACCGCCGCCGTCGATTCGTCGAGCATCGAGGCGTTCGCCGTGGCGAGGCCGGTCAGGTCGGCGACCATGGTCTGGAAGTTGATCAGCGCCTCGAGCCGCCCCTGCGAGATCTCGGGCTGATAGGGCGTGTAGGCGGTGTACCAGCTCGGGTTCTCCAGCACGTTCCGCTTGATCACGGCCGGCGTGAGCGTGCCGTAGTAGCCGAGGCCGATGTAGGAGGTCGACACGCGATTCGCCGAGGCGAGCGCGCGCAGCTCATCGAGCGCCTCGCGCTCGGTGGCGGCGGGCGGCACGAGCGAGTCGGCGAGCGAGCGGTCGAACTGGATCGCCTGCGGCACGGCGGCCGCCATCAGCGCGTCGAGCGAGCCGTAGCCCACCGCCTCGAGCATGCGGGACTGCGCTGCGGCATCGGTGCCGATGTGCCGGGCGGAAAAGAGGTCGGTCATCGGATGCGTCACTCCCCTGTCAGGGTGCGGTATTCGTCGGCCGTGAGCAGCGCCGGCAGTGCGCTGAACTCGACCTTGATCAGCCAGCCCTCGCCCAGCGGATCGCTGTTCACGAGCTCCGGCGCATCCTGAACGGCCTGGTTGGCCTCGACGACGGTGCCGTCGACGGGCGCGAACAGCTCGCCGACCGATTTGGTCGACTCGATCTCACCCACGACGGTGCCGCCGGAGATCTCGGTTCCGGCGGCCGGCAGGTCGAGGTACACGATGTCGCCGAGCGCGGCGGCGGCATAGGCGGTGATGCCGATGGTGGCCACCGATCCGTCGACCAGCACCCACTCGTGCTCGGCGGTGTAGCGGATCTCTTCGGTCATGTCAGTCCTTCTTCCGGCGGTAGAACGGCAGCGGGGTGGTGCGGTAGGTGAGGCGGGTGCCCCGGATGTCGACGCTCACCGGGGTGCCCGCCTCGGCGAAGCGCGGATCGACATAGGCCAGGGCGATCGGATGCCCGAGCGTGGGCGAGAGGGCGCCGCTCGTGATCGTGCCGATGGGGGCGTCTGCGGTGCCGTCGTCGGTGTCGTCGCCATCGGCGGCGAACACCGTGTACCCGGCGCGGGCGGCGCGTCGCCCCTCGCCGACGAGGCCAACCAGCACCGGCGCATCCGCTGCCGGCCCGGCGACGACGGCGTCGCGCCCCACGAACTCCGGCTTGGTGAGGGCGGGAACGCGGCCGAGCCCGGCCTGCTGCGGGAAGGTGTCCAGGCCCAGCTCGTGGCCGTAGAGGGGCATGCCCGCCTCGAGCCGCAGCGTGTCGCGGCTGGCCAGCCCGGCAGGCACGATGTCGTGCGACGCGCCCGCCTCGGCGAGAGCCTCCCACAGGTCGCTCGCTTTCGACGGGTGGAGGTAGAGCTCGAAGCCGTCTTCGCCGGTGTAGCCGGTGCGCGCGAGCAGCACGGGAGCACCCCGGAAGTCGGCGGGAATCGAGCGGTAGTACCGGAGGTCGGCGAGCCCCGGCGCGCTCAGGCCGGCCGACGCCTCGAGGATGGCACGCGAACGCGGCCCCTGCACCGCCACCAGCGCGGTCTCGTCGCTGACGTCGCTCAGGTCGAACGTCGCCCCGGCGCCACGCGCATCCGCAGCCCGCTCCGTCAGGGCCGCCGCGACCGGCTCCCGGTTCGAGGCGTTGGCCACCACGAGGAACTCCTCGTCGCCCGTGCGGTACACCACGACGTCGTCGACGATGCCACCTTCGGCCGTCAGCAGCAGCGAGTACTTCGCCTGGCCGAGCTCGATCGCCGAGAGCGCGCCCGCGAAGGCGTGGTCGAGAAAAGCGCCGGCGCCGGATCCGCTCACGCGGAACTCGGCCATGTGCGAGAGGTCGAACAACCCGGCGGCGGAGCGCACCGCGTGGTGCTCGGCCAGATCGCTGGAGTAGCGCACCGGCATCTGCCAGCCGGCGAAGTCGGTGAAGCTCGCCCCCGCAGCGACGTGAACGTCGTGCAGAGGGGAGAAGCGATGGTCAGAGGTCATGAGTTCTCCGGTCTCGTCGCGAGGGCCGGGGCCCTGCGATGGTCACCGGGCGCGGTCGCACCCGAGAGAACTCCCCCTCTGTCATCGTGCCTGAGAGTTTCACGTCGCGCGAAGGCGACGCTTTCACCATGGGCGAACCGCTGTCGAAGCCGCGGCTGCTTTCCAGAGTGGCCAGTTCGATGCGGTACGAGGACCTGAGAGATTATCGGGGAGGATTGCTCCTTCGGTGCCGGCCGGATGCACGCATCCGCTCGGCTCTCCCGCATCGACCTAGTGGCCGGTGGTATTCAGTTGAAGTCAAGCTACTGGCACCGAGTGTAGCGCGGCTCGCGCTGCAGCGCGGCTCAGCCCTGCTTGAAGCCCCCGCTCCGCCCGCGGCGGATGACGAGCAGCACGATCGCCGCGAGAGCGCCGAGCCCCGCCACCACGATCAGCACCACGATCGGCCAGGGCAGTGACGAAGCGTTGTCGGTCACCGGCACGGCGGTCTGCGTGGCCGCGACCGGGGAGTCGGCGCCGCCCGAGGCATCCGCGGTGGCGGTCGGGAGGGGCGCCGGAGCGGTGGAGGTCGCCGAGGGCGAGGCGGCCGGCGTCGGAGACGCCCCGTCGGGAGCGCCGGCCCAGGCCTCGCCGCACACGGGCGCGTCGGTGAGCCCGTCGGCCGCCCCGTCGAGCGAGGTGGGTTCGTAGTCGAACTGGTACTGCCCCGAGGTCGGATGGCCGTCGGAGGACACGACCTGCCAGAGCACCACGTAGCCGCCGGCATCGCCGAGCGCGATCGGGGCCGACACCTGCGCACCCGCGATGCTCACGCATCCGGATTCGTGGTGCAGGCCTTCGGGATCGACCACCTGGATGGCGAATCCGTCGGTCGACGATCCCAGCGAGATCAGATCTTCACTGAACCCGAGGGTGACCGCGCCGGGATCCGCGGTGATCGACGAGTCGGCCGCCGGAGCGGAACTGTCCAGGGCATCGTGCGCCGACACGGAGAGCATCGGACCGGCGACGACGAGCGCTCCGGCGGCGATCAGGGAGCCGAGGACGAGGCGAAAGGCAGGGAATCTCACCCTGCCCACGATAACGGCTCCGGAGCGCGCGAGCGCCCGGAGCCGGATCGGGGAACAGCGGGAGAGGATCAGCCGCGGCGAACGCGGTACTGGTTCACCAACGGGCAGTCGAAGGGATCCGGAGCGGCGAGCCCGACCTTGTTCATGTACGCGATGACCTGCTTGTGCGCTTCCAGCAGCGAGGTCTGCGTGTAGGGGATCTTGTGGGTCGCACAGTACTCCTCGACGATCGGGCGCACCTTCACCAGGTGCGGCCTCGGCATCGACGGGAAGAGGTGGTGCTCGGTCTGCAGGTCGAGGCCGCCCATGAAGATGGTCATGCCCCAGCCGCCCTTGATGTTGCGCGAGGAGAGCACCTGCTTGGAGAGGAAGTCGACGCGCGAGCCGGCGGGGAAGATGGTCATGCCCACGTGGTTGGGGGCGAAGGATGCTCCCATGTAGAGCCCGAAGACGGCCAGCTGAACGCCGAGGAAGGCGAAGGCCATACCGAGAGGCAGGAAGTAGAAGATGATCCCGACGTAGGCGACCAGCCGAACACCGATGAACCAGAGTTCGAACTTGCGGCCCTGAACCGGGCCGGGAGCGAGCAGCGTCTTGAACGACAGGTAGTGCAGGTTGATGCCTTCGAGCAGCAGCAGCGGGTAGAGCGCCCAGCCCTGGCGGCGCACCAGCCAGGCACTGATTCCGCGCGTCTTGGCGGCATCCTCTTCGAGGAGGACCACGGTGTCGGGGTCGATGTCGGGGTCTTTGCCCACGGTGTTCGGGTTGCCGTGGTGGCGGGTGTGCTTGGTCATCCACCAGGTGTAGCTCATGCCCACGAACGCGGTGGCGAGCGTGCGACCGGCCCGGTCGTTGGCCTTGCCGGACTCGAAGACCTGGCGGTGCGAGGCCTCGTGCGCCAGGAAGGCGAACTGGGTGAAGATGATGCCGAGCGCGCCGGCGATCAGCAGCTGGTACCAGGTGTCACCCAGCAGCACGAAGCCGACTCCGGCCCCCACGAGCGCGAGCACGAGCACCGAGAACATCACGATGTAGAAGGTGCGGCGCTTGCGCAGCAGTCCCATGTCTTTCACCGTGGCCAGCAGCTCGGAATAGGCGGCCGTCGGATGCGCGGCGCCGGTCTTACGAGGGGAGGTGGCGCGAGGGGTGCTGCTGTTCGTGATGCTCACGTGGCCTGCTCACTGGAGTCGTGTTCGACTTCACAGCCGCGGTGCGAGCAATTGCCCTTTAGATGTTCTCAACCTACGGGGTGAACCTGCGGATTGCCCCGGGACACGGTGAACAAGCAGGGTGAATCCGCGATCGAGGGCGGGTGATCCGGGCACGAAAAAACCCGCGCCGCCGAAGCGGACGCGGGTTCTTCGAAGGGGAGAATTACGCGAGGGGCGTGATGTTCTCGGCCTGCAGGCCCTTGCGGCCCTGGGTGACGTCGAACTCGACGCGCTGGTTCTCTTCGAGGTTCTTGTAGCCGTTGCCGGTGATGCCGGAGTGGTGGGCGAACACGTCTTCTCCACCGTCATCGGGGGAGATGAAGCCGAAGCCCTTTTCGGAGTTGAACCATTTCACGGTGCCTTGAGGCATTGTTTTCTCTTTTCGAGGTAAGCGGCCCCGCTTGTCGGGGCCTACCGTCGCGGTGTACTTTGTTCCGCTCCTCAGAAAAACAAGCCCCTGAGGCATATTTCTGCGACAGGGGCGCAGAAATCATGAGCAGGAACCCTATTCAAGATTCATGGGTAACACAACAACTAGAACCAGCTTAGCTTGGAGATCGGCTCAGGGCTACAAGTTCGGCAATGAAGCTTTAGAATTCAACCTGGCCCGTCCGCCGGAGCACCCCGTTCCCGCCGCCTGAAAGGTGTCGATCATCGCCCCCCTGAGTATTCCCAGCCCCGATCCGGTCTTCCAGACCTTCAACATCGGACCGTTCTTCGGCATCGGACCCCTCACGATCCACATCTACGCGCTGTTCATCCTCGCGGGCATCATCGCGGCGATGTTCATCGTGAACCACCGTCTTACCAAACGGGGCGGTGAGTCGGGCGTCGTGATCGACATCGTGCTCTGGGCCGTGCCGCTCGGCATCATCGGTGCGCGGTTCTACCACGTGCTCACGCACGTGGGCGATTACTTCTACTCCGGAGCGAACCTTCTGAACGTCTTCGCGATCTGGGACGGCGGCAACGCTCTCTACGGCTCGCTGATCGGCGGCGCGATCGGTGCGCTGATCGGATGCCGGTTCGCCGGTGTGCGCCTGTGGTCGTTCGCCGACGCCCTCGCGCCGGCCATGCTGGTGGCGCAGGCCGTCGGGCGGCTCGGCAACTACTTCAACCACGAGCTGTACGGGCTGCCGACCACCCTCCCCTGGGGCCTGGAGATCGAGTCGACGAACACGGCGTTCCCCGCCGGCCTCGCCGAGGGCACGCTGTTCCACCCGCTGTTCCTCTACGAGATCATCTGGAACCTCGTGGGCGTCGCGCTCCTGCTGCTGATCGAACGCCGCTTCCAGCTGCGCTGGGGCAAGCTGTTCGCGCTCTACCTCGTCTGGTACGGCCTCGGCCGCAGCTGGCTCGAGGCGATCCGCATCGACCCCACGAGCGACACGTTCCTCGGCATCCCCGCCAACGTGTGGGCCTCGTTCGTGGCGGTCGCCCTTGGCATCGTGCTGTTCATCGTGCAGTCGCGCCGGCACCCGGGCCTCGAGCCCTCGATCTACCTGCCGGGCCGCGGTCCCAAGCCCGCTCTCACTCCCGAGGAAGAGGCCGCCGAGGCCGACGCCCGCTGGAGCGACGACGAGCTCTCGAAGCCGGCCCCGGCCGAGCTCGAAGCCGACGCGGACAAAGAAGGCGTCCCCGCGAAGTCCTAGCCGGCGATTCCGCCAGCCACGCCGTCGAACGGATGGAGTCCGCGCCCACATTCGGGTGCCGACTCCATCCGTTCGGTCGATGAGCGCGAAGTTCCATCCGATGGATACCGAGCACGCCTACGCGGTCGGCGCCCTCAGGCCCATCGGGCAGGCGTGGGTGCTGGGCGGGTTCAGGCCACCTGTGCACGCACGTGCTCGGGCAGGTGCTCCAGGCGGCGGCGGTCGCGGATGGCGACGAAGCCGACGCAGACCACCCAGACCAGCCACGGGAAGGTGGCGAGCATCGCGGTGGCCGCTCCCCCGGCGGCGAAGAACGAGTCGGGGCTCGTGCCGCCGAACATCGTGGGCACCGAGAGCAGGTTCGAGCCGGCGACCGCATAGGCGATGTAGCCCGTCCAGCGGGGTAGAGCATCCGAAGCCAGCGTCAGGTAGGCGGCCGATCCGGCGACCAGGGCGTTGAGCGTGCAGCCGATCGATCCGAACATCAGGGTGTGGCCCACGGTCAGAGCACGCAGGGACGAGGCATCCGGAGTCAAGCCCATGGTGTCCAGCGCCGTGCCGCCCTCCATGGCGTCGCCCACGAGGGTGACGGCGATGAACAGCAGACCCGAGCCGTACATGATGTTCGCCACCCACTGCAGGTCGGGCCGGGTGTGCGTGATGAGCTGCCGGAAGCCCGAGATGAACACGATCAGCGCCGCCATCAGGAAGGTGTCGATCAGGATCGTGAAGAGCGTCTGGTTCGCGGTCGCGGCCATGAACTCCTTCAGGGCCTCGCTGTCGTCCAGTGCCGGGCGCGCGCCGACGAGGAACACCTGAACCAGGAACTCCGCTCCCATCAGCGCACCCACGGCGATGGCGGAGACGCCCGTCCAGAGCCGCACGTCGGGGTTGAGGCGCCCGTTCTTGACGACCGTGATCATGTTCAAGGCGGCACCCCGTTCTCGCTGTGTCGATGCCGGCCGCTCACCCCGCGGCCGATGCTTCGAGGCTACCGTTCCGGCGGTCGGGCCGTGGGGAAGCCGTGGAACAGGCCGGCCGGGTCGTAGCGGTGCGTGAGCTGCTGGATGCGCGACCAGTCGACGGCACGGAAGCATCCCTGCACCCGTTCCGGGTGCGCACGGATGTCGGCCTCGCTGAGGAAGTGACCGGTGCTGGTGGGGAGCAGGGCCTCCGCCACCTCGTCGAGCCAGGCGCGGTTGGCGGCGTCGTCGGCCGGGTCGTCCCACACCACGTAGACGATGAAGAGCGTGGTGTCGTGCATCCCGTAGGCGGCTTCGCCGGGGATCAGCAGCTGAGCCCCGGCGCCGTTCGCGGGCATGCCGGAGAGAACGTAGCTGCGGCCACTCGGGGCCGTCCGCATCAGCGCGGCGAGGGGTTTTGTGGCCTCCGCGAGATCGCCGGCGAACCAGAAGGTGTCGGCGAGGTAGCGGGCACCGCGGGGGTAGGTGGCGTCGACCGGCACGTGCAGTTCGCTGAGGCGCGCGAAGGTGGGCGGCAGGTGATCCAGCACGGTGACGGCTCCGGATGCCCGGGGCAGGGCCCCGCCGGACGTCGCGGACGGGCCGTCGCCGAGCGGCGCGAGGGCGGCCCGGGCCTCGTCCTCGTCGGCGGCGAACACGGTGGCGGCCACGCCGACGACGAGCGGATGCGGGTCGTCGTCGCCCAGCCCGCCAGGCCTCTGGGAGCCTGCCGTCACCAGCGACACCTCGACGTTCGCGGGAAGCCGGGGCGAAGCCGCGACGATCCACGCGCTGACGGTCGGGAGGTCGTCGATCGGGAACCGCCACGTGGTCACCTGGATGGCGCCCGGCAGCGGGCGCAGCTCGAGCTCGATGCTCGTCACGATTCCCGCGAAGCCCGGTCCGCTCCCCCGCGCCAGCCAGAACAGGTCGGGGTTCTCGGTGGCGGATGCGGTGAGCGCCTCGCCATCGGCGGTCACGATGCGAAGGCTCCTGATGGAGAACGCGGAGGGCTTCCAGCCGCCCCAGTTCACGCCGAGCCCGCCGCCGAGCAGGAACCCGCCGATGCCCGGGTCGCCGCAGTGGCCGACCGGGAAGGCGAGACCCGCCGCCTCGAGCAGCGGCGAGATCTGCGCGCCGCGAGCGGCCGGCCCGACCACCGCGGTCATGCTCTCGGGGTGCAGTCGGATGCCGTCGAGCTCGCCCAGATCGATCAGGATGCCGCCGTCGCGCACGCTGCTGGCCACCCAGCTGTGCCCGCCGGATCGCACGGCGATCCGCTGCCCGGCCGCGGCGGCCTGCCGAACCGCGGCGACGACTCCGGCCTCGGTGCGCGGCCGCACCACGGCATCCGGCCGCACCCCAGGATCGACGGCGTTGAACGCGCCCTCGAGGACGGCGGCCTCGAAGCCCTCGTCATGGAGGTGCGTGATGATCGCGGAACCCGGTGGCGTCGACATGGCGCCAGCCTAGAGGCGGCCGCCGTCACCGTCGCGACCCCGTTCGGGGCCGGGGTCGTCAGCGGCGGGCACCACCATTGCCGGCGGACGGCGCGCTGATTGTGTGGCGCCCCGGTGGGCAAGATCATCCGTCATCGCGCTCCGGTCGAGCCGCGGTTCAGTCGGCGTCGGAACGGCGCAGCACGGTGCCGGCGAGCACGAAGAAGGCGCCGAGTCCGGCCGCGAAGGCGCTCACGCCGTAGGCGAGCACGGAGGTCATGAGAGAGGTGCGCAGGGAGGCCGCGGTCGAGAGGGCGGCGCTCTGCTTGCGCAGCTCGGCGGCCTCGTCGCTGTTCGCGTCGACGCCGCGGAGAGCCGTGCTGATGTCGGCGAAGGTGCGCCCGCCCGCGCCGCGCTCGGCGTTGCCCTTGATCACGAGCGCCTCGACATAGGCCGTGGCCGGGCCCTGCACGGTCTTGCCGGCGAACGCCGGAGCGTTCCCGGGAACCTCGATCTTCTCGGCGCGCAACTGCTTCGTCACCGTGAACCACGCGCCGGCCCCCGCGGCCACGAACAACGACCCCACGGCGATCGAGAGGCCGCCGAGGGTCCGCAGAGCGGAGGTGCTGGATGATTTCGACATGGAAGATCCTTTCGGCGATGCGCGAGCCCTACGCGCTCGGCTCAGTTGTTGAAGCGGAACTCGACCACGAGTTCCTCTACTCCTCTGGAAGTTTCCCACGACGCCGGACTACAGCCAACGCGACATCCGCCGAGAGCCGCATGTCTGCCCACGATGAGAGTCCGCCGACATCCGCGACGCTCGGATAGTTCTTGAACGGTGGTCGACGCCTCACTCGGCGGACCAGAGCTCCTCGGCCTCGAGGGTCAGATCGATCATCTGGCGCAGGAGACCCCCCAGCGATGTCGACCTCAACAGGGTGTACCTGTCGTACTCGCCCAGCGGGGCGATCGCCGCCAGTTGCCACACGGCTGCGACGGGATCGTCCGACAACTCGATGCCGGCGTCCGAGTCCGGCTCCGCCACGCGGGCCATCACGCGGCGGACGACCGCTTCGGCCTCGGCCCGTAGGGGTGCGAGCGCTTCAGACCACTCCAGATCCGGCAGCATCGAGAGCTCGGCCCGGGGATACGGGTCTTCGTCAACCCAGCGCTCGACCGTGAACCGCCGGGTCCCCACGCCGACGATCAGCAGGTCTTCGGCGCCCGCGGCGGCACTCACAAGACGCGCCATCGTCCCGACCGAGGCGCGCTGGTCGCCACCCCCGGCTTCGGGTCCGCGCTCGATGAGGACGACGCCGAACTCGAACCCTGGTTCGTCCTCGTCGAGGAGCCGCCCGACCATCGTGAGATACCGCGGCTCGAACACCCGGAGCGGGATCGGCACAGAGGGGAACAGAACCGATCCGAGCGGGAACATCGGTGAGGTGGGCATACCCCAGTGAAGCACCGCAGACGTAAGGTGAACAGGTGCCCCGACCGCGCCCGGAGACCCCAGGACCAGGACAGGAGTCTGTCTGGGACTACCCGAGGCCGCCGCGCATCGAGCGCGTCACCGCGCCGATCACGATGCGTCTGGGCGGGCAGCTCATCGTCGAGACCAGAGACGCCTTCCGGGTGCTCGAGACCAGCCATCCGCCGGTCTACTACCTTCCGATAGCGGACTTCGCGCCCGGCTCGCTGGTCGATGCCGACGGCTCGTCGTTCTGCGAGTTCAAGGGCACCGCACGATATCTCGACGTGCGCGGCGGAGGCGAGGTACGGTCTGCTTGCGCGTGGAACTACCCGCATCCGTCGCCGGGGTTCGAACCGCTCCGAGACCGCGTCGCCGTTTACGCGCAGCAGATGGACGAGTGCACAGTCGACGGCGAGGTCGTCACGCCGCAGCCCGGAGGCTTCTACGGCGGCTGGATCACCGGGTCGGTCGTCGGGCCCTTCAAGGGCATACCCGGCTCACAGGGCTGGTGAACGCCGGGGGACCCGCACCGTAAAGCACAACCCCGCCACGTCGCTCAAGATGCCTAGTTGTTGAAGCAGAACTCGACCACTAACCGCATCAGCCAGCAGGTGGTCTGCTGGGACGCGCTATGTCTCTCCGAGGGTGACCAGCGGCTCGACGCCGCGTACTTCGACGGCTCGACCCCAGGCGATGAGACCTACGCCTATGAGTGGACCGGCGACCCCGGCCTCTCTTCCTCCCAGCGGGTACCCCTGATCGAGCGCACCCCGGAGCTCCTCCGCTGGATGCCCGGTGTCTCCGCTTGGGACTTCATCCAGGATGTCTTCCAAGCCGCAGGCACCCGGCTCTACTGCGACGAGCAGCGCCGCTGGTACCTCGTCGATGACTCGCACCTCGCCCCCGGCTACACGACCATTGCCGAGGGTCTCAATCTCACCGCGGGAACCGAGAAGATCTGCCTTGACTCGAAGCTCTGGGCCGACGCCGTCTTCGTCACCTTGGCCTGGACCGACGCCGATGGCGATCACACCGCCTATGAATGGGCCGCTCTCAGCGACCGCCCCGTCCGCACCCTCATCTACGAGCTGCAGCGCCGCTTCCGGGGCGATGGTTTTGCCGCCTACGCCCTCAAGCGCGCTCAGGCACGGGACGCTCTCAGGAGGCCTCAGCGGCCTTTGAGTACGGCGCTCAGCCCGCACAGCCCCTCAGCATCCAGTTCCCGAACACGGCCCTCCTGACCGGTCTCATCGCCTCCCTGTCGTGGGACTTCCTCCGCGACGAGATGACCGTCCAGAGCCGCGACCTCACCGACACCCCCACCTTCGCATGGAGGGCGCTCCCGGCTGGGGTGAGCTCGCTCGACTCACCGACCGGCGCGAGCTGGACCGACGAATAGGAATCAAGAAATGGCAACAGGAGACGTAGCGGCAGCTCAGGGGCTTCCCGTGCTCGACGGCACCGAAGACCGCCGCGAGGGATACGACGAGATCAACCTCACCCGCGACCTCATCGCCGGTCGCACCGCCCCCACCGACGACCGCAGCTCCGCCCCTGGACGCCGGTCTGGGCCAACGTGACCTTCGGGGCAGGCTCGACCGTATACGCCCGCTACCGGGTCCGTGGAGGGATCTGCGAGGGCTTCGTGTTCGCACAGTTCGCACCAGGCTTTACAGCCGGGAGCGACTGGTACATGTCACTCCCCCTCGACCCCGCCGCAGGCTTCCAGGACAGCGAAGCTAACATCGCCGTCGTCAAGCTTCGCGACTCGTCGGCGTCGGGTTTCGGCCACGTGGCAGCCGTTGGTCACCTCACCGACGACAAGCGCATCCGGCTCGGCTACCTCGTGAGCGATGGAACGTACGCCCGCTGGGGTGTGATCGACTCCACCACCCCGTTCACCTGGGCCGCGGGCGACAAACTGTCGCTGTCATTCGCCTGCCCGGTGGGCTAGCGACCAAGGAGCCGATCGAGATCTTCTCGCGAGACCGCGCGAACCTCGAAGGTCTTCATGGGGGCCTCGACGATGGCGCGCGTCGCCGGGTTTGCCATCATCTCCCGGTGACGCGCAGCACTCTCGGCCTCGACCTTCTCGTGCGTGACGAAGCGGACACGGTACGACTTGAAGTTCTCGCTCACTGTGGGTCTCTCTACTTGATGAGTAGCCCCTCCGTGCGGCGGGGAGGGATGGACCAAGCCACGTGCAAGCCGCGTGTAAGACCATTGTCTCACACTCTCAACGATTGCTCATTTCTCGAAATAGCTCCGCTGTCGGAGCTGGTCAGTACGATCGACACATGATGAAGCTAGCTACCGCCCACCAGCTCGACTCAACCTCCCTCGGGAAAAAGATCACGTTCAAGTTCAAGCCAGACTCACTGCAAGCCGAGGTCACGATCCACGCTGTCGTCGAGGCAATTGTTCAGGGACCGACCTACACGAACATCTATATGGCCGGGTCTCGGAAGGCATACACAAGCGTCCAAGTGCCGAAGGATCACGGGGTCGCAGTAGATAGCTAGCCATACGCTTTTCGAACGTATGTTCTAGTGTTTGAGGATGGGAACGAATCGGAGATACGGCGACGAGATGGATCGTCGGATGAACCGCATAATCGAGGAATCAGACCTTCGCCCTCGCTTCGAGTCGCTTCCCCTCGCCGTGACCGGTGCCGATCTCGACAAGCCCGTCCAGCCTCGCGAACCTGTCGAAGTCGACGCCTGGGTGAACATGACCGCTGGCAAGGTGCGGGTGCAGGCCAAGGCCGTTGAGTGGAACCGCAAGGCCGTGCGGATCGAGTGGCAGAACCTCGACGGCTCAACGAACTCGTGCAAGATCTTCCTGGGCGCGATAAGCCGCCGCTAAGCTTCGACCCGAGCGTCCATAGCTTTCCTCATCACGGCAGCTTTGGGCGCTCACTAAAGGTTGTCGAGATCAGAAATAATGTCCTCCACGACGCGCCCTTTCATGTGGACGAACCTTCTGGCGGCTTTCATCAGCATCTCCAATTCACGCGCGACCTTGTAGAGGTCAGGGTCTCGGCGTGCGGTATCTGACCGGATAGCGTCTGTGACCTGAGCAGGTCCACTTCGCGTCACTTCGAGAAAATACGGCTCCCGGTCGTCGAGGTCCGCGGAGCCGAGCCTGAAATGGTTATTGCCAACGGTCGCCGACATGACCCCCTGTTGGCGATCCATCATCATCAAAGTAATCTTCGATCCCCTTGTAGATTCTGGCGACTCGGTCCAGTTGATCTTGCCCGCTTCCGTCTGCATACGAAGCACCCGCATGAGATTTCCCCAGTCCGTCGAAGTGAACATCTACTTCCTCCAAAATGCTTTCTTTTTCGCAAGCGCGGAACCGTACATGGGAACAGTGAAGATGAGTTCGAGGTTCATCTTCGATGCTCCGGTGGAGATTGCTGACATCTCTCCGTAGATAGGAATGAGTGCAACTCTGGGAGCGGTTCGATTGACGACGATGTCCTCTTTTACCTGAGAGGCATTTCGCGATGACTCGTCGAGTTGATCTGCAAAATCAAGATCGGAAGTATCCAGTTTCCTCATCAGACCGGCACATCCGGAACAGAGATTCGCGTACCTGACCAAAGTACGTTCCGCCAGATCCTTATTACCCAGGCTCACTGCCGTGCCAAGATCCTTGATAACGGACTCGATCTCAGCAATTGCCATCTTGATCTGATTCTGGATCAAAGTGGTTCGAACGCTGTCCTCGGTTTGGATCGACGCGTTCACGGCATTCTGCGTACGTCTCAGTTGGCAGAACGCGATGACGAACCCGAGGATCGTCAGCCCCATCGCAACCCAGTCGAACACACTCGGGTAGGACGAAAAGTCGATCTGCCACCACTCCATTGTGTGTACGCCAGACATCGCTCCCCCAAGCCCGCTACTTCTCTATTTAGATTTGTCCGTTTGGAAGCGGAACTCGACCACGTCGCCGTCTTGCATGACGTAGTCCTTGCCCTCGATGCGGGCCTTGCCCTTGGCGCGGGCCTCGGCGATCGAACCGGTCTCCACCAGGTCGTCGAACGAGATGATCTCGGCCTTGATGAAGCCCTTCTGGAAGTCGGTGTGGATCACACCGGCCGCCTGCGGGGCCGTCCAGCCCTTGCCGATCGTCCAGGCACGCGACTCCTTGGGGCCCGCCGTGAGGTAGGTCTGGAGGCCCAGGGTGTCGAAACCGATGCGGGCGAGCTGGTCGAGACCGCTCTCCTCCTGACCGGTCGAGGCCAGGAGCTCCGCCGCGTCCTCGGCATCGAGGTCGATCAGCTCCGACTCGAGCTTGGCGTCGAGGAAGATCGCCTGGGCGGGCGCCACCAGGGCGGCCAGAGCATCCTTGCGGGCGGCGTCGTTCAGGATCTCCTCGTCGACGTTGAAGACGTAGATGAACGGCTTCGAGGTGAGCAGACCCAGTTCGCGGATGGGCTCGAGATCGATCGACGAGCTCGACAGCGGCTTGCCGGTGTCGAGGTACTCGCGGGCCTCCTTGGCGGTGGCCAGCACGATCGGCTCGAGCTTCTTGCCCTTGACCTCCTTCTCGTAGCGGGCTTCCGCCTTCTCGAGGGTCTGCAGGTCGGCGAGCACGAGCTCGGTGTTGATGGTCTCCATGTCGCTCGCCGCATCGACCTTGCCGTCGACGTGCACGACATCCGCGTCGGTGAAGCCGCGGATGACCTGAGCGATCGCATCCGCCTCCCGGATGTTCGCGAGGAACTTGTTGCCGAGCCCCTCGCCCTCGCTCGCCCCGCGCACGATGCCCGCGATGTCGACGAAGGAGACCGGCGCCGGCAGGATCTTCTCGCTGCCGAAGATCTCGGCGAGCTTCGTCAGCCGCGGATCGGGCAGGTTCACCACACCCACGTTCGGCTCGATGGTGGCGAACGGATAGTTCGCCGCCAAAACCTGGTTCTTGGTGAGGGCGTTGAACAGGGTGGACTTGCCCACATTGGGGAGTCCGACGATCGCGATAGTAAGAGCCACGGTCGTCCATCCTAGCTTCCGGAGCGCCGGCCCCCGGATGCCGCGACCGTGCCGCCCCGCGTCAGGGCAGTGTGTGGCCGGCGGCGGTGAACAGGCGGTACCACTGCTCGCGGGTGAGCACGACGTCGGAGCCTGCTGCAGCCTCCGCGACCCGGCGGGGTGTGGTGGTTCCCAGCACGACCTGCATGCGCGCCGGATGCCGCGTGATCCAGGCCACGGCGATCCCGGTGGGCGTGACCCCGTACTCCGCCGCCAGCTCGTCGATCGCATCGTTCAACTCGGCGTAGTGCTCCCGATCGCCCAGGAACACCCCGTCGAAGAAGCCCTTCTGGAACGGCGACCAGGTCTGCAGCGTGATGTCGTTCAGGCGGGCGTAGTCGAGGATGCCGTTGTCGCGGTCGATCGACTGGTCCAGCGCCGCCATGTTGGCCGCCACACCCTGCGCGATCAGCGGCGCGTGCGTGATGCTCAGCTGCACCTGGTTCACCACGAGCGGCTGCTGCACATCCTTCTTCAGCAGCTCGATCTGTCCGGGCGTGTGGTTCGACACTCCGAAGTGCCGTACCTTGCCGGATGCCTGCAGCGCGTCGAAGGCTGCGGCCACCTCCTCGGGTTCCACGAGCGTGTCGGGGCGGTGCAGGAGGAGCAGGTCGAGGTACTCGGTGCGTAGGGCGGCCAGCGATTCGTCGACGGTACGCAGGATGTGCTCCTTCGAGAAGTCGAAGTAGCCCTCGCGGATGCCGACCTTGCTCTGGATGATCACCTGCTCCCGCTCGGCGGCGCTGAACTGCACCGCATCGCCGAAGCGCTGCTCGCAGCCGTGCCGGCCCTCGCCGTAGATGTCGGCGTGGTCGAATACGGTGACACCCGCATCCCGGGCCGTGCCGACCAGGGTACGGATCTCCTCGTCGGAGAGCGGGGTGATGCGCATCAGGCCGAGCACCACGGAAGATGCGGACAGACCGGTGCCGTGCAGGGTGACGTTCTTCATGGGGTGCCGATCAGTTCTGCGGGAAGCCGAGGTTGATGCCGCCGTGCGACGGGTCGAGCCAGCGCGAGGTGACCGCCTTCTCCTGCGTGAAGAAGCGGAAGCCCGCGAGGCCGTACGCCTTCGAGTCGCCGAAGATCGAGTCCTTCACCCCGCCGAACGAGTGGTACGCGACCGGCACCGGAATGGGCACGTTGATGCCGATCATCCCGACCTCGACCTCGTTCTGGAAGCGGCGGGCCGCTCCCCCGTCGTTGGTGAAGATCGCCGTGCCGTTGCCGTAGGCGCCGTTGTTGATGAGGTCGACGCCCTCCTCGTACGACTGCACGCGCACCACCGAGAGCACCGGGCCGAAGATCTCGTCGAGGTAGGCCTTGGAGGTGATGGGCACCTGGTCGAGCAGCGTCGGGCCGAGCCAGAAGCCTTCGGCCGCACCATCCACCTCGATGCCGCGCCCGTCGACCACGACGGTGGCGCCGTCGGATGCGGCGACGTCGATGTAGGAGGCCACCTTGTCGCGGTGCACCTCGGTGATCAGCGGGCCCATGTCGCAGCTGCGGCGCCCGTCACCGGTCTTCAGGCCCGCCATCCGCTGCTGGATCTTCGCCACCAGCTCGTCGGCGATCGGCTCGACCGCGACCAGCACCGAGATGGCCATGCAGCGTTCGCCGGCCGATCCGAAGCCCGCGTTGATGGCGGCGTCGGCGGCCAGGTCGAGGTCGGCATCCGGAAGCACCAGCATGTGGTTCTTCGCGCCGCCGAGTGCTTGAACGCGCTTGCCGTTGCGGGCAGCGGTCTCGTAGATGTACTGGGCGATCGGGGTCGAACCGACGAACGAGATGCTCTTCACGTCGCGGTGGTTCAGCAGGCCGTCGACGGCCTCCTTGTCGCCGTGCAGCACGTTGAAGACGCCGTCGGGCAGTCCGGCCTCCTTGAACAGGGCGGCCAGCCAGTTGGCGGCGCTCGGGTCTTTCTCGCTCGGCTTCAGCACCACCGTGTTGCCCGCCGCGATGGCGATCGGGAAGAACCACATCGGCACCATGGCCGGGAAGTTGAAGGGGCTGATGATGCCCACCACGCCGAGCGGCTGCTTGAGCGAGTAGACGTCGACGCCGGTCGAGACGTTCTCGGAGTACTCGCCCTTCAGCAGGTGCGGGAACCCGGTGGCGAGCTCGACGACCTCGAGCCCGCGGGTGATCTCGCCCGCGGCATCCGACAGCACCTTGCCGTGCTCGCTGGTGAGGATCTCGGCCAGCTCGCCCTTGCGGGAGTTCAGCAGCTCGCGGAAGGAGAACAGCACCTGCTGCCGTTTCGTGATGCTGGTGTCGCGCCACGCGGGGAACGCGGCCTTGGCGGCGGCGACGGCGGCATCGATCTCGGCGCCGTTCGCGAGCGCCACGCTCTTGGACTGCGTGCCGAGCGCGGGATCGAACACGGGAGCGGTGCGGCCGCTGGTGCTGACGGATTCGGCTCCGGCGATCCAGTGGTTCACGACGGGAAGGGCTTCTGACATGGTTCCTGACCTCTTCGTACGGGATGCAGTGGTTCAGCCAGCCTAGATCGTCAGGGGCGGGCGCGCCGAGCGACTTGGGGCCGGTGTCGGTGGCGGATGACACACTGTTCGCATGGATGCTCTGCTCCCCCTTCTGATCGGTCTCGTGCTCGGCCTCGCCCTCGGCGTGGCCGGCGGTGTGCTGCTCGTCCGCGCCCGGAGCGGTGCGTCCGGCGGGGCGGGCGCTGCGGATGCCGGCGCCTCCGCGTCTGCCCTGGAGGCGGCGCTGGCCGAACGCACGGCCGACCTCGGCGTGGTGCGCGCCCGGGTCGAGTCGCTCGTCGACGAGCGGGCCACCCTGCAGTCCCAGCTCGCT
>NZ_JAHFUW010000052.1 GCF_023264855.1 Herbiconiux sp. | reverse complement strand
GGCGCCGAGCGGCTCGGCCGCCTCACCCGTGGCGGCGAGGTGAGGACCCTCCGCGGCCGGCACCGGTGCGGGCGCCGGCGGCAGTGCGCCGAGCAGGGCGTCGGCATCCACGAGCCCGCTGCCCCACACGTTCTCGTCGCTCACGCCGGAGCTCCAGCGCTGGGCCGGCAGCGGCACGGCGGTCGCCTCGAACGCGGCCCGGAGATCAGCCACGGTCGCCTCCGGCGAGTACTGCAGCGCGAGCGCCGCCACGCCGGCGATGTTCGGCGCCGCCGCCGACGTGCCGATGAAGTAGTACCCCTCCAGGGGCCCGGACGTCACATGTGTGCCGAAGAAGGTGTTCCGCACCTGGTCGACACCGACGACATCGGGTTTCACCAGAACCGTCGGCTCGGCCAGTCTCTCGGCCGCGATGCGCTGCTTCACCTCGACGGGGGCGAAGAGGTACCGCGCCGGACCGGTGCCGGAGAACAGCTCCATCTCGGTCGGCACGAAGGACACGGCCGCCCCGATCGTGAAGGTGCTCGGGTCGGCCGGATGCGCGAACACCGTGGGGCCCACGGTGACTCCGGCCGGCCAGTCCCCCGAGTATTTGAGATTCGCCACGCCGGCGTCGTCGAGCGCGAAGATCATCTTCACGCCCGGCAGATGCGGAGTTCCGTGGTTGGTCACGCGAGCGAGCGATATGCCGTAGGTGGCACTCGGGCCGGGCGGCGTCTTCACCTGCGCCATGCTGGCGGGCACATCGGCACCCAGAGTGCCCGAGGTGCCGAGCACCTCCGGAGCGGCATCCGCCGACGCCTGGAACACGACGAACGGAATCACCGTGGTCTGCAGCCCGTCGACCGGCTCGGTCCACTGCGCGACGATGGTGATGGGGTTCACGGGGTCGCCCACGTCGAAGCTGGCGACCAGCAGCGGGTCGGCCTCCGCACCGTCCGGGGCGAAGTCGTTGCAGTCGAAGATGTCATCCGGGAAGTGCTTCTTCGCGTACTCGACCACGGCCGGCATGCACTCCATGGGGCGGTAGGACTCGGCCTCCCACGATCCGATGCTCTGGTACTCGGTGCCGTCACCGACCGTGCCGACGCTGCCCTCGTTCTGCGCGGCGGCGATGTAGAGCACGCCCTGCTCGGTGACCGTCTGGATGGTCTGCGCGATCAGCCCCTGCTGGTACCACGGCTCGTCGTACTGCACGGCGTCGTCGACGATCACGTCGGCGCCGGCGCGCTGCAGCTTGAGGATGCTGTCGGCGAACTCGGCGTCGGTCACGCCCATCGTCGAGAAGCTCAGCGTGGCGCCGGGGGCGATGCCGTGCACCACCTGGGCCATCGCCCGGCCCTCGTCAGTGGCCTTCAGTAGCGTGGGGTCCTCCTGCGCCAGCACCTTAACGGGCGTGGAGTAGCCGCAGGGGTTGCCGGGTCCGGGGAGGCTGCCGACCAGCACGTCCGGCTCGGACGGGCCGGCGAGGTCGAAGGAGTTCGAGATGATGCCCACGTGCACGCCGGTGCCGTCGACGCCGAAGTCGGCTCGCGCGAGGTCGGCCTTCAGCGGTGCCGCGGAGTTGACCGGGATGCTGCGGCAGGTCGCGGCGTCCGGAGCGGCGCCTGCGGCGGATCCGCTGGACGCGCCCGCCTCGGCGGCCGCGGTCACGTCGTCGGGCGTCGTGAGCGTGGCGGCGCCCGTCACGGCCGGCGTGAGCGCCGGGTTCACGGCCACGGCACCAGGCAGCGCGGCGAGGGCGGAGAAGCTCCCGGGCGTCGCGTACGCCACGATCGTGGGCGCGCTCTCGGTGACCGAGCGCACCTCCGCGAGACCGGCCACGGCATCGACCGCAGCCGCCTGCTCGGCCTCACCGGCGAAGCGGATGTCGACGACCACGCGGTCGGCCTCGTCGACGACGAGGCTGCCGGATCCCTCCGCCGGGAGCCCGGCCGCCCCGGCACCCTCATCGGAACTCGGCGAGGCTCCGGATGCAGCGAGTCGCTCCAGCGCGGAGGCCAGCACGCCGTCGGAGCTCACGACGGATCCACCGCCGGGAAGCGGATCGGCGTGGGCTGCCGTCGGCACGGCCACCAGGGCGCCCAGCACGACGGCCGCGGCGACCGCAGCGGCCGTCCGCCCGGCTCGCTCCTGACGGTTCCGGATGACACGGATCGGACGATTCGAGACGTCGCGCAGCACGGATTTCCCCCAACTCTCCGCACGACCCCTCCGGTGCGGACCGCGATCATCTTAGCGAATCCGGCCCGCCGGGCGTCAGCTCGAGGGCGCGGGACGCGGCGCCGGGAGAAGCGCGGACTGCGCGCGGCTTCGCGGGGCGGCCAGCGGCTCGCGCCGGGGCACGAGCCAGCCGAGCTCCACGGGTCGCCGCCGGCGGGCCAGCGCCACCCCGGAGAGCAGGATGCTCACCAGCAGGATCGCGGCCATCACGAGCGCCGCCGTCACCACCACTCCGGCATCACCGCCGGTCAGGATGGTCTGGATGCCGGACACCGCATACGCGAGCGGACTGATCGCGCTGATCGCCTGGAACGGACCCGACAGGATCTCGACGGGGTACAGACCACCCGTCGCCGCCAGCTGCAGCGCGAGCAGCACCAGTGAGATCACGGCGCCGACCCGGCCGAACGCCGTCGTGAGCAGTTGGTGAAACGCGGTGAACGCCAACGCCACGATCAGCGAGAAGCCGAGCGTCGCCGGGAGCGAGCTCCACGCCACCCCGAGGAACAGGTGCAGGAACGCCACCAGCAGCGCCGCCTGCGCCGCGGCGAACAGCGCCGCTCGTCCGAAGGTGCGCACGGTGAGGCGCGCCGTACTGACCGAGCTGGCCAGCACCGCCTTCGAGAACGGCCGCAGCCACAGGAACAGCGCGAGGGCACCGATCCAGAGCGCGGTCGGCAGCAGGATGGTGGAGACGATCTGGCCCACGGCGGTGACCTGGTTCGCCGTGCTCACGTCGACCTTCACGGGCTGCGCGATCACGTCGGCCGCGGCCTGGGTGTCGCCCGAGGCGTTGCCGCCGAGCTGGTCGGCGCCGGTCTGCAGGCCCGAGGCGAGCGTGCGCGCACCGTCGCCGAGCTGCGTGGCGCCGCTACCGAGCTGCTGCGCACCGGGCACGGTCTGCTGCACGCCGGTGGCGAGCTGACTCACGCCGTCGGCGAGACCGGAGGCCCCGGAGGCGAGGTCGGGACCGTTGGCCGCGAGCTGGTCGGCGCCGGCGGCCGCCTGAGCGATGCCGTCGGAGAGGGCGGGGAGACCGGATGCTCCGGCCGCGAGTTGCGGACCGGCCGCGGCCGCACCGCTGAGCTGCGTGCCGTACGCGTCGAGCTGCGCCTTCACCTCGGGGGCGAGCGCGGGTGCCAGCGCCGCGATCATCTGGTCGTAGCCCTGGGACAGGGCGGTGACGCCCTTCGTGTAGTCGGTGACACCCGTCGAGAGCTGCCCGAGCGACCCCGTCTCAGCCGCGATCGTGTTCAGTCCCGTCGACAGGTCCGAGACCCCGCCCGTGTAGGCGGCCACGCCGTCCGAGAGCTGTGAGGCCCCGGATGCGGCGGTCGCGGCTCCGGCGCCGAGCTGGTTCAGGCCGTCGGCCAGCTGCGCCGATCCGGAGGCCAGACCGTCGGCCCCGGTGGCCAGCTGCGTCGCGCCGTTCGCGGCATCCGTGAGGCTCGTGCCCACCGTGCCGAAGCTCGTGTAGATGCCGTTGACGACCTGCGCGGTGACGGTCTGGCCGAAGCCGGCCTGGACGGCCGAGGCCACCGTGGAGGCCACGACGCCCGAGAGGTAGCCGTGCGAGGCATTCGTGCGGATGTCGATCAGACCCTGTTGCGGGTTCGAGGTCGCGAGGGTGTTGAGAGTCGCCGAGAAGTCCTTCGGGATGGTGAGCACGGCGTAGTAGGTGCCGTCGGCCAGGCCCGCCGCTGCGTCATCCGCATTGGTGAGCTGCCAGTCGAAGCCGCTGGACGAGCCGGTGAGTTCGGTGACGAGCCCGCGCCCGGCGAAGTTCACCGTCTGGGTGCCGTCGGCCGCGGTCGTCGTGGTCATCTCGTCTTCGTTCACGATCGCCGCGGGCACCGTGTTGAGGTTGGTGTCGGCGTTCGCCAGCGCGCCGGCGAACAGGCCGTTGACGGCCAGCGGCGTGAAGATCACCGCGAGGGTCGCCAGCACGGCCAGCACCAGCTTGGTGCGGCGGCGCATCCGGGGCGTCGGAGTGGTCTGCACGGTCGATTCCGCGGTGCTCATCGCACGGTTCCTTTCGAGTCGGACGAGACGGACGAGCCGGTCGGGACGGGCGAGTCGCCCGGGGTGGGCGAATCCGGGGAGGCGGACGAGCCCGCCGAGGCGGTCAGATCGATGCGCACGAGCGGCCGGTCGCCGACCGTGGCCGCGTGCAGCGCGGGTTCCTCCTCGAGGCCGAGCAGCACGGCGGTTCCGGGATCGGCGATCCCCGCCACCGCGCCGGCGAAGGCCGGGCTGGCCGGATGCGCGAAGTCGCCGTCGCCCGCATCCACCACCAGAAGCTCGGCTCCGTCGGCCACGCCGAGCGCCACGAACAGCAGCGAGAGCGCGAGCGGCGAGAGCTCGCCGAGGGTGCGGTGGATGTCGATCGGCGACTCCCCCTCGACGGTGGCGAGCGAGGCGTTGATGCGGGAGACCAGCAGCTCCGCCGATCCGCGGGGCACCCGCCTGAACCAGGGCCTCGCCAGCCTGAGCCGCTCGCCGATCGCGTCGCCCACGGCCGTCGACACGTCCGGACGCCGCGAGTCGAGGTCGACCAGCGTCACGCGCTTCACGACCGAGCCGGCCTCCGAGGGCAGTGAGGCGCCGAGAACCTGCAGGTGCCCACTCTCCGGCGAGATCCGCCCGGCGACGGCCGCACCCAGCAGCCGGCGGGCCGCGGTCGGGCCGGTCAGCACGCCGACAGAGCCGCGCGGCAGCGAGAAGCTCGCCGACACACCGGCTCCCGGCACCACCAGGTCGTCGGCCGTGACCGCGTCACCGGTGTGCACCGACGCCCACTCCGTCTCCTCGATGTGACCGCGCAGGCTCTCGCCCTCCACGTCGACGTTCGGCAGGATGCGGTCGAGCCACTTGGGCAGGTACCAGGCCTTGTCGCCGAGCAGGGTCATCACGGCGGGCACCAGCGTCATCCGCACCAGGAAGGCGTCGACGAACACGCCCACGGCGAGCGCCAGCGCGATGGCCTTGATGGGCCCGTCACCCTCCGGCACGAAGGCGAAGAACACGAAGAACATGATCAGGGCGGCGGCGGTGACCACGCGGGCGCCGTGCTGGAACCCGATCCGCACCGCCCGTCTCGCATCCCGGGTCTTGACGTATTCCTCGCGCATGCCCGACACGAGGAACACCTCGTAGTCCATGGCGAGCCCGAACAGGATGGCCATCAGCAGGATCGGCAGGAAGCTGATGATCGGCCCGGTCGCGTGCACGTTCAGCAGGTCGTTGAACCAGCCGTCCTGGAACACGGCGACCGTCACACCGAACGAGGCGCCGACGGTGAGCACGAAGCCGAGCGCCGCCTTGACGGGCACCGCGATCGAGCGGAACACCATCGCCAGCAGGATGATCGACAGCCCGATCACGAGCACGCCGAACGGCAGCAGAGCTCCGGTGAGCTGGTTCGACACGTCGATGGCGACGGCGGTCTGGCCGCTCACCGTGAACGGCACGCCGTAGTCGGCCTCGACCTGGCCCTTCATCTCGCGCAGGTTCTCCACCAGGGTCTTGGTGGCCGGGTCATCCGGAGCCGTCGTGGGGATCACCTGGAAGATCGCGGTGTCGAGCGTCTGGTCGGGGATGCCGGGGCCCACGGTGGCGACGCCGGGCACGGCCTCGAGCTCGCTCCGGATGCCCGCCAGGTCGTCCTGGATGGCGGTGGTCTGCGTGATGTCGGCCACCACCACGATGGTGCCGTTGTAGCCGGGCCCGAACTTCTCGGCGATGGTGTCGTAGGCGATGCGGGCCGAGCTGCCCTCCGCCTGGCTGGCCGCGGTGGGCAGGTTGAGGTCGAGGCTGAAGGCCGGTAGGGCGACCGTGCCGAGCAGGCCGATCACGGCCACGATGAACACGATCGGCGCCTTCATCACGAGCGCCACCCAGCGGCCCCCGAGGCTCGGCTTGAGGGGCTTGGCCGGTTTGGCGGCCACTGTGGGCCCTGTGGTTGTCTCGGTGTCGCCGGCCGGAGCCGCAGCCGTCGTCCCCTCCGCGTCGTGCTCGGCAGCGGCGAGCGCGCGCCGCGCCGCGCGCGAGCCGGGCTTCGGGATCAGCCGCCCCTTCGCCAGGCCCAGGATGGCGGGCAGCAGGGTGATGGCGATCGACACGGCCGCGAACACCGCGAAGGCGGCGCCGACGCCCATCACCGAGAGGAACGGGATGCCCACCACGAGCAGTCCGAGTAGCGCGATGATGACGGTCAGGCCCGCGAACACCACGGCACCGCCGGCGGTCGCGACCGATTGCGCCGCCGACTCCTCCGGATCCATCCCCTGCGCCAACTGGCTTCGGTGGCGCGACAGGATGAACAGCGCGTAGTCGATCCCGACGGCGAGACCGATCATCACGGCGAGCATGGGAGCGGTGCTGGAGACCGTGGTGAAGCTGGCGACCGCCATGATGCCGCCGGTGGAGATGCCCACGCCGAGCAGCGCGGTGAGCAGCGGCAGGCCGGCCGCGAGCAGCGAGCCGAAGGTGATGAACAGCACGACGCCGGCGAACAGAACGCCGATGCCCTCGGTGGGCGTCAGACCGAAGGTGGTGGTGGTGAACACCTCGCCGCCGTAGGAGATCTGCATGCCGTCGCTCTGCAGCGAGTTCCCGGCGGTCTGCACCTGCTCGATGGTGCTGTCCGTCACATCCGTCGCCGGCCCGTCGAACTGCACCTTGATCAGCGCGGTCGTGCCGTCCTCGGAGATCGCGTTCGTGGCGTACTCGGAGTACGGCGAGATGACCGAGGCCACCTGGTCGAGCTTGCCGAGGTCGTCGGAGACGTCGGAGATCTCCTGCTTGACGGTGTCGTCGTTGACGGATGCGCCGTCAGGGGCCACCACCACGACCGTGGCCGCAGCGCCTGCCGCCGAGGGGAACAGTTTGTCGAGCGTGTCGATGGTCTGCTGCGACTCGGTGCCCGGGATCGTGAAGCTCTCCTGGAACTGCCCGCCGAGGGCGAGGCCTCCGCCGAGGAGGGCGCCGAGCGCGAGAACCCAGGCCAGCACCACGTACCAGGCCTTGCGGTAGGCGAAGCGGCCGATGCGGTAGAGCAGGGTGGCCATGGGGAAGCTCCTCGGGTGTTCGGGTTTCGGGTTTCGGACGTCAGGAGGACAGTGCCCTAGGAAGACAAGGCCCTAGGAGGACAAAGGAGTGATCAGTTCGCCGACCACGTCGATGAGGGCTTCCCTGACCTCGTCGATGTCGTCGATCTCGGTGAGACTGGGGCGCGAGGCCACCAGGATGTAGGCGGCTCCGGCGAGGGCGACGCCGAGGCGGATGCGCTGCTTGGTGGTGGGCAGGTCGGACATGAACGACTCGCCGATGCGCTGGATGAGGCCCGTGGCACGATCGACCATCGGGATGTCGGAGAGGGTCTGGCCCTGATTGATGATGATGTGGGCGGCCAGCCGGTGCTCGAGCAGGAGGTCGACGAAGTCGGCGGTGAACTGCGCCCGCTGGCCGTCGGAGGTGACCTTCGCGACGATGGATCCGAGGAACTCGTCGAGCTCGGCCACCGAGGGGGCGAGGGCCTCTTCGAACAGCGCTTCCTTCGACCGGAAGTGGTAGAGCACGCTCGACTTCGAGTAGCCGGCCGCCTCCGCGATCTGTTGCAGGCTCGTGCCCGAGTACCCGTTCTCGGCGAACATCTCGAGCGCGATGGCGCGCAGCTCGGCCGCGACGTCGGTCTGCGGTCGGGCGATCGGCTGGTTGCTGGGCACGACATCCACCGTAGTCTGACCGATCGGTCAGCGTCTGCCCGATCGGTCAGATTCGAAGAGATCCCCCAGCTACGACGCAGGGAGACAGCCGTTTCGGGACGTGTCCGTCACCCACCCACCGCGCGCGGGGCATCCGTTCTCTAGGGTTGTGCCATGACCGCCACGACTCCCCCGACCGCGTGCTGCTGACCCGGCAAGCTCTGATGCCCCGGGCCTGAGGGACGGCTCCTGTGCGCTCTCGAGAATCCCGCCGCCGCGAACGGCGCATCGCGGCCCGGATGGCGGCCCCGGTGCTGCTGCTCGCCGGCGACCCCGGCGAGGTGCTCGAGGCCCTGCGCGAGGATGCCGCGAAGTACGGCATCCCGGTCGTCGACCCGCACCCGGCGGTGGGTGACCCCGGAGCAACGCCGGCCGAGCCGGCAGAAGACGACGGCGACGATCCGCCTCCCACGATCGCCGTGGTGGTCGCCCAGGTCGGCGACGGCCAGTCGTCGCTGCGCCGAGGCCTGCGGATGCTCGATCGCGAAGAAGACCGCCTGCGCCCTGACACGGTGCGGATCGTCGTCATCCTCGCCGGCGCCTCGCGGGTACTCCCCCGCCGGGTGCGCGATGCGCTGGCGCCTGAGATCCTGTATCAGGTGGAATCGGGGCTGTACTCCGACGAGCACTCCCGGCCGTGGCGCACGCTGCGGCTGCGGTCGGGGCAGGCCGTGCTGCGGGCGCTCGGCATCCGGGTGTTCCGGGTGCCGGCCCCGGCATCCTGAACCCCGACCACCCGGACCGACCCGACAGCCCGGGCCGACCCGACCCGCCTGCCCCGCGCGAACCGCCCCACCCCGTATTGCCCGACTCACCGACCGGAGCCCCGATGCCCGCCCTCCCCCCACGCGACAAGTCGCGACCGCGCTGGACCTCGGCGCACTTCTCCCTCGCGGCGCTCGCCCTGAACGGGGCGGCGCTGCTCGCCCTGTTCGCCAACCTGCTGAGCGGCAATGCCGCCTGGCAGGTGGCGGTCGGCGCGGCGATCGTGCTGCTCGCCCTCGGCGGCGGTGCGGCCTGGCGTGCGCGCATCCTGAGGCTGCGCGAACGGCGCGGCTGACCGGCGCCACGCGGTCGGCAGCGGTAACCCGCGCGAAACGCATCCAGGAGTAGCGTCGTCTCCGTCACTGCGGGTCGATCTGAGGAGGCGGCATGGCCGGCGAGAACAATGACGCGGCACGCGAGGACATCGCCGACGCCGACGAGTCGCCCCGCGAGGTGTTCGGCGACCGGATGACCTCGGTGGAGGACTTCTCCGACGAGCAGGCCGGCTATCACAAGTCGCTGAAGCCGCGGCAGCTGCAGATGATCGCGATCGGCGGCGCCATCGGCACCGGCCTCTTCCTCGGCGCCGGAGGCCGGCTGCACGAGGCAGGCCCGCTGCTGGTGGTCGACTACGCGGTCTGCGGCTTCTTCGCCTTCCTCATCCTGCGGGCGCTCGGCGAGCTGGTGCTGCACCGGCCGTCATCCGGATCGTTCGTCTCCTACGCTCGTGAGTTCTACGGCGAGAAGGCCGCCTACGTCTCGGGCTGGCTCTACTTCTTGAACTGGGCGATGACCGCCATCGTCGACTCCACGGCGGTGGCCGTGTACGTGCAGTACTGGAGCCTGTTCACCGACGTGCCGCAGTGGCTGCTGGCGCTGATCGCACTGGCCGTCGTGCTCGGCGCCAACATGATCTCGGTGAAGGTGTTCGGCGAGATGGAGTTCTGGTTCGCGCTGATCAAGGTGGTGGCGCTGGTCGCGTTCCTCATCATCGGCGTGGTCTTCCTGGCCTTCGCGTTCCCGACGGATCAGGGGGTCACCGGCATCCCGATGATCGCGGCCGAGGGCGGGCTGTTCCCCGACGGCATCAACACCCTGGTCGTGGCGATCATCATGATCCAGGGTGTGGTGTTCGCCTACGCGGGTGTGGAGCTGGTCGGCACGGCCGCCGGCGAGACGCCGAACCCCGAGAAGATCATGCCGCGCGCCATCAACAGCGTTGTGTTCCGGATCGCGATCTTCTACTGCGGCTCGGTGCTGCTGCTGGCCCTGCTGCTGCCGGCCTCGACCTACTCGGCCACCGAGAGCCCCTTCGTCACCTTCTTCTCGAACATCGGCAACCCTACGGTGGCGGCGATCGCGGGGTCGGCGATGAACTTCGTGGTACTGACCGCGGCCCTGTCGAGCCTCAATGCCGGGCTGTATTCGACCGGTCGCATCCTGCACTCGATGTCGACGAGCGGGGCGGCGCCCAAGTTCACCGGCAAGATGAACAAGCGCGGCGTGCCGTACGGCGGGATCCTGCTCACCTCGGCGGTGGCGCTGCTCGGCGTGGGCCTCAACTTCGTGGTGCCGGCCCAGGCCTTCGAGATCGTGCTGAACGTGTCGGCGCTCGGCATCATCGCGAGCTGGGGCACGATCGTGCTCTGCCAGATGAAGTTCAAGAAGCTGGCCGATCAAGGCCTCTACGTGCGGCCGAAGTTCCGGCTGTTCGCGGCGCCGTTCACCTCGTACCTCACGCTGGCGTTCCTGGTGGCGGTGCTCGTGCTGATGGCGTTCGACTACCCGGCGGGCACGTTCACGATCGCGTCGCTGGTGATCATCATCCCGCTGCTGATCGTGGGCTGGTTCGTGTACCGCGACCGCATCCTGGCCATCGCCGCCGCCCGCTCGGGCTTCACCGGCGCGTATCCGACGGTGGCGAACCCGACGCCGCTGGGCGGGCGGCCGAAGCGCACCGCCGGCTCGGACAAGCCGAAGGGGCCGCCCGCGTCGAAGGGCTAGACGTGGTCGCGCCAGCTGTGCTCGGGGCGGTACCAGAGCATCCGTCGCGCCTTCTCGATGCTGAGGAGCGTCTCGGCCGGCACGACCTCGCGCGTGAAGGGCACGTCGGGGAAGTAGCGGGCGGCGAGCTCCGAGGAGCCCGTGCTCAGAACGGTGTCGGCCGCGGCGATGATGAAGGCCTCGAAGCCGGTGAGGGTGCTCTCCAGCGCCAGGCGCACGGCCTGGGCGCCGTCGCGGGCGTCGATGTAGCCCCAGGCGTTCCAGGATCGGGACTCGGGGTCGTCCTCGAACGCGGGGAATGCGGCGTAGTCGCTCTCGACCATCACGTTCGAGAAGCGCAGGCCGATGAGCTTGAGGTCGGGATTCCAGCGCGTGAAGTGCCGGGCCATCTCCTCCTCGACCGCCTTGCCGAGCGAGTACGTGCTCTGCGGCCGCACCGCGTAGCTCTCGTCGACCGGGAACGACGGGGGCGGTGACGACCCGAACGGCAGCCCGAGCACGGTCTCGCTCGAGGCCCAGACGACGTTCAGGATGCCGGCGGCCTGGGCGGCCGCGAACACGTTGTACGTGCTCGGCACGTTGTTGGCGAAGGTGGCGGAGTTCGTGAGCAGCCCCGGCGCCGGCACGGCGGCGAGGTGGGCGACGGCGTCGACGTGGTCGTAGCGGTCATCGACGGCGGTCAGCGCCTCGAGCACCTGACCGTAGTCGGTGAGGTCGAGCTGCACGAACTGGGCACGCGGATCGAGGGCGGCCGGACGCACCCGGTCGAGCACGGTCACCTCGTAGCCGTGCTCGAGCAGCTCGGTCACGACGGCGGCGCCGAGCTTGCCGCTTCCTCCGGTGACGACGACGTGGGTCATGGGGCTCCTTCGGTCAGCGGCCCATCAGCGGGCCGTCTCAGTATGACCCGCCACTAGGCTGGCCGCATGGGCATCCTCGCAGCGGTCTTCGTAGGGCTCGCAGCCCTCGTGCACGTCTACATCTTCGTGCTGGAGAGCCTGCGCTGGCGGCACCCCGCCACCTGGAAGGTCTTCGGCCTGTCTTCGCAGCAGGATGCCGACACCACAGCGCCGCTCGCGTACAACCAGGGCTTCTACAACCTGTTCCTCGCGATCGGCGCCGCGATCGGCATCGTGCTGGTGTTCACGCCGGCTTACGCCGCGGGCTTCGCCCTGGCCCTCTTCAGCACCGGCTCCATGCTCGCGGCGGCGCTCGTGCTGCTCAGCACCGGCCGCAGCCGCCTCCGCTCCGCCTCCATCCAGGGCACCTTCCCCCTCCTCGGCGTGATCTTCCTGCTGATCACCCTCGTCACTCGCTGACCTCGCAGCCCGGCGGCTGAGCAGGCCCATTCGGCTGACCTGGCCCCACTCGCCTGAGCTGGCGGGCATTCTGTCAGCGGATGCAGAATTGGCGCCGACCGAAGCCGTCTATGGGGTCGCTCCCCGCCGATTCTGCATCCGTCAAACGGTGAGCCCTTCCGGAGACGTGGTCGCCCAGTCCGCTCCCTCATCAAAAGGGTGGCGGTTCGTAGTCGGGGTCGCTCGCTGGCGGACTGTGGTGCGTGCTGAAGACGTCGACCGGTGGTCGCGGTAGCTTCGCGGACGGCGGCGGTGTAGCAGGCGGGGTGGGTGGTCGTCCGGTTGGGGTGGTGGTGTAGGTGGCGCCGCCGGGGCTTGTCCAGTGGAGGGTGCGGTTGCCGGTGGGATCGGGTTCGACTCTCCAGGCGGTGGAGTGTTTCAGATGGTGATGTTTCGGGCACAAATGGGCGAGGTTCTCGGGGGTGCTGGGGCCGCCATCAGCCCAGTCCACGGTGTGATCGAGTTCGCAGGCGGTCGCCCGGCGCCGGCAGCCCGGGAAGCGGCAGGTCTGGTCATCGATGGTGAGGACGGTGCGGAGTTCTGCGGTGGGCCGGTAGCGGCGGCGGGTGACCTGGCAGATCTGCCCGGTATCGGGGGCAGTCAGAGCGCGCAGGAACGTCGGTGCGGTCGCGGAAAGCTCGCGGGCGGTGTCCGGATCGATCGGCCCGTACCCGTGAAGGTCGCCGGGCTGGGTGTCGTCGCCGGCGATGGTGCGGGCCGGAACGGTCACGATGACGGTCGGGGTGAGGCGGGGACCGGTGCCGTCGCGGCCGAGGATGATGTCGGTGAGGACGTCGGATCGGCGTTGCGGCAGGGTGCGGGTGTCCTCCGGGGTGCGAAGGTTCCGGGCCATCCGGTCGATGAGGTCATCGATTGCGACCGCATCCACGGCGGGGAGGTGGTGGTGGAGGGTGGCCATCCCGTCCAGGCCGGGTTCCAGCCAGACTCCGCGGAGGTTTTTGGCGCGGGTGGCGCGGTCGATGATCGACTCCGGGTGCGAGCTCTCCCGGACACGGCGGGCATGGTCGTCGAACCGGGCCGCGGTCTCCACCAGGGCGACCGGCAACACGTCGCGTTCGAAAGCGCCCTGAGCCTCGCGGGGGAGGGTTTGGGCGTGGGCGACCATCTTGCGGGCGTGCTGGTAGGAGATCTCCCCGGTCTCCAGCGCGGCGAGGGTGCCGGGCAGCTGGTCGGCGAGGTGCTCGGCGTCACCGATGAGACGGGTGATGGTGGATTCGGGGCGGCGGAGTGCGCAGCCGATCTCCGCCGCCAACGACCGGCGACCCCACTCCACCAGAGACGAATCCCGGCCGAGACTGGAACGGGTCGGCGGTGGGGGTGCTCCGTCGAAGTCGTCGCCGGGTTCGGCCAATGCGATCTGATCCGCGATCGCCGCAGCTATCGCGAGGTGCCGGGCCCGACGCGCCTCTCCCGCGGCGATGTCCCGCTCGTCGTGGACGAGCATCCGGAGAACCTCGTCAAGCCGCTGTCGCAGCGATGGGTGGGCGAAGACCGATCCGAATCCCGACGCCCTGGAGCCAGGCGCGCCAGACCGTGGTGCCCGCAAGGGCTTCGTGACTGCTGGCGTGTCCCGGGTTTCGGTGAACACCACCCTCGACTGCTTCATGAGAATAATTCAATCAGCACCCACCGACATTGGCCTCGAGAACCCAGCCCATCCCTTCGAAGGCAAGCGCGAAGCGCGCGGCAGCCCCCACCGGCCCTACCCGGCCAGTGCCGCCACAGCCCGCTCTTCCCGCCGCGCCCGACGGCGCTCCCGCGTGCCCTCGACGAGGTTGTAGAGCACCGGCAGCACGATCAGTGTCAGCAGTGTCGACGACACCAGCCCGCCGATCACGATGATCGCCAGCGGCTGCGAGATGAACCCGCCCTGCCCGGTGAGCCCGATCGCCATCGGCAGCAGCGCGAAGATCGTCGCCAGTGCCGTCATGAGGATCGGCCGGAGTCGCCGCGAGGCGCCCTCGACCAACGCCTCCCGCACCGGCAGACCCCTTGCCCGGTATTGGTTCACCAGGTCGACGAGCACGATCGCGTTCGTCACCACGATGCCGATCAGCATCAGCACGCCGATGATCGAGGGCACGCCGAGCGGAATGCCCGAGATGACCTGCAGCGCGATGGCTCCGGTCGCGGCGAAGGGGATCGACACGAGCAGCAGGATCGGCTGCAGCAGGCTCTTGAACGTCGCCACCATCACCACGTACACGATCAGGATGGCCACCAGCAGGGCGATGCCGAGCTGGGAAAAGGCGTCCGACTGGTCGGTCACGACGCCGCCCACCGAGGCGGTCGCGCCGGCCGGCAGCTCGACGTCGGCGAGCGCAGTCGACACCTCGGAGCTCGCCGTGCCGAGGTCTTCGCTGTTGGGCGTGACCGACACGGTCGCCGTGCGCACGCCCTTCACGGTGGTGATCGTGGCGGGGCCGTCGACCACGGCGACCGTGGCCAGCGAGTCGAGCCGCGCGGGACCGGCGATGGTCGGGATCTGCAGCGCGGCGAGCGCCTCCTGCGAGGTGGGCGGATCGGCCGCGTCGAGGTAGATCGTGTAGTTCTTGTCGTCGATCACGATCGTGCTCACGGTGGTGGGTTGCATCGCCTGCGAGACGATCCCGCCGACGGCGACTTCGCTGAGGCCGGCCTGCGCGGCCTTGGTGCGGTCGACCGCCACCTGCACGTACGGGCGCGAATCGCTCAGGTTGCTCGAGGCCTGCTTGACGGCATCCAGTCCCTGCATGCTCGTGAGCACCGACTGCGCGGCCGTCGCGAGGTCGCTCTGCGAGGTCGCGGTGACGTCGATCGCGATGTCGGACGAGCCGCCGAAGCCGGAGGACGCCGACACCGACACCTCGCCGACATCCGGGACCGCCTCGACGGTCTTGCGCACGGCGTCTTGCAGCGCATCCTGGTCGACGCCCTCGTCGGTGGTGATGTTGTAGGTGATGGCACTGTCGCCGCCGCCCGAGAACGCGTCCCGGAGCGAGCTGCCGGACGATCCGATGGTCAGCTGCACCGTCTGGATCCCGTCGACGCCCTCGAGCGCCGTCTCGACCTGCATGGCGGCCGCCGACTGGGCGTCGAGACTGGAACCGACAGGCACCGTCTGCGTGACGGTGAAGGTGTTCTGGCCGCTGGAGCCGAGGAAGTTCGTCTTCATCAGCAGCGTGAGCGGGAGGGTGCCGAGCAGCACGAACACGGCGATCAGGATGGTGACGACCGAGTGTTTGAGCGTCCAGGTGATGATCGGCAGGTAGCGCCGCTGCAGCGCGGTGGTCGGCTCGTCCTCGATCTCGACGCGGTGCGTGCGCGCCCGGCGGGTGGGCGCGGCCTCGGCGGCGGCGGCGACGTCGTCGACGACGGGTGCTGCATGCGATCCATGCGGATGCTCGGCGGACTCCTCGACGGCCGTCCCGGTCTCGGCCGCGCCCGCCTTCACCTTCGGCGGGCGCACGAACCAGTAGGCCAGCACCGGCACGATCGTCAGGGCCACCAGCAGCGAGGCGAGCAGCGCGATCGTGACGGTGAGCGCGAACGGCCGGAACAGCTCGCCCGTGGTGTCGCCCACGAACGCCAGCGGCAGGAAGACCGCCACGGTGGTGATGGTCGAGGCCGTGATGGCGCCACCCACCTCGCGCACCGCATCCACGATCAACGAAGCCCGCGCCGCACCCGCCTCCTTCGGCCCGAGGGTCGACCCCGCCAGCACCGCGAGGTGCCGCTTGATGTTCTCGATCACCACGATGGAGTCGTCGACCACGCGCCCGATCGCGATCGTGAGCGCGCCCAGCGTGATGATGTTGAGCGTGTACCCCGTGGCCTGCATGGCGATGAAGGTGATCAGCACCGACGTCGGGATCGAGATCGCCGTCACCAACGTCGAGCGGATCGACAGCAGGAAGACGAACACCACGAGCACCGCGAAGAACAGCCCGAGCAGGCCCTCGGTGGCCAGCGACTCGATCGACTCCTGAATGAACGGGGCCTGGTCGAACACGATCGTGAAGGTGGCGCCGGGCAGGTCGTTCTCGAGCTGCGGCAGCAGCGCGCGCACGTCTTTCGACACCTCGACGGTGTTGGCCGAGGGCACCTTGGTGACCGAGATCGTCAGCGCGTCCTGGCCGTTCACCCGCGAGATGGAGGTCACCGGATCGTCGGCGATGGCGACCGTCGACACCTGACCGACCGTCACCGGCGTACCGTCGGCGTTCACGGCGGGCAGAGGGAGGGCCGCGATGTCGTCGGTGGAGGTGAGCTTCGAGCCCGCCTGCACCGCGTAGCTCTGGCCGCCCTCGGTGAGGGTGCCGGCCGGGATCAGCACCCCGTTGTTCTTGACCGCATCCGTGATCTGCGAGGTGCTCACCGCGGTTGCCGCGAGGCTCTCGAGCGAGGGTGTGATGGTGACGCGCTGGCCGATCTGGCCGAGCACCGAGGCGGCGCGCACGCCGTCGATCGCCTCGAGGTCGGGCACCGCGGCCACGTCGAGCTGCTGCGCGAGGGTCTTGGCGTCTTCGCCTGAGACCGCGATCGAAATGATCGGCAGGTCGTTGATGCTGCCGGAGATGACCTGCGGATCCAGATCCGCCGGCAAGGTCAACTTGATGCGGTTGATGGCCTGGGCCATCTTCTGCTCGGCCGTGGCCAGATCGGTGCCGTAGGTGAAGGTGGCCGAGATGATCGAGAGGTTCGTGCTCGAGGTGGCCGAGCTGATCTCCAGCCCCTCGACGCCCTGGATGGCGGTCTCGATCGGCGTCGAGACCTCGTCGTTCACCACCTCGGGCGAAGCGCCCGGGTAAGTGGTGAGCACCGCGAGCTGCGGGAACTCGATCGAGGGGATGAGCTCCTGCTTGAGGTTCGTGAGCGCGAGCCCGCCGAACACGGCCACCACGATGGTGACCAGGGCGATCAGCGCCCGGTTCTTCATGCTCAGGACGGCGAGAAAGTGCACGAGAAATCCCCTGTCAGCCGGAGCACGATCGCTCAGCACCTTAACTATCGCATCCCCGGGGGAGCAACTAGGATTTTCGAGTCGCGTTCAAGGGAGAACCATGACGAAAGCACCACTGGCCCCCGCCATCGCCTGGCGGAAGGCCCAACCCGGCCTCTGGGTCGCCACCTCCGACGAGGCCCGTCCGCTGGGAATCGTCACGCAGAAACGAACCCACGGCTTCGTGGTCACGAACCGCAACGGGCGCAATCTCGGCACGTTCACCGACCTCGACAGTGCCGAGCGCGCTCTGGAGAACACGCTCTAGAGGAGCGGATGCCGCTCGCGCGGCGAACTCGGCTCCTAGCGCACGGTCGCGGGACCGGAGGCTCCGCCGTGACCGTTGCCGCCGTTCCCGTTGCCGTTGCCGTTGTGCGCGTTGCCGGGCTCTTCGGTGAACTGCAGCCCGCCGCTGCCGTTGGACGACGCCGTCAGGATGTCCAGCCACTCACGGTTGATCGCGGGCACGCGCCCGCCGGCGAACTTGAAGTACAGCGGGATGGACGCATCGAGCCAGATGCTCGAGCGGCCGTCGCCGATCGCCGGGTCGTCCTTCCAGGAGAAGAAGAAGCTCTCCTTACGGCGCAGTTTGGCCGCGATCACGATCTGAAGGTGCGTGAGCGTGCGGTCGTCGAACTCGATCTCGATGTTCGAGGCCCCGTACAAGAGCTTTCCCATGCGTTTTCCTCCAGCAGGTGTATTGAGTCCATTAACGCATGCCGCGCGACTTCTCGCGCAGCGGGCTAGGGTTGCCAGCACAGTGGCGCACCGCGCACGGGAAAGCAAGGAGTGTGCTCGTGTTCAAGAAGAAGTCGGCCTCGCCGCAATCGGCCGCACTGCAGCCGGGATCAGACCTCGAGGTCGCCGGCAGCGACAGCACTCCATCCGTACGGGTGAACGCCTTCCGGATCGGCCTCGTGGGCGGTCTGGGCGTGCTGCTCGCCATCCTGATCGGTGGCATCGTCACCCAGCTGAGCACCGTGCTCATCTACATCGGGGTGGCCCTCTTCCTCGCGCTGGGCCTGGATCCGCTGGTCTCCTGGCTGGAACGGCGGATGCCGCGACCGCTGGCCATCGTGATCGTCTTCGCCGCGGTCATCGGGATCTTCGTGGGGCTGGCCTTCGCCGTCATCCCGCTCGTGGTGAACCAGGCTTCCTACTTCATCAACAACTTCAGCGACATCGTCGACGACGTCACCCACAGCGACTTCGTGACCGGCCTGCAGGGGCTCGTCGGCAACTTCGTCGACATCGACAGCGCCGTGCAGGACGCCGCGAAGTTCTTCCAGGACCCGAACAACCTGCTCGCCCTCGGCGGCGGCCTGCTCGCCGTCGGAACCGGGATCGCCAGCGGGGCCACGGGCGGCGTGATCGTGCTCATCCTGACCCTGTACTTCCTCGCGTCGCTGCGCAGCATGAAGAAGATCACCTACCGCTTCGTGCCGGCCAACAAGCGCCCCGCCTTCGCCTCGCTCACCGAGGATGTGACGGGCGCCGTCGGGCGGTATGTGGTCGGGCAGATCGGACTCGCGGCCATCAACGGCATCCTCAGCGTGATCTTCCTGTCGATCATCGGGGCCCCGGCACCCGTGCTGCTCGCGTTCATCGCGTTCCTGGCCTCGCTGATCCCCCTGGTCGGAACGCTGTCGGGGTCGATCGTCATCATCCTGGTGTGCCTGTTCGCCTCGCCGATCACCGCGCTCGTCGCGGCCATCTACTACGTCGTGTACATGCAGCTCGAGGCGTATTTCTTGAGCCCGCGCATCATGAACCGCGCGGTGGCCGTGCCCGGCGCCATCGTGGTGATCGCGGCCGTGGCCGGCGGAACGCTCGGCTCCGTGCTGGGCGCGCTGGTGGCCATCCCGATCGCCGCCTCGGCGATCATCATCGTGCAGAAGGTCGTGTTCCCCAAGCAGGATGCGAAGGTCTGACTCCGGGCGCTAGCTGGTCGGGATGACCAGCAGGGAGCTCGTGGCCGTCGCGATCAGCGCCCCCGAGGCATCCGTCACCGTGGCCTCGGTGAAGACCACCCGGCGCCCCGACTTCAGCACCGTGCCCACGCAGGTGACCTCACCGGAGTCGTGGCGGAGCGGGCGCAGGTAGCTCACCTTCAGCTCGATCGAGGTGTACAGGTGGCCGGCCGGCATCACCGACTGCGCCGCGCATCCGGCCGCCGAGTCGAGCAGCGTGCACACCAGGCCGCCGTGCACGGTGCCGACGGTGTTGTAGTGGAACTCGTCGGGCGTGCAGGTGAAGGTGGCCGAGCCCTCGGTGACCGCGATGAGGTTCATACCCATCAGCGAGGCCATCGGCGGCGGCGGAACCTCGCCGTCGATCATGGCCTGCAGGTGCTCGAGGCCGGTGGCATCGGGCGAGACCCTCGCGGTGTCGCGCGGGTCTTCCCACTCGATGATGCGGCGGCGCACGGGTTCGGATTCCATGCTGCAAGGCTACGACAGCATCCGGATCGGGCCGGTGAATTACCATGGCCCTCGTGACTTCCGCTCCCACCGCTCCGACTCCTCGGCGCGGACTGGAGATCGGGCTCGGGCTGGCCGTGCTGGTGTGGGGTCTGTACCAGTCGTTCTGGAACCTCGCCGCCGCCAACCTCAACGCCGACGAGCCGATCTACCGCGACGCCGGTTGGGCCTACGTGCACGGCGACTTCGCGCTGAACCGCGAGCATCCGCCGGTCGCGAAGTACGTCATCGGCCTGTCGCAGCTGGTGTTCGGCCAGGGGGAACTCGGCCCGCGGATCGCGGCGGCGAGCACCGTGATCCTGGGCGGAGCCATCCTGTACTTCTGGCTGCGACGCGAGATCGGCTGGCCGGGTGCGCTGTTCACCGCCGGGGCCTGGATGCTGCTGCCGCACGGGATGAGCAGCGGCGTGCGGCTGGACCGGTTCGGGCTGCTCGAACCGTTCATGGTGTTCTTCGCGATCGCGGCCTTCGCGGCGGCCTGGCGGTGGTTCCGCACACGCTCGTGGTGGTGGCTTGTGCTCTCGGCCGTCGCCATGGCGCTCTCGGTCACCTCGAAGGTGTCGACGGCGGTGATGATCCCGGCGATCCTGCTGCTCCCGCTGCTGGCGAATCGGATCCGGGACACCATCCTCGGCGCCGTCGTCTTCGTGGCCGTGTTCGGGGTGGTGTTCGTTGTCGCGTACCTGCCGATGGGCATCCGCTCGGCCATCTCGTACATGCTGCAGATGCAGTCGGAGCACAATGCGGCCGGGCACCTCGTGGTGGTGGCGGGCGTGGCCACCTCGTTCCCGCCGTGGTGGGCCAACCTGCTGTTCTCGGTGGAGGGCATGGGGATCGCGGCCAGCGTGGTGCTGGTGACCGGAACCGTGGCGGCCTTCTTCCGCCGGCCTCCCGGGCTCGCCCTGCCCCTGTACGTCGGCGCGGCCCTCGCTCTGCTGCTGGTGTTCTACCTGTTCGTCTCGACCGTCGCGCTCACGCACTACTACTACGCGTGGGTGTGGCTGCTGTGCGTGCTGGCCGGGATCGGGGTCTCGGTGCTGCTCGGGCGACGGCGCTCATCCGTCGCCACCGTGCTCACGCGCGTGCTGGCGGGGCTGCTCATCGCGCTCGGGGTCGTCTGCGCGGTGTGGACCTCGGTCGCCATCGCGAACGAGCGCGCCGAGGGTATGGCGCTCGTACTCCCCGCGCTGGACGAGCTCGGGGTGGATGTCGACTCGGGCGAGGTTCTGGTGTCGGGGATGGCCGACTGGGAGTACCTGCCCTACCTCGACGGGCGGCAGACCGTGGATGCGGCTGATCCCGACATCGTCGCCGTGGCGGTGAAGGATTCGCTGCGTTTTCCCGAGACGCCGGAGGTGGAGGCGTTCCTGGATTCGAACGCGGGCGAGCTCGACGAGATCGTGATCGACGACGTGACGCTGTACGTGCTGGAGGACGCGCCCGTCGGTTAGACCCTGCTGGGCCGGTCGGCTGGTCGGTGGTCGGCTGGCCGGTCTGGCCGGTCGGTCAGACCATGTCGGCGTAGAGGTCGGATGGCGCGACCATCGGACCGCGCGAGACCGTGTTCCAGGCGGCGCGCAGAGCGACCACGCCGCGTTCGAGTTCGCCCTGCGGCAGGTTGATGGGAATGCGGATGAAGCGCTCGAACGCTCCGTCGATGCCGAAGCGCGGTCCCGCGGTCAGCAGCAGGCCCTGGCTGCGCGCCGCGAGCGCGAGCTGCGAGCTCACTGCCGCGCCGAGGTTCACCCAGCTGGCCAGCCCCCCGTCGGGCACCGGCACGTGCCACTCGGGAATCGTGTCGCGGAGGGTGCGCACGAGGATCTCGCGGCTCGCCCGCAGCTGCTCGGAACGCAGTGCGAGCACCGGCTCGAAATCGCGCAGCAGCTCGGCCACGATCAGCTGCTCGAGCACCGGAGTGCCCAGGTCACCCGAGAACCGTGCGCCGGCGAGCTTGCGGATGATCGCCGGGGTCGCCCGGATCCAGCCCACCCGCATGCCGGCCCAGACGGTCTTGCCCACGGAGCCGATCAGCACCGCCGAATCGGCCGTGGCGGCGTCACCGTAGGCGGCGAGCGGCAGAAAGCTCTCGGGGCGGTCGATGTTCAGCTCGCTTGTGGTCTCGTCGGCGAGCACGAGCGAGCCCTGTCGCGCGGCTGCCGCGAGCGCTCGTTCGCGCAGGGCCGCCGGCATGGACTCGCCGGTGGGGTTGTGGAAGTCCGGCATGAGATACGCCAGCGTGGGGCTGGTGCGGGCGAAGGCCTGCTCGAGGCCGGTGGCGTCCCAGCCGTGAGCCCCGCTGCCGCCGCCGCCATCGCCGCTGCCGCCGTCGCTCTGACCGTCGCCGCGCGCCGTGACGGCGACCGGCACCAGCCGAGCGCCCGCCGACCGCAGGGCTTCGTAGGCGTGGGGGTAGCTCGGCAGCTCCACCACGGCGCGGTCGCCGCGGGCCAGCAGGGTGCGCGCCAGCAGCGAGATGGCGTGCTGCGCGCCGATGGTGATCATGACCTGCTCCACCGAGGTGGGCAGACCCCGCTCGGTGTAGCGGGCGGCCACCGCCTCGCGCAGGGTCATCGATCCGAACGGGTCGATGCCCGAGCCGCCGAGTTCAACGGCGTAGTCGTCCATCACGCGCTGCGTGGCGGCGTAGAGGCCCGGGTAGGCCGGCGAGGTGGCCTTGCTGAAGTCGATGAACTCGCCCGCCGGGTCTTGACCACTGACTGGCGCGCGGCCGGGCAACCGGGTGACACTGCCGCTGCCGCGCACGCTGTGCGTGTAGCCGGCGTCGCGCAGTTCGCGGTACGCGGCCGACACCATCGTGCGGCTCACACCGAGGGCCTGCGCGAGGTCGCGCTCGGCCGGCAGGCGCGTGTCGGTGGGGATGCGCCCGTCGAGCACGAGCAGCCGGATGCGGTCGAAGAGCGCCAGGTAGGAGGGACCGGAGGCGGTCTGCCGCCAGTCGCCGAGCAGGGAGAGCAGAGCGCGGGTACCGATACGTGCGTCGACCATGGAGCCACTGTAGCGGCATCCGGAGCCACAGTCTCAATATTGGCTACTTGAGGTATGGCCACTTTGAGAATTGGATTGAGTCATGCGCCGCCTCCTTCTTGCCACCCGGCTCCTACAACTCGTGGTCGGCCTTGTGCTCTACGGGGTCGCGGATGCGCTGATGATCCGCGCGGCGGTCGGCGTCGATCCCTGGACGGTGTTCGCGCAGGGCCTCGCCGGCGTGACCGGCATGGGGATCGGCTGGCTGACGAACCTGATCGGGCTCGCGGTGCTGCTGCTCTGGATCCCGCTCCGGCAGCGGCCGGGCGCCGGTACCCTGCTGAACGTGCTGCTGGTGGGCAGCTCGATCGAACTGGGGCTGTGGCTGCTGCCCTCTCCCACGGTGCTCTGGCTGCAGATCGCGTACTTCGCCGCCGGACTGCTGCTCCTCGCGCTGGCGAGCGGGCTCTACATCGGTGCGCGGCTGGGACCCGGACCGCGCGACGGACTGATGACGGGCATCCATTCCCGGCTCGGCTGGCCGATCTGGATCGCGCGGATGAGCGTCGAGGGCAGCGTGCTGCTGGTGGGCTGGCTGCTCGGTGGGAACGTGGGCGTGGGCACCGTGGTGTTCGCGCTGGCGATCGGGCCGCTGTGCGGTCTCACGCTGCCGCTCTTCGCGCGGCTTCAGCCCGCTTTGGCGGCGGCTTTGGCGGCGCGCTTGGTCTCCCGCACGCGGTCGAGCGAGGCCGGGTCGACGATGTCGGCCACGGAGCGGTACGAGCCCTCGTCTCCGTAGTGACCGGCGGCGGCCCGCCATCCTTCGGGCGTCACGCCGTACTGCTTGCCGAGCAGGGCCAGGAAGATGGCGGCCTTCTGCTTGCCGAAGCCCGGCAGCGCTTCGAGGCGCTTGCGGAGGGTGAGTGCGTCAGGGTCGCCCTCCGTCCAGATGGTATCGGCCTTGCCGGCCCAGTCGTCGACCAAGGCGGCGCAGAGCGTCTGCACCCGGCCGGCCATCGAGCCGGGGTACCGGTGCACGGCGGGCGTCTGCCGGAACACCTCCACCAGCGCGTCGGGGTCGTAGGCCGCGAGCGTCTTCGCGTCGAAGTCGCCGGTGATCCGGTCGCGGATCTTCTTCGGCCCTTCGAACGCGGTCTCCATCGCCACCTGCTGGTCGAGCAGCATCCCGATCAGCAGCGCGAGCGGATCGCTCGAGAGCAGTTCGTCGGCCTCGGCGTCGCCGGTGATGTGCAGTGCCCGTGTCTCGCTCATGCCTCCATGCTCCCACGACCGCCTCGACCGCGGGCTCCTGTCGAGATCGTGATCGGCCCCGCCGCGGGACAGGCGGGGCGGATCACGCATCGTCTTACCTCGCTACTTCGCTAGGTACGTGGCCAATTGCGCCTCGACCTGCGTCGAGATCGAGTTCGGCCCGCCGAGCACCACGATGCGGCCGGGAGTCAACCGGGCGAGCTGCGCCTCGACCGACGCCGGAATCGAGTTCTTCGAGACCAGCAGCACAGGTGCCGCCCGGGTGATGGCGGCGGGCGAACCCGACAGCGCGTCCGGGAATACCTCTCCGGATGCGATGAACACCACACCCTTCGGGAAGATGAACGCGCCGGCGGCGGTGTTGGCCGACACCTCGTATCGGTCAGCGCCTGTGGTGCGCGTTGCGGGAGCGATCACATCCAACCGTGCAACCACCGCGTCGGAAACCGTGTTGACACCGCCGAGCACGACAATCCTTACGGGCTTCAGACGCCCCACCTCGTCGGCGATCACCTGGGGAACGGCGTCTTTGCTCACCAGAAGGACCGGTCCGCGGTTCAGGCCAGCGGCCGCGGAAGCCGACAGCGCATCGGGGAATACCTCGCCCGACGCGATGTAGACCGCGGGGAGGCCTGGCCGGAAGGTGTTGGCCGAAATCTTTGCAGAGACCTCGTACCGGTCCGCGCCGTCGTAACGCGTCACCGCGCCCGTAAGAGCCCGCAGTTCATTCTGCACACTCACGCTGATCGTGTTGACCCCGCCGAGAACAATGATCTTCTTGGGAGCCAGGCGGGCGAGTTCTTGCTGGATCGAGTCCGGGATCGCGTCCTTCGTCACGAGGAGCACGGGGCTGCCGATCGCCCCGGCTGCCGGCCCAGCGGAGAGCGCGTCGGGAAAGACCTGACCAGATGCGACATAAGCCACCGCGACTCCGGCTGCGAATCGTGAGGCCGAGATGGCGGCCGACTCGGCGAAGCGATCCGCCGCTCCGATTCGTACGACGTGCGCAACGACATCGAGCGTGACCGTCGCCTCGTTGGTGACACAGGCGGCACCGAGACTTACGCAATAGACGAACCTGTCGGCACCCACGAAGCCGAGATCCGGCGTGTAGGTGAATGCCCCCGAATTGTCGGGAAGCGTGAGCTTGCCATGCATCGGCCGTGTCGAAATGGAGATGAACCGCCCGGGAATGTCGACCTCGACGTCGTTGGCGAGGATGCCCGCCCCCGCCGCAGGCGTGAACGGCTCCGCCGCCCCGAGGGAGTAGCTGTCGGCCTGCACCATCGGCGCTGCCGAGGCGGCTGTCGGCACGAGCAGAGCGGACAGTGTGGCGGCCAGCGCCGCAGCGACAGCGGCTAGGCGAAGACGAGGCGGCATCGAATGCATGGTGGGCTCCAAAGGTGAGGGTATGTCTATCTTATGATGACATATTCTCAGTATCGAGGGAACCTGCGGGCGGCTACTGTGGAACGGTGACCATCACCGCTTCCGCCGACGGCTCCGCACTCGGCAACCCCGGACCGGCAGGCTGGGCCTGGTACATCGACGACCGCACCTGGGGCGCCGGGGGGTGGCCGCATGGCACCAACAACATGGGCGAGCTGAAGGCGGTGCTCGAGCTGTTCCGGGCCACCGCGCACGTCGACGACGACCTGCACATCCTCTGCGACAGCCAGTACGTGATCAACACGGTGACCAAGTGGATGCCGGGTTGGAAGCGCAAGGGCTGGCGCAAGGGCGACGGCAAACCGGTGATGAACCTCGACCTCATCAAGGAGATCGACGAGGCGATCAAGGGCCGCCGCTACACCTTCGAGTGGGTGAAGGGGCACGTCGGCCACGAGCTCAACGAGGCCGCGGATGCCCGTGCCCGGGGCGCCGCCGAGGCCTACCAGAAGGGGCGCGCGCCCGACGCGGGTCCGGGATACCCGGGAGCCGCGGCATCCGTCGACGCGCCGAAGACCGGCCCGTCCGAGACGCAGTCCACCGCCCACGCCTCCACCGAGACCACTCTCTTCTGATCGGGAAGCCCGCCGGGTCCGCCTACCGCCGGCGCCGGCGGAACCAGCCCGAGGGCCGCAGTCCGCTCTCGTTCGGCTCTTCCACCTCCAGGCCGTACCGCTCCCCCACCTCGGCGACGAACTGCGCTCGCCGGGCGCGGTCGTAGAGCCGGCGCTCGCGTTGGAACGCGATCACCGTCGACCAGCACATCAGCAGCATCACGATGCTGAAGGGGAACGCGATGATGGTCGCCGCCGTCTGCAGCGCCGTGAGACCGCCGGCCACCAGCAGCGCGATCGCGAGCACGGCCGTGGCGAGCGTGAAGAAGACGCGTACCCAGCGGGCGGGTTCGGGCGAACCGCCGGTTGCGATCATGCCCATCACGAGCGCGCCCGAATCGGCCGAGGTGATGAAGAAGATTGCGATCAGCACGATCGCCCCCACCGTCAGCACCGGCGTGGCCGGCAGGTTCGCGAACAGGGTGAACAACGCCCCTTGCTGATCGACGGTGCCGTCGGGCCGCAGCATGCTCCCCGGGGTCTGCAGCTCGGTGAACAGCGCCGATCCGCCGAGCACGGCGAACCACAGGATGCCCACCAGGGTCGGCACGATCAGCACGCCCATCACGAACTGGCGCACCGTGCGCCCCTTGCTCACCCGCGCGATGAAGACGCCGACGAAGGGGGCCCACGAGATCCACCAGCCCCAGTAGAACGAGGTCCAGGATGCCTGCCAGGCCTCGCCCTCGGCCCCCTGGAAGGCGCTGACCGTGAAGCTCAGCCCCACGAAGTTCTGGATGTAGGCGCCGATCGACTGCACCCACTCGCGCAGCAGATACTCGCTCTGCCCCACGACCAGCACGAACACCAGCAGCGCGGCGGCCAGCAGCAGGTTGAATGTGGAGAGCCACTTCATGCCTCGCGCGACGCCGGAGAGCACCGAGAACAGAACGAACACCACGATCACGCCGATGATCGCGATGTTCACCAGCGTGGTCGGCTCGGGCAGCCCGGTGGCCTGAAGTCCGGCACCGATCTGCAGCACCCCGAGACCGAGCGAGGTGGCCACGCCGAAGATGGTGCCGGCGAGCGCGATCGTGTCGATCGTGTTGCCCCAGGCGCCGTGCACGCGCTTGCCGAGCAGCGGCTCGAGCGCCCAGCGGATGGAGATCGGCCGGCGCCGGCGGTGGATGGCGTAGGCGAGCGCGAGCCCCACCACCACGTAGATCGCCCAGGCGTGCACTCCCCAGTGCAGGTAGGTCTGGGTGAGTGCCGATTGGGCGAGTTGAGCATCCGTTCCCGTGACGCCGGGACGCGGGCTGACGTAGTGACTGAGCGGCTCGCTCACGCCGTAGAACACCAGGCCGATGCCCATCCCGGCCGCGAACAGCAGCGAGAACCAGGCACCGATCGAGAATTCGGGCTCGTCGTCGTCTCTGCCGAGCTTGATGTCGCCGAAACGGCTGAAACCGAGGAACAGCGCGAACGCCACGAAGAACGCCGCGATCAGCACGTAGTACCAGTTGAAGGTGCTGATGATGCCCGACTGGATGGCTCCGAAGAACACCTCGGCGGCCTCGGGGAAGAGCACCGCGAAACCGCTCACCAGCAGAACGATCGACACCGCCGGCCAGAACACCCACGGCGCCACGCGGCTGCCGGGTCTCGGATGCGCGGGTGCGGAATTCGCGGGTTCCGGATGCGCGGCCGTGCCGGATTCCGGGTCGCGGATGCCGTCAGCCATGCGGTCTTCGATGTCTTCGGTGGTGCTCTGCTCGTCGGTACGGTGGTCTGTCCTGATTTCGGGCATCAGACCACCCTAAACGGGATGCCTCAGGCGGAAGAATCGACCGCACCGGGCGGAACGGCGGGGTCGACCGGGTCGACGGGGTTGCTCCGGCGCACCATGAGCGGATCGACGGGCGTGACCGGGAACACCGGCAGCGTCGCGTCGTCGACCCCGAAGGTGGCCGCGAGCACACGGCGGGAGAACGCCGAGGCCGTGGCGCGGTAACCGATGTCGCCGGGCGTCGGCTGGTCGAAGAACACCAGGAAGTGGATGTCCTCGTCGCCCACGACCTCGATCTGATGCGGATACGCGCGCGGGATGAAGTACACGTCGCCCGGGCCGAGCACGTAGGTGTCGACCGATCCGTCGGGGTCGAGAACGGACATTCGCGCCGCGCCCTGGTGCACGTAGCCGAGTTCGGCGGTCTCGGGGTGCCAGTGCGGCTCGCGCATGCCGTCGTCGGCGATCCGCAGCGAGTACATCGAGAGGTGGCGGAGGGCGGGCCAGAACTGCTGCCGGGCCAGCCGCGCCGATCCGTATTCATAGGAGAGCGGCGGATTCTGACCCTCGACGTCGAAGCGGTGCGGATCGGGGTACCGGGCGGCGAGCGGGATCTCGGCGTCGCCGGCGCCCCGCACGAGGTCGGCCGGGCTCGTGTCGCGCGGCACGGCGGCGAACGCCGATGCGGGCAGGTCGTAGGTGTTGCCGAGCACCGCGTCGCTCATCGCACCGAAGGCGGCGTGCAGCGAGAAGTCTTCGGGACTCTCGTGCGAGAACACCACGATCAGCTCCGCGGTCGAGTCGCCGACGTTCTCGATGTGGTGCACGGCGCCGCTCAGCACGTGGAACATCTCGCCGGCCGAGACCGTGAAGGTGGCGAAGACATCGGCGTCGTCGAGGGTCGAGACGATCACCGACCCCGACAGGCAGTACGTCAGCTCGTCGGCGTTGGCGTGCCAGTGCGGCTCGCGGATGGTACCGGGCTCGAGCACGAGGCGCTTGATGGAGATGCGGTTCAGGAGCGGAAAGAACTCTTTGGTGAGGCGCTGGATGCTGCCGAGTTCACTGGAATGCTGGGCGGGCGCGTCGCGCAGGGAGCGGACGTGACGGGATCCGATGCTCATGGCCTCACTGTAGCGACGGCGGACACACGCAGGAAGTCGAGCTTGCTCGCGGCCTCGGAGCCGGCGGGCGCCGTGTAGGCCACGATGCGCAGTTCGCTGCCGGCCGCGGTGAACACGTCGCAGTCGAGTTCGAGCTCGCCGACCACGTCGTTGTGCACGACCTTGCGCTCGGACTGGTGCTCGCCGACCGCACCGCTGTTCCAGAGCTCCCGGAAGTCGGCGCTGCTCTGCACGAGCTCGGCGACGAGGGCGTTCACGCCGCGATCGTCGGGGTACCGGCCGTGCACGCGCCGCAGATCGGCCACGAGCGAGGCACCGAACGCGTCGACGCTGCCCGAGCGGCGCACGATCCGCTCTCCGGAGCCTTCGCCGAGCGAGGTTCCGGTGAAGAGAGAGCGGATGAGGTTGGGGCGACCCGAAGCCGGCCGGCGGGGTTCGCCGAGCAGTGCCGCCCAGAGCGGGCTCCAGCTGAGCAGGTCCCAGGATGCGGTGAACACCGCCACCGGGATCTCGCCCAGCCGGGTCACCAGGCGCTGCACGCCGGGCGGGATGTGCGCGGGCACCTCGCCGGAGGACGGCGGCAGGAGGCCGGCGACCACGAAGAGGTGGTCGCGCTCGGTGTCGCTGAGCTGCAGCGCCCGGGCGAGCGAGGCGGCCACCTGCGCCGAGGGGTGACGGGCTCGGCCCTGCTCGAGTCGCACGATGTAGTCGACGCTGAGGCCTGCGAGCGCCGCGAGCTCTTCGCGGCGGAGCCCGGCGGCCCGGCGCGCGTCTCCGGCCGGGTAGCCCACGTCGTGCGGCGAGAGGCGGTCGCGCCAGGCCCGGAGCGAGGCGCCGAGGTCGCCCGGGGCGCTCGGCGTGGCCGGCGCGCTCGGCGTGGCCTGCTCACTCGGCGTGCCCTGTGCGCTCGCCCGCTGGGCGCTGTGCGCATCCGTCGGCCTGCCCGTCATGCCGCCAGTCTGCCAGCGTGGGCGGCATCCGGGGTGGTACTGGCAGTCCGTATGCCGAGCCGGGCCAGGGCGAACGGATGCCGCCGCCGCAGACTCGGAGCATGACAAGCATCGACACCCCCACCGAATCCTCCTCCGCCCCCACCGTCACCCTGATCTCCGGCGGCAACCGCGGCCTCGGCCGCGAGACCGCCCGCCGCCTGATCGAGGCCGGCCACACCGTGTGGATCGGCGCCCGCGACGAGACCCGCGGACGCGAGGCCGCCGAGGCCCTCGGCGCCCGCTTCGTCCCGCTCGACGTGACCGACGACGCCTCCGTCGCCGCGGCCGCCGCCACGATCGCCGCCGCGGGCGGCCTCGACGTGCTGGTCAACAACGCCGGCATCCCTGGTTCGCACTCCCCCGCCGGCGAGCTCACCGCATCCGACGCCCTCGCGGTCTACGACACGAACGTCGTCAGCATCGTGCGCATGACCACCGCGTTCGCACCCCTGCTGCGCGCCTCGAGCGCGCCCACGATCGTGAACGTCACCAGCGGCATGGGCTCGTTCGCCGCCGTGCTCGACCCCTCGCGCGTGGAATCCACGATCGTGGCCCCGCTCTACCAGTCCTCGAAGGCGGCGGTGACGATGCTCACGGTGCAGTACGCGAAGGCCTTCCCGGAGTTCCGCGTCAATGCGGCCGACCCCGGCTACACGGCCACCGAGTTCAACGGCAACAGCGGCCCGCAGACGGTCACCGAGGGCACGGATGCCGTGGTCGAGTTGGCCACCCGTGGCGGCGAGGGCCCCACCGGCACCTTCATCGACCGATCCGGCGTCGCCCCCTTCTGACGCCACCGTGTCCCTCCCGATCCGTCCCACGACACCGCGGCCGCGGCATCGTGAGCATGGCGGTCGATCCGCGCGAGCTGCGGCGCATCGGGGAGGCCATGATCGGTCTCACGCTGGGCACCACCCGCCAGGCAGCGCAAGCGCGCTCTCGCGGCTGAGGTCACCCGCCCGCTAGAGGGCGCCGGAGGCGGCGCGCTCCTGCACCTGCGGGGTGTCGCCGAAGACGAGGAGGCGGTCGGCGAGCTTGTCGACGAAGAAGCGGTCGTGCGAGACCACGAGCACCGCACCCGGGAAGTGCACGAGGGCGCGCTCCATCACCTGCGTGCTCGTGATGTCGAGGTGGTTGGTTGGCTCGTCGAGCACGATCACGCCCGCACCCGAGAGCAGGCACTGCGCGATGGCGACGCGCGCCCGCTGGCCGCCGGAGAGGGTGCCGATCTTCTGCTGCAGGTCGGCATCCGAGAACTGCAGCATCGAGAGGAAGCGGCCGACGCTCTTCTTGGTGGCGCTGAACGCGAGCGAATCAGGGTAGGCGTTCACGGCGTGCCCCACGGAGTCGGTGAGGTCGAGTTCGGCATAGACCCGGTTGTACGACACGAAGCGCACGCCCTTCGCCCAGCGCACCTGGCCGGCATCCGCCTCGGTCTCGCCGGTGAGCACGTCGAGCAGCGTCGACTTGCCGGAGCCGTTCGAGCCGAGCACCGCCACCCGGTCACCGCGGTGCAGGCTGAAGGTGAGGTCTTCGAACAGGGGCTCGCCGCCGTCGAACGACTTGGTGAGCTTGACGACCTCGAGCAGGTCGTTGCTCACCCGCAGGCCGCCGTAGATGTCGGTGATGATCTGGTCGATCGGGCGCGGCGCCTGCCGCTTCTTGATGTCGGCGAGCCGGCGGGCCACCGCGTTGGCGGGGTTGCGGGCGGCCTCGCGGCGGGCGGTGGCGGCGGCCTGCTCGTAGGCCAGCAGCTCCTCCTCGTGCGCGAACTGCCGCTCGAGCATCTTCAGGCGCGACTGCTTCGCGTGCACGTAGGCCGAGTAGTCGCCCTCGTACTCCTGCAGGCGGTAGTTCTCGATCTCCACGATGCGCGTCACCACACCGTCGAGGAACTGCCGGTCGTGCGACACCACCAGCACCGCTCCCTGGTAGCGGCCGAGCCAGTTCTCGATCCAGCGCACGCCGTCCAGGTCGAGGAAGTTCGTGGGCTCGTCCAGCAGCAGCACGTCGGGCGATTGCACCAGGATGCGGGCGAGCGCCGCCCTGTTGCGCCAGCCGCCCGACAGCCGGTCGACGGGCAGCTCGCGCCGGGCCTCATCGAAGCCGAGGCTGGTGAGAACGGTGTCGATCGTGTTCTCGAATGACCAGCCGTCGATCGCGTCCATCTTCTCGAAGAGCTCGCCCTGTTCGGTGAGCAGCGCTGTCATGGTGTCGTCGTCCATCGGCGTGGCCAGCAGCTCGCCGATCGCGTCCAGCCGCGCCTGCGTCTCGTGCACCGCGGCGAAGTGACCGCTCAGGATGGCCCGGATGCTGAGGTCGCCGTCGAGCTCGGAGAACTGCGAGAAGTAGCCGATCGTGGTGCCGAGCGTGACGTCGACGGTGCCACTGGTGGGCTCCTGCCGCCCGAGCACCAGCTCGAGGAAGGTCGACTTGCCGGTGCCGTTCTTGCCGATCAGCCCGATCCGGTCACCCGCCCGCAGCTTGAGGAACGCCTCGCGCAGCACCGGCCGCCCGTCGAATTCGATGCTCACGTCGTTCAGGCGGATCAGGCTCACGGATGTCCTCGGGTCGCGGGTCGCCGGCCGTCGGGCCGACACTCCAGCCTACGTGGCGCACCGAGCTGCAGGCCCGCCTCGTGGGCGGACTGCGGATGACGGCCGCCCGCTATCCGGCCGATCGCGGAGTCGCCCGCCTCGTGGCCGAGCTCGCCGCGCAGAGCCCGCTCTTCACCCGGCTGTGGGAGACCGCCGCGGCGGATCCGGCTCCCGACCCCGCCCGGCACAAGGTGATCGCCCATCCGCTGGTCGGCGACATCGCGCTGGACTGCGACACCCTCGTGGTGGCCGCCGACGACCTGCGCCTGATGGTCTACACCGCCGAACCCGGCACCGCCGACGCCGACCGCCTCGCCCTGGCGATCGTGCTCGGAACCCAGTCCCTGATCGGCTGACGCCGCCCCGAGTTGCTCCGATGCGGGCGTCACGGGAGACTGGGAGCACGGATCGCACCCCCGAGTCTTCCGCCGACAGCTGAGGAGCTCTCCATGACCGAACCGAACGAACCCACCGATTCCCGCGTCGGGCTCTACATCGACTTCGACAACATCGTCATCTCGCGCTACCAGCAGCTGCACGGCCGCAACGCCTTCCAGCGCGACGGCATCCGTGACTTCGAGAAGAACGCTCCGGATGCCGACCCCGAGATCGCCGCCCGGCTCGCGGCCGCCACGGTCGACTTCAACGCCGTGATCGACTTCGCCGCCTCGTTCGGCACCATCGTGGTGAACCGCGCCTACGCCGACTGGTCGGTGCCCGTGAACGCTAGCTACCAGCGCCAGCTGATGTCGCGCGCCGTCGACCTCACGCAGCTGTTCACCACCACCACCCGCGGCACCAAGAACGGCGCCGACATCCGCCTGGCCGTCGACGTGGTGGAAGACCTGTTCCGGCTGCCCGACCTCACGCACGTCATCATCGTGGCGGGCGACTCCGACTACATCGCGCTGGCCCAGAAGGCCAAGCGCCTCGGCCGCTTCGTGGTGGGGATCGGCGTGGCCGGCTCCACCAGCACCTCGCTCGCCGCGGCCTGCGACGAGTTCGAGGACTACGACTCGCTGCCGGGCATCGAGAAGATCGCCCCGGTCGCCGCCGCGCCTGCGGCCGCATCCTCCGCCGCGCCCGCGAAGAAGACGGGATCGCGCCGCAAGAGCAGTGCGGGCTCCGGAGCCGCCTCCACCGAGTCGACGGATGCCGCAGCCGCCGCCGCACCCGAGGCCCCCGCGACCGCTCCCGCCGAGTCGGCCGCCGACGAGGCGCCCGCCGCCGCACCCAAGACCACCCGCTCGCGCCGGGTCACCATTCCCACGTTCTCGCACACCGACGACATCGCGTTCGACGAGCCCGAGCCCGCCGAGGACATCGACCCGCAGACGGTCGCCACCGAACTGCTCAAGCGGGCGCTGCAGATCGGCCACGCCAAGGGCGACGCCGACGAGTGGCTGAACACCGGCACGGTGAAGAACCAGATGCGCCGGATGGATCCGTCGTTCAACGAGAAGCCGCTCGGTTACCGCTCGTTCACCGACTTCCTGAGCTCGCGCGACGACATCGCCGAGCTCGACGAGAACGGCCCCTCGCGGCTGATCCGGCTGCGCACGAAGGCCGGCTCGGCTCCGCGCCGCTGAGTCGCCCTCAGCCCTGAACCGCCCGAGCCGTCAGGCACGGAGCGCGGCCACCGCCTGATCGAACAGCTCGGCCGGATCGGCCGCGCCTCCCGACTCCTGCCAGGCGTCGACCGCGGCGTCGAGGCAGGCCAGCGCGGCGGCCACGAAGGCCCTGGCGCGCGGATCGGGCGCCGCACCGGCGGGCGCGCCGAGCCGCCGCTGGATGTCGGGGGCGAGCAGTTCCTGCCAGCGCAGGTTCTTCTCCAGGTGCCGGGCGCGTAGCGACGGGGCGTCGTGGTACAGGTGCGCGACGGCGAGTTGCTCGGTGAGATCGCCCTGCGACTCGGCCAGCACGAGGAAGGCCGCGCGGATCGCCTGCCACGCCGATTCATCGGCGGGCCGCGCCTCCAGGGCCGCCCGCACGGTCTCGCCGAGCGCATCCGTGTCGCCCAGCACGACGTCCTCTTTGCTGCCGAAGTAGTGGAAGAACGACCGGCGGGAGATGCCCGCCGCGGCGGCGATCTGATCGACCGTCGTGGCGTCGAATCCGTTCGCGACGAACAGCGCCATGGCGGTGCGGGTGATCTCGGCGTGCACCGCACGCCTCGTGCGCTCGCGGAGGCTGGGGAGACTGCTCACCCCGCAAGCGTATCGTGAATTCGCACTCGACGAAGTTTGTTGCACTTGGTGCAAGCGCGTGCGTATAGTGCAGTCATGACGCGAATCGACTTCAGCCAGCAGACCACCATCGTCACCGGAGCCAGCTCGGGCATCGGGGCGGCCTTCGCCCGTGAGCTCGCCCGGCGCGGCTCCCACCTCGTGCTCGTGGCGCGCCGACTCGACCGTCTCGAGTCGCTGGCCGACGAGCTCGAGAGGGCACACGGCATCCGCGCCACCCCGATCGCGCTCGATCTGAGCGTTTCCGCTGCGGGCCGCACGCTCGCCGCCGAGCTGGAGCACCGCGGCATCGCCGTCACCGGGCTCGTGAACAACGCCGGCTTCGGCACCGACGGGCCGTTCCACGAGGAGGATCCCGAACGCCTGGCCGAGGAGATCATGGTCGACGTGGCCAACCTGGTCGACCTCAGCCGCGCGTTCATCGAACCGCTGCGGGCCGCCGGATCGGGCATCCTGGTGAACGTGGCCAGCCTCGCCGCCTACACGCCGAACCCCGGCATGGCGGTGTACGCGGCCTGCAAGGCGTTCGTGCTGAGCTTCACGGAGGCCCTCTGGGCCGAGTCGCGCGGCACCGGCCTCCGGGTGCTCTCGCTCGCTCCGGGGCTCACCCGCACCGAATTCTTCGACGACCTCGCCGGCGGCTCGTACAACGGGCCGCACCAGAGCCCGGAGCAGGTCGTGCAGACGGCGATGCGCGTTCTCGACCGCGGCGGCCGGCGGCCGAGCGTGCAGTCGGGGCGGCTCAACGCCGCGGCCACCGCACTCCCCCGCCTGTTCACGCGCCGGCACACCGTGCTGCTCGCCGCCGCGGTCGGCGCACGCACCTCGGGCCGCCAGGCGCTGGCCGTCACCCGCTGACGCGCGGC
>NZ_JAHFUW010000051.1 GCF_023264855.1 Herbiconiux sp. | reverse complement strand
GGTTGATGCCCTTGTTGTTCGACACCGCACCGGGGACCTCGACGCGCGTCGTGACGACGGTGCCGTCGGTCTCCAGCACGCGGAGCCCCACCTTGCCGTCGTCGATCAGCAGCGGGTCGCCAGGAGCGACGTCGTCGGGCAGGCCCTTGTAGGTGGTGGAGGAGATCTCCTTGTTGCCGATGATATCGTCGATGGTGATCTTGAAGATGTCACCCTCGGCGAGGTCGTAGGGGCCGTTCTCGAACTTGCCGAGCCGGATCTTCGGGCCCTGCAGGTCGACCAGCACGGCCACGGCGCGGCCGGAGTCGTCCGCCGCCTGGCGCACGTTGCGGTAGACGGCCTCGTGCACGTCGTAGCTGCCGTGGCTGAGGTTCATCCGCGCGACGTCGACGCCCGCGTCGATGATGGCCCGGATGGTTTCGTAGGTCGACGTCGCCGGCCCGAGTGTTGCGACGATCTTCGCGCGTCTCATCAGTGTGTACTGCTCCGAAATCTGCGCCGAGGCGCATGGTGTGGTGGTGGTGGGAGGAGGTTCAGGATGAATTCGGTTGGGAGGCTATCAGACCGAGATGGCGCGGTCGGTCGGCTTGACCGGGAACGGCAGCTCCGTCTTACCTTCCAGGTAGCGGTCGACGGCCGAAGCGGCCGCGCGGCCCTCGGCGATCGCCCAGACGATCAGCGACTGCCCGCGGCCCGCGTCGCCGGCCACGAACACGCCGGGGATGGTGCTCTGGTAGTCGCCGTCGCGCTCCACGTTGCCGCGGGCGTCGAACTGCGGGCCCAGCTGGCCCGAGATCTCGTCCGACTCCGCTCCCGTGAAGCCGAGCGCCAGCAGCACCAGGTCGGCGGGGATCTCGTGCTCGGTGCCGGCCTTGGGAACCCGGCGGCCGTCGAGGTATTCGGTCTCGGCCACGCGGATGGCGCGCACCTCGCCCTGGTCGTTGGAGAGGAACTCGACCGTGGAGGCCAGGAACTTGCGCTCGCCGCCCTCTTCGTGGGCACTGGCGACCTCGAACAGGTTCGGGAACATCGGCCAGGGCTGGTTCTCGGGCCGCTCGGCCGGCGGCTGCTTGCCGATGGCGAGGTTGGTGACCGAGAGAGCACCCTGACGGTGCGCGGTGCCGATGCAGTCGGCTCCGGTGTCGCCACCGCCGAGCACGACCACGTGCTTGCCCTCGGCGTCGATCTGGCCGAGGATGTCGTCGCCCGCGCCGACCTTGTTCTGCTGCACGAGGTACTCCATGGCGTAGTGCACGCCGTCGAGGTCGCGGCCCGGGATGGGCAGGTCACGCGGAACGGTGGCCCCGGTGCAGACGATCACGGCGTCGTAGCGGGCGCGCAGGTCGTCCCAGGTGATGTCGACGCCGATCTCGATGCCGGCGCGGAAGCGGGTGCCCTCGGCCATCATCTGCGTGAGACGGCCCTCGAGGTGCTTCTTCTCCATCTTGAAGTCGGGGATGCCGTAGCGCAGCAGGCCGCCGATGCGGTCGTCGCGCTCGTAGACCGCCACCGTGTGGCCGGCCCGGGTGAGCTGCTGGGCGGCGGCGAGGCCCGCGGGGCCCGATCCGACGACCGCGATGGTCTTGCCGGTGAGACGCTCCGGCGGATGCGGGGTCACCCATCCGTTGGCGAAGGCCTGATCGATGATCGAGACCTCGACCTGCTTGATCGTCACGGCGGGCTGGTTGATGCCCAGCACGCACGACGACTCGCAGGGCGCCGGGCACAGCCGCCCGGTGAACTCCGGGAAGTTGTTCGTGGCGTGCAGCCGCTCGATGGCCTGACGGCCCTCGTCGCGCCAGGTGAGGTCGTTCCACTCCGGGATCAGGTTGCCGAGCGGGCAGCCGTGGTGGCAGAACGGGATGCCGCAGTCCATACAGCGCCCGGCCTGACGACGGATCGTCGCGGCGTCGCCCTGCTCGTAGACCTCTTTCCAGTCCATCAGCCGCACGGAAACCGGCCGGCGGGCCGGGAGCTCGCGCTCCTGCGTCTTCAGGAAGCCCTTGGGATCAGCCACCTGTCACCTCCAAAATACGTCCCCAGACGACGTCGCCGTCGGGATCGAGTCCTTCTTCGACCGCCGTCTGCCGGGTGGCGAGCACCGCCGCGTAGTCACGCGGCAGCACCTTGGTGAAGGCGGAGATGGTCGTGTCGAAATCGGCGAGCATCCGGGCCGCCAGCGGCGATCCGGTCTCGGCCTCGTGACGCTGCAGCAGGTCGCGCACGATCTCGATGTCGGCGCCACCGAGCGGCAGCAGCTGCAGCTCGCCGGAGCCGAGCGAGTCGGCGTTCACCCGCTCGGGGTGCAGGTCGTGGATGTAGGCGGTGCCGCCGGACATGCCGGCGCCGAGGTTGCGCCCGGTCGATCCGAGGATCAGCGCGAGGCCACCGGTCATGTACTCGAGCGCGTGGTCGCCCACGCCCTCCACCACCGCGGTCGCGCCGGAGTTGCGCACCAGGAACCGCTCCCCCACGATGCCGCGCAGGAACATGCTGCCGCGGGTCGCCCCGTAGCCGATCACGTTGCCGGCGATCACGTTGCGCTCGGCCGGGAACACCGACTCGCGCGAGGGGCGCAGGATGATCTGCCCACCGGACAGGCCCTTGCCCACGTAGTCGTTGGAGTCGCCCTCCAGGCGCAGCGTGATGCCGCCGGGGAGGAACGCGCCGAGCGACTGACCGGCCGAGCCGAGCAGCGTGATCTGGATCGTGCCGTCGGGCAGGCCCTGTTCGCCATGGCGCTTGGTGACCTCGTGACCGAGCATCGTGCCGACCGCACGCTCGGTGTTGCGGATCGGCAGCGTGATGGCCACCGGCTCGCCGTGGTCGAGCGCGGAGACGGCCTCGTGGATCAGGCGCACGTCGAAGTGCTTCTCGAGCTCGTGCTCCTGGCCGCGGGCGTTCGAGCGCGGCTCGTCGTCGGCGAAGTCGGGGCCGACGAGGATCGGCGCGAGGTCGAGACCGTCCGTCTTGAAGTGCTCGATCGCCGCGTTGACGTCGAGCAGCTCGTTGCGTCCGACGATCTCCTCGATCGAGCGGAAGCCGAGCTCGGCGAGGTACTCGCGCACCTCCTGGGCCAGGAACTCGAAGAAGTTCACCACGAACTCGGGCTTGCCCGAGAACCGGGCGCGCAGCTCGGGGTTCTGCGTGGCCACGCCCACCGGGCAGGTGTCGAGGTGGCAGACGCGCATCAGGATGCAGCCCTCCACCACGAGCGGAGCGGTGGCGAACCCGAATTCCTCGGCTCCGAGAAGAGCGCCGACGATCACGTCGCGGCCGGTCTTCATCTGACCGTCGACCTGCACGACCACGCGGTCGCGCATCCCGTTCAGCATCAGGGTCTGCTGGGTCTCGGCGAGGCCGATCTCCCAAGGCGTTCCCGCGTGCTTCAGCGAGTTGAGCGGGCTGGCGCCGGTACCGCCGTCGTGGCCGGAGACGAGCACCACATCGGCCAGGGCCTTGGTGACGCCGGCCGCGACCGCGCCGATGCCGTTCTGGCTCACCAGCTTCACGTGCACGCGGGCCTCGGGGTTGGCGCGCTTGACGTCGAAGATGAGCTGCTTGAGGTCTTCGATCGAGTAGATGTCGTGGTGCGGCGGCGGCGAGATGAGGCCGACGCCGGCCGTGGCGTGCCGGGTGCGGGCGACCCACGGATACACCTTCGTGGGCGGCAGCTGGCCGCCCTCGCCGGGCTTCGCGCCCTGCGCCATCTTGATCTGGATGTCAGTGGCGTGCGTGAGGTACATGCTCGTCACGCCGAACCGGCCGGAGGCGACCTGCTTGATGGCGCTGCGCCGCTCGGGGTCGAGCAGGCGGTCGACGTCTTCGCCGCCCTCACCCGTGTTCGACTTGCCGCCCAGGCGGTTCATCGCGATGGCGAGCGTCTCGTGGGCCTCTTTCGAGATCGATCCGTAGCTCATCGCTCCCGTCGAGAAGCGCTTGACGATCGACTCGACCGACTCGACCTCGTCGATCGGCACCGCCGGGCGCACGCCGGTGCGCAGCTTGAACAGCCCTCGCATCGTCATCAGGTTCTCGGCCTGGTCGTCGACCAGCTGGGTGTACTCGCGGAAGATGTCGTACCGGCGCGCACGGGTCGCGTGCTGCAGCCGGAACACCGTGTCGGGGTTGAACAGGTGCGGCGGGCCCTCGCGGCGCCACTGGTACTCGCCGCCCACGGCCAGGGGCTCGTGCACGGTGATGGCGCCGTCTTCGGGATAGGCCGCGGCGTGACGGGCGGCACTCTCGGCCGCGATCACGTCGATCCCGACGCCGCCGAGCTTCGACGAGGTGCCGGTGAAGTACTCGCTCACGAAGTCGGGGGCGAGCCCCACGGCCTCGAAGGTCTGCGCGCCGGCGTAGGACGACACCGTCGAGATGCCCATCTTCGACATGATCTTGAGCACGCCCTTGCCGAGCGCCTTGATCAGGTTCTTGACGGCCTTCTCGGGCGTGACGCCGGTGATGACGCCGGAGCGCACCAGGTTCTCGCACGTCTCCATCGCGAGGTAGGGGTTCACCGCGCTCGCGCCGTAGCCGATCAGCAGCGCGACGTGGTGCACCTCGCGCACGTCGCCGGCCTCGACGATGATGCCCACCTTCATCCGCGTCTGCTTGCGGATGAGGTGATGGTGCACACCGCCGAGCATCAGCAGGGAGGGAACCGGCGCCAGGTCTTTGTTGGAGTCGCGGTCGGAGAGCACGATGAACTGCGCACCGGCCTCGATCGCCTCGTCGACCTCGGCGCACATCGCCGCGATGCGGTTCTGCATCGCCTTGGGGCCCTCGTCGACCCGGTACAGGCCCTTCACCGTGGTGGTGAGGCGGCTGCCGGACGACGGGTCGATGTGCTGGATCTTCGCGAGCTCGTCGTTGTCGATCACCGGGAAGTCGAGGATGATCTGGCGGCTGTGCTCGGGCGTGGCGTCGAGCAGGTTGCGCTCGGGGCCGAGGCCGAGGCGCAGGCTCGTGACGACCTCTTCGCGGATGGAGTCCAGCGGCGGGTTCGTCACCTGGGCGAACTGCTGCGTGAAGTAGTCGAACAGCAGGCGCGGGCGCTGGCTCAGCACGGCGATCGGGGTGTCGGAACCCATCGCGCCGAGGGGCTCGGCGGCGTTCTTCGCCATCGGCGTGAGAAGGATGCGCACCTCCTCCTCGGTGTAGCCGAAGGTGCGCTGGCGACGGGTGACCGAGGCGGGGGTGTGCACGATGTGCTCGCGCTCGGGCAGGTCGCGCAGGTTGATGCGGCCCTCGTCGAGCCACGCCGCATAGGGCTCGGCCGCGGCGAGCTCGGCCTTGATCTCGTCGTCTTCGATCAGGCGGCCCGCAGCGGTGTCGACCAGGAACATCTTGCCGGGGCGCAGACGGCCCTTGCGCACGACCTTCGAGGGCTCGATGTCGGGGCTCACGCCGATCTCGCTGGCGAGGATGACCAGACCGTCGTCGGTGATGAGGTACCGGCCGGGGCGCAGGCCGTTGCGGTCGAGCGTGGCACCGACGAGCGTGCCGTCGGTGAAGATGAGCGCGGCGGGGCCGTCCCACGGCTCCATCAGCATGGAGTGGTACTCGTAGAAGGCGCGGCGGGCGTCTTCGAAGTCGGTCTGGTTCTCCCAGGCCTCCGGCACCATCATCATGATGGCGTGCGGCAGCGAACGGCCGGCCAGCGTGAGCAGTTCCACCACCTCGTCGAACGACCCGGAGTCGGACAGGCCGGGCGTGACGATCGGGTAGAGCGGGCTGAGGTCGCCGAGCAGCTCGGACTCGAGCTGCGACTGCCGGGCGCGCATCCAGTTGCGGTTGCCCTGCACGGTGTTGATCTCGCCGTTGTGCGCCATCATCCGCAGCGGCTGCGCGAGCGGCCACGACGGGAAGGTGTTGGTGGAGTAGCGCGAGTGCACGAGAGCCAGCTTCGACGCGAAGCGCTCGTCGGAGAGGTCGGGGTAGAACGGCTCGAGCTGCAGCGTGGTGACCATCCCCTTGTAGGTGATGGTGCGGCACGACAGCGACATGAAGTACACCTTGTGCTCGAGCTCGGCGCGCTTGCGCAGGCGGAACGCCTGGCGGTCCAGCGGCAGGCCCGACAGGGTGGCTCCGGATTCGGTGGTGCGGGTCGACTGCACGAACAGCTGCCAGATGGCCGGCATGGCGTCGCGGGCGAGACGGCCGAGCTCGTCGGGGCGCACGGGCACCTCGCGCCAGCCCAGGATGCGCAGGTCTTCCTGCTCGGCGAGGCCGGCGATGGTGTCCATGACCGCGCGGCGCTCGGCCTCATCCAGCGGCAGGAAGGCGTTGCCGACGGCGTAGCGGCCCACCGGGGGCAGCTCGGCGGGGGCCACGGCGCGCAGGAACGCATCCGGGATCTGGGTCAGGATGCCCGCGCCGTCGCCGGTGCCCGCGTCCGAGCCGATCGCACCGCGGTGCTCGAGGTTGCGCAGCGCGCCGAGCGCGGTGTCGATGATGTCGTGACCGGCGGTGCCGCGGAGCGTGGCGACCATGGCGAGGCCGCACGCGTCTTTCTCGTCCGCCGGGTCGTACAGGCCCTGAGCGGCCGGGAGAGCGCTGAAAGCGAAGGCCGGAAGCGCGCTGGAAGCGAAGGGATTTCCGGGATACTTCTGGCTCGATTCGGCCATGGAGAACCGTCCTCTGCGTGTTTCTAAGGGAACTGGGACATCGATGGCCCATGACTATCAGGAATTCCGCTGCTGATCTACGCGGACGAGGGAATGCGCACCGATTTCACTTGTGGCGCTCGGGTCGGTCGATTCTACCTCAGCGGGCGGCATCCGCGGTTACGGCGACCCTGACCGCCTCACCGGGCGGTTCTCAGCGGCGGGTGCCGGCGGCGAGTTCGGCGGCGAGCCGGCCGACGGCCGGGACACCTCCGTCGGAGAGGGCCTTCACCAGGGCGGACCCGACGATGGCGCCGTCGGCGTAGCCCAGGATCTCGGCGATCTGCTCGGCGGTCGAGATGCCGATGCCGACGCACAGGCTGTCGCCGCCCTGCTCGCGCAGGCGCGCCACGAGGCTGCGGGCGGCGGCGTCGAGGTCGGCCCGGGCACCGGTGATGCCCATCGTGGAGACGGTGTACACGAATCCGCGGCTGTTCTCGATCGCCAGGCGCAGTCGCTCGTCGGTGGAGGTGGGGGCGGCCAGGAAGACCCGATCCAGGCCCGTGCGGTCGCTCGCGGCGAGCCAGTCGGCGCCGGAGTCGACCGTGAGGTCGGGGGTGATCAGGCCTGCGCCGCCGGCCGACACGAGGTCGTCGGCGAAACGGTCGACACCGTACTGCAGCACCGGGTTCCAGTACGTCATGAGCAGCACCGGAGCATCCACCCGGGCCCGGATGCGCTCCACGGCCGTGAAGGCGTCCTTCAGACGGATGCCGCCCTCCAGCGCCTTGACCGTCGCGGCCTGGATGACCGGCCCGTCCATCACGGGGTCGGAGTAGGGCAGGCCGAGCTCGAGCACGTCGACGCCGTTCTCGACCAGGGCCACGGCCGCGTCGATGCTGGTGTCGAGGTCGGGGAAGCCCACGGGCAGGTAGCCCACGAGGGCACCGGCGCGGTCGGTGTTGGCCGTCGCGATGGCGGAGGCCACGGGCGAGGCGGCGAGAGGCCGGCTCGGAGTCTGCACGTCGGTCATGCGGTGATGTTCCCCTGCTCGTCGAGCACGTCGAAGTAGCGTCCGGCGGTCTCCACGTCTTTGTCTCCCCGGCCCGAGAGATTGACCAGGATGGTGGCATCCGGCCCCAGCTCACGGCCGAGCTCGAGAGTGCCGGCGAGGGCGTGCGCCGACTCGATGGCGGGGATGATGCCCTCCGTGGTGCAGAGCAGGCGGAACGCGGCCATCGCGGCCTCATCGGTGATCGGGCGGTAGTTCGCCCGGCCGATCGAGGAGAGCCAGGCGTGCTCGGGCCCGACGCCCGGGTAGTCCAGGCCCGCCGAGATCGAGTGGGAGTCGAGGGTCTGGCCGTCGTCGTCTTGCAGCATCATGCTGCGCGAGCCGTGCAGCACGCCGGGCCGGCCCATCGTGATGGTGGCCGCGTGTTTCAGCGTGTCGACGCCGTCGCCGGCGGCTTCGTAGCCGTAGAGGCCCACCGAGGCGTCGTCGAGGAAGGCGTGGAAGATGCCGATCGCGTTCGATCCGCCGCCCACGCAGGCCGTGACGGCATCCGGGAGCGCACCGGTCAGGTCGATGACCTGCTGGCGCGCCTCCTCGCCGATGACCTTGACGAAGTCGCGCACCATCACGGGGAACGGATGCGGGCCCGCGACGGTGCCGAGCAGGTAGTGCGTGCTCTCCACGTTCGCCACCCAGTCGCGGAAGGCCTCGTTGAGCGCGTCCTTCAGGGTGCGGGTGCCGCTGGTGACCGGGATGACCTCGGCGCCGAGCAGGCGCATCCGGGCCACGTTCAGGGCCTGGCGCTCGGTGTCGACCTCGCCCATGTAGACGACGCACTCCATGCCGAAGAGGGCGGCCGCGGTCGCCGTGGCGACACCGTGCTGGCCGGCTCCGGTCTCGGCGATCAGCCGGTTCTTGCCGATCCGCTTGGCCAGCAGGGCCTGCCCGAGCACGTTGTTGATCTTGTGCGAGCCGGTGTGGTTGAGGTCTTCGCGCTTCAGCAGGATGCGCGCTCCCCCGGCGTGCTTCGCGAAACGCGGTACCTCGGTGATGATCGAGGGCCGGCCCGTGTAGGTGCGGCCGAGCTCGGCGAGCTCGCGGTGGAACTCGGGGTCGGCCTTGGCCAGCTGGTAGGCGGCGTCGAGCTCGTCGAGGGCCGCGATCAGCGACTCGGGCATGAATCGTCCGCCGAAGTCGCCGAAGAACGGGCCGGCCTCGTCGCGGAGAGAAGTGGTGGCGGTCATACGGAGAGGAACTCCTTCAGTGTCGCGACCGGATTCTCTCCGGTCACGAGGGCTTCGCCGACGAGCACGACATCGGCTCCGGCTGCGCGGTAATGGGCCACGTCGGCGGCGTTCTTGACGGCGGACTCGGCCACCTTGATGGTTCCGGCCGGGATGCGGTCGGCGAGCCGGCCGAACAGGTCCTGGTCGAGTTCGAAGGTGCTGAGATTGCGGGCGTTCACGCCCAGCAGTTCGGCACCGAGGTCGACGGCGCGCGAGACCTCGACGGCATCGTGCGTCTCGACCAGCGGAGTCATCCCGAGCGAGCGGATGAATTCGTGCAGGCGCACGAGCGTCGGCTGGTCGAGCGCGGCGACGATCAGCAGCACGAGGTCGGCTCCGGCCGCGCGGGCCTCGAGCACCTGGTACTCGGTAGCGATGAAGTCTTTGCGCAGCACCGGCACGCTCACCGCGGCACGCACGGCTTCGAGGTCGGCCAGGGAACCCAGGAACTTGCGCTGCTCGGTGAGCACGCTGATGGCGCTGGCGCCGCCGGCGGCGTACCGCGCGGCGAGGTCGGCGGGATCCTGGATCGTGGCCAGCGACCCGCGCGAGGGGCTCGCGCGTTTCACCTCGGCGATCACCTTGATCTGCTCGGCGGGCGCGAGGAACGACAGGGCATCGAGTGCGGGTGCAGCGGCCAACGCCGCCGCCTCCACCTCGGCGAGGCCAGTGGCCGTCTGCCGCTCCGCCGCGTCCTCGAGCGCTCCGGCTACGAGATCGGCGAGCACGTCGGTCAGTGCTCCCTGGCGAGTGTGCGCGAGCCGTTCACGCCGTAACCGGCCCTGGACAGCGCGAAGCCCAGGATGAAGCCGAGCAGCGTCAGCCCCGCCGCAGCCCAAACCAGCCAGACGATGGCGAAGAAGAACGCGACCGTGCCAATGGCGATGCCGACCAGCGACACCACGACGGCGGTCCAAGCGGCGAGCGAGTGGCCTTCGCCCAGTTCTTCCTCTTCGTGGCTCATCGTTCTCTTCCTGTCTCGGCGGGTGGTACCTGCAAAAGTCTACCGGTGCCGGGGAGCGGTTCGGGATGACCGGTCAGCGAGCCGGGTCAACGGGTCGGGTCATCGGGTCGGGTCTGTTCCCCGGGTCAGATCGTCCCAGTTGTCGACCGCGGTGTCGCGGGAGAGCGTCGCGGCCCCCTCGGGATCGTCGGCCGTCTCGGGCGCGGATGCGGCATCCGGAGCGTTCTTCCGGCCCGGCTGCCCGTCGCCCGGCTCGTCGTCGCCCGGCTGCTCGTCGCCCATCTCCTCATCGAAGAAGTCGCCCGGATCGCTGCTGCGACGCCCGTCCGCCCCTTCGAAGGTGACGGCCTGGTAGCGGCGGCCGGCGGCGGGCCAGCGCCGCACCGTGGCGATGATGAGCAGTCCCGCCAGCACCATCACGGCGCCGAAGAGAACGGTGAGCGCGGGCCAGACGCTCGTCGAGGCCGGGGTCACGAGTTCGCGGATGGAGGCGGTGCCGGCCACACCGGTGCTCGAGGTGACGACGGAGGCGCCGACGCCCACCGGATCGGCGATCGCGCCGATGGCGGACCACAGCACGCTCGCGCCGAGCAGTACCTCCAGCGCACCGAGCACGATCCGGATCAGCGGGCCCGCGATGGCCAGGGCGCCCGCCAGGGCGAGTCCGGCGAGCGACAGGGCCGACAGGGCGGGGGCCGCGGCCGACCCGGGCACGTCGAGGGTGGTCTCGGTGTTCGAACCGGCGATGAGGGTGAGGGAGCCCCAGGACTGCGACCAGGCGAGGAAGGTGAGTCCGCTCGCCACCAGCACGACCAGGATCGTCAGCAGCTTGAGGCGGCGGCCGGATCGCTCCGCGGTGGACCGCTCGGGGTTCGTGACGGCGCCGGTCATCAGCGCACTCGCGTCATGGCGTTCGCCACGGCCACCGCGCGAAGCGGGGCCGCGGCCTTGTTCTGCGATTCCTGGAACTCGCTCTCCGGATCCGAATCGGCCACCAGGCCGCCACCGGCCTGCACTCGGGCCACGCCGTCGCGGATCATCGCGGTGCGGATGGCGATCGCGAGATCGGCGTCGCCGCCGAAGCCGAAGTACCCCACGACGCCCCCGTAGACCCCGCGCTGCGAAGGCTCGAGCGCGTCGATGATCTGCAGCGCCCTCGGCTTCGGAGCACCCGAGAGGGTGCCGGCCGGGAAGGTGGCGCGAAAGACGCCGATCGCGTCGACGCCCTCGCGCATCCGCCCCTCGACCGAGGAGACGATGTGCATGATGTGGCTGAATCGTTCGACCCGCATGAACTCGGTCACCTCCACCGACGAGGCCTCGCACACCTTCAGCAGGTCGTTGCGGGCCAGGTCGACGAGCATCAGGTGCTCGGCGCGTTCCTTCTGGTCGCCGAGCAGCTCGTGCTCGAGGTCGACGTCTTCCTGCGGGGTGGCGCCGCGGGGCTTGGAACCGGCAATCGGATGCGTGTGCGCCTGGCCGTGCACGACCTTGACGAGCGCTTCGGGACTGGACCCGACGATCTGGTAGGGCTCGCCGTCGGTGTCGACCAGCGTCAGCAGGTACATGTACGGGCTCGGGTTGAGCGTGCGGAGCACCCGGTAGACGTCGAGCGGATGCGCGGTGCAGTCGAGCTCGAAGCGCTGCGCGATCACCACCTGGAAGATGTCGCCCTCGCGGATGTGCTCCTTGGCGACCTCGATGGCGGCCAGGAAGTCGTCGTGCTCGGTGCGGTGCGCGGGCTGGCCCACGACGCCGAAGTCGGCGGTCGCGAGCCAGGCCTCGGCAGGGCGGCCGATGCCCGACTGCAGCCGATCCAGTTGCGCCTGAGCGGCGTCCCAGAGCGCGTCGGACTCGTCGTCGCCGTCGGCGAGGGCCGTGACGACGAGCTGCACGGTGCCGAGTTCGTGGTCGACGACCACGAGTTCGGAGACGAACGAGAGCCCTTGGCTCGGCAGCGGATAATCGGCCGGCGGACGGTTGGGCAAGTGCTCGATCTGGCGCACCGACTCCCAGCCGATGAAGCCGACGAGGCCTCCGGTGAGCGGCGGGTGATCGGCGACGGCGGGGGTCTTCCAGGTGTCGTAGAGCGCACTGACCGCCTCGAGCGGGCCCTCGGGCATGCCCTCCGGGAAAACCCGCCCGACCGGCAGTCCGAGGTCGATCCAGGCCGCACGGTCGTCCGCCTCGGTCAGCAGACCGAAACTGGAGACGCCGATGAACGAGAACCGCGACCAGATGCCGCCCTGCTCCGCGGATTCCAGGAGGAAGGTGCCGGGCCGGCCGTCTGCGAGCTTGCGGTAGATGCCGACCGGGGTCTCCCCGTCGGCGAACAGGTCGCGGATCACGGGGATCACGCGGTGGCTGTGGCGCAGCTCGTCGAACTCGGCGCGCGTCGTGCTGGCGGTCGAAGTGGTTGTCATGGTCTGTTCCGTCGAGGGCGAGGGGTGGTTGGAGTATCTCAGGTGGAGGGCGAGCCCACGACCGGCGCCAGAGGATCGACGTCGAAGCAGCGGCGTGCACCGGTGTGGCAGGCCACGCCGATCTGGTCGACCTGCACGAGCAGGGTGTCGGCGTCGCAGTCCAGCGCGGCGCCCTTGACGAACTGGGCGTGCCCGGACGTGTCGCCCTTCCGCCAGTACTCCTGGCGCGAGCGCGACCAGAAGGTGACCCGGCCCTCCGTGAGCGTGCGGCGCAGCGCCTCGTCGTTCATGTAGCCCAGCATCAGCACCTCGGAGGTGTCCCACTGCTGGATGATCGCCGGCAGCAGACCCTTGTCGTCGAAGCGCACACGCTCCAGGATGCCGGCGACCTCGGTGACCGTGTTCTCGGTGCTCATCGGACGAGCACACCTTCCTTCTTCAATTCGTCTTTCACGTCGCCGACCGTCATCTCACGCAGGTGGAAGACCGAGGCCGCGAGCACGGCATCCGCACCCGCCTTGATGGCCTGCCCGAAGTGCTCGACGCGGCCTGCCCCGCCCGAGGCGATGACGGGAACGGTGCTGAGGTCGCGCATCAGGCCGACCAGCTCGAGGTCGAAGCCGTCTTTTGTGCCGTCGGCGTCGATCGAGTTGACGAGCAGTTCGCCCGCGCCGCGCTGCACGGCCTCACGAGCCCAGTCGAGGGCGTCGAGCTCGGTCTCGCGGCGGCCTCCGTGGGTGGTGACGACGAATCCGGATGCCGTGGCCGGCGACCGCTTCACGTCGAGCGAGAGCACCAGCACCTGCGCGCCGAAGCGGTCGGCGATCTCGTTCAGCAGGGCCGGTCGCGCGATCGCGGCGCTGTTCACTCCGACCTTGTCGGCGCCGTGGGCGAGCAGCTTGGCCACGTCGTCCGTGGTGCGCACTCCCCCGCCGACGGTGAGCGGGATGAAGACCTGCTCGGCGGTCTGGCGCACCACGTCGTACATCGTGTCGCGCGCATCCACCGTCGCGGTCACGTCGAGGAAGGTGAGTTCGTCGGCGCCCTGGGCGGAGTAGAGCCGGGCCAGTTCGACCGGGTCGCCCGCGTCGCGGAGGTTCTCGAAGTTGACGCCCTTCACCACGCGGCCGGCCGCCACGTCCAGACACGGGATGACGCGTACCGCGAGCGACATCAGATTCTCGCGGCGTGGATGGAGCTGACCAGGATGGCGCGGGCGCCCACGGCGTACAGGGCGTCCATCACCTGGTTGGTGTCGCGGCGCGGCACCATCGAGCGGACGGCGACCCACTCGGGGTCGTGCAGCGGCGAGATGGTGGGCGACTCGATGCCCGGGGTCAACGCGCACGCGTCGTCGAGCTGCGCGATCGGCACGTCGTAGTCCATCAGAACGTACTGCCGGGCCACGAGCACGCCCTGCAGCCGGCGCATCAGCGTCTCCTCGCCCGGGTTCGCGGTTCCCGAGCTGATCAGCACCGCGGTCGATTCGAGGATGACGGGGCCGAAGATCTCCAGGCCGGCCTTGCGCAAGGTGGAACCGGTCGACACGACGTCGGCCACGGCATCCGCGACACCGAGGCGCACGGCCGATTCGACCGCGCCGTCGAGGCGGATGAGCGTGGCGGTGATGCCGTGACCGGCCAGGAAGGTACCGACCAGGCCGGGGTAGCTGGTGGCCACGCGGGCGCCCTGCAGATCGGCGAGCTCGATCGACGTGCCCTCGGGCCGGGCGAACCGGAAGGTGGAGCCGCCGAAGTCCAGCGACGCGGTCTCGGTGGCGGTCGACTCGGAGTCCAGCAGCAGGTCGCGGCCGGTGATGCCCACGTCCAGCGCTCCGGAGCCGACGTAGGTGGCGATGTCGCGGGGGCGGAGGTAGAAGAATTCGACGTCGTTGCGCGGGTCGAGCACGACCAGTTCGCGAGGGTCACGACGGCCCTGATAGCCCGCCTCGGCGAGCATCTGGGCGGCGGTCTCGGACAGGGAGCCCTTGTTGGGCACCGCGATCTTGAGCATTGTGGGGTCTTTCAGAGAAGAGGGGAAACGAGAGGGAGGGATGCCGCGGTTCAGAGATGTCGGTAGACGTCTGCGGGCGTGAGCCCCTTGGCGAGCATCAGCACCTGCAGGTGGTAGAGCAGCTGCGAGATCTCTTCTGCCGTGTTCTCGTCGGTCTCGTACTCGGCGGCCATCCAGACCTCGGCGGCCTCTTCGACGATCTTCTTGCCGATGGTGTGCACGCCGGCGTCGAGCTCACGCACCGTGCCGGAACCGGCCGGACGCTCGACCGCCTTGGCGGAGAGCTCGAGGAACAGCTCGTCGAAAGTCTTCACGGGGTCAAGGCTACTAGTCGTGGCTGTGCTCGGTCGCCAACGAGCGCAGGTGGTCGATCTGCGCGGAGGCGCTCTCGGCGCCGAACACGCTGGATCCCGCCACGAAGGTGTTCGCGCCGGCCTCGGCGGCGATGGCGATGGTGTCGTCGTTGATGCCGCCGTCGACCTGCATCCAGACGTCGAGTCCGGATGCTCGAACAGCGTGCGAGAGCCGGGACAGTTTCGGCATGGTCGACCCCATGAACGACTGCCCGCCGAAGCCGGGTTCGACGGTCATGACGAGCACCAGGTCGAACTCGGGCAGCAGCTCGAGGTACGGCTCGACGGCGGTGCCGGGCTTCAGGGCGATTCCGGCTCGGGCGCCCCGCTCACGGAGGGCACGGGCCAGCTTCACCGGATCGGCGGCGGCTTCGGCATGGAAGGTGACCGAGTAGGCGCCGGTCTCGGCGTAGAGCGGCGCCCAGCGGTCGGGGTCGTCGATCATCAGGTGCAGATCCAGCGGAACCGGCGACACCTGCTGCAGCCGCTCGACGACCGGGAGGCCGATCGTGAGGTTCGGCACGAAGTGGTTGTCCATCACGTCGATGTGCGCCAGATCGGCGTTCGCGATGCGCCCGAGTTCGGCCTCGAGGTTCGCGAAGTCGGCGGACAGGATGCTGGGATGGATGCGGATCGGCACCCGTCAACGTTATCCGGTCTGCCACGTCATCCGATCGATGCTACTCGGCGGGTGCGGCCAGCTGGAGTCGTTCCACGCGCACGCCTGTCAGCTCGCTGATCGTCTCGAAATCGGGGTCGACGTGCAGCACGACCAGCCGATTGAGCTCGGCCGTGGCTGCGATCAGGATGTCGACCAAGGACGGGCCGCGGTGCAGCCCCCTCTCCGCGAGGAGCCGCTGGATCTCGATCGCGCGCTCCTCGACAGCAGGCGTGAAGTGTTCGATCGTCAATGCCGAAACCGGAACAGTGGTGATGATCGTCTTCAGATCACTCGCTGAGCGCGCGGAGTATCCGAGTTCCAGCCTCGTCGCGGAACAGACCCGCACGAGTCCGCGCTCCAGGCGCTCCGCCCACGCAATGGGATCGGCGGACCGGCCTAGTCGAACAAGAGCCGACTTGTCGATGAGCCACTCACTCATCGCCACGCAGCATCCATGAGTTCGGGATCGAGCAGGTCTTGCAGCCGCACGTCCGAGGCAGCGAGATCGGCAGGCGTGATGTGGGCCCGGGTTCGAGTCGATTCGCGCAGAAGCTGTCGTCGCACGTACTCGACTCGGGAGAGACCGATCCGATCGGCGTGGGAGTCGATCTCGGCGATCACATCGTCCGGCACATTTCGAATGAGGATGTCAGTCATGAGGATTCCTTTCGTAAGCGATATCAGACGCTACCACGCCGCACGCATCATGTCACGTCATGCACAACAGGACTCGGGCGGAAAGTTATCCACAGATCGGGACGGATCGCCGGCGGCGGGCGTGCAGAGGCCCAAGATCGGCCCATGACAAAAACTCGAAATCGGGCGGACTCCGCTTCGCCCGTCACGACCGACGAGCTGCTCCTCGATTTCTTGGGCGAGTTGATCGGCGCCGCGGTGCTGAGCCGGGTGTGGCTGCTCTTCTTCGACGATGAGCACCGGCCGCGGCCTCTGATCATTCCGGTGGACGACATCGAACTCGATCTGATCGACGAGACGGGGTTGCTGTCCGTGGCGACGCTCGCCGGTGAACTGGCGCGGATGGCCGCCGCCGCGGAGGTGGTCGTCGTCTGGGAACGCCCGGGGGCGAACCGGCTCACGATCGGCGAGCGGGCGACCGTCGATGCCTTGAACCGGCTCTTCCCACCGATACCGATCCGGCTCCGACGACAGATGCTGAGTCACGACGACGGCGTGTCTCTGCTGTGACGAACGTCAGAACGTCAGGCGGTGGTCTTGCGGAACAGGGCGATGAACATGGCGTCGGTCGTGTTGCGGTGCGGCCAGAGCTGCACGGCGGCGTCCGGGCCGCCGAGCACCACGGCGTCCGAGGTGATCTCGCGCAGCACGTTCTGGGCGTCGAGCTGCTCGAGTTGCCCGTCCCAGCGACGCAGGGCGCCCTGCACCTGGCCGCGGGTCTCGGCGACATGCGGCGAGCAGGTCACGTAGGCGAGCAGGCCTCCTGGCTTCAGCGCCCGCACGGCGGAGTCGATCAGCCGCTGCTGCAGCGCCACGAGCTCGGCCACGTCGCCGGGGGTCTTGCGCCAGCGCGCCTCCGGTCGGCGCCTCAGCGCTCCCAGACCGGTGCACGGCGCATCGACCAGGATGCGGTCGAACGACTCCGGCGCGTCGGTTCCGATCGCGGTGCCGTCGCGTTCCCACACCTCGGGCGGTTCCGGCAGCGCCTCCACCGCTCGGCGCACGAGGCCGGCTCGTGCCGGCACGGGCTCGTTGGCGATCACGACGGCCCCGCCCAGGCGGGCCTCGGCGGCCAGCACGGCGGTCTTCCCGCCCGGTCCGGCGCAGAGATCGAGCCAGCGCTCCCCCGCCTCCACCGGCCGGGCCCGGCTGAGGGCGAGGGCGGCGAGCTGCGAACCCTCGTCCTGAACACGAGCGGTGCCGGCGTGCACGGCCGCGATCCCGGCGGGGTCGCCGGTCGGCGCGCGCAGCCCGATCGGCGAGAGGGGTGCGGGTTCGGTTCCCTCGCCGACCTCCTCGCGGTCGATCAGGCCGGGCAGGGCCGCCAGGCTCAGCCGTGCCGGGGTGTTGTCAGCCTCCAGCAGGTCGTCGAGTTCGAACGCGAGGTCGGTGTCCGAGACACCGTCGGCCGTCAGCGCACGGCGGAAGGCACGGATGATCCACGCGGGATGCGAGGAGGCGACGGCCAGGCGCTCGTCGTCGTCCGCAGCCGACTCCATCGCCCGGTCGAGCCACTCCGAGGCCGGTGTCCGGGTGATCCCGCGCAGCACTCCGTTGACGAAGCCGGTCGCCGAGCGGGAGGCGTGCTGCCGGGCGAGCTCGACCGATTCGTTCACGGCGGCGTGGGTCGCCGTGCGCATCGAGATCAGCTGATGCGCGCCGAGCTCGAGGATGTCGCGCACCACGCCGTCGATCTCGTCGATCGGGCGCCCCGACGCCAGCTCGATCACGCGGTCGTAGTACCCGCGCAGGCGCAGCGTGCCGTAGGTGAGCTCGGTGGCGAAGCCGGCATCGGACGTGTCCAGGCGGGCGGCAGCGATCTTGGTGGGCAGCAGCAGGTTCGCGTAGGCGTCGTCTTCGCGAACCGCGGTGATCACCTCGAGCGCGATCCGCCGGGCGGGCTGCACAGCAGCCGGCCGGTTCGAGGGTGTGGCGGGCTTCCGGCGCTCCGGGCCCCGGGCACCGGGGCGCCCATTCCGGGTGTTCTTCGAGTCGCTCATCGGGCGGTCATCCTCTCGGCTCCGGCGCCTCGCCACCAGTCGGCGGCCGACATGGCCTTCTTCCCGGCGGGGTGCACCTGCAGCAGTTCCAGGGGGGTGGTCGCTGTGCCCACGTAGATCCGGCGCCCTTCGGCGATCACCGCTCCGGGCTCCAGAACGGGCCGGTCCCAGGCCGGCGCGGCGTCGAGGATCTTGACCCGCAGCCCGTCGATCTCGGTGAACGCTCCCGGCTCGGGAGTCACCCCCCGCAGGCGTCGGTAGACGACCTCGAGCGGCCGGGTGAAGTCGAGACGGGCGTCGTCGATGCCGAGCTTGGGGGCGAGAGTGACCTCCCCGGTCTGCTCGACCGGGCTCCGGCCGCCGGATGCGATCACGTCGACCGTGTCCACGAGCTGCTGAGCGCCGGACTCCGCCAGGCGTCCCAGCAGGTTGCCGGAGGTCTCGTTGGCACCGATCGGGGTCGAGGTCATCGACCAGACCGGTCCGGCATCCAGACCGGGCACGAGCTGGAAGACGGTCGCGCCGCTCTCGGTGTCTCCCTCGATCACCGACCACTGAACGGGCGCGGCACCGCGCCATCGGGGAAGAAGCGAGAAATGGAGGTTGACCCAGCCGGAGCGTGGGGTGCTGAGCAGGGGTTCGCGCACGAGACCGCCGTAGGCCACGATGACGCCGAGATCGGCGTCGAGCGCAGCGATCTGCGCGGTGACGGCGTCGTCGAGGCGGTTGGCCTTGATCACGGGCAGGCCGAGCTCGTCCGCGGCCACGGCGACGGGCGAGGGCGTGAGCACGCGCTTACGGCCGAGCGGAGCATCCTCGCGAGTGACGACTGCGACGATCCGGTGGTGCGGCACCAGAGCCTGCAGGCTCGGCACGGCCACCGCGGGGGTGCCGGCGAACACGAGCTTCATTCCATGATCTCCGAATCGTCGAGTCGCACGCGCAGGGTGGGTGGCGGGCGGTAGGCCGAACCGCGCCCCGTCTTCGGGCGGCGGCTGGTGGCGTTCTTCACCACGAGTGCACGCAGGTGGCGAGCGAGGGAGGTGCCGATCGAGTAGTCGAAGCGCACGATGGCACGCACCATGCCGTCGTCGGCGGGCACCGGTCCCAGGGTATCCATCTTCTCCCACTCGGCCTGGGTGAGCAGCGAGCGCAACTCGGTGAGCGCCAGAGCGACGGTGTCCGGCGAGCCCGTCAGGGTCGCCAGACGGACGGCGGGCGGAAACCGCAGAGTACGCCGGTCGACCAGCTCGCTCGCGGCCACGCTCTCCGGCTGCCAGGTGACGAGACTCCGTGCCAGCTCGCCCCCCACACCCACGAGCATCGTCGTGGCGCGGGGGGCCGAGAGCGCGATGGCGTTCGACCACCAGCGCAGGCAGTCCTCCGCCACGCGAAGAGACTCGCGGGCCAGCATCCGCGGGCCGTCCAGCAGCAGAACGGCCCGGTATCCGCCGGTCGCGATCGGCTCGGCGCCGCGCGTGGCCACCACGAGAGCCGGGCGGTCATCGACCGTCAGCAGGTTGCGCTCGCCGTCGGACACGATCACCCGCACTCCCGGAAAGGCGCGGCCCAGCTCGTCGGCCGTGCGCCCCGCACCGATCGACGCGAAGCGGAGTGTGGTGCCCGCACAGTGCGAGCAGTGCCAGTTCGCGGCGATCGCGCCGCAGAGCGAGCAGGTGGGGCGCTCGCCGGCGCGGGCGACTTTGAGCGGCCCGCCGCAGACCGTGCAGGATGCGGGCGTCGAGCAGGTCGTGCAGGCCAGCACCGGCGCGTAGCCGGGCCGGGCCACCTGCACCAGCACGGGCCCGCTCTCGAGGGCCTTGCGGGCCGCGGTCCAGGCCGAGCTCGGGATGCGGGCGGCGTTCTGCGGGGCGTCCGCGTCGTCTTGCTCGGCGGTCGGCACGACCCGGGGCAGGTATCGGGGCGTCGGGAACACCGGATGCAGGAAGCCGAGCTCGACCAGGCGCTCCACCTCGGTGCTCCGCGCGTGGGACAGGAACGCCAGGCGTGCTCCTGACTGCTCCTGACGCACCAGCGCGGCGTCGCGCAGATGCACGTACGGGGCGAGCGGTTCGCTCTGCAGCGGGTCGCCGTCATCCCACACCACGATCTGGCCGAGCGACGAGACCGGCGCGTAGATGCTCGACCGGTTGCCCACCACGATGTGCGGCGCACCGTCGAGGGCCGTCAGGAAGTTCGCGTAGCGGTCGGGGCGGGCCTGGCGGGCGTCCAGGCGAACGACCACGTCCGCCAGCCCGAGAGACTCCAACGCCTGCTCGATCGAGGTCTGGTCGCGATAGTCCGGGACGGCGACGATGGCGGACTCGCCGCGCAGGTAGGCGGCCGCAGCCAATTGTGCCGCCGTCAGCGCCCAGTGGCCGACGGTCGGCCCGTCCCCGGGCGCGCGGGCACCCGCGCCCGACGCACCGGCATTCGGCGTGACCGAGTGCGACGCACCGGCATCCGGCGTGACCGAGTGCGGCGCACCACCCGCACTCCACGGCACGAGTTTCACCACCGTGGCGATCGCCGCGATGGCGCTGCGCGCACCCGGTTCGGCGAGGTGGCCGGCATCCGTGTCGGAATAGCCCGTCAGTGTCACCTCGCGAGGCGCGCCCTCGGCCACCGGCGAAGACCCGACCGGAACCGCCGAACCGGCTGTAACTGCTGACCCGGCCGACTCCACCGACCCGGCCGGAACCGCCGAACCGGCCGATTCCACCGATCCGCTGGACCCGCTCGGCTCCGACGGCTCCACCGACCCGCTGGACCTGCTCGGCTCCGCCGACTCCGCTGACTCCGGCGATTCCGCCGACTCCGCTGACTCCGCCGACGCTGCCGTGCGCGCCACGAATGCCTTCTCCACCCGCACGAACCGGGGCGGAACCGCCAGCCGCACGATGTCGCAGGCGCTGCCGGCCGCCCGATCGGCGAGCCGGCGGGCCAGCGCCCACACGTCGGGCGTCAGCACCGGCACCGGCGACACGATCTCGTCGAGGTCACTCAGCGTGCCCTTGTGCTCACCCTCGTGCGCGAGTTCGATGATGTACCCGCGCGCGGTGCGTCCGGCCGAGCGCAGCGGCACCTTGACCCGCACCCCGGCCGCGGCATCCGGAACCAGAGCAGCCGGCACCCGATAGTCGAACAGCCTGTCCAGCTGAGGCAGCGGAGACTCGAGCATCACCCGCGCGACGAGTGTGCCCTCGGTGGTCGTGCCCTCGCTCGCCGCGTCGGCGCCGCCGCCCGGCAGGGCGAGGTCGCCGGCCACGGCTAGAGGCCCGCGGCGGCCCGGATCTCGTCGACCCGGTCGAGCCGCTCCCAGGTGAACTCCGGCAGTTCGCGGCCGAAGTGGCCGTAGCTCGCAGTCTTCGCGTAGATCGGCCGCAGCAGGTCGAGGTCGCTGATGATGGCGGCGGGCCGCAGGTCGAACACGCTGCGGAGCGCTTCGGTGATGACCTCGTCGGAGACGACACCGGTGCCGAACGTCTCGACGTAGAAGCCCACGGGAGCCGCCTTGCCGATGGCGTAGGCGATCTGAACCTCGAGTCGCGAGGCGAGACCGGCCGCGACCGCGTTCTTGGCCACCCAGCGCATCGCGTAGGCGGCCGAGCGGTCGACCTTCGACGGGTCTTTGCCACTGAACGCGCCGCCGCCGTGCCGCGAGGCGCCACCGTAGGTGTCGACGATGATCTTGCGGCCGGTCAGCCCGGCGTCGCCCTGCGGCCCGCCGATCTCGAACCGCCCGGTGGGGTTGATCAGGATGCGCACGTTCGAGTAGTCGAGCGAGAGACCGGATGCCTCGACCCCGGCGAGCACGGGGCGGATGACGAGCTCCTCGACCTCGTGGCGCAGGTCGTCCAGCGATACCGAGGGGGCGTGCTGGGTGGAGAGCACGACCGTGTCGACCGACTTCGGCACGACGCCGTCGTAGCCGACCGTGACCTGGGTCTTGCCGTCGGGACGCAGGTAGTCGAGCAGCCCCTCCTTGCGCACGGCGGCGAGGCGCTCCGACAGCCGGTGCGCGAGCCAGATCGGCAGCGGCATCAGCTGGGGCGTCTCGGTGGTGGCGTACCCGAACATGATTCCCTGGTCGCCCGCACCCTGGCGGTCGACCTCGTCGGTGGAGGAGCCCTCACGGGTCTCGAAGGCGTTGTCCACGCCCTGCGCGATGTCGGGCGACTGTCCGCCGATCGACACCGACACACCGCACGAGCGGCCGTCGAACCACACGTCGGAGGACGTGTAGCCGATCGAGGTGATCTTCTCGCGCACGATCGCGGGGATCTCGACATAGCCCTTGGTGGTCACTTCGCCGGCCACGTGCACGAGCCCGGTGGTGACCAGGGTCTCGACCGCGACCCGCGAGTGCGGGTCGACCGCGAGCAGGGCGTCAAGGATCGAGTCCGAGATCTGGTCGCAGATCTTGTCGGGGTGCCCCTCGGTGACGGACTCGGACGTGAAGAGACGAAGAGAGGTCATTCTGCTCCTGATAGGGCGGCGGCGAACACCCGGAGGATGTCATCGGCCACCGACGACTTGCTGCCGGATGCCTCGAAAACTATATCCCCGGATGCTCCGAGCACCGTCACCGAATTACCGTCCGTTCCGAAGCCCGTCGTCCAGCCCACGCCGTTGACCACGAGGAAGTCGCAGCCCTTGCGCGCGATCTTCGCCCGGCCGAGCGCGAGCAGCTCCTCGGGGGTGGTGGCGGTCTCGGCGGCGAAGCCCACGATCAGCCGGCCGTCCCGCGGGGCGGCGGAGATCGTGGCGAGGATGTCGGGGTTCTGCACGAGTTCGAGCGTGAGCCGCTCCCCCGTGTTCGCCTTCTTGATCTTGGCGTCGGAGACGGCGACGGGCCGGTAGTCGGAGACCGCCGCGGCCATCACCACGAGGTCGTGCGCGGGCGCTGCGGCCAGCGTGGCCTCGAGCAGCTCTTGGGTGGTCTCGGCCCGGACCACCTCGACGCCCGAGGGCAGGTCGACCTCGACATGGGCGGCGATCAGGGTGACGGATGCGCCGCGGTCACGAGCGGCCTCGGCGATGGCGATCCCCTGCCGACCGCTCGAGCGGTTGCCGATGAAGCGCACCGGGTCGAGGGGTTCGCGGGTACCGCCGGCGGTCACGAGCACGGTGCGGCCGGCGAGATCCTGTTCGGGAACGGATGCGGCGGCATCCGATTCCCCGGAGGACGAAGCCGAGGAGACCGCGGCCAGCGCTCCGGCGATGATGTCGTCGGGTTCGGCCATCCGCCCGGCTCCGGAGTCTTTACCGGTGAGCTGCCCACTGACCGGACCCACGAACCGCACCCCGCGCGAGCGCAACGTCTCGATGTTGGCGACCGTCGCCGCGTTCTGCCACATCTCGGTGTGCATCGCCGGCGCGAGCACGAGCGGGGCTCGGCTGGCCAGCACGGTGTTGCCGAGCAGATCGTCGGCGATGCCGGCGGCGAGCTTGGCGATGGTGTTCGCGGTGGCAGGGGCGATCACGATTAGATCGGCGGCCTGGCCGATGGCCACGTGCCGCACCTCGGCGACGCCCTCGTAGAGATCGCTCTCGACGGTGTTGCGGGAGAGCGCCTCGAGGGTGGGCCGCCCCACGAAACGCAACGCGGCCTCGGTGGCGACCACATGCACTTCGTGGCCGGCCAGCACGAGGCCGCGGATGACGTTGACGGCCTTGTAGGCCGCGATCCCACCCGTGACCCCGACGACGATGTTCAAACGGATGCTCCGAACGCGTTACCGGCGATGACCCGGGAAGCCGAGGTAGGACGGGTGGGGAGGGTGACTACTCGACGATCGGCGCCGCAGGCTTGATCTCGAGCTTGTCTTCGTTGATCTCGTGCATGGCGACCGAGAGCGGCTTGTCGTCGATGGTGGAGTCGACCAGCGGCCCCACGTTGTCGAACAGGCTGCCTTCGTGCAGGTCGGCGTAGTAGTCGTTGATCTGGCGGGCGCGCTTGGAGGCGAAGATCACCAGGGCGTACTTCGAGTCGACCTTCGAGAGAAGTTCGTCGATCGGGGGGTCGATGATGCCGAGCTTGTTGGTGGGCATTATGTGGTCACTCCTTGCTACGAAGGCCGGCCTCCTGAGCGGGCGCCTTCTGAATCTGCATCAATTCTACGACCTCCGCCGCCGCGGCCTGCACATCGCGGTTCACGACACGGTGATCGAACTCGTCCTGGGCGGCCAATTCGACCTTCGCGGTGGTCAGCCGGCGCTCCTGTTCTTCGAGCGTCTCGGTGCCGCGGCCGATCAGCCGGCGCACCAGTTCCTCCCAGGTGGGAGGCAGCAGGAAGACCAGCCGGGCCTCGGGCATGGCGGCCTTCACCTGGCGCGCGCCCTGGATGTCGATCTCCAGCAGCACGCTCCCGCCCGCGGCCAGAGCGGCGTCGATCGGCGGGCGCGGCGTGCCGTAGCGCGACTTGTTGTGCACCACGGCCCATTCGAGGAACTCGCCGTCGGCGATCATCCGGTCGAACTCGGCGTCGTCGACGAAGTAGTACGACACTCCGTCGATCTCGCCCGGACGCGGCGCCCGGGTGGTGGCGGAGACCGAGAGGTGCACGTCGGGGTAGTTCTCCCGGATGTACGTGGAGACCGTCCCCTTGCCGACCGCGGTCGGTCCGGCCAGCACGACCAGGCGGCTGAGTCCGGGCGCATCGACCTGGGGGGCGCGCTTGGCGAGGTACTCGCGCATCCGCTCCTGCTGGTGCACGCCGAGGCCCGAGAGGCGCTTGGAGGCGGCGATCCCGAGCTTGTCCATCACGCGATCGACCCGCACGGGGCCGAGGCCGGGGATGCTCATCAGCAGGTCACGCACGCGCATCGTGGCCTCGATGCTCTCCGTGCTGGAGAGCGCGGTCTCGAGCACGGAGACGGCGCTCAGCCGACGCTCGTTCACGGCGCGCTTCACGGCGGCGCGGGCCCGGCGGGCGGCGACGGCGGCGCGCGAGGCGGCGGCGCGGTCGACCTCGGGCGGGTTCACGAGATCACCTCGGCGAGAGCGGAGGCGTCGGCCTCGATCGCACCGGCGAGACCCGACGCTCCGTGCTGCAGGATCGAGCGCGACACGCTCACGATCAGATCCGGCGCCAGCGGCCCGAAGATGCCCGGGATCGACGCGAACGACGCCCCCTGGAAACCGAATCCCGGCGCGAGCACCGGGGTCGTCGACAGCCCGCGAAGTGCCTCGGCGGTGAATCCGTACTCGTCCAGTCGCTTGGTGGCACCCAGCACGAGACCGAAGTCGCCGAGCCGCGTGCGGTCACTGTTGCGCGCGGCCACCCCGTCGGCGACGATCCGCGACACGCTCTCCCCCGCCTCCGAGCGCGCGGTCTGCAGCAGCCGCGACTCGGGGTTGGAGGTCGCGCTGAGCACGAACAGACCCTTCCCGTGCTCGGCGGCCCGCGAGAACAGCGGATCCAGCGCGCCGGTTCCCGTGAACGCGGTCACGGTGAGCGCGTCCACCTCGAGCGGCGAGCCCGGTTCGAGCCACGCCGCGGCGTAGCCGTCGTTCGTGGAGCCGATGTCGCCGCGCTTGGCGTCGCCGATCACCAGCAGACCCGCGGCGCGTCCGGCGGCCAGCACCTCTTCGAGCGCGGCGAAGCCGGCCGATCCGTAGGCCTCGAAGAACGCCACCTGCGGCTTCACGATGCCGACGCGGCCGGATGCGGCGACGGCCTCGACCACGCTCAGACCGAATGACCGGGCGCCGGCCGCCGAGACCGGCAGCCCCCACGCCTCGAGCAGGTACGGGTGCGGGTCGATGCCTACGCACAGGTGCCCGCGCGAGCCGAACACCGCGTCCAGGCGCGTCCCGAAGGGCGGCACCGTCGTGGGTTCGGACAGGCGGGCGGCACCGGTGCCGTGGGCGTCAGGAGCGGGACTCATCCGCGGGCGTCCCGGGCGATCGCGTATTCCTGCAGCGAGGTCACCTCGAAGCCGCCGTCGAGCGCCTCGAACGAGGCCACGGCGGCGCCGAGCTGCGCGATGGTGGTGAACAGCGGCTTGTCGGCGGCCACGGCGGCGGCGCGGATCTCGTAGCCGTCGACGCGGGCCGAGCGGCCCGACGGCGTGTTGATCACGATGTCCACCTTGTCGGCGTTGATCAGATCCACGATCGACTCGTTGCCGCTGGTCTTGCCCTCGGAGAACTTCTCCACGATGCCGGCGTGGATGCCGTTGCGGTTCAGCACCTCGGCCGTGCCCTCGGTGGCCAGGATGTGGAAGCCCAGCTGCTGCAGGCGCAGCACCGGCAGCACGATCGCGCGCTTGTCGCGATCCGACACCGAGACGAACACGGTGCCCGAGGTGGGCATCCCGCCGTACGCGGCCTCCTGGCTCTTGGCGAAGGCGCGCGGGAAGTCGCGGTCGATGCCCATCACCTCGCCGGTGGAGCGCATCTCCGGGCCGAGCACGGAGTCGACGATCAGGCCTTCCTTGGTGCGGAAGCGCTTGAACGGCAGCACGGCCTCCTTCACGGCGACCGGGGAGTCCAGGGGCACGATCGAGCCGTCCTGCGAGGGCAGCATGCCTTCGGCGATCAGGTCGGCGACGGTGGCGCCCACCATGATCCGCGATGCGGCCTTGGCCAGCGGGATACCGAGCGCCTTCGAGACGAAGGGCACCGTGCGCGAAGCGCGCGGATTGGCTTCCAGCACGTAGAGGATGCCGGCGCCGATCGCGAACTGCACGTTCAGCAGGCCCCGAACGCCGATGCCCTCGGCGATCTTCTGCGTAGCCGAACGCACGGCGTCGATCTGCGAGCGGCCGAGCGTCACCGGCGGCAGCGAGCAGCTCGAGTCGCCGGAGTGCACGCCGGCCTCCTCGAGGTGCTCCATGATGCCGCCCACGTACAGGCGCTCTCCGTCGTAGAGGGCGTCGACGTCGATCTCGATCGCGTCGTCGAGGAAGCGGTCGACCAGCAGCGGGTTGGCGGCGCCCACCATGCCCTGGCCGGCGATCCGCTCGAAGTAGTCGGCGAGCGACGGCGTGTCGTAGACGATCTCCATGCCGCGGCCGCCCAGCACGTACGAGGGGCGCACGAGCACCGGGAAGCCGATCTCCTCGGCCACCAGCACGGCCGACTCGTAGTCGGTGGCCGTGCCGTTCTTGGGTGCCAGGATGCCGGCGGCATCGAGGATGCCGGAGAACAGCCCGCGCTCCTCGGCCAGGTCGATCGCGGCGGGCGTGGTGCCGAGGATGGGCACACCGGCCTCCTCGAGACCCTTCGCGAGCCCCAGGGCGGTCTGGCCGCCGAGCTGCACGACCACGCCCACGAGCTCGCCCGACTGCGACTCCGCGTGGATGACCTCGAGCACGTCTTCGAGCGTCAGCGGCTCGAAGTACAGGCGGTCGCTGGTGTCGTAGTCGGTCGAGACCGTCTCCGGGTTGCAGTTGATCATGATCGTCTCGAAGCCCGCATCCGACAGCGCGAACGAGGCGTGCACGCAGGAGTAGTCGAACTCCACGCCCTGGCCGATGCGGTTCGGGCCGGATCCCAGGATGACGACCTTGCGGCGGTCGGAGGGGGCGACCTCGGTCTCGAAGTCGTACGAGGAGTAGTGGTACGGCGTGAGTGCCGGGAACTCCCCCGCGCAGGTGTCGACCGTCTTGTAGACGGGGCGGATGCCGAGGATGTGCCGCACCTCGCGCACCTCCTTCTCACCGAAGCCGCGGAGGGTCGCGATCTGGGCGTCCGAGAAGCCGTGCTCCTTGGCCAGCGTGAACATGGCGTGGTCGGCGTTCTCCGAGGCGGCGATCGCGTCGGCGACCTCGTTGATCAGCACGATCTGGTCGATGAACCAGGGGTCGATCTTGGTGGCCTCGAAGACCTCCTCGTTCGTGGCGCCGGCGCGGAGGGCCTGCTGCACCGTCACGATGCGGCCGTCGGTGGGCACCGCGGCGATCGCGAGCAGGGCATCCTTGTCGCCGGGCTCGCCGTCCCAGTGGAACGACGACCCGCGCTTCTCGAGCGAGCGCAGTGCCTTCTGCAGCGCCTGGGTGTAGTTGCGGCCGATCGCCATCGCCTCGCCCACCGACTTCATGGTGGTGGTCAGCGTCGGGTCGGCGGCCGGGAACTTCTCGAACGCGAAGCGGGGCACCTTCACCACGACGTAGTCGAGGGTGGGCTCGAAGGAGGCCGGGGTCACCTTGGTGATGTCGTTCGGGATCTCGTCGAGGCGGTAGCCGATGGCCAGCTTCGCGGCGATCTTGGCGATCGGGAAGCCGGTCGCCTTGGAGGCCAGGGCCGACGACCGCGACACGCGCGGGTTCATCTCGATCACGATGATGCGGCCATTGGCCGGGTCGACGGCGAACTGGATGTTGCAGCCGCCGGTGTCCACGCCCACGGCGCGGATGATGTCGATGCCGATGTCGCGCAGCTTCTGGTACTCGCGGTCGGTCAGGGTGAGCGCGGGCGCCACGGTGATCGAGTCGCCGGTGTGCACGCCGACCGGGTCGACGTTCTCGATCGAGCAGACGACCACCGTGTTGTCGGCGGTGTCGCGCATGAGCTCGAGCTCGTACTCCTTCCAGCCGAGAATGCTCTCCTCCAGCAGCACCTCGGTGGTCGGGCTCTGGTGCAGGCCGTCGCCGACGATGCGGCGGAGCTCGGTCTCGTCGTAGGCGAAGCCCGATCCGAGGCCGCCCATGGTGAACGAGGGGCGCACGACCAGCGGATAGCCGAGGTCTTCGGCGAATCCGACGGCCTCCTCGACGGTGTGCGCGATGTGCGAGCGGGCCACGTCGGCGCCGCACTGCAGAACCAGCTCCTTGAAGATCTGGCGGTCCTCGCCCTTGTTGATGGCCTCGAAGTTGGCGCCGATCAGCTCCACGTCGTACTTCTCGAGGATGCCGTGCTCGTGCAGCTGGATGGCCGCGTTCAGCGCGGTCTGGCCGCCCAGGGTCGGCAGGATGGCATCCGGCTTCTCCTTGGCGATGATGGCCTCGATGACCTGCCAGGTGATGGGCTCCACATAGGTGGCGTCGGCGAAGTCGGGGTCGGTCATGATGGTGGCCGGGTTGGAGTTCACCAGGATGACGCGCACGCCCTCCTCCCGCAGCACGCGGCAGGCCTGGGTGCCCGAGTAGTCGAACTCGCAGGCCTGGCCGATCACGATCGGGCCGGACCCGATGACGAGAACGCTCTGGATGTCGTCTCTCTTGGGCATTACTGGTTGTCTCCTTCGGAGGGGGCCTCGACGAAGTGCGCGTCGGCCTCGAGGGCCGCGGTCTTCTTCGCCAGGATCATGTCGCGGAAGCGGTCGAACAGGTACATGGAGTCGTGCGGGCCGGCGGCGGCCTCGGGGTGGTACTGCACCGAGAAGGCGTCGATGTCCAGGCACCGGATGCCCTCCACCACGTCGTCGTTGAGGCTCACGTGGCTCACCTCGACCCGGCCGAAGCCGGCGGGCGACTCGACGACGCCCTCGCGGGGCGCGTCGACGGCGAACCCGTGGTTCTGGCTGGTGATCTCGACCCGGCCCGTGGTCTTGTCGAGCACCGGCTGGTTGATGCCGCGGTGGCCGAAGGGCAGCTTGTAGGTGCCGAAGCCGAGCGCGCGGCCGAGCAGCTGGTTGCCGAAGCAGATGCCGAAGTACGGCGTTCCGCCGCGCAGCAGCTCCTGCAGCAGGGCGACGTGGGTCTCGGATGCCTCCGGGTCGCCGGGGCCGTTGCTGTAGAACAGGGCGTCGGGCTCGAGGGTTCGCACCTCGTCGGCGGTGATCGACTCGGGCAGCACCTCCACGTCGAAGCCGCGCTCCGCGAGGTAGTTCAGCGTGGAGGTCTTGACGCCGAGGTCGAGAACCGCCACCGAGCCGATCCGCTCACCGACGGCGGGCACCTGGTAGCGCTCGTGGGTCGAGACGACGGTCGAGAGCTTCTGGCCGGCCATCTCGGCGCCGCCACGGACCGCGTTCAGCTGCTCGGTCGGGTTCAGCCCGTAGTCGGCGCCGGAGAAGATGCCGGCGCGCATGGCGCCGAGGCTCCGCAGGTGGCGCGTGACGGCGCGGGTGTCGATGCCCGAGATGCCCACGACACCGTCGGATACGAGGTCGTCGTCGAGCGAGCGCTGCGCGCGGAAGTTCGACACGACCCGGGAGGGGTCGCGCACCACGTAGCCGGCCACCCAGATCTTCGACGACTCCTTGTCGGTGTCGTTCACGCCGGTGTTGCCGATGTGCGGGGCGGTCTGCATCACGATCTGGCCGGCGTACGACGGGTCGGTGAGGGTCTCCTGGTAGCCGGTCATGCCGGTGGCGAAGACGGCTTCGCCGAGGGTGCGGCCACGGGCGCCGTAGGCACGTCCCTCGTAGCGTCGCCCGTCTTCCAGCACGAGAACGGCGGGTTCGGTTGAGATCACGACGAGGTTCCTTCCTGTTGCGGGTCTGCCGGGGTGCCGGCGGGGATGAGCGACTGCACGGCCTCGATGATGCGGTTCGCATCACCCAAGCCGGTCGCCCGGAGGTAGCTTTCGACGTCGGCAGCGCCGGCGGCGGAATCGTAGGTCCAGTCCAGGCGCACGAGCCCCCCGGTCTCGACCACGCGGTCGATGGCCCAGGTCGAGCGGCCAACCGAGCGCAGCGCGCCACGCGCGATGAAGGTGACGGGCTCGCCCGGGATGGTGAGGCTGACGCCGGTGTCGGACACGCTGACCACGCCGCGACCGCGGAACGCCAGGCCCGGGATGGTGAGTCGGTCCAGCGGATCGCCGGCCGTCGTGGTGGCCACGTAGAGCACGGGGACGCTGGCGATCTCGGTACCCGGAGCCTGATCCGGTGCGGCTACCGAAGGCTGCCGGAACGCCGCCTGGCGGCGCTTGCGGGCGCGCCACGCCAGCACCATGGCCAGCAGCAGCAGAACGGCCAGCAGGGTGACGAGCAGACCCGGAACGAGCTTGTCCATCAGGCGGAGACCCCCTGGGCGGCTTCGGCGGCCAGCTGGGCGGCACCGAATGCGGCCGCCTCGTTCACCGGTGCGAGTTCGCCGTCACGGAGCGACGCGAAGCCGTGATGGAAGCTCCAGCGCACGTTCCCGGCCAGGCTCACGCCCTCGTAGGGCGTGTTGAACGACTTGCCGTGCAGCCGGTCGAGCGTGAACTCGCTCCGCGAGGCGGGGTCGACGAGCACGATGTTCGCGGCGCTGCCGATCTCGAACGAGTGGCTGTGGTCGTGCAGGCGGCCGATCCGCGCCGGGGCGTTCGAGAGGATGCGGGCCACATCAGCCCACTCCAGCAGCCCCGTCTCCACGAGCGCGGTCTGCACCACGGGAAGGGCGGACTCGAGGCCGACCATGCCGAACGACGCGGCATCCCACTCGCACTCCTTGCTCTCGCGCGGGTGCGGGGCGTGGTCGGTGGCCACGATGTCGATGGTGCCGTCGGCCACGCCGGCGCGCAGGGCCTGCACGTCTTCGTCGCGCCGCAGCGGCGGGTTCACCTTGTACTTCGCGTCGTAGCTGCGCACGAGGTCTTCGGTCAGCAGCAGGTGGTGCGGCGTGGCCTCGGCCGTCACCGGGATGCCGCGGGCCTTCGCCCAGCGCACCACGTCGACCGATCCGGCGGTCGACAGGTGGCACACGTGCAGCCGGGCGCCCACGTGCTCGGCCAGCAGCACGTCGCGCGCGATGATCGACTCCTCGGCCACGGCCGGCCAGCCCTTGAGCCCGAGCTCGCTCGACAGCGCGCCCTCGTTCATCTGCGCGTTCTCGGTGAGCCGCGGATCCTGGGCGTGCTGGGCGATCACGCCGTCGAAGGTCTTCACGTACTCCAGCGCCCGCCGCATCAGCAGCGAGTCGTGCACGCACTTGCCGTCGTCGGAGAACACCCGAACGCCCGCGCGGGACTGCGCCATCGCGCCGATCTCGCTGAGCCGCTCGCCGGCGAGCCCCACGGTGACGGCGCCGATCGGGCGCACCGTGGCGTAGCCGGCGGCCTTGCCGAGCGCCTGCACCTGCTCCACCACGCCGGCGGTGTCGGAGACGGGCATGGTGTTGGCCATGGCGAACACCGCGGTGAAGCCGCCGGCCGCCGCGGCGCGCGTGCCGGTGAGCACGGTCTCGCTCTGCTCGAAGCCGGGCTCGCGCAGGTGGGTGTGCAGGTCGACGAGGCCGGGCAGGGCCACGAGGCCCGCCGCGTCGACGACGGTGGTGGATGCCGAGGCTCCGGATGCGGCATCCGCCCCGATGGCCGTGATGCGCCCGCGCTCGATCAGCAGATCGGTGGGGGCACCGCCCAGCAGGGCGGCACCCTTCAGCAGGTGGCTGGTGGTCTCGCTCACGCCAGGGCCTCTCGTTCGCCGGAGAGCAGCAGGTAGAGCACCGCCATCCGGATGGACACCCCGTTCGCGACCTGCTCGAGAACCGTCGACTGCGCCGAGTCGGCGGCACCGGCCGAGATCTCGAGGCCGCGGTTCATCGGTCCGGGGTGCATGACAATGCTATCCGGGCGGAGGGCCTTCATCCGTTCGTCGTCCAGACCCCATTGCCGGGAGTACTCGCGGGCGTTCGGGAAGTAGGCCGCGTTCATCCGCTCGCTCTGGATGCGCAGCATCATCAGCACGTCGGGCTTCACTGCGGCCAGGCTCGCGTCGAGGTCGAAGCCCACGGTCGCAGGCCAGCCTGCGGCACCCACCGGCACCAGGGTGGCCGGTGCCACGAAGTGCACCTCGGCGCCGAGGGTGCGCAGCAGCCACAGGTTCGATCGGGCCACCCGCGAGTGCAGGATGTCGCCGACGATGACCACGCTCACTCCGTCGAGGCCCTTGCCACGGCTCGCGCCCGGAAAGAGGCGGCGGCGCATGGTGAAGGCGTCGAGCAGGGCCTGGGTCGGATGCTCGTGGGTGCCGTCGCCCGCGTTCACCACGCCGGCGTCGATCCAGTCGCTCTGTGCGAGCACCTGGGGTGCGCCCGAGGCGTGGTGCCGGATGACGACCCCGTCGGCACCCATCGCGGCGAGGGTCTGCGCGGTGTCCTTCAGGCTCTCGCCCTTCGACACGCTGGAGCCCTTGGCCGAGAAGTTGATCACGTCGGCCGAGAGGCGCTTGGCCGCCGCCTCGAACGAGATGCGGGTGCGGGTGGAGTCTTCGAAGAAGAGGTTCACCACGGTCTTGCCTCGCAGTGTCGGCAGCTTCTTGACCTCGCGGGTCTGCACCGCCGCCATGTCTTCGGCGATGTCGAGGATCTGCACGGCCTCGTCGCGGCTCAGGTCTTTGGTCGAGAGGAGGTGTCTCATACGGGTGCGCTCACCTCTTCGATGCTCACTTCTTCGGTGTCGTCGATCTCGGCGAGCCGCACGTTGATGCGCTCGTCCCGTGAGCTCGGCAGGTTCTTGCCCACGAAGTCGGCCCGGATCGGCAGTTCGCGATGGCCCCGGTCGATCAGCACGGCGAGCCGCACGGCGCGCGGCCGGCCGAGGTCGTTCAGCGCGTCGAGGGCGGCCCGGATGGTGCGGCCGGAGTAGAGCACGTCGTCCACCAGCACCACGGTCTTGCCGTCGATGCCCTGGCGGGGAACCTGCGTCGGCGCCGGCGTCCGCACCGGATGCTTCGACAGGTCGTCGCGGTACATGGTGATGTCGAGCGATCCCACGATGGCCTCAGGATCGGCCCCCGGTTCGATGCCCGCGATGAGCCGTGCGATCCGCTCGGCCAAGAGCGACCCGCGGGTCGGGATGCCCAGCACCACGAGATCGTCGGCCCCCCGGTTGGACTCCAGGATCTCGTGCGAGATCCGAGTCAACGCCCGGGTGATGTCAGCCTGCTGCAGCACGGTACGCGCCATGCAACCGACCCCCTTCCCCGCCTCTCGGACGGACTTAAAGGATGTCTACCTCTTGCGTCCCCCAGCGTAGCAGCCGCAAACCGCCGGCGGCGTCAGGGCAGGCGCTGGAACCAGGTGCTCAGCTGCACGAAACCCGCGGGATACCGGGCGATGGCGGCGTCGAGCTCGTCGCTCGGAGCCGTGCGGGAGATCCAGAGGTAGGGATCCGCCTTCGTTCCGCCGATGTCGTCGGAACCCCCGCGCGCGAGGTAGGGATCCGGGCCGAAGAGCGGCTCGGCCAGCGCGCTCTGCAGCTGCTCCGCCGAGATGCGCGAGGTCACGACGCAGGCGGCGTCGGGGAACAGCTTCTGCGCACCCGTCCGGACGGCCTCGAGGTCGTAGCCGGCAGCCGCGCCGATCAGCGCCACCTGCACACCGTCGGCGACGCCGAGCGCGCTCCAGCCCACGACCTGCTCCGGATAGGCGGCCGAGTACGGCCCGATCAGTCCTTCGATGTCGCCGGCATCGCGCCAGCCACCCGCGGGCTCCGCGCATCCGTAGGCCGTGGGATCCTGCCCCGCGTACATCGCGGCCAGCTTGTCCGCGTCGGTGGCGTAGGCCGGCTGCGGCTCGGGATTCACTCGTGGTGCCCAGACCGCCTGCTGCAGTGCCGTCGCCTCGGCGCTGTCGACGCCGGTCACCGTGAATCGGTTCGCGTCGCCGTCGAAGTACCCGGTCAGTGCGTGGGCTGACCACGTCCAGCCATCGTCACTCCCCTCGCCCAACAGCGGAGCAGCGGCCGGGGCTGACGGCGCCGGCGCCATCGTCGCCAGCGACTCGGCGTCCACGTCGGCGACCTCCAGCGGATCGTCGCACACCCTCGGCCCACCCCACCCGGAGTCGCCGAACGGAACCGGGCACATCACCACCTCCCCTTCGGGAGATACCCACAGCGCTGCAGCCCCCCACAGCTCGGGCCCGTTCGATACCGCGCCGCCGTTCTCCCCCGAACCCGAGCTGCCGGCCGGGTCCTGCGCGACGGCCGCGCATCCGCTCAGCAGCACCACTGACGCCACGGCCAGCAGCGATCCCCCGATGACTCCCCCGCGCATCCGCTCCCCCATCTGCCCGCTCACGCCCCGCGCGACCTCAGGCCCCGCTCGCTCCGAGCCTAGATCGCGAGCGCCACACGATCCAGGGTTCACGGCCGGAGTTCGCCGAAACGAAACGCCCACCACGACCTCAGGGGCCGCCGATGGGCGTTTCGTGGAGAGTGGTCCGAGCTCAGGCCGACTGCGCGACCTTGCCGAGCACGCCGTTCACGAAGCCGGCCGACTCGTCGGTGGAGAGCGTCTTCGCGGCCTCGACGGCCTCGGCGATGGCGACGGATGCCGGCACCTCGTCGTTGTAGAGGATCTCCCAGATCGCGATTCGCAGCAGCGCGCGGTCGACGGCCGGCATCCGGGCTATCGTCCAGCCCTGCGCGTAGCTCTCGATCGTCTCGTCGATCTCGCTGAAGTGGTCGACGACGCCGTCCACGATGTCGCGGGCGTACAGCCACGAGGCCTCGCGGTCGGGCTCCGAGGCCGCGCGGGCGGCCTCGGCGGCCAGCGACTCGGCGATCGGGATCTGCCGCACGTCGGCGGCGAAGAGGATGTCGAGAGCGCGCTTACGCGCCTTCGTCCGTGCGCTCACAGACCGGCGCCTTAGGAGACGCGGCCGAGGTAGTCGCCCGTGCGGGTGTCGACCTTGACCTTGGTGCCGATCTCCAGGAACAGCGGAACCTGGATCTCATAGCCGGTCTCGACGGTGGCGTTCTTCGTGCCGCCGGTCGAGCGGTCGCCCTGCAGGCCCGGCTCGGTGTAGGTGATCTCCAGAACGACGGATGCCGGGAGCTCGACGTAGAGCGGCTCGCCGTCGGTCAGCGCGATGGTGGCGTTCTGCTGCTCGAGCAGGAAGTTCGCGGCGTCACCGACGATGGTGCCCGGGATGGTGATCTGGTCGTAGTCGGTCGTGTCCATGAACACGAAGTCGTCGCCGTCCTTGTACAGGTACTGGTAGTCGCGACGGTCGACGTTGGCCGTCTCGATCTTGGCGCCGGCGTTGAAGGTGCGGTCGACGAGCTTGCCGGTGCGCACGTTCTTGAGCTTGGTGCGCACGAACGCGCCGCCCTTGCCCGGCTTGACGTGCTGGAACTCGATGACGTTCCAGAGCTGACCGTCGATGTCGAGCACGGTGCCGTTCTTGATGTCGTTCGTTGAAGCCAT
>NZ_JAHFUW010000087.1 GCF_023264855.1 Herbiconiux sp. | reverse complement strand
GGGTAGGTGACCTCGTCGGGGTCGCAGTTGGTGTCGAGGATGCCGATGACCGGGATGCCCAGCTTCTTGGCCTCGTCGATCGCGAGGTGCTCCTTCTTGGTGTCCACGACCCACAGCGCCGACGGCGTCTTGGTGAGGTTGCGGATTCCGCCGAGCGACTTGTGCAGCTTGTCGAGCTCGCGCTTCTTGATGAGCAGTTCCTTCTTCGTGAAACCGCTCTTGGCGGTGTCCTCGAAGTCGAGCTCCTCGAGCTCCTTCATGCGCGCGAGGCGCTTGGAGACAGTCTGGAAGTTGGTGAGGAGGCCACCGAGCCAGCGCTGGTTCACGTAGGGCTGGCCCACGCGGGTCGCCTGCTCGGCGATGGACTCCTGCGCCTGCTTCTTCGTGCCGACGAAGAGGATGGTGCCGCCGTGGGCGACCGTCTCCTTGACGAAGTCGTAGGCCTTGTCGATGTAGCCCAGCGACTGCTGCAGGTCGATGATGTAGATGCCGGAACGCTCGGTGAAGATGAATCGCTTCATCTTCGGGTTCCAACGGCGGGTCTGGTGCCCGAAGTGAACGCCGCTGTCCAGCAGCTGGCGGATGGTGACGACGGCCATGGCCGTTCTCCTTTGTTCTCGGTTGTCTTCCGCGACGATGGCCGCGGAGCCTGGTGCCCGGCGCGCATCCGGCTCTCTGGCAGAGAATGGACTCTACGAGGGACCGAGTGGATGCGGCGGCCTGATGGGCACGCGAAGTCACCCCGACGAGCGGGGTGCTCCGAGAACTATACCACCCGTGTTACGGGGCTGCGTCGGGACGCTACGTGCGCGCGAGACGCTCGGCCTTCGCGTCGCGCGCGGCCTGACCGCGCACCACTTTCAGGTCGTCCATGCTCTCCAGCGACCGGCCCTTGGTCTCCGGCACCGCGAAGAACACGAAGAAGAAGCTCACCAGGGCGAAGAACGTGTAGAGCCCGTAGGTGAAGGCCAGCGAGAAGCTCGACAGTGCCGGGAAGGTCTCGGTGATGGCGAAGTTGGTGAGCCACTGCGCCGCGGCCGCGATGCCCAACGCCTTGCCGCGGATCCGGTTGGGGAAGATCTCGCCGAGCAGCACCCAGACGATCGGGCCCCAGGTGGCGCCGAAGAAGATGACGAAGAGGTTCGCACCCACGAGGGCCAGCGGGCCCCAGGCGCCGGGCAGCTGCGGGGTGCCGCCATCCGTCACCACGGCCTGCGAGAAGGCGACGGCCATCAAGCCGAGCGACACCACCATGCCGGCCGATCCGGTGAGCAGCAGGGGCCGGCGGCCGATCTTGTCGACGAAGAAGATGGCCACGAAGGTGACGGCCACGTTGATGATGCTCGTCACGACCGAAATGGTGAAGCTCGTGCTGGAGTTGGTGGTGTCGAAGCCGACCGAGCTCCACAGGCTCGTGGAGTAGTAGAAGATGACGTTGATGCCCACCAGCTGCTGGAACATCGACAGCAGGATGCCCACCCAGACCACGGGGAGCAGGCCGAACATCTTGCCGCGCAGGCTCGCCGTGCGGGCGTTCTCCCGGTCGAACTTGATGCCGTCTTCGATCTCTTTGAGGGCGTTGTCGACCTCGTTCGCGGGCATCACGCTGGCGAGCACGTCGTGCGCATCCTTCTGCTTGCCCTTGCCGGCGAGGTAGCGCGGGCTCTCGGGCAGGCGCCAGGCGAGCAGGCCGTAGACGATGGCGGGCACGGCGCAGGCGATGAACATCCAGCGCCAGGCGTCTTGGCCGAACCAGAGCGGCTCGTTCGCGCCGCCGGCCGCGCCCTGCAGGAGGGTGTCGCTGAGCAGGGCGGCGAAGATACCGAGGGTGATGGCCAGCTGCTGCAGGCTGGCGAGGGCGCCGCGCACGGCCTTCGGTGCGATCTCGGCGATGTAGGCCGGGGCGATCACACTCGCGATGCCGATGCCGAGGCCGCCGATGAAGCGCCAGGCGATGAGATCCCAGACGGCGAAGGCGAAGCCGGATCCGATCGAGGAGATGAGGAAGAGGCCGGCGCCGATCAGCATCACCGGGATGCGGCCGATCCGGTCGGCGATGCGGCCGGCGAAGTAGGCGCCCACGGCGCAGCCGAGCAGGGCGACGGCCACGACGAAGCCGGAGAGCAGCGGCAGGTCGCCGAGGGCGAAGTCTTCGTCGATCGCCTTGACGGCGCCGTTGATCACCGAGGAGTCGAAGCCGAAGAGGAAGCCGCCGAGGGCCGCGGCGATCGAGAGGGAGATGACCTTTCGACGCAGACGCTTGGAGCTCTGGTGGTCGTCGGCCGCTCCCGGCGAGGAGGCGTTCGTGCCGGCGGCCCGTGCGGGCGTCGATCCGGATCCGGGGTCAGTGGATGTCATTTCGGACTCCTTCGTGCCGATCGTGCCGGGAGAGGGGCGTGCGTGTCCACTTCTCCACATCTCCGATCCTGGCACGGATTCTGCACAATCGTGCCGGTGTTTCGTTCGGCCCTCCGGATGCCGCCGAGAGTGTTCTCCATGAACGCATTTCGGCGGTGGCGGTGGGGCGGCGGCGGCGGTGCGGGTGCGGGCTCACAGCGACGGGGGTCCGGGCGATGGGGGTGGCGGTGCGGGTGCGGGCTTTCAGCGACGGCGGTGCGGGCGATGGCGGTGACGGGGGCGCCCGGCGGGGTGGCGGCGGCCCTACTCGTCGTGGTGGCGCTGGTGGTCGCCGGCCCGGCGGCTGCGGCCGGCCCCGGTTCTGAGGGTGCGGCCGATCGCGCGCGGTGGCAGTGGCCTGTGGCGGAACCGGTCTCGGTGACGGCCGAGTACCGGGCACCGGTGACGCACTACGCCGCGGGGCATCGCGGCAGTGATCTCGCGGCGATTCCCGGCAGCCCGGTGATGGCGATGAGCGCCGGTGTGGTCGTGTTCGCGGGTGTGGTGGGCACCCGCCCCCTGGTGGCGATCGAGCACGTCGGCGGGTATCGCTCGAGCATCGAGCCGGTGCAGGCGTCGGTGGCCGTGGGGCAGTCGGTGGCGGCCGGCGAACAGCTCGGGGTGATGGCATCGGGCGGTCATTGCGGCTCCGGATGCGTGCATCTGGGCGTGCGGCAGGAGGGCGAGTACGTCAATCCGCGGTTGCTCATCGATGGGGTGCCGCGGGCGGTGCTCCTGCCGCCGGCGGTGCCGGCATCCCTGCCGATGCGGGCCGGCCCGGCCGTGGCCGGTTCGCCGGGTGCACAATGGGGGCATGGCATCCCCGGATCTCGACGAGCTGCGGCGACTGCGCCGGGCCCGCGACCTGATGGACCGCGAGTACGCCGAGCCGCTGAACGTGCCGGTGCTCGCCCGCCGGGCCCTGATGTCGACCGCGCACTTCAGCCGCCGCTTCCGCGAGGCTTACGGCGAGACCCCTTACGCGCACTTGATGACGCGGCGCATCGAGCGCGCGAAGGCCCTGCTCCGCCGGGGCGACCTGAGTGTGAGCGACGTGTGCTTCGCGGTGGGCTGTACGAGCCTCGGATCGTTCAGCTCGCGCTTCACCGAGATCGTCGGCGAGACCCCGAGCGCGTACCGCGCCCGATCGCACGACGACTTCGCCGTGGTGCCCAGCTGTGCAGCGATGGTGCTGGGCCGTCCCCGCCGATCGAGCAGAAACGAAGAAGCGCTCGGCGCCCTCACCCAATAGCGTCGTGCCATGACAATCTCACTCAGCCACGTTCACGTCCTCGTCGACGATCCCGATGCGGCGCTCGCCTTCTACCGCGACACGCTCGGCCTCGAGCTCCGCTACGAGGTGGAGAACGACGGGTTCCGCTGGATCACGCTCTCGACCCCCTCGCAGCCTGAGATCGAGGTCGTGCTCTCGCAGCCGCAGGCCGGCCACTCGAAGGAGGACGGCGAGGCGATCGCAGCCCTCCTCGCGAAGGGCGAGCTGCCCGGCCCGCTCTTCCGCACCGACGACCTCGACGCCACCTTCGAGAAGGTGCGCGCCGCCGGCAACGCCGAGATCATCCAGGAGCCCACGAACCAGCACTGGGGTGTGCGCGACGCCGCATTCCGCGACCCGGCCGGAAACATGGTGCGCATCAGCCAGGCCTGAGCCGTCGTTCGAGCGCTCGCCGGCGGACGCGGCGGCTCGCGTCACCAGGCCCGACGACTCGCATCCACAGGCACGTCGGAGCACATCCAGAGGCTCGGCGGGTCACGTCCGCAGGCTCGGCGGGTCACGTCCGCAGGCCCGACGACTCGCATCGGCGGGCATGCGCGAGCGGTCGAGAGGCCGAGCGTGCGGGAAGCCGAGCGACGGGCCTCAGGCTCGCGGGTGTGCCGCCTGATACGAGGCGCGCAGGCGTTCGACCGTGACATGCGTGTAGATCTGGGTGGTGCCGAGGCTCGCGTGGCCGAGCATCTCCTGCACCGCGCGCAGATCGGCCCCTCCATCGAGCAGGTGGGTGGCGGCGGTGTGCCGGAGGGCGTGCGGCCCGGCCGGCCCGCTCCCCGGAACGCTCTCCAGCAGTCGTGCGACGAGTTGGTACACCGACCGCGTCCCCAGCCGCCCACCGCGGACCCCCACGAACAGGGCGCGGGTCTGCGTGCGGCCGCCGTCTTGGCGAGCGATCAGCGACGACCGGCTTCGGGCGAGGTAGTCGGCGAGGGCGAGGGCGGCGGGCTGCCCGAAGGGCACGATCCGCTCCTTGGCCCCCTTGCCCACGACGCGCACGGTGCGGCGGTCGAGGTCGAGGTCGTCGAGGTCGATGCCGACCAGCTCGGAGACGCGCAACGCCGAGGCGTAGAGCATCTCCACGACTGCGAGATCGCGCAACGTGATCGGATCGCCCTCGGCGGCACGCGCCTGCAGCACATCGAGCACGCCCGACATCGAGTCGTTCGAGAGCACTCGGGGCAGCGTGCGCTCCGGCTTCGGGGCCCGCAACCTCACGGCCGCGTCGAGCTCGACGTGCCCGCTGCGCCGAAGCCACGCCGAGAAGGCTTTCGCCGAAGCCGACCGGCGGGCGAGCGTGGCCTTGGCGAGCTCGCGCTGCGAGGCCTCCCACAGCCAGTCCCGGTACAGCTCCAGGTCGAGCCCGCCGACCCCGGTCACACCGCGCAGGCCGGCGAACCGCTCGAGATCGGCGAGGTCGGACCCGTAGGAACGCACCGTGTGCGCCGAGTACCCGCGCTCCAGACGCAGGTAGCGCTCGTACTCCTCCCGAGCCGCCGAGATCTCCATCCCACCAGCATGCCGCGCCATCGCTCGTGCGCTCCCCCGCCCCGCTGACGCCGGGCCGATCCGCTCCCTCACCCCGCTGACGCCGGGCCGGCCTGCTCGCCCCATTGACGGCGGGCCGATCCGATCGACAGGCCGGCCGAGCCGCAACGGTGAGGTGCCGTCGGGTCACGCCGCTCAGCGCTCCCGCGGGCACTCCCGATCGCGCTCAGGCGCTGGGGGGAACCTGCCGCGAGAACGCCTCGCGCTGCTCGTCTTCGGGGAGGGCGTACACGCGGTCGACGAAAGCGTTGTCGAAGCCCGAGACCACCGGGAAGTCGCCGATCGGCACGATGGAGTGCACGATCCGATCGTCGTAGACATGCACGATCGAGAACGACTGCCCTCCGCCGACACCGGTCAGACGCCCGCGTTCGGCCGCGACATCCATCGTGTAGCAGGTGGCTGCCGCCACCGAGACGGGCACCCCCGCGAAGGTGCTGTGGGTGGAGTAATGCAGGTGTCCCCCGATCACACCGCGCACATCCGTTCCCGCGATCGCCGCCGCCAGTTCGTGCTGCCGCTGCAGCTCGAGGATGGGCATCAGCGGGATCGTCGTCGGGATCGGCGGGTGGTGCAGGGCGATGATCGTGCCCTCGGGTGCCGGCTGTGCGAGTTCGGCGCGCAGCCAGGCCAGCTGGTCTTCGGAGAGCTCACCGTGGTGATACCCCGGAACACTCGTGTCCAGCGCGATTACCCGAAGCCCGCCGAGCCGGATGCTCGAGTCGACCGGCGCGGTGCCCGGCGCCTGGTCGAGAAGCTCCGCGCGCAGCCGCGCCCGGTCGTCGTGGTTGCCCATCACCCACAGCACCTGTGCCCCGAGCCGCTCGGCCGCCGGCTCGACGATGCCCCGGATGCGGCGGTAGGCGTCGTCTTCGCCGAGATCCGCGATGTCTCCCGTGAACACGAGAAGCTCAGGCCGGATCCCCGACGCCTCCAGCTGACGCAGCGCCTGCGTGAGCGTCGCATCCGTGTCGACGGCCCCGTAGAGCGGCCGCTCGCCGGCGAGGAAATGGGTGTCGCTGATGTGGATGATCGTGTGAAGGGGCTCGCCGTACTGGGACATGACCCCAGTCTTCCAGACCCTCCCCTACGGCGAGCGGCCACCGGGTGAACAGACCCGGATCAGGTGCGCAGCCACCCGGCCACCTCCTCCCGCACCCCGTTCTCCACGGCGAGCAACCCGAGCGTGGCCGCCACAGTTCGCCCGGACATCCCGCTGAGGCGCGCGAGCTCGGCCACGCTGCGCGGCGTTCTGCGGCTGAGGGCGTCGAGCAGCCGGGTCGCATCCGGATCCCGCGCGGGACCCTCCACGGGATCGGCGCCCGTCCCTCGGCCCGTGGAACCGGCTGCGAGTGGGGCGGCCGAACCGAGGACGAGTTCGACGACGTCGGCCGCGGAGGTGACGCACACGGCGTCGTAGTCACGCAGCAGACGATGGCAGCCCGCAGAGCTGACGCTGGTGACCGGCCCCGGCACCGCACCGATCGGCCGGCCGAGAGCCGCGGCATGCCCCGCCGTGTTCAGCGATCCGGAGCGCTTGCCGGCCTCCACCACCACCGTGGCGTCGCTCGCCGCGGCGATGAGCCGATTGCGTTGCAGGAACCTCCATTTCGTGGGCGCCGATCCGCAGGGCAGTTCCGAGACGACCGCCCCGGTGGCCGCGATCCGCAACAGCAGATCGTGGTGGGCCGCCGGGTAGAGGCGGTCGACCCCGCCGGCCAGGTAGGCGACCGTGATGCCACGACTCGCCAGACTGGCGCGATGGGCCATGCCGTCGATGCCGTAGGCCGCCCCCGAGACGACCGTGAAACCGCGGTCGCTGAGACCGGCGCCGAGGTCCATCGCGACGTGTTCACCGTAGGACGTGGCATCGCGCGACCCGACCACGGCAATCGAACCACCCCGCCGATCGAGCGCCGAGACCGAGCCCCGCACCCACAGCGCGAGAGGGGCGTGGTCGCCGAGATCGGCGAAGCCCCGCGGCCACCCCGGATCTCCCGGCACCAGCATCCGTGCACCACACCGTTTCGCGCCCCGCAGAGCCTCGACCACAAGGCGTGACGACAGGCGCGGCCTCCAGCGCTCGAGCGCGGCCGCCAGGTCGGTGCGCGTGACTGGGCTCGAACCGTCGAGCCCGCCGCGCTCGCCGTGGCCAGAGTCGACCGCCTCGCTGATACCGGCATCGTTCCCGCCGCCATCGCTCATCCCGGCATCACTCCGCCCGGCACGGCCCTCCGACGACATGCCCGGGTCGTGATCGTGCGGCTCGACCGCGCGCGGATTCTCGAGCAGCTCGAACCACGCTTTCGCGGGCCGGCCCTCGAGCAGCATCGAGAGAGCACGATCGGCACCGAGGGCCGCGATGACCGCACCGGCCACGCCGTCGCCCGGTTCGGCGATCGTCGACCAGCTCGCCGTGGCGAACAGCCGGGAGACCGCTGCGTCGTCACCTGCTGCCACCGCCGAGACCTGGTCGGAAGCGGGCGGGCGGTCTGCTGCGGCAGATCCGCCAGCGTCGTGCCGCTCCCCATCCCTCGGGAGATCTACAACGGCGGTCACGAGTTCACGGACGACGTTCCGATCGAGCTGGTGGATCATCATGCGTTCACCGACTTGCGGAGGAAGAGCGCCCAGCCGACGTGTTCGCGGGTGGGAGCCGAGTCGCCGCCGTCGAGGTCGGCGAGGGTCCAGGCGACTCTCAGCACGCGGTCGTAGCCGCGCATCGTGATCGTTCCGCGTTCGAGCGCGCGATCGATCGACGCCGTGGTCGCGCCGGGCAGTCGCCGCCGGCCGTCTCGGAACCACGACCCCGGCACTTCGGCGTTGGTCTTCCAGGGTGTGGACGCCAACCGGGCACCGGCGACCGCCCGAGCCCCCTCGACCCGGGCCCGGGCCTGGGCCGTGGTGACACCGGAGGGTTCGTCGGCACCGACCCGGATCGCTCCCGCCGTGACCCTGTTGACCCGCAGCTGGAGATCGATCCGGTCGAGCAAGGGCCCGGAGAGCCGCCCGAGATAACGCCGCCGGTTCATCGGGGTGCAGACGCAGACGATGTCGGAGGTGCCGTACTGACCGCACGGACACGGGTTCGCCGCCAGCACCAACTGGAACCGTCCGGGGAAGTGCGCCACCGCGTTCGCCCGGTGCACCGTGATCGTTCCCGACTCGAGCGGCTGCCGGAGCGTGTCGAGAACGGAGCTCGGGAACTCCGGCGCCTCGTCGAGGAAGAGCACCCCGTGAGCGGCCCGCGCCGCGGCTCCCGGCCGGATGAGTTTGGATCCACCACCCACCAGCGCCGCTGCCGACGTGGTGTGGTGAGGGCTCTCCATCGGCGGCCTCGAGATCAGCCCGGACAGCGTGCGGCCGGCGAGCGACGACAGCGACGTCACCTCGAGCGACTCCTCGGGCCCGAGGTCGGGCAGCAAGGCCGGCAGTCGCTGCGCCAGCATCGTCTTGCCCGCTCCCGGTGCAGACGGCATCAACGTGTTACAGGTGGCCCACTGCAGTTCCAGCACAACCAGTAAACAGCTAGTGTGATCACTGCATGATGATTCATCATGGAGTGCACAAGGAATCACGTCTTCA
>NZ_JAHFUW010000050.1 GCF_023264855.1 Herbiconiux sp. | reverse complement strand
TCCCGCCGCCGCGCTGAGGGACGCTGAGCCCGGCGCGCTTGCCCACGACGGCGGCGCGCACTCGCAACGTGATCGAAACGAAGGCGTGACGTCGTTGTAACCGGGATATTAGATCCTAGATCTTAAATAGATCTGGGAGGCGCGGACGATGTCGACTGACGACGAGCGTGGCGGCCGGATGCTCCACCTGAACCTCTTCATGAGGCTCTACGGGCATCATCCGGCAGCCTGGCAGCGGCCCGGAACGAGCCGGGAGAGCGCGTTCGATCCCGACACCTTCGCGTCGTTCGCGCAGACCTGCGAGCGGGGACTCTTCGATGCCGTCTTCTTGGCCGACTCGCATCTGGCCTCCTTCGGCGGCCTGCACAACAGCGCCGCGTCGATGTTCGAGCCGATCTCGCTGCTGTCCTACATCGCCGCCAAGACCACGAACATCGGCCTGATCGGCACGATGTCCGCCTCCTTCCACGACCCCTACAACGCCGCGCGGTCGCTCGCCTCGCTCGACCTGCTGAGCAGGGGACGGGCGGGCGTGAACCTGGTCACCTCGCAGAGCGACGCCGAGGCGCCGCTGCACGGGATGGCGGCGCTGCTCCCGCCTGCCGAGCGGTATGCCCGGGCGCAGGAGTTCGCCGAGGTGCTGCTCGCCCTCTGGCAGAGTTACCCGCGCGACGCCGTGCTGATGGACAAGACCGGCGGCGATTTCCTGGCACCGTCCGCCTTCCGCCCGATCTCCCACCACGGCGCCGCCTTCGACCTGGAGGGCCCGCTCAACATCCCGATGAGCGCCCAGGGCCGCCCGGTGATGGTGCAGGCCGGCGCCTCGCCGCAGGGCAGGGACCTCGCCGCGCGCTACGCCGAGGGCATCTACGGCATCGGCTCCACGATCGAAGACGCCCGCGACTACTACGAGGACATCAAGCGCCGCACCCGCGAGCACGGCCGCGACGAGCACGACATCGTGGTGCTGCCGGGGGTCGTCACCGTCATCGGCGACACCCAGGCCGAGGCCGCCGACAAGAAGCGGTTCCTCGACTCGCTCAAGTCCCTCGACCGTCAGCTCGCCGTGCTCGGCGGCTACATCGGCATGGACTGCTCGCGGCTCGATCCGAACGAGCGGATGCCGGAGCTGCCACCGCTCGACGACTTCCCGGGCCCGAAAGGTCGTTACGTGATGATGCAGACGCTCTCGATCGACGACGACGGGCAGAAGGTGACCGTGGGCACCATGCTCGAGCGCATCTCCGCCGGGGGCGGGCACTTCACCTGCGTGGGGACGGCGTCCTCCATCGCCGACGAGCTGGTCCGCTGGTTCGACGGACGCGCGGCCGACGGCTTCAACGTGAACGCGTCGACCCTGCCGGAAGGCATCGAGGAGTTCGTCGACCGGGTCGTTCCCGAGCTGCAGCAGCGCGGGGTGTTCCGCACCGAGTACAGCGGATCGACGCTCCGCGGCCACTTCGGCGAGCGTATGCCGGTGCCAGCATGAACGCCGCTGCCCCGATCGCCGCTGCCCCGATCGCTCCCGCCACCACCGCGCCGGCTCCGGCCACCACCGCCGAGCTCCGCGACTCGGTCGGCGGCCTCTGGAACGCGCTGATCGAGCATCCGTTCCCCGCGGGACTCGCCGACGCGAGCCTGCCGCTGGAGCGGTTCCGCTTCTACGTCACCCAGAACCTGCTCTACCTGCCCGACTACGCACGCATGCTGGCGGTAGGCGCCTCGCGCTCGCCCGACGGCGTCGTGCTGGCCGAATACACGGAGGCGCTGGTGAACATCGTGCAGGTCGAGATCCCGCAGAACGAGCGGATGCTCGCCACGGTGCTCGATCTGGCCGGCCCCGGCCCGGCCCGCGAGGGCATCCGCGCCCCCGCAACGGTCGCCTACACCTCGTGGCTGCTGTCGGTCGCGGCGAACGGCGACGCCAACGACATCGCGGCGGCGCTGCTGCCCTGTGCCTGGAGCTACGGCGAGATCGCGCGCGGTCTCGCAACGGGAGCGGTCGAGCATCCGGTCTACAGCGGCTGGATCGCGTTCTTCGCCAGCGAGGCCTACGACGCCGTGGTCACCACTCTGCGCGACTCATTCGACCGCGAGCTCGCCGCCATGCCCGAACCCGCCCGCCGGCGCGCCGCCGACATCTTCGTCACCGGCTGCCGCCTCGAGCGCCAGTTCTGGGACCAGGGCTTCACTGGGAGCACCTGGCCCGACCTCGCCTACTGACCGCACCGAGCCGCACCGAGCAAGAGAGCACCGCCATGACCCTGCACATCGACGCCCACACCCACATCCTCTCGATGGGCACGGATGCCGCCTTCACCAAGCGCTACGGCCGCGAGGGTTCGCTCACCATCTATCGTGCCGAGGGAAAACTGCCGAGCCACCGCTGCCCGGTCGACCACGAGTGGGAGGAGATCGAGGCCGCGGAGGGCAAGGACGGGTTCGGGGTGGTCGGTCCGCACGAGACGGTCGCGGCGCATCCGGGATTCGACAAGATCGTGGCACTCGCCGTCAGCCCGCAGTACCTCGAGGGCCGCCTGATGGGCACGGTCGACGTGCTGGGCCAGACCGACGTGACGGGAGAGCAGCATCCGGAGCGCTGCAACGAATACATCGCCGGCTGCGTGCGGGCCGAGCCCGACACGATCATCGGCTTCGCCTCGGTGAACCCGGCCTACCGCGGCGTGAAAGCTGCTGTCGACGAGCTCGCCCGTGCCGTGCAGGAGGACGGGCTGAAGGGGGTGAAGCTCTACCCGATGTATCAGCACTGGTCGCCGGTCGACCGCGATCTCGCCTTCCCGGTGCTGGAGGCGGCGCGCGACCTGGGCATCCCGGTGATGATCCACCAGGCGGGGTCCACCCGCATCGACGCGAAGATGGAGTACGGCCGGCCGGCGCTGCTGGACGACATCGGCCGCAACTTCCGCGACCTCAAGGTGATCATCGCGCACTGCGGCATCCCGTGGATCGAGGAGGCGATGTTCATGCTCACCAAGCATCCGAACTTCTACACCGAGATCAGCTACCACATCGCCACGATCACGCGGCGCGACCTCTTCCTCTACCTGCACCGCGCCGAGCCGTTCTTCGTGCCGCTGGAGAAGATCATGTTCGGCACCGACTTCCCGGGGTTCCTGTACGACCCGGTGGGCTTGCGCACCAAGCTGCTGACGGTGAACGAGGAGGCCGCTGCGCTCGGGCTCGACCCGATTCCGCAGCACAAGCTCGACGGCGTGATGGGCGGCAACTTCGCGGCCCTCCTCGGGCTCGACGAGCCGGCGACGGATGCGGGGGTGACCGCATGAAGATCGTCATCGCCGGTGGCGGCAACGGCGGCATCCTGGCCGCGCACCGGCTCGCCGACCTCGCCGAGGTCACCTTGATCGAGGCGGGCGTCGACCCGGGCGACCCGGTGCCGCACCGGTTCCTGCACGAGCACGCGTTCCCGGATGCCGACTGGGACTACACCGACCTCGACTCGGGCCACCACCTGGTGCGCGGCAAGGTGCTGGGCGGCGGCTCGAGCGTGAACGCCGCGGCCGGATCGCGCGGCCAGCCGAGCGGCTTCGAGGCCTGGGGCGAGGGGTGGCAGTGGAACGATCTGCTGCCGGGACTGCGCGCGATCGAGACCGACGAGCAGTTCGGCGAGCAGCCCTACCACGGTGACGCGGGCCCGATCCGTGTCACCCGCCTCTCCCAGAGTCCGCTCGACGAGGCCTTCGCCGCCGCCTCACGGCGGAACGGGCATCCGGATTGCGCCGACCACAACGCCCCCGGCACGCAGGGCGTCGGACCGTGGCCCACCAACCGCGTCGACGAGGGGCGCTGGGGTGCCCTCGCCGCCGTGATGCCGCTCGTGCGCCCCCGGGTGACGCTGCGCGATCGCACCTTCGTGCGCCGGGTGCTGATGGAAGGCTCCGCCGCCGGTACGCGGCGCGCGGTGGGCGTCGAGGTCGACGGCCCCGGTGGCGTCGAGACCATCGCGGCCGACCTCGTGATCATCGCCGGGGGCGCGTACGGCACCCCCGAGCTGCTCTGGCGTTCGGGCTTCGATCTGCCCGGCATCGGCCAGGGCCTGCAAGACCACCCCTGGCTGATGATGAACGTGCTGGCGCGCGACGAGGCCGACGTCTTCGCGCGCCCGGTGAGCGGCTCGCTGCTGCGGGCCGGTGTGGCCGACGATCCCGCCGACGAGTTCCAGGTGTTCCCGTTCTCGACCTGGCTCTACGACCGCTCGGCGCCCCGCGCCTCCTACAGCGTCTCGGTCGCGCTCATGCAGCCGGACGCCCGCGGAAGCATCACCCGCATCGCGGACGGCCCCGACGCCGACCGCGGGCGCATCCGCCTCGGACACCTCGCCACCGACAGCGATGCGGAGCGGATGGCGCTCGCCGTGCGGAAGACCGCCGACGTGATCGACGCGATGGCCGACGAGGGCATCGTGACCGTGCCGGCGGATGCCTGGTGGAAGACCGCCGACCTGATTCCGCGCCTGCGCGAGAAGGTCGAGACCTACAACCACCCGGTGGGCTCGTGCGGCATCGACCGCGTGGTCGACCGCCGCCTGAACGTGTTCGGCACCGAGGGTCTCAAGATCATCGACGCCTCGGTCTACCCGCGCATCCACGACGCCGGTCCGAACCTGGTCACGATGGCCGTCGGCTGGCTCGGCGCGGGCCTCGTGATCGACGACGAGCGCCTTTGAGCGGGAGCCCCGCTCAGTGCGGGTGACCCCACTGCGCGGCGATGGCCGGCAGGGAGCGGTGGACGTGCGCCGAGGCCTCGGCGGCGAGCGGGTTGGCCGAGACGCCGTCCTCGGAGACGAGCACGCCGCCCACGTAGACCTTCTTGAGGTTGCGCAGGGTGCTGGAGAGCACGTAGTTGCGCACCGGATGCCACAGCGGCCCGACGTCGGGCCGGCGCGGGTCGACCACCACGAAGTCGGCGAACTTGCCCACCTCCAGGCTGCCGACCCGGTCGTCGACGCCCATGATCTCCGCGCCGCCGAGCGTGTGCAGGCGCAGCACCTGCTCGGGCATCATCGACAGCGGGTCCTTGGTACGGGCCCGCTGCATCGCGATCCCCATCCGCATGTTCTGCCACGGGTCGGAGACGTCGGTGCAGGCCTGGTCGTCGAGCCCCATCCCCACCTTCATCCCCATCGCGATCATCTCGGGAACGAGGGCGACCCCGGAGGCGAGGCGGCCGTTCGAGGCGGGCTGCCACGACATCGCGGCACCCCCGGCGGCGGCCTGCTCGATGATCTCGGGCGTGGTCTGGATGAAGTGACCGAACATCATCCCCGGGCCGAGTGCTCCCGCATCGCGGTACTGCGCGAACTTCGCCTGCTGCAGCTCGATCGCCTCGGGCGATTCGAGGAAGTGCGCCTGGTTCGTCACGGCGAACCGCTTCATGGCCTCGACCTCCAGCCACGCGGCGTCTTCCCGCGGCGACCACTGCACCTGGCCCATGATCGAGGCGCCCAGGGCGAGCTCGGGTGAGAGCGCCCGGGTGTGCGCCACCTGCGCGGCGAAGCGGTCGAAGATCTCCTCGTCGCTGCCGACGGTCGCATCCATCCCGATCGAGTCGACGAAGCGGATGCCGGCATCGTGGCATCCGTCGGCCTGACGTGTGTGGTACTCGAGGTCGCGCATCCCGGCGGTGCCGGTGCGCCTGCCCTCGACCATCCGCTCCCAGGCCTGCAGCGGATCGGTGAAGTTGTACGCCGTCGTGACCCCGTTGCCGAGGAAGTCGAGCGCGCCGTGCAGCGTCGACCAGTAGATGTCGTCGGGGGAGGCGTGCGCGGTGGTGCCGAGCATCGCGTCGCACCAGCCGTACAGCGTCTCGGCCACGCCGAGGCCGCGCAGCCCGCTCGTGAACAGGTGCGAGTGCGACGAGACGAAGCCGGGGGCGACGAAGGCGCCCGCCACGTCGAGTGTCTCGTCGGCTGTGGTTGCCGACGCCGGCGGGTCGCCCGCCCCGATGGCGGCGATCCGTCCGTCCTCGACGAGCATCCACCCCCGCTCGATGTACCCGGCGTCGTCGCTGCCAGCCGGAACGGTGATGAGTCGGGCGTTGGTCACCAGCAGGGACATGCTGCTCCTATCGGGTCGGATCGTGCGTGCGCCTCACCCTAGCCAGCCCATGTTTCGGGCCTGTTCCACCGCGGGCCGCCCCTCGCGGCGGGATCCCCGGCCTCGTGTTTCGGGCGTGTTACCGCGTGTGAACAGTGATCGAATCGGCTTGAAAGGGCCTCTCGGTGACCGTAGCCTCTAAATAAGATCTTAGATCTGAAAGACGCTCACGACCGATCCGGAGGACAGCACGATGCCCCGCACCATCATCCGAAACGGCATGATCCTCACGCTGGATGACGTGGGCACGTACCTCGAGAACGGCGCCCTGGTGATCGACGGCGACCGCATCGCGTGGATCGGGCAGGATGCCGACGCTCCCGCCGCGATCGGTGAGGCACGAGACGGCGACACCGTGATCGACGCCACCGACAAGATCGTGATGCCGGGTCTGGTCGACCTGCACTTCCACACCGCGCTCGGCAAGGGCTACAACGATCACCTGCCGCTCTGGGAGTACCTCGACGAGTGCTGGTATCCGCTCATCCGCGCGCTCGACTACGACGCGGCCTACTGGGCGGCGATGGCCAGCTACACCGAGTCGATCAAGGCCGGCGTCACCACCGTCAACGACATGTACCGCAAGCTCGACGCGCTGGCCGATGCGGCCGAGGTCGTCGGCATCCGGGCGGTCTTGAGCAACGACATCGCGTTGGACGAGTTCCGCCTCGACACCCTGCAGGACAACGTCGACGCCTTCCACCGCAGCCACGGCGCCAACAACGGCCTCATCCAGGTGCGTTTCGGCATCGAGTGGCTGCCGCTGGCCTCGCCCGAGCTGCTGCGCGACACTCGCGCGCTCGCCGTCGAGCTCGGCATCGGCATCCACATCCACCTGAACGAGTCGATGTCGGAGGTCGAGAACAGTCTCGAGCGCTTCGGCAAGCGGCCCACCGAGCTCGCTTACGAAGTCGGGCTCTTGGGTCCGGATGTCGTCGCGGCACACTGCGTGCACCTGAACGACGACGAGATCCGGATGATGGCCGAGACCGGCACCCACATCTCGCACAACCCCTCCTCCAACGCCAAACTCGGCAACGGCATCGCCCGGGTGCCCGAGATGCTCGCCGCCGGCATCAACGTGGGGCTCGGCCACGACGCCGTGGAGTGCAACAACTCCGCCGACATGTTCGAGGTGATGAAGTACTCCTCGCTGGTGCACCGCGCCCAGCGGCAGGACGCCTCGCTGATGCCCGCCGCCGACGTGCTGCGGATGGCCACGAACAACGGATCCCGCGCCCTCGGCCACGACACCGGCCGGCTGGCCGTCGGGGCCAAGGCCGACGTCATCCTGGTGGAGACGAACTCGGTGGAGTTCACCCCGATGCTGCGCGAGACCCCCGTGCACATGACCAGTCACCTCGTGTTCGCCGCGAACGGCGGGATGGTCGACACCACCATCGTCGACGGGAAGATCCTGATGCGCGGCCGCGAGCTCACCACCGTCGACGAGTCCGAGATCGTGCGGAAGGCGAACGAGGCCTTCCGGCGCACGGTGTCCCGGATGGAAGTCGTCACCCGATCCGCCTGACACCCGACTCCCGACCCGCCCGGCGCGTGACGTCCGGCCCCGACCCAGTCCCACCCTTCCCACCGCACGGCCCCCTGCACCGCCCGACACGAAAGAGGACCCAGCAATGATGAAGAAGCGACACCTCGCGACCGGAGTGGCGCTGGTCGCCACCGCCGGCCTGCTCGCCGCCTGCTCCAGCGGCGCCTCCAGCACGGAATCCACCGACGGCGCCGGCGACGGCGAGCTCACCCACGTGACCTTCGCGCTGGACTGGACCCCCAACACGAACCACACCGGCCTGTACACCGCGATCGAGAAGGGCTACTTCACGGATGCCGGCCTCGACGTGGAGATCCTGCCCTACAACGGCTCGTACCCCGAGACCCTGATCGACGCGGGCGCCGCCGACTTCGGCATCGGCTTCCAAGACGTGAGCACCTTCTCGATGGCGGCCGGCGCCGACGTGCAGGCGATCATGGCGCCCCTGCAGCACTGGGCCACCGCGATCGGCGTGCGAGCGGATGCCGACGAGATCAAGAGCCCCAAAGACCTCGACGGGCTCACCTACGCCGGCTTCGGCAGCGTGGCCGAGGTGCCCACGCTCTCGACGGTGATCAAGGACGACGGCGGAACCGGCGAGTTCGAGAACGTCACCCTCGGCACCAGCGCCTACGAGGCGCTCTACTCCGGCGACGTCGACTTCGTCATCCCGTTCGTGACCTGGGAGGGCATCGAGGCCGAGCTGCAGGGCACGCCGATGAAGTACTTCAACTACACCGACTACGGATTCCCGGACGACTACGCGCTGCTGGTGCTCGGCAACAAGACCTGGATGGGCGAGAACCCCGAGGTCACGAAGGCCTTCACCCAGGCGCTCGCCAAGGGCTACGAAGACGCCATCGCCGATCCCGACGGAACCGCGCAGATCCTGATCGACGCCAACCCCGACGTGCTGACCGAGCCGGAACTGGTGACCAAGAGCCAGGAACTGCTCTCCTCGGACTACATGCTCGACGAGAACGGCGAGTTCGGCCTGATGACCGAAGAGCGCTGGGCCGCCCTGGGCGAGTTCTACCTCGATGCCGGCATCCTGGCCGACGAGAACGGCACCACGCTCACCGAGGCGCCCGACTGGTCGACGTTCTTCACCAACGAGTACCTGAGCGACTGATCCGATGACCGAACACCCAGCCCGCACGCTCTCCGCGCGCCTCACCGCGATCATCGCGGAGAGCGTCGCGGGCTGGGCGGATCTGCCCGTGCTCGCCGGCATCCGCGCCGGAACGCTGGACCCGGCGCTGTTCCGCAACTACCTCGAGCAGGACTACCTCTACCTCCGGGCCTACGCCCGGCACTACAGCCGGCTCGCCGCCACCTCCACCGACGACGAGACGCTGGAGTACTTCGTGGCCCTCGCCCACGGGGTGCTGGCCGTGGAGCTCGAGCACCACCGGCGGGCCGCCGCGCCGTTCGGCTGCGACTTCGACGACCTGCGGCCCTCGGCCGAGACGCGCGAGTACCTCGCCTTCTACGACACCTTCCACGACGACCCCGACGGGATGCTGGTGGCGATGCTGCCCTGCATCCACGGCTACGGGATCGCGTTGGACCTGCTCCGGGGCCCCGCGATCGGTCCCTATCGCGAGTGGATCGACATCTACACCGGCGGCGACTACCAAGCACTCGTACAGCGTCACCTGCGGATGGTCGACCAGGCCTCGCTGAGCGAGGAGCGCGCCGTCTCGATCACCGATCGGGCACTGGAGCTCGAACGCCGCTTCTGGAACCAAATCCCCGAGTCAGTGGAGGCCTGAGATGACCAGTCTCGAGAATCGAAAGCCGGCGCCGCCGGCCGCCGGCGCCGTGACGCCCGCGGTCCGCGCGACGCGGTCCGGCCCGCCGTCGAAGCCGGCCAAGAAGAAGCGCACTCGCCGCGGCTCGTTCTGGGGAAGTGTGCTTCCGCCGATCGTGATCGTGGCGCTGCTCGTGGTGATCTGGGAGGTCGGCGTCTCCGTCACCGGGGTGCGCCCGCAGGTGCTGCCCGCTCCCTCGCGGGTCGTCGTGGAGGGGCTGGAACGCGCCGACATCATCTGGGGTCACACGCTCTCCACCCTGCAGGTCACCCTGATCGGCTTCGCCTTCTCGCTGATCGTGGCCTGGATCATCGCCATCGCGATCGACTTCTCGGGCGTGCTGCGCCGGGGGCTGATGCCGCTGCTGGTGGCCTCGCAGACCATCCCGATCATCGCCATCGCGCCGCTGATGATCATCTGGTTCGGCTTCGGGCTGCTGCCGAAGATCCTGGTGGTCGCCCTGGTCACCTTCTTCCCGATCGTGGTGGGGCTGATCGAGGGCTTCAACAAGGCCGATCGGGAGACCTCCAACCTGCTGCGCAGCATGGGCGCCGGCCGCTGGAAGGAGTTCACCTTCGTGCGGCTCCCCTCGGCCATGCCCTCCTTCTTCACGGCGCTGCGGATCTCGATCACCTACGCGGTGGTCGGCGCGATCTTCGCCGAGTACGTCGGAGCGCAGTCCGGGCTCGGCATCTTCATGAGTACGCAGAAGAACGCGTTCCGAACCGACCTGGTGCTGGCCGCGGTGGCCGTCACGGCCGTGCTGAGCATCACCCTGTACCTGCTGACCTTCGTGATCGAGCGTCTGGTCATCCCGTGGAGCTTCAAAGAGAGGAAGGCGCGAGGTGACCGCTGAGATGAGCACCCCCAAGATCCAGCTCGTCGGGCTGCAGAAGGAGTTCGACCTCGGCGGCGGTGAGAGCCGTCACGTGGTGGACGACGTCTCATTCTCGGTGCAGCCGGGAGAATTCGTCGCCGTCATCGGCCCCTCGGGCTGTGGCAAGAGCACGATGTTCAACATCATCGCCGGCCTCGAACTGCCGGATGCCGGCGAGGTGCGGGTCGACGGACAGAACGCCGTCGGTCAGCGCGAGCACTTCGCCTACATGCCGCAGAAGGACCTGCTGTTCCCCTGGCGCACCATCGTGGAGAACGGCGCCCTCGGTCTCGAGGTGCAGGGAATGCCCAAAAAGAAGGCGCTCGAGCGCTCGAAGCAGTTCTTCCACACCTTCGGTCTGGCGGGCTATGAGAACTCCCACCCCTACGAGCTCTCAGGCGGCATGCGGCAGCGCGCCGCCCTTCTCCGCACGGTCGTGCAGGGCCGCGAGATCCTGCTGCTCGACGAGCCGTTCGGTGCGCTCGACTCGCTCACCAGGATCGAGATGCAGAACTGGCTGCAGGGCGTCTGGAGCGAGTACTCCTGGACGGCGGTCATGATCACGCACGACATCCGCGAGGCCGTGTACCTCAGTGACCGGGTGATCGTACTCACTGCCCGCCCCGCATCCGTGCGCCTCGAGCTCGAGATCGAGCTGCCCCGCCCGCGCGAGCTGTCGCTCGTCACCTCGCCCGAGTTCGTCGCCTACGAGGAGCAGCTCATCGAGGTGCTCCACGAGGAATCCCGAAAAGCTTTCGCCCAGCAGAACGGAGCACACTCCTGATGAAAGACATCGAGTACGGCATCTTCATGCCGGTGGGCAGCGGCGGCTGGATCCCCTCCGGCAACATCCCCGAGCTCGACGGCAGCTACGCCTACAACCTCGAGGTGGCGCGCGACTCGGAGCGCTTCGGCTTCGATTTCACCCTCTCGCAGGCGGTCTGGCGCGGGTATGGGGGAGTGTCCAAGCACTTCGACGTGAACCTCGAGTCGATCGTCACGAGTGCGGGCCTGGCCCAGGCCACCACCGACATCGGCGTGTGGTCGACGGTGAACACGGCCCTGCTGCATCCGGCCGTCGCCGCCAAGATGGTGGCCACGCAGTCGCAGATCTCGAACGGACGCACCGGCCTCAACATCGTCGCCGGCGGCAACCGGATGTCGGAGAAGCAGATGGGCCTCGGTCTCGACCTCGACAACGCGGCCAAGTACCGCCGGGCGGGGGAGTGGGTCGAGATCGTGAAGGCGCTCTGGACCTCGGCGTCGGTGGACTACGAGGGCGAGTTCTTCACCCTCGAAGACTGCCAGAGCGACCCGAAGCCGGTCGGCGGCATCCCGCAGATGATCTGCGCGGCCACCTCCGACACCGGGCTCGCCTTCGTGGCGAAGAACCTCGACGGCGTGCTGTTCGAGGGCACCTCGCGCGACTCGGTGATCTCGATCGGGCAGCGCGCGCGATCCATTTCGCAGGCCAACGGCGACAAGCTCAAGACCTACTGCGTGTTCATGATCATCCCGGGCGACACGGATGCCGACGCCCAGCGCCGCATCGACCACTACAACGAGGGACGTGACCTGGTGGCCATCACGAACATGGCGAAGGAGTGGGGCGCCGTGTCGCACGACCCCACCGCCTACAACCCCGACAACGAGAACTGGGCGTCGTCGACGGCGATCTCCACGGGCACGGTGGCGGGGTCGACCGACTCGATCGCGGAGCAGCTGGCCGACATGATCGAGCACGCCGACGTCGACGGAGCGGTGTTCATCATGCCCGACTTCAAAGACGACCTCGCTGCGCTCGGCGAGGAGATCATGCCCGCCCTCGTGCGTGGCGGGTTCGGCCGCATCGCCGCCTGAGGCGTTCGGGAGCACCCGCCTCGCCGCACCCGCCTCGTCGCTCGACGTAGAATCTGCTGTGCCCACCGACAGTCCCGACCCGCAGCGCTCCGCCATCGATCCCGACGAGCTGGCCGTGGCGTTGAAGGTCATCGGGCAGATCGTGCAGCTCGACGAGCAGCATCCGGATTTCGTGGCGGTGCGCCGCGCCACGGCGAAGATGTTCAAGGCCGTCAAGGTGCAGCGGCGGCGCGAGCTGCGTGCTGAGATCGCGGATGCCGACAAGCGCGTCATCGCGGCCACGGCGACGGGCGCACCCGACCGCATCGACGACGAGACGCGCGGCATCCCGATCGGCGGGGCGACCACGGCGGGCGCCGCCGGCACCCTGCTCAAGGCCCGCAACTGCTACATCTGCAAGCAGCCGTACACCCTGGTGGACGGGTTCTACCACCAGCTCTGCCCCGCCTGCGCGGCCATGAGCCACGCCAAGCGCGACGCACGCACCGATCTCACCGGCAAGAGGGCCTTGCTCACCGGGGGCCGGGCGAAGATCGGCATGTACATCGCGCTGCGGCTGTTGCGCGACGGCGCCCACACCACCATTACGACGCGCTTCCCGCGGGATGCCGTGCGGCGCTTCAGCAGCCTGCCCGACTCGGCCGAGTGGATCCACCGGCTGAAGATCGTGGGAATCGATCTGCGCGATCCGGCTCAGGTGATCGGCCTCGCCGACGAGGTGGCCGCGGCCGGCCCGCTCGACATCCTGATCAACAACGCCACGCAGACCGTGCGGCGCTCTCCGGGCGCGTACCAGCCGCTGGTGGATGCCGAGCTCGCTCCGCTGCCCGACGGGCCGCTGCCCGAGCTGGTCACCTTCGGGCACACGAACGACCAGCATCCGCTGTCGCTGGCGCAGTCGGTGAGTGCGCATCCGATTCTCGCGGCGGCCGCGGCCAAGGCCGACGAACTGACCGCGCAGTCGTTGGCGCCGGGGTCGAGCTCGCTCGAGCGGCACGCCGCCGGCACCGCGATCGACGCGGGAGGGCTCGTGCCCGACCTGCACGACGTCAACTCCTGGACGCAGCACGTGGACGAGGTCGATCCGCTGGAGATGCTCGAGGTGCAGCTCGCGAACACGACGGCGCCGTTCATCCTGATCTCGCGGTTGCGGCCCTCGATGGCGGCGAGCTCGTCGCCTCGCCGCTACGTGGTGAACGTGAGTGCGATGGAGGGCGTGTTCGGCCGCGGGTACAAGGGTCCGGGGCATCCGCACACGAACATGGCGAAGGCCGCGGTGAACATGCTCACCCGCACGAGTTCGCGCGAGATGTTCGAGACCGACCAGATCCTGATGACCAGCGTCGACACCGGCTGGATCACCGACGAGCGCCCGCACCCCACCAAGGTGCGCCTCGCCGAGGAGGGCTTCCACGCCCCGCTCGACCTGGTCGACGGCGCCGCCCGCGTCTACGACCCCATCGTGCGCGGTGAGGCCGGCGAAGACCTCTTCGGCGTCTTCCTCAAGGACTACGCTCCCAGCTCCTGGTGAACCCCTATCCCTACAGCGAGGGGGTCAGAAGGCGAGCAGGTTCTCGCGGAGGGTGCGGCCCGTGTAGGCGGTTCGGACTGCGCCGCGGCGCTGGAGTGCGGGCACGAGCGCATCCGTGATGCTCACCGCGAAGGCGCGGCTGGGCTGGAAGCCGGGGGCCTCGATCAGAAAGCCGTCGCCGCCGACCTCGGCCATCACCTCCACCATCTCGTCGGCGACGGTCTCGGCCGAGCCGATGAGGTCGACGCTGTCGCTGGAGAAGCCCATCTCCACGATGCACTGGCGCAGGGTCTTGCCGCTGCCCCACTGGGCGAGGCGCTCGAGGATGCCTTGGCTGCCCTCGGTGTGGATCGGCGGTAGCGGCTGGTCGAGGTCGTAGACCGAGAGATCGTGGCCGGTCCACCCCGACATCCGCGCCAGGATGTCCAGCTGCGACCGATCGGTGGCCAAGATGGCGTCGTAGAGGTCGCGCGCCTCGGCATCCGTGCGCGCCACGATCGGTGTCACGAGGTACATGATCTTGCAGCTGTCGGGATGCCGGCCGTGCTCCACCAGCCGGCGCCGGATGTCGTCGCGGAACGCCTTCATGGCCTCGGGTCCGCGCTCGGTGGCCACGATGCACTCGGCATGCTTGGCCGCGAAGTCGCGCCCCTTGGACGAGGAGCCGGCCTGGATGAGCACGGGCTGCCCCTGCGGCGAACGCACGGTGTTGAGCGGCCCGCGGGAGGAGAAGTGCCTGCCCCGGTAGTTGATCTCGTGCACCTTCGTCGGGTCGGCGTAGACGCCGGTCTCGTGATCGCGCACGACCGCATCCGGAGCCCAGGAATCCCAGAGCTGTTTCGCGATGGTGACGGTCTCGTCGGCGATCTCGTAGCGCTCGTCGTGCCCCGGGTAGTGGTCGACGCCGAAGTTCTCGGCGATGCCGGCCCCCGCGGTGGTGACGAGGTTCCAGCCGAACCGCCCGTTCGTGAGCGAGTCGATCGTCGAGGCCAGGCGGGCCACCGAGTAGGGCCTGTTCCAGGTGGTGGACATCGTGGCGGCCACGCCGATGTGCCGGGTGTGCGATCCGATCACGGCCGTCAGCGGCACCGGATCGTGCTTGGGCGCCACGAATGCGTGCTCGAGGTAGACGTCGCGGGATCCGCCGAAGCTGTCGGGCACGGCGATGGCATCTTCGAACAGCAGGAAGTCGAAGCAGGCCCGCTCGAGGTTCTTGGCGAGCTCGACGTAGAAGTCGCCGGTCCAGAAGTCGCCCCCGCCCGAGGCCATCGGCCCGTTCCACTCGTCGGGCGCGAAGGCGGTGAAGAATCCGAGGTGAAACGGGCTCACGAGCACTCCCTTGAGATACCTGATCTGATATCTCAAACGTAACTACTTTACCGTGCCCCCAAATTTCCTTGCGGTTACAGTCTGTAAACAGTTCCGGCGCTAGAGAATCAACTCGGCTCTGTCTGGGTGGGCTGTTCGGGCGGCCACGTTTGATGATGACTTTGGTAGTACGGGGCCAATGCGCGACGGACAAGTCCTGCACGCCCGACTTGATCATTGGTGTGGTAGATCTCGGCCAGCTCGGTCCACTGTGCCTGAGTGAGGGTGTCGATCGTTGCTATCCGTTTCGCTGTCGCCCCGGCATCCATGTAGTTATCCGCAGCACGGAGTGCGGCGAGAAGGCCCACCACGATTTGATCTGAGAACTCCGGTATACGACTTACCCACGCGAGGATGAGTGCCGCGACCTCTCGGTCATTCATCTCGGCGGCCTGCGGCCACTGAGTCCGTCCGACGAACCCGGCTGGGTCGGACGGATATCGGATCGCATTTCGCGGCACCCCGCGGCCCAGAGCCCATCCGACTTGCTGCTGGCACCAGGCGCTTGGCAAGAACTCCGGGTGGATGATCGCGACGAAGGCCTGCATGGTCCGCAGCCCGTGTTCGATCTGATCCTGCCAGGGCTCCTCGTACTCCATCGTGTCGTGAGCAACGAATGCATGGATGCCGGAAACGGCGAGTTCGTCTGCGACGTGGCCGATGAATTGTTTGTGTGCGGCCGAGTGCGATAGGAAAACTCGGACGTAGCCGGATTTCCAGAGTGACGAGTTGGTGGTGTCGATGTATGCGTCTACATCGTCCACGTCCGTATCGGTCACGATGGAGTACATCTCGATGAGGTCGGAGTCCGAAATCTCTCGAATGCTGTCGGCGAAAGTGAATTCGCCATTGTTGTCATACGGGTCGAGCCTCTGAAAACCACACTCACCCAGGAGCAGGTTTGTTCGGTCGAAAGTCCAGGAGTGATCGGCGGTCACGATCTCGATCATCTGGCTTTTCAGACGGAATCGTTCACGGCGGCTGAGAGGCATAAACTGATCATATGTCAGTCTAGCAGCGAAAACTGTACCAGATATGCTTCACGTGTATTTATTTCGGTTGAGTGCGGGGAGGCTGGCCATGGACGGAGCAACGCTGCCTGATGTGCTGCGGTATGGAAACGCTGCGCAGCTCGGGCTGAGCCGGCATCGACTGGACGCGCTGATCAGTGGCGGCGAGTACGAGCGGATCGCGCCCGGGGTGTTCCTTCGCGCCGGCATCACCGACGACACCACAGCGGGATGGATGGCCGCCGCCGTCAAACGGCCGACGGCGACTTTGTGTCTGCTCTCGGCCCTAAGCTTCCATGACCTGACCGATGAGATTCTGACTCGGAGCGAGATCGCAATCCCTCGGGGGGAGCACGCAGTCGATGTGCGGATTGCCCCGATCGCTTGGCATCGCTTCGACGCCGAGACCTTCGAGATCGGTCGTACCGAGCATGCGCTGCCGGGCGGCATGTCGATCGGTCTGTATTCAGCGGAGCGGACGATCATCGATCTCTTTCGTCTCCGACACAGCTGGGGGAGCGATCTCGCGATCCACGCCCTCAAGCGCTGGCTTCGCGGGCGCGGGCACAGCCCTTCGGCGCTGTCTACCATGGCGAAATCTTTTCCCAAGGCGCAACTGGCGTTGCGCACGGCTTTGGAGATTCTCCTGTGACTCCTCGCGCGCAACACGGGACACCGGACGGCGACGCGACGTTGGCGATCCAAAGGCTTGCCCGGGAAACCGGTGGCGACGTGCAGGAACTTCAGACGCTCTACGTGCTCGAAGCGCTCCTCGCACGTATCGCCGCTTCTGAACATCGAGATGACTTCGTCTTGAAAGGTGGGGTTCTCCTCGCCGCTTTCGCCGCGCGGCGACCCACGAAAGACATCGATCTTCAGGCCACCGGAATGTCGAACGATGCTGCCGAGGTCGTCGAGCGGATCCGTGTGCTCACAGCCATCCACCTGATGGACGGCGTGATGTTCGATGCCGGGAGCGTTGTGGCCTCGGCCATCCGCGATGGCGATGCGGACGAGTATGCCGGTGTACGTGTGAGGCTTGTCGGAGTGCTCGGACGCGCACGACTGACAGTCGGCATCGACGTCAACTTCGGCGATCCGATCTGGCCGGCGCCTCGGCTCATCGAGATTCCGCGCATCGTTCCACTCGGGCAGCCGTCGATCACGCTGCTCGGATACCCGCTCACGATGGTGCTCGCCGAGAAGATCGTCACGGCCGTCGACCGCGGCGAATCGAACACACGATGGCGCGACTTCGCCGATGTCTTCACGCTCATTCGAGAGCAGCCGATCGACATGGCTGACCTGCGAGCATCGATGGAGGTTGTCGCGGCCTATCGGGGAGTCGCGCTCGCTCCTCTTCTTCCGGCGCTTGCCGCGATGCCGGTGCGCGCCCAACCGAAGTGGCGAGCCTGGCGAACGCGAGTGCACCGGGAGCGCGACCTTCCGGAGCGATTCGCCGACGTGCTCGACGTCGTAGCCGCGTTTGCCGACCCCGCCCTCGCGACATGACAGTAGCTGGTGCTTTACGGCGCGACTAGCCACAAGCTGTGACAGCTCGCAGGAGGCGGGTGGTGACTAGCGGGGTCAGACGCCGAGGGCCTCGAGCTGCTGGGTCTGCACCGAGTGGAGGTGGGCGCGCAGGGCCGCGTCGGCGGCATCCGGATCGTGGGCGGCGACGGCGGCGATGATGGTGCGGTGCTCGGCGAGCGAGCGCGCGATCGAGTCGGCGGAGAGGTTCACCCGGCCCACCCGGCGCAGATGCATGCTCAGGCGCTGGTGGATCTCGTCGAGCAGGGCATTCTTCAGCTGCTCGAACAGCACCTCGTCGAACTCGTCCAGGCTGGCGGCCGCGACGGCGAGTTCGCCGCGCTCCACGGCCGACGCGGCGGAATCGACCGTGGCGGCGAGACGCTCCGCGGTCGAGGAGCCGGAGGCCGCCGCGGCTCGGCGCACGCACTCCACCTCGAGGATCTCCCGCGCCTCGAAGATCTCGGCCAGGTCGGCCGCACTGTACGACGACGCACGCGCCCCGCGGTAGGCGGCGATCTCCACCAGCCCGTCCTGCTGCAGGCGCACCAGCGCCTCGCGGATCGGCGTCTTCGAGACGCCGTACATCTCGGTGAGCGTCGCCTCCCGCAGCGGCTCGCCCGGTGCGAAGACCTGATCGATCAGCGCTTCGCGTAACCGCTCGTACACACGATCCTTGACCTGCAAGGGCGAGACGCGCTCGTCGCCGGTCAAGGACATGGCTGCTCCCGGGGTCTCGGATGGTGTGTGCACCATCCTGACACGCCCGCGGGTCGCGGATGCGCCGACACCCCCGGTGCGCCGACACCCCCGAGGCGGACGCGATGCGCCGATCCGCCGGCCGACGGCCCTCAGCTGAGGTCGATCCACACCGTCTTGGTCTGCAGGTAGGGCTCCAGCGCCTCGGCGCCCAGTTCCTTGCCGTAGCCGCTGGCCTTGAAGCCGCCGTACGGGATGGCCACATCGAACATGCCGTAGGTGTTCACCCACACCACGCCGGCGTGCAGCCCGGCCGAGATGCGGTGCGCGCGGGCCACGTCCCGGGTCCAGACTCCGGATGCCAGTCCGAACGCGGTGTCGTTGCCGAGCGCGAGCGCCTCTTCTTCGGTGTCGAAGCGGCCGACCATCCCCACCGGGCCGAAGATCTCTTTGCGCATGATGTCCATCTCGGCCGAGACGTCGGTGAACAGGGTCGGCTGCACGAAGTAGCCGTCGGTGAGACCGGATGCGGTCACCGGTGCCCCGCCCACCACGGCGGTCGCACCCTGGGCGATGCCGGAGGCGATCAGCCCGTCGACCCGGTCGCGCTGCTCGCCGCTCACTAGCGGACCCATGGTGGTGCCCGCATCGAGGCCGTTGCCCAGCTGCACGCCCGCCACACGGGCGGCGAGTCCGTCGACGAAGGCGTCGTAGAGCGAGGAGTGCACGAACACCCGGGCGCCGGCGATGCAGCACTGGCCCTGGTTGAAGTACACGGCCCCGAAGGTGCCGTCGATCGCCTTCTGCAGATCCGCATCGGCGAAGATCAGCGAGGGCGACTTGCCGCCGAGTTCGAGCGAGAGCCGCTTCATGTTGCCGCCGGAGGCCTCGAGGATCTTGCGCCCGGTCGCGTTCTCGCCGGTGAAGGTGATCTTGTCGACGTCGAGGTGCCGGGAGAGGGGAGCGCCCGCGCCCGGCCCGTCGCCCGTGACGACGTTGACGACGCCCGGCGGGAAACCGATCTCGAGCATCAGCTCGACCAGCCGCAGGGCCGAGAGCGGGGTCTGCTCGGCCGGCTTCAGCACCAGGGTGTTGCCGGCGGCCAGCGCCGGGCCCAGCTTGTAGCCGCACATCAGCAACGGGAAGTTCCACGGGATGATCGCGCCCACCACGCCCACCGGTTCCCGCCGCGTGAACACGTGGAAATTCATCCCCGACGAGGGAGCGATGGTGGAGCCCTCGATCTTCGTGGCCCAGCCGGCGTAGTACTTGAACAGCGAGCCGGCCAGCGGCACGTCCAGCACGGTCGACTCGCCCGTGGGCTTGCCGTTGTCCAGCGTCTCGAGCTGGCCGAACTCGTCGGCGCGGCGCTCGATCTCCTCGCCGAGCTTCCAGAGCAGGTTCGCGCGGTCCGCCGGGGCGAGCGCATTCCAGACGGGGAGGGCGGCCCGGGCGGCCGCGACCGCGGCGTCGACGTCGTCGGCGGTGCCGGCGGCGACCTCGGTGAGCTGAGCGCCCGTCGCCGGATCGAACACCGCGATCCGCCCGCCGTCGCCGGCGGGCCGTTGCTCGGCGCCGATGATCAGCCCGTGTTCGCGGTCGAGGAAGCTGCGCACCTCGGGGAGGACGAGGTCGCTGAGTACCGGCATGAGGGCTCCTGCTCAATAAAAGATCTGATATCTCATTTGAGCCTAGGGTCCGGATGCTGCCCCGATCAATCCTGCATCCTCGCCGTTACAAGGAATTAACGCGCCGAGGTCACCGGGATGACAGGATAGCGATGACAGAAAAGATCTCAGATCTGAAATCCATGACGTCGCTCCGCGGCGCACGACTCGAAAGCGGCCACCGTGTCCACCGTGTCCAGCACCGAATCGCTCGAGCCCGTCCAGGTGAAGGACGTCGTCTACCGGCGCCTGCGCGACCGGATCGTCGACGGCGCGTTCGCCCCGGGGGAGTCGCTGCGCGAGGTGGCGCTCTCGGCGCTGTTCGGCGTCAGCAAGACGCCCATCCGGGAGGCCCTGGTGCGCCTGGAGCGCGAGGGCCTGGTGGAGATCGCTCCTTATAGAGGAGCACGGGTGAGGGAGTACACCCCCGATGCGGTGCGCGAACTGTTCGACGCGCGCGGCGTGCTCGAGACCGAGTGCGTGCGCCGGGCGGCCGCGCGCCGCGATCCGCAGGTGCTCGAGGCGCTCGAGCGGAACGTCGCGTCGACCGAGAGCGCTCTGGATGTCGGTGATCTCGTCACCGCCTCGGCCGGATTGGACGCCTTCGACGACATCCTGTTCGGCATGCTGAAGAACCGGCTGCTCTCGGACGTGTTCGACCGCCTGAGCATCCACCTCAAGCGCATCGGCAAGCGGGGGGCGAGCGAAGAGCGCTTCCGCGAGTCCCTGGCGTTCCACCGTGCCATCACGGCGGCCATCGCGGCCGGCGATCCGGTGGCGGCGGCCTCGGCGATGCGCGAGCACATCGGCTCGGTGCAGGTGCTCCAGGCGCCGTAACAAGCTGTTTACGTGATCGACTCGCGGATGGCTTGAACGCGTTGGTCTCGCAGATAAGATCTAAGACATCAGATCTAATCAGAGAGGGGCGTCGGATGACCGACCTCGTCAAGAGCGACCAGGATGTCGCGGAAATCGTCGCCGGGCACATCGACGTCGACCGGCTGGTGCAGCTGGTGCAAGACGTCTGCCGCATCCCGAGCGTTCTCGGAGATGAGGGTCCGCTGGCCGACTTCCTCGTGCGCCTGATGGCCGAGTCGGGCTTCGAAGACGCCCGCGCCCAGCCGGTGGTGCCGGATCGGCCCAACGCCATCGGCCACCTCGACTTCGGGCCCGGCAAGACCGTCGTGCTCACCGGCCACATGGACACCAAGCCGGTGTCGCACGGCTGGACGCGCACCGAACCGTTCTCGGGCGAGATCATCGACGGCGCGATCTACGGGCACGGGATCATGGACATGAAGGCGGCTCTGGTGTGCCAGATCGTCGCGATGGAAGCGGTGCGCGCCTCGGGCCTGCCGGTGAAGGGCCGACTGGCGATGGCCGCCGTCTCCGATCACATGGGCGCCCAGCTGGGGTCGATCGCCTACTTCGACGAGTACGACGCCGACTACTGCGTGCTGGGCGAGCTGAGCGACAACGAGATCTTCCTCGGCCACCGCGGCCGCTACTACTACGACATCATCGTGCGCGGCGTCTCGGCGCACACCTGCCACAAGCCGCTGGCTGTGAACGCGAACATGCTCGCGGCGCACGCCATCATCGAGCTCGACGCCTCCAAGCTCGAACCGCAGCTGGAGGACTGGGTGTCGAGCCTGTTCGGCAGCGAGACGTTCATGGCTCCGGGCCGCGTCTACGGCGGTCTGCCGCCCGGAGGCCCCTCGATGATCCCCGACGAGTGCGTCATCCGGGTCGATTGCCGGCCGCAGCCGGGCGTCACCCTCGAGGAGGTGCGCGAGGAGATCGAGCGCTGCCTGGTGAAGGCCAAGGAGCGCGAGCCCCGCTTCGAAGCGGATGTCGTGCTCGCCGACGTGAAGCCGGGCTATCTGGCCCGGCCCGAGGCCGAGGTCACCGAGCTGATGATCCGCGCGGTGCGGTCGGTGCGCGACGGCGCCGAGCCCGAGCTGCAGGTGGCCGGCTGGCTGGGCGACACCGCGAGCTTCGGTGACCGCATCCCCACCATCATCTTCGGACCGGGTGGCGAGCCGGTGTACTGCCCCGACGAGCACCTCTCGATCGAGGACATCGTCGAGGCCACCAAGGTGTACGCCGCCTTCGCGGCCTACGCTCTGCTCGAAGACTGACCCACCAGACCCCGGCCGGGCGCGCGCTCGTGCCGGGAGGAATGAGTTCTCCATGCGCTCAGGCGTCGCCCTCCAGCCGGCCTACGATCCCGACACCTTCGGCGATATCGTGCAGAAGTCGGAGGAGTGGGGGCTCGACGAGCTCTGGCTCACCGACTCGTCGCTGCACTCCCGCTACTCCTACTCGTACCTCACGATCGCCGCGCTCCGAACGACGCGGATGACGCTGGGCACCGCGGTCACCAACCCGGTCACGCGGCATCCGGCCCTCGGCGCGGTCGCCATCTCGACCATCGACGAGATCTCGAAGGGGCGCGCCATCTACGGGATCGGCGCGGGCGACCGCCCGCTGGAGGCACTGGGCTACAAGCCGGCCCGGCTCGCCCTGCTGGAGGACTCGATCGAGGCAGCCCGCCGGCTCTGGACGGGCGAGAGCGTGAGCTGGCAGGCGCGCGGCTTCGAGCTCGACGACGCGCACATGCGCTTTCCCCCGGAGCGGCCCGACATCCCGGTCTACATCTCGGCCTCGGGGCCGAAGACGCTCGAACTCGCCGGACGCGTGGCGGACGGCGTCATCCTGCTCGCCGGCCTCCATCCCGACGGGTTGCGCTACGCGCTCGAGCACATCGACCGCGGGGTCGACATGGCCGGCCGCTCCGAGCGCCCGCAGATCTCGGTGTTCGCCTACGGCCAGATCAGCGACGACGAGGAGGCCGCGCTCGCCTCGGCCCGCACGATCGCGGCCTGGTTCCCGCAGACGGCGCCGATGTACTGCGAGCTGGCCGGCCTGTCGAAAGACCTGATCGAGAAAGTGCGCGCGCTCTACGCGGGCGGCGAGTTCCAGGAGGCCGAGGAGGCCGCCAAGCTGCTGCCCGACGAGTTCGTGTACCGGATGGCGCTGGCCGGCGGGGAGGCGACGGTGCGCGAGCACATCGCCACCCTCGAGGGGCTCGGCATCGACTCGATGACGGTGTTCCCGATCGGCGGAACCGTCGAGAGCCGCTTTTCCACCATCCAGGCTTACGCCGACATCGTGAGCCAGCCGTGACTGTGCCGGATGCGCCCGGCCGCGACGCGGCCGGCCTGGCCCTCCTCCCCGAGGCGACCGTGGCGCGCGTGCTCGACACCTGCCTCGGAGTCGTCGCGGGCGAGCGGGTGGTGCTGCTGCGCGACGGCGGGACGGATGCGACCGTGGTCGCCGCGCTCGCGGCCGGGCTCGTCGAGCGGCGCGCGGTGCCGGTCGTGGTGGAGGTGCCGACCTTCGTGGTGCCGGGCACCGAGCCGCCGGCCTCGGTGGCCGAGGCGCTGCTGGCGGCCGACGCCGGCATCGAGCTCACCAGCGTGTTCATCGGTTCGAGCCGGGCCCGGCAGAACGCCACCGCGGCGGGACGCCGCTATCTCGCCATGCCCGCGGTCGAGGCCGGCACCTTCCGCCTCGGCGGCCCGCTCGACGTCGACTTCGACGCCCTGGTCGACACGACCATGACGCTCGCCCGTGCCTGGGAGGCGGCATCCGACTACCGCATCACCACGCCGGCCGGCACCGATCTGCGGGGTTCCGTGACGGGCCGCAAGGGCCGCGCGCTCACCGGGGTGGCCCGCAACCCCGGCGACTACATGGCGCCTCCGGATGTCGAGTCCGGCACCGCGCCGGTCGAGGGCAGCTCACACGGTGTGGTGGTGATCGACGGCGACTTCCTGTTCATGGGCAAGGGCCCGGTCTCCTCGCCCGTGACGCTGGAGATCCGCGACGGCGAGCTGGTCGGGCTGGACAGCGCCGCCTTCCGCGGTACCGAGGGGGAGCGACTCGCCGAGATGATCGCCCGCGTCGCCGATCCGCGGATGTCCAACCTCGCCGAGGTGGCCGTCGGCCTCAACCCCAACGGCTCCGTCTGCGGCGTGCCGATGGAGACCGAGTCCACCAAGGGCAGCGCCCACATCGCCTTCGGCAACTCGATCGCCTACGGCGGAACGGTGAACGCCCCCGCCCACCTCGACTGCGTCATGCGCGACGCCACCGTCTACCTCGACGGCGTCCCGCGCATCGTGGCCGGCGAACTCGTGAACTGATCGACCAGAGAACAGGAAACACCATGACAGGCCAGACCAAGAGCTCTGGAGCACCCTCGTTCGAGGCGCTGTTGGATCGCGACGACATCGTCTGGATGGGGCAGAACACCACACACCTCGCGCCGGCCTCCGAGGTCGTCGCGGCGCTCGAGGAGAGCACAGCGAAGCACGAGTTCAACGTCTACGCCCCGGCCGGCGGCTTCCAGGAGCTGCGCGAGCGGATCGTGGACGACCTGCGCGGGCCCGGCTCCGAGCTGCCTCTGGACGCCTGGATCACCGACGGCGCCGTCGGCGGCCTGCATCACATCTGCACCACGCTCGCCCCGCGGCTCTCGCAGATCATCGTCAGCGACCCGGGCTGGCCGTGGCCCGCGCGATTCGTCTCGCTCGCCGGCGTGCCCATCCGAGTGCTCCCGGTGTACGACGAGCCGACCCATCTGATGCAGGCGGCGCAGATCGCCGAGGTCATCCGGCCCCAGTCGCTGATCTACCTGATCGACCCGCTCAATCCGCTCGGCTCGAGCTACACCCGGGACGAGCTGCAGGCCATCGTCGACCTCGCCCGCGAGACCGGCTCGACCATCATCCACGACTGCACCTACCGGCACTTCGCCGACGGGCACTCGCTCGCCGCCGAGCTCTACCCGGAGGGCACCTTCAGCACCTACAGCTTCTCGAAGTGGCTGGGGCTCGCGGGCTTGCGGGTGGGGGCCATCGTGGCCGAGCCCTCGCTGCTCGCCTCGATCACCGAGATTCCCGCCAACCCGCTCGGTGCGAGCATCCAGGGGCAGCGGGCGGCGCTCGCCGGGTTGCGGGTGAAGGGGCCGTGGCTGGCGAACCTGCGCGCGGTCAACCGCGCGAACCTGCAGCGGGTGGAGCAGATCGTGACCGACAGCGGCCTCGGTACGGTCATCGTGTCGCCGTCGCAGGGCAACTTCCTCGCGGTCGCCCTCGGCGACTCCCCGTGGACGGCGGACGCGCTCTGCGAGTCGATGCTCGAGGACGGCATCTTCATCCGACCCGGAACGTACCAGTCGCCCCTGTTCGGCGACCGCTTCGTGAAGATCTCCACCTCGGTTCCGCCCGAATGGATCGAACGATTCGGCGCGGCCTGGCGGGCGCGCGCATGACCGCCTTCACGTCGCTCGGCCTGGACGAGTACCAGTCCTCGAGCGCGATCTCGCTGGGCCGGAGGGTCGCCACGGGGGAGCTGTCACCGGTTCAGCTGGCCGAGTGCGCGCTCGAGATCGCCGTGCGCGAGGAGCCGCGCATCAACGCCTACGCCGCCCTGATGCCCGACCGGGCCGCCGCCTGGGCCGCCGAGCGCGAACGCGAGGCCGCGGAAGGGCGCATCCGGGGCCCGCTGCACGGCGTGCCGATCGCCTCGAAGGACAACCTCTACATCGTCGGCGAGCCGGCCGGCAAGGGATCGCTGACCAGCCCGGACACCCCGGCCCAGACGGCCTCGCCGATGGTCGATCGGCTGCAGGATGCCGGCGCCGTCATCATCGGCCGCACCACCACGCCGGAGTTCGGCTGGAAGGGCACCGGCATCTCGCCGCGCACCGGCATCAGCCGCAATCCGTGGGATGCCTCGCGCACGACGGGCGGCTCCAGCGCGGGATCCGGTGCCACCGTCGGTTCCGGCGCGGTACCCGTCGCCACGGGAACGGATGCGGGCGGCTCGGTGCGCATCCCGGCCGCCTTCTGCGGGGTGGTGGGGTTCAAGCCCACGCTCGGCGCGATCCCGGTGTGGCCGGGAACCGTCAACGAGAACCTCTCGCACGCCGGGGTGCTGGCGCGCCAGGTGGAAGACGCCGAGGCGGTCTTCCGGCTCAGCCGCGGGCCGGATCCGCGCGATCCGCAGTCCTTCTTCTCGACGCCGGTCGCGCCGGTCGCCGGGGTCGACGGGCGGGCGCTGCGGGTCGGCGTCATCCGGGAGCCGTTCGGCATCGCGCCGAGCGACGAGGTCTCCTCGGTCACGGAGGAGGCCTTCCGTCTGCTCGAGGGCTCGGGCATCGCCGAGTTCGGCGAGGCCGCGATGCCGGCTCCGCTGCCGCGCGACGTCTTCGAGGCGCTCTGGGTCACCGGGCGCGGCTTCGGCTTCGAAGACCTCATCCGCGAGCACGGCGACCGGATGGATCCCGGACTCGCGCGCCTGGCCGGCCTCGCCGAGCACTACTCGCTGCGGGAGTTCCTGGCGGCGCTCGGCCGCCGTCGCGCGTTCAACGCCGCCGCGTTCGCCGTGTTCGACGACTGGGACCTGCTGCTCATGCCCACGATGCCGATCACGGCGTTCGAGGCCGAGCGGGAGGTGCCGCAGGGCGGCGAGGCGGGGGCACCGCTGCCCTGGATCACCTGGACGCCGTACACCTACCCCTTCAACATCAGCGGACAGCCGGCCATCACCATCCCGACCCACCTACGGCCGGGCACGCTGCCGGTCGGACTGCAGATCGTCGGCCCCTGGGCGCACGACCTCGAGGTGCTCGGCTTCGCCGCCCGGGCGGAGGCGGTGCTCGACCCCACCCACGCGTCGAGGGTCGCGGCGCCGTAGCGGCGTAGAATCGAGGGCATCATGAGCCGCCCCCGTACCCGCCGATTCGGGGCGACGGGCTTCCCGTGGCCGCTCGTGGTGGGCATCGTGTTCATCGGCTTCATCCTGCGCGGGCCGATCATCGCGGTGGCGCCGATCACCGGCGAGATCAGCTCCGACCTGTCGATGAGCGCCGCGCAGGCGGGCCTGCTCACCAGTCTGCCGGTGCTCTGCTTCGCGCTGATGACGCCGTTCGCCTCGCTGTTCGTGGGCAAGGCGGGCGCGAACTTCGCCACCACGATCGCCATCCTGGGCGTCGGGATCGGCTCGATCGTGCGCTCGGCCGGCGGGGTGGAGGCGACCTTCGCCGGAACGATCATCATGGGCGCGTTCATCACCATCGGCAACGTGGTGATCCCGGTGATCATCCGCCGCGACGTGCCGACCGAGCGCGTCGGTATCGTGACGGGGTCGTACACCGCGGCCATGAACGTGAGTTCGATGATCACCTCCATCGCCACGGTTCCGCTGGCGGTGGCCTTCGGATGGCGCGGTGCCCTGCTGGCCTGGACCGGGTTCGTGGTGCTCGCGGTGGCCGCCTGGCTGGTGGCGGTCGGGCCTCGCCGGGCCTTCCGCTGGGGCCCGCTCAAGCCCGCGATCGAGACGGGCGCCTTCGACACGGTGGCCATCGACACCCGGGGCATCCCGATCGCCGCCCCCGAGCCGCGCACCTGGACGAACCTGTCCGCCGTCTTCCTCGCACTGGCCTTCGCCGGGCAGGCCTTCTCGTACTACGGGCTCACCGCGTGGTTCCCCACCATCCTCGAGCAGGAGCTGGGCTACTCGGCCGCCTCGGCGGGGTCGAGCTCGTCGATCTTCCAGATCGCGGCGGTGATCGGGGCGCTCGGCGTGCCGCTGCTGGCCAAGCGGATCGGCATCCCGCGCACCTTCGCGATCGTGGCGGTGCTCTGGATCTGCTTCCCGCTCGGCATGATCCTGGCCCCGCAGAGCTGGCTGCTCTGGGGCTTCCTCGGCGGCGTCGCCCAGGGCGGCGGCATCACGATCGTGTTCATGCTGGTCGTGCAGCTCGCCCTCTCGGGCACCCACGCCCGCCGCCTCTCGGCGATGGTGCAGGGCTCGGGCTACGCCCTCGGCGCCACGGCCCCCACCCTCATCGGCGCGGTGCACGACGCCACCGGCGCCTGGACCCTCCCGCTCGTCGTGGTGCTGATCGCCACCCTCGTCTTCACCTCGGCCGGCCTGGCGGGTGCCCTCCGAGCCACCCGCCGGTGAAAGAGGTCGATTAGGCTCGGGGTGTGGACTTCAGAATCTTCACCGAACCCCAGCAAGGCGCCAGCTACGACGAGCTGCTCGCGGTGGCCAAGGCCACCGAAGAGCTCGGGTTCGACGCGTTCTTCCGCTCCGACCACTACCTGCGGATGGGCGACGGCGACCCCGGGGCCGGCCCCACGGATGCCTGGACGACGCTCGCCGGCCTCGCCCGCGAGACCTCGCGCATCCGCCTCGGCACCCTCGTCTCCTCGGTCACCTACCGCTACCCGGGCGTGCTCGCGATCCAGGTCGCGCAGGTCGACCAGATGTCCGGCGGCCGGGTCGAACTCGGCCTCGGCACCGGATGGTTCGAGCAGGAGCATCTGGCGTACGGCATCCCGTTCCCGGCCAAGCGCTTCGGCCTGCTCGAAGAGCAGCTCGAGATCGTCACGAGCCTGTGGGCCACCGAGCCGGGCGACACCTACTCCTTCGCCGGTGAGCATTACACACTGACGGATTCGCCCGCGCTGCCCAAGCCCGTGCAGTCGCCGCTGCCGGTCATCGTCGGGGGCAAGGGCGCCGCACGCACGCCGCGCCTGGCCGCCCGTTTCGCCACCGAGTTCAACGTGCCGTTCCCCGACGCCGGAACCCTCCCCGGCCTGTTCGACAACGTGCGCCGCGCCTGCGAGGACTTCGGCCGCGACCCCGACGACATGGTCTACTCGGCTGCGCTGATCGCGGTGGCCGGGGCCGACGAGGCGGAATTCGCGCGCCGTGCGGCGGCCGTGGGGCGCGAGCCCGCCGAGCTGCGCACGAACGGACTGGCCGGCACGGCATCCGAGATCGTCGACAAGCTCGGAGCGCTGCGCGAGCAGGGCATGGAACGGGTCTACCTGCAGATCCTCGACCTGACCGACCTCGATCACCTCGACTTCATCGCCCGCGAGGTCGTGCCCCAGCTCGCCGAGTAGGCCGCCGGGCCCGTCGTGCCGGCTGCGGCATCCGGATGCCCCGTGCCGGTTTGCGCAGGCAGGCGTAGGGTCGGGCTCATGATCGGTTTCGTCATCGCCCTGCTCGTCATCTGGATCGTGCTCGCCGTGCTCGGCTTCGCCATCAAGGGCCTGCTCTGGCTGGCCATCCTGGCCCTGATCCTGTTCGTCGCCACCGCGGTCTTCGGGTACATCCGCCGCTCGTCGAAGAAGGTCTGACCACTCTCGGGCTGTCGGGCCCGGATGCCACGGGAATAGTGTGGACGGCATGACCGTCATCTCCATTCTCGAATTCACCGTCAAGGCCGAAGCGCTGGAAGGCGCAGCGGCCGTCGTCCACGATGTCCTCACGGCGACGCGCTCTCGCGAGGGCTCGCTCGGCATCGAGGTGACGGTCGACGTCGACGACCCGGCCCACTACCTCGTGGTGGAGCGCTGGGACTCGATCGAGTCGGACGACGCCTACCGCGCGTGGCGGGCATCCCCCGGAGGCAAGAGCGCACTCGGCGACATCCTCGCCGGGCCTCCCACGCTCACCCGGGCACTCCTCACCGACACGCTCTGAACCGACACTCCCTGGGGCCGTGGTCGACAGGACCGTCCGGACGGGCTCTCGACAGCGGGTCGTCCCGCGTGTAGTGTGGATCGGTCGGCTCTGGACACCGCGAGTTGCATCGCGGATGGGTTTGTAAGTCTGGTGGGCCGGTTTCCCAGTCAGTGCATGGATGCGCTGGTCACTGGTGAATGTCGCGTACGACACGGCCCCCGCTACTCCCGGGGATCTAGTTAGCACTTTCGATGCATTCGGCATCGTGGTGTGCGCATTTCGAGATAACCCGGAAAGAATCATGCCCAAATCCAACAAGTCGGGTGGCTTCAAGGCCGCCAAGAACTACGAGCCCCGTACCCCCGCCGGCAAGGGCGGCCCCAAGGCCGGCAGCCGCAGCCCGGGGCACCGCGGCTACAAGGCCGTCGACGAGAGTGCCCCGCGCAAGCAGCGCTGGAACTCGGACGACCGCGCGACTCGCGGCTCGGCTCCTTCGGGCCGTGGCGAGCGCCCGTCGTACGGCGACCGCCCCGAGCGCAGCGACCGCCCGTCCTACGGCGACCGCAGCGCGCGCCCTGCCACCGGCGACCGCAACGAGCGGTCGTCGTACGGTGACCGCGGCGGGCGCCCCTCTTACAACGACCGGCCCGCGCGCGATGGCGGCGAGCGTGGCGGCTACAACCGTGGCGAGCGTTCCGAGCGGCCCGCCTACAACCGTGGCGAGCGTTCTGAGCGGCCTTCCTACGGCGACCGCAGCGAGCGTCCCTCGTACGGCGACCGCCCGGCGCGCGACGGCTACCAGCGCCCGAGCCGTGAGAACGGCTTCAACAAGTCCGGAACCGGCACCGGCCGTTCCGAGCGTCCGGCGTACGACCGCGGCGACCGCCCGTCTTACGGCGACCGCACCGAGCGTCCTTCGTACGGCGACCGCACCGACCGCTCCTCCTACGACCGCAACGACCGCGCCCCGCAGCGCACCGATCGCCAGAAGTGGAACGACGCCCGCAACGAAGAGCGTCGCGCCGAGATCGCAGCCGAGCGTGCCGCGAACCGCGCCACCGGTGGCAAGCCGCCTCGCGTCGACGACCGCGGCTACAACCGCAGCGCCCGCCCCAAGGCCGACTTCCAGCCCGGTGAGCGCGCCGACCGTCCGGCCCGTACCTACGACGACCGCCCGAAGCGCAGCTTCGACCGCGACGACCGTCCGGCCCGATCCTTCGACGACCGCCCCAAGCGCTCGTACGACCGCGACGACCGTGTTCCTCGCAGCGGCGGCTCCGACCGCACCGAGCGCCCCGCCCGTTCGTTCGACGACCGTCCGAAGCGCAGCTTCGACCGCGACGACCGCGCCCCCCGCGCCGGCGGCTTCGACCGCAACGACCGCCCGCAGCGCAACGACCGTGCCGAGCGCGGCAGCGACTTCTACCCGAACCGCGACGCCAAGCCGGCGCACTTCGGTGACGACGACGTCGTGCTCGAGCGCCTCGAGGCGCAGGCCACCCTCGCGGTCGACGTCGAGGGCGCGACGTTCGCGAGCCTCGGCCTCGGCGGCAACATCGTGCGCGTGCTCGGCGAGCTCGGCGCGGAAAGCCCCTTCCCGATCCAGTCGGCCACCATCCCCGAGGTGCTGAACGGCCGCGACGTGCTCGGCCGCGGCCGCACCGGCTCCGGCAAGACCATCGCCTTCGGCGCCCCCCTGGTGGAGCGCCTGATGGAGAACGGCGGCGGCGCCAACCGCAAGCCGGGCCGCAAGCCCCGCGCGCTCATCCTGGCCCCCACCCGCGAGCTGGCACTGCAGATCGACCGCACCGTGCAGCCGATCGCGCGCGCCGTCGGCCTCTTCACCACCCAGATCTACGGCGGCGTGCCCCAGGCCCGCCAGGTGGGCGCCCTGCAGCGCGGTGTCGACATCATCATCGGCACCCCCGGCCGCATCGAAGACCTGATCGAGCAGCGTCGTCTCGACCTCAGTGAGGTCACCATCACGGTGCTCGACGAGGCCGACCACATGTGCGACCTGGGTTTCCTCGAGCCGGTGCAGCGCATCCTGCGTCACACCAAGGACGGCGGCCAGAAGCTGCTGTTCTCGGCCACCCTGGACAAGGGCGTGGCGAACCTGGTCGAGGAGTTCCTGGTGAACCCGAGCGTGCACGAGGTCGCCGGTGAAGACCAGGCCTCCTCCACGATCGACCACCGCGTGCTGATCGTCGAGAGCCGCGACAAGAGCGACATCATCAAGCAGCTCGCCGATCGCGAGGGCAAGACGCTCATCTTCGCCCGCACCCGCGCCTACGCCGAGATGCTCGCCGAGCAGCTCGAAGACGCCGGGTTCCCCGCCACCAGCCTGCACGGCGACCTCAACCAGTCGCGCCGCACGCGCAACCTGCAGCAGCTCACCAGCGGCCGGGTCAACGTGCTGGTGGCGACGGATGTCGCAGCCCGCGGCATCCACGTCGACGACATCGACCTGGTCATCCAGGCCGACGCGCCGGACGAGTACAAGACCTACCTGCACCGCGCCGGCCGCACCGGCCGCGCCGGTAAGCAGGGAACGGTCGTCACGCTCATCCCGCGCAGCCGTGGGCGCCGGATGCAGGAACTGCTCGGCCGCGCCGAGATCGACGCCGAGATGGTGACCGTCGCCCCGGGCGACTCGCTGATCGGCGACATCGCGGCCGACCGCGCCGCGCAGTAAGGCCCCGCACCGCACCGTGAGCATCGCTCCACCGCCGTACGCCGGCCGTCTGCCCCTCTGGGCGGCGGTCGGCGTCGCCGTCTTCTGCGGCATCCTGATGGCGACCCAGTCGCGCATCAACGGCGAACTCGGGCACCGGATGGGCGACGGCTTCACCGCCGCCGCGATGAGCTTCAGTATCGGCTTGGTGATCGTCGCAGTGATCACGGTGCTGATGCCCACGGCCCGCCGGGGCGTCGGCACGGCCTTCGCCGAGGTGCGCCGTGGCGCTCTGCCGACCTGGATGCTGTTCGCCGGCTTCGGCGGCGCGATCTTCGTGCTCTCGCAGGGTCTGGCCTCCGCCGTGATCGGCGTCTCGTTGTTCACGGTCGCCTTCATCGGCGGGCAGACGGTCAGCGGCCTCATCGTCGACCGCGTGGGCATCGGCCCGGGCGGCCGCCGCTACCTCACCGTGCGGCGCGTGCTCGGCGCATCCATCGCCCTGGCGGTCGTGATCTGGTCGGTGCTGACGCACCTCGACCCCGACATCCCGAGCTGGATGCTCGTGCTGCCGCTGATCGCGGGCGCCGCCGTGGCCGTGCAGCAGGCGGCGAACGGCCGGGTGGCCGGGGCGAGCGGATCGGCCGTCACGTCCACCCTCTTCAACTTCATCGCGGGGTCGGTGGTGCTCATCGCCATCGCCCTCGTGCACGCGGCCCTGGCCGGCGGGTTCCCGGATGCGCTGCCGCCCGAGTGGTGGCTCTACCTCGGCGGCCCGATCGGCGTGACCTTCATCTTCGGCTTGGCGACCGCCGTGCGCACCACCGGCGTGCTGCTGCTCGGCCTCTGCTCGGTGGCCGGCCAGCTCGGCGGCTCGATCGCGGTCGACCTGATCGCCCCCGGCACCGGCCACGGCGTCGACGCCACCACCCCCATCGCCGCGGCCCTCATCGTGCTGGCCGTTCTCGTGGTCTCCCTCCCGCGCCGCGCCCGCCTCTAGTGCCCTGTCGGCGGTCCGTTCGGTCGCAAAAATGCGTGTTTTCGCTGCGGTTTGCACGCTTTTTTGCGACCAAACGCGGGGATCGGTGACGCGCGGGTCAGTGGGGGAGCAGGGCCGCAGCGGCGTAGAGGGCGGCGGTGGCGAGCCAGAAGGCGAGCGTGAAGGTGCAGTCGCGGGCACGGAAGGGCACGAGGTGCCGCTCGGTGCGGGTGGGGTGCGCGCCGAAGGCACGGGAGTCCATCGCGAGCGCCACGCGCTCGGCATGGCGGATGCCACTCGCCAGCAGCGGCACGACGTACCCGAGGTGTCTGCGGACGGCGGGGAGCGGGCCCCGGCCCGCCGCCATGCCGCGCACACGGTGTGCCTGGCGGATGACGTCGAGCTCGTACCCGAACCGCGGCACGAAGCGGTACGCGGCGAGGGCCGTGTAGCCGAGCCGGTACGGCACGTGCAGCTGCTGCACGAGCGCCCGCACGAGGTCGGGACCGGTCGACGTGAGCCCGGCGAGCAACGACAGGAGCACGATGGCGGCGAGCCGCAGCGCGGTCGTGGCGCCGACCGCGAGGGCCGCGGTGGTGAACCTGTAGTCGCCGACGGCGAACAGGATGCCGCTGCCCGTCGCATCCGGAGCCGCATCGGCCCACAGCCCGAAGCTGAACGACAGCAGCGCCGTGACGAGGGGGAGCAGCACGAACAGGCCGAGCAGCGCGCGGCCCGAGAGGTGGGCGCCCACGACCAGCAGCAGCAGGGCGAGCACGGCGAGGGCGGCGCAGACGGCGGGATCGCGCGTGAACACGAGCGCGATCATGGCGGGCAGGGGCCCGGCGATCTTGGCCAGCGGGTTCAGGCGGTGCAGAAAGCGCAGGGCACCCCGATCGGGGGCGTCGGCGTAGGGGTCGAGGCGCGCGGTCATCGTTCGGGCCCCAGATCGCTCAGGCGGCTGAGGCAGTGCCAGGCGGGGTCGGCGGTGGCGCGCAGGGCGCGCACGAGCGGGGGTGCGAGCAGGCCCGCCTCCTCAAGGGCTCCGGATGCCAGCACGGCGCCGGTCTCGTCGTGGGTGCGCACCCGCCCCTCCTGCATCGCGACCACGTGCGAGGCGTAGTCGGCCACGAGCTGCAGATCGTGGGTCACCACCACGACGGTGCGGCCCTCGTCGTTCAGCTGCTTCAGGATGTCGAGCAGGTGGGCGGCACGCTCGCGGTCCTGGCCGAAGGTGGGTTCGTCGAGCGCGAGAACCGGGGCGCCCGCGATCAACGCCGTGCCCACCGAGAGCCGTCGCTTCTGGCCACCGGACAAGAGGAACGGATGCTCGCCACGCTGCGCCTCGAGGCCGAAGCGGTCGAGCATCCGGTCGACCCGTTCGTCGATGGCGGCGCGATCGAGGTGCTGCAGCTGGAGCCCGTGGGCGAGCTCCTCGGCCACGGTGCCCCGGATGAACTGGTGCTCGGGGTTCTGGAACACGAACCCGACCGTGCGCGCCAGGGTGCGGGCATCGGCGCGTGTCGGGTCGAGGCCCAGCACGTCGACCGTGCCTCGCGGGGGCAGGGAGACGCCCGCGATCGCCTGCAGCAGCGTGGTCTTGCCGGCGCCGTTCGTGCCGACGATCGCCGTGAACGAGCCGGCCGGCAGGTCGAGGTCGATGCCGTGCAGCACCTCGGTGCGAGCGGCGCCGCGGCCCTTGCTCACGCGCAGCCCACGCACGCGCACGGCGATGGCGGGGTGGTGTCCGGGAGCGCGGTGCACGGCCGACGCGTCCGGCACGATCGGCCTGAGCCCGTTCAGCACCGCGGTCAGCTCGCCCGGCGAGAGCGGGAGCACCGGCACCTCGTGCCCGGCGGCGCGCAGGCGCAGCCCGGCGAGCGTGGCCGTGGGCAGCCACACTCCCATCCGCATCAGGGCATCGACCTGCCCGCGCAGCACGGCATCCGGAGTCCCGTCGAAGGCCAGACGCCCCAACCCATCGATCACCACGACCCGGTCGACGAGCGCGATCGCCGCGTCGAGGTTGTGCTCGATCAGCACGATCGCGTGCCCGCCTTCGCGCACGAGTTCGCCGAGCACGGCGTAGACCTCCTCGATCCCCGCGGGGTCGAGGTTCGCCGTCGGCTCGTCGAGCACGATCAGCGGCGAGCGAAGAGCGAGCGCGCAGGCGATCGCGAGGCGTTGCCGGCCGCCGCCGGACAGCCGGTCGGGGTTCTCCGACCGCCGCTCCCAGAGGCCCACCCGCCGAAGCGCGGCCTCGGCGCGCGCGAGCACCTCCGCCACCGGAAGCAGCAGGTTCTCGGGCCCGAAGCAGACCTCGTCCAGAAGCGTGCCGGTGACGATCTGCGCATCCGGGTCTTGGAACACCATCGACACCTGCGCGCTGAGCTCCGCCACGGTCGTCTCAGTGCTCCGGATGCCGGCGACCTCCACCGTGCCCTCCAGCTCGGCCGGAACCGCGTGCGGAACGAGGCCGTTCAGCGCGAGCGCGAGCGTCGACTTGCCGCTGCCCGAGGGGCCGAGCAGCAGCACCACCTCGCCCGGAGCCACCTCGAACGAGACGTCGTCGGGCGTGTGGCGCGCGTTGCCCTCATGCCGGACGCGGGCGTGCGTCACCCGTAGCAGCGGCGAGGTGGAGGGCATGCGGCCTTTCGGGAACGGCGGCCGGAACGGTGTGCACACCAGCTTAGGCAACCCTTCCTTCGCGCGTCTTCCGCGGGGCCGGAAAGAGACCTGCGGAGGGGGATTTGTCTCCTGCTCTGGGTTTTTTCAGGGTCTCTCCGTTAGTCTCGAAGAGCCCACGATCGTGGAGCCGCCGTTCACGGTGCGCCCCACACACGAGTGAAACCCGAAAGTCTGCACGTTTGACAAGCCCTGATTCGCGCTCCGACGGTACGCCGTCGTTCGAGGCGAACCACGGCGCAGACACCTCTCAGCCCCTGAGCCGGCGGCAGTTGCGCGAACTCCGCGAGCAGCGTGCGACTCAGGATGCCGCGGCCGAGGCCGCAGCGCCGGCCCCCCTCACCCGGCGGCAGCTGCGCGAACTCGAGCAGCTCGAGAACGCCCGCGGCCGGGAGCTGGCCGCGCAGGAGATCGCCGAGCTCGAGGTCGCCGACTTCGGATCGGGACCGCTCGAGCCGCCCATCGAACTGACCCTCGAGCCCGTGCTGCTCGCGGCTCCCGACGAGCCGGTCGCGCCTGCTGAGACGGATGCCTCTTCCGACGGGATCGCCCGCGCGGCTGTCGTGCCGGCGGATGCCACGTCGGCTGCTCCCCGTGAAGCACCGGCCGTCGAGCCCACCACGGGATCCATCGAGATCGCCTTCACCCCCGCCGACGTGCCCCTGCACATCGCCCCCTCGCGTCGCCGCGCCCGCGAACTCGCCGACGAGC
>NZ_JAHFUW010000049.1 GCF_023264855.1 Herbiconiux sp. | reverse complement strand
TCTCGAAGCGGACGGTGCGGGTGCCGTACTTGCCGTTGTCGAGAACGGCTTCGGCGAATTTGATTTCAGGACCTTCCAAGAGGTCTTTCTCCTTTGTTTAGCGTCGCGGCCCCGTGTGGGCATGCGACTCCTCGCGTGGGAGCAGGCGTGTTCGGCAGGGAATTTCGACGTTCCCTGAAAGTCTGTTCATACAGCTTCGTCATGGGGCGTGTGTGCTGGCCACCAGTAGACAATCTCCGAACGCGTGTCATAGGTTCGGAAATCCACCACCGAGGACCAGCTTCCTGCCAGCCTGCTCACAACGTACCCATGCTACCAGCACAACCTGCGAGAACCGAGGATGGCTCCGCTACCCCACCAGCGTGTCGAGCAGCACCTCGACCCGGAACGGCCGCTCGGTGCCCACGATCCGCGCCTGCACCTCGGCGGCGGCGTGCTCGGAGGCCAGGGGCAGCAGCCGCGCGTTCCAGGCCGGCTCCAGCTCGGGCGGCAGGAACCCGGCCCGGTAGAGCTGCCCGTCGCCGGCTCGCAGGTCGACCGCGATCCGCAGCCGCAGGCCCAGCCAGCGGCTCGCATCCGGGGTCAGGATGGCGGTGGGCTCGCCCTTCGTCTTGGCGCGCGCCGCCTCGATGCCGGTCTGACGACGCTCCGACTCGAGCACGCGCACGGTGTGCACCGGCGCGATCTCGACCAGGTCCAGGCCCTCGAGCGACGTGCGGGTGTTCTCGCTGTCGCGGCCCTTCGGCCGGAGCAGGGGAACGATCAGCAGCAGCGCCGCCACGATCGCCAGCACCAGCAGGGCGATGGAGAGCACGGCCCCGAGCACGCCGCCGATCCGCGAGACCAGGCTCGCCGCCATCGCGAGCACGAGCACGACCGCGAAGAGGAAGACCTCCCAGCGCCAGAGGGGCTTCCGTTTGCGCGCGTGGTCCATGCTTCCCATTCTGCCGTGCGCGGACGACCGTCCCTTCCGTGCCCGGGTGAGCGTCTTCAGCGACCGCTCATCGTGAAGGCGCGGGCGAGCGCGCGGCTGAGCGGCGGCAGAGCGGCGGTCGCGATCAGGGCGCGACGGAGCGCGAAGCCCGCGCCCGACGCGGGCCGGCCCATGGCCATGTTGAATTCGGACAGGCGCGCCGCGGCACGCGCGGAACGGAGACGGGCGCGCTCGAAGTCGCCCAGCCGCGGAGATCTCCCGCGGTGAGGCGATTCCAGCGCCCCCAGCAACGACGGCACCCGCTCGGCCAGCGCCTCCGCGTCGAGCCAGCCGAGGTTCATGCCCTGGCCGCCGATCGGGCTCACCTCGTGCGCGGCGTCGCCGATCACCACGAGGCGCCCGTCGTCCGAGGCCATCCGGGGCAGGATGCGCCGCCGCACACCGAAGACGCTGGTCATCATCGAGGTGGCGGGGTCGGGAGAGGTCCCGGGCACCGTCCGCCCGGCGATCAACCGCGCCAGAAGCTCCGCATCGGTGCTCCGATCACCGAGGTCGAGGTCGAGGCCTAGGTCGAGCGGCAGGTGCGTCACCCACCGCCGCCGCTCGCCCGGCAGCGGGAACGACTCGACGATCCCCCGCGGGTGCAGGTGCAGTACCGCGAGTGCGCCGTCGCCCGTCGTGTCGGCGAAATCGCCCATGACGAAACGGTGGGGGTAGCTGCGGCCGGCAGCCGGGTACCCGAGCGCACGCGCGACGACCCCGGACGCGCCGTCCGCCCCCACCACGAGCCGCGCGCGCACGCATCCGGCCCCTCCGCCGAGCTCGAGACGCACGGACGACGCCTCCCGCTCGACCCGGCGCACCTCGATTCCGGTGCGGAGCGCATCCGGATCCAGAGCGGCGAGTCGTGCGCGCAGGATCCGCTCGGTGTCCAGTTGCGGCAGCGACACCACGAACGGCAGGCGCGCTCCCGTCGAGGTGAAGTCGAGCCGTGCCCGTTCGCGGCCGCGGATACGCAGCACGCCACGGTCGATCCGCACGCCCGACTGCACGATCTCCTCGAGCACGCCCAGCCGCTCGAGCGCGGCGAGCGACGGAGGATGGATGCCGATCGCCCGGGAGTGCCGGTGCGCCTGGGAACGCTTCTCCAGCACCACGACACCGATCCCCCGCTGCGCCAGCGCGGTCGCCAGGAAGACGCCCACCGGCCCCGCGCCCACGATGGCGACGTCGTGCAGGGGTTCGTCAGGCATCGGCTGCGGGCGCCGTGTCACGGGCTGCAGCGCTCGCGGCATAACTCAGGAGGTTGCGATAGGGCGCCTGGGTCTCCACCGTCCACTCGCGACGCGCGGCCACCCGCAGCTCGGCCTCGGTGTAGCTGCGGCGGATGGAGGTGAGCCCGTCTTCGCGGATGAAGGAGTTGCGCAGCGGCAGCGTCGCCACCGAGAACGCCGCGTAGGCGAGCGGGCTGCGCCGGATGTCGCTGTGGATCGACAGACCCCGGCAGAGCAGCTCGCAGTCGATCAGCAGGTCGGAGAGCTGATCGGCGGCGAGGTGGTGCAGCACGTGATTGGAGATGACGAAGTCGAAACGCACCGCGATGCCGACCAGCGCGGCACTCGTGGTGCGCAGGAAGCGCACACCGTCGGGGTTGGGGGCGCGCTCCGCGAAGTCCAGGGCGCGCGGGTCGGGGTCGATGGCCGTGACCTCGAGCAGCAGGCGGTCCTTCGCCGCCCAGCGGGCGAGCGCCCGGGCGACGTCTCCCCCGCCGCATCCGATGTCCAGCAGCGTCGACGGCTCGGTGCGCGACAGGAGCGGGCGGATGCGCTGGCGGTAGGTGTCCCGCCAGCCTGCCACGACCGCGTTCACCAGCCGGAACTGCTCGTAGGTGCGGTTGAGCGTGAGGAGGTCGCAGTCGGGCTCGTCCATGCGCTCGCGCGCGTCGACCGCACGCTTGCGCATCGGGGGGATGCCGAACGCCACGCTCTAGGCCTCCCGCGCGGGCCGGAGCGTCATCAGTCCCGTCTCGACGGTGAGGCCCGGGCCGAAGGCCATGGCGCACACGCGGTCTCCGGACGCGGCATCCGCGACCGGCCCGGCCTCCATGATCGCCTTCAGCACGAACAGGATCGTGGCGCTGGACATGTTGCCGTACTCGCGCAACACGCCCCGCGAGGGCACGAGCTGGGCCTCGGAGAGCTGCAGCTTCGCCTCCACCTTGTCGAGGATGCTCCGGCCACCCGGGTGGATGGCCCAGTGCGCGATCGAGTCCTGCGGAGCGTCGCCGAGGCCGGGCTCGCGAGCCAGCAGCGGTTCGAGAGCCGCGGAAATGTGCTGGTCGATGATCTTCGGCACGTAGGAGCTGAGGATCATCTCGAAGCCCTCGTCGCCGATCTTCCAGGCCATGTCCTCTTCACCGACCGGCGTGAGCACACTCTCGAAAGCGTCGAGGTCGAGCACGGGAGACGAGGACGGCAGGTTGCGCGCCGTCACGATCGCCGCCGCGGCGCCGTCGGCGAAGACCGACGACGCCACGATCTGGTCGGGCTCGTTCGAGGAGCGCACGTGCAGGGTGCACAGCTCCGCGCTCACGACCAGCACGACGGCATCCGGATCCGCCTCGCAGAACGACTTCGCCATCCGCAGGGCCGGGAAAGCGGCGTAGCAGCCCATGAAGCCCACGTGGTATCGCAGGGTGCTCGGGGCGAGGCCGAGCTGACGCACGAGTACGTAGTCGGGCCCCGGGGCGAAGAACCCGGTGCACGAGACGGTCACGACATGGGTGACGTCGGCGGCGGCGATGCCCTCGACGGCCTCGAGAGCCCGACGGCCGGCCTCCACGTAGAGGGCGCTGGCGCGCTCGATGTAGAGCTCGTTGCGCACCTTCGTGGAGGGGGCGAGCAGGCTCCCGCTGGCGAGGTCGAAGAACTGCGGATGCTCCGTCTGCGTGTCGAGCGTGAGCTCGTCGATCACCGTGTACCGGGTGTCGATCCCCGATCCGTCGAAGGAGGCGGAGACCAGGCGCGTGCCGAGCCGGGTCAGGCCCGGCTGCGACGCGAACACGTCGCGCACCTGGGGCTGCCGGAGCACTGTGGCCGGTATCGCGGTCTGGATGGTTCGCACGCTCACTGCCATAGGCCCATGTAAGCACGATCGTGTGCCGGTATGGGCCTCTGGCGGCAATGTCCCATCGGCCGCCCGGACAGCGTCGGCCTACTGCGCTCCGTAGCCGCCGACGGGGCTGAACGACGCGTCCAGATCGAACGGGTCCTTCACCTCGGTGGAGCGGGTGGAGACCGCCACCACGGCGGCGAGTTCGCCCGCGGCCCGGCGGATGCGGTCGGGCAGGGTGGGGAAGCCGTCGTCGGCCGATCCGCTCCCCCAGTCCTCGGTGGCCGCGAACACGCTGGTCGGCAGCACCGGGGCACGCAGGTAGCTGAACAGCGGGCGCAGGGCGTGGTCGAGCGCGAGCGAGTGCCTCGGGGTTCCGCCGGTCGCCGCGATCAGGGTCGGCAGACCGGTGAGGGCGGTGTTGTCGATCACGTCGAAGAACGACTTGAACAGGCCGCTGTAGCTGGCCGTGAAGATCGGCGTGACCGCAATCAGGCCGTCGGCCGTGGTCACGGCGTCGATCGCCGCCTGGAGGGCGGTGCTCGGGAAGCCGGTGATCAGGTTGTTCGTGATGTCGTGCGCGAGGTCGCGCAGGTCGATCACGGTGAGCTCGGCGTCGACCCCGCGATCGGCGAGGTCGGCCACCGTCGCCTCGGCGAGGCGGTCGGCCAGCAGGCGCGTCGACGACGGCTGGCTGAGCCCCGCCGAAACGGCGACGAGCTTCTTGGCGGACGTGGCATCCGTGGTCATCGTCAGGCTCCCTGCAGGCCGAATGCGGCACCGGTGTGGGCGGCGGCCGAACCCGAGCGGGCGGCCTCGGCGGCGACGGCGGACTGGGCGTCTGCATCCTGCACGGCCTTCGCGGTCCGGCGCGCCGCCATCCGCTCGATCTCGCTCTGGTGGGTGGGGCCGTCCGGAACGTGCGCGGGGCGCAGGGCGTCCATCTCTTTGCGCAGCACGGGCACCACGAGCTCGCCGAGGAGGTCGAGCTGCTCGAGCACGGTCTTCAACGGCAGGCCGGCGTGGTCCATCAGGAACAGCTGGCGCTGGTAGTCGCCGAAGGTCTCGCGGAAGCCCAGCGTGCGGTCGATGACCTCCTGCGGGCTACCGACGGTCAGCGGGGTCTGCGAGGTGAAGTCTTCGAGGCTCGGGCCGTGGCCGTACACCGGAGCCTTGTCGAAGTACGGGCGGAACCGGTTCACCGCATCCTGCGAGTTCTTGGCCATGAACACCTGGCCGCCGAGGCCCACGTAGGCCTGGTCGGCGCGGCCGTGGCCGTAGTGCTCGAAGCGCTGGCGGTAGTAGTTCACGAGGCGCGCGAAATGCTCCTTGGGCCAGAAGATGTGGTTGGCGAAGAATCCGTCGCCGTAGTAAGCGGCCTGTTCGGCGATCTCAGGGCTGCGGATGCTGCCGTGCCACACGAACGGCGCCACGTCGTCCAGCGGTCGGGGCGTGCTGGTGAAGCCCTGCAGCGGCGTGCGGAACTGGCCCTCCCAGTCGACGACCTTCTCGTCCCAGAGGCGGCGCAGCAGCGCGTAGTTCTCGATGGCGAGCGGGATGCCCTGGCGGATGTCCTTGCCGAACCAGGGGTACACCGGCCCGGTGTTGCCGCGGCCCATCATCAGGTCGACGCGGCCGTCGGCCACGTGCTGCAGCATCGCGTAGTCCTCGGCGATCTTCACCGGGTCGTTCGTGGTGATCAGCGTGGTCGCGGTGCTGAGCAGCAGCTTCTCGGTCTTGGCGGCGACGTAGCCGAGCATGGTCGTGGGGCTGCTCGGAACGAAGGGCTCGTTGTGGTGCTCGCCGAGGGCGAAGACGTCCAGCCCCACCTCTTCGGCCTTCTGCGCGATGGTCAGGATGGCCTTGATGCGCTCGTTCTCGGTGGGGGTGGTGTTGTTCGTCGGGTCGGTGGTGACGTCTCCGACGGTGAAGATTCCGAACTGCATGTCGACTCCTGGGTCGCGTTCCGTGTTCGGCGGTGTCCCGTCAAACTTCCATGCGTTTGCATGAATATCGTGTTCAACGCTCCGCCCGCCGATCTATTCCCGGCCCGGCAGATCCGGATTCTGACCTGATCGATTCGATGGAGTTCGCGGCTTCACGCGGGCTGTCACTCCATCCGTTCCGCTGTCCGACCCGAATGTCCATCGAATGTGAACGCGCTGGCGAATTCGAACGCGCCGGGCCGGGAACGACGAAGGCCGCCACCCCGGAGGGTGACGGCCTTCGTGAAGAAGATCGCGGTGTCAGCGAAGAGCTGCCGAAATCATCGGTGCAATCGTGTCGCCCGGAGGGCGAACAATTGGCTCAGCGACGCAGGCCGAGGCGCTCGATGAGCGAACGGTAGCGGTCGATGTCGATGTCCTGGAGGTAGCCCAGGAGGCGGCGACGCTGGCCCACCAGGAGCAGCAGTCCACGACGCGAGTGGTGGTCGTGCTTGTGCTCTTTGAGGTGCTCGGTGAGATCCTTGATGCGACGGGTCATCATTGCGACCTGCACTTCGGGGGATCCGGTGTCACCGGGGTGGGTTGCGTACTCTTCGATGATCGCCTTCTTGACGTCTGACTCGAGTGCCATAGATGGGATCCCCTCTCTCTCGTTGCGCGGTGCCGGTCAGCCTGATGCTGCGGCTCTCTTTATCCGCGGCCGTTCTCACGGCAACCTGTAGAGGTTACCAGAAACACGGTTGTAACAAACGCGCGGCCGGTTCGACGACGGATCGGGAACAGTCCATAGTGGAGAGGCGTTGGATGACGGCGGAATGGATAACTCAATGACTCTCGAAACGACACAGAACACCCCGGCGGCGAACGCTCCGGCGGCCGGCACGCTCGACGCGGCCACCCTCCCCGTACTCGACCTCTCCCGGCTCGGCGCCAGTGACGCAGAGGCCGAGGCCTTCCGCCTCGACCTGCGCGAGGCCACCCACGAGTACGGCTTCTTCTACCTCACCGGCCACGGCGTGCCGCACGAGCTGATCGAGCGCGTGATGACGACCGCGCGGCGGTTCTTCGACCTGCCCGAGGCCGACAAGCTGGCCATCGAGAACCTCAAGAGCCCGCATTTCCGCGGCTACACCCGCGTCGGCGGCGAACTCACCCAGGGCAAGGTCGACTGGCGCGAGCAGATCGACATCGGCGTGGAGCGCGAACCGGTGGAGCGCACCGCCGACACTCCCGACTACATGCGCCTCGACGGCCCCAACCAGTGGCCGGATGCTCTCCCCGAGCTCCAGCAGGTCGTCGCCGAATGGTACGACGAGCTCAGCCGGGTGGCCCTCACGCTGCTGCGGGCCTGGGCGGTCTCGCTCGGCGCATCCGAAGACGTCTTCGACGCCGCCTTCGCCGAGCGCCCCTCGACCCTGATCAAGATCGTGCGCTACCCCGGCAAGAGCGACCCCGAGCCCAAGCAGGGCGTCGGCGCCCACAAAGACTCCGGCGTGCTCACCCTGCTGCTCGTGGAGCCCGGCAAGGGCGGCCTGCAGGTGGAGAAGGACGGCGAGTGGATCGACGCCCCTCCGCTGGAAGACGCCTTCGTGGTGAACATCGGCGAGCTGCTCGAGGTGGCGACCGACGGCTACCTCAAGGCCACCGTGCACCGCGTGATCTCGCCGCGCATCGGCGACGACCGCATCTCGATCCCGTTCTTCTACGCTCCGGCCCTGGATGCGACGGTTCCCGTGCTCGAACTCCCCGAGGCGCTCGCGGCCGAGACCCGCGGGGTGACGGCCGATCCGGGCAACCCGATCTTCACCACCTACGGCGAGAATTCGCTCAAGAGCCGACTGCGTGCGCATCCGGATGTCGCCGCCCTCCACCACGCCGACCTGGTGGAGAAGATCGCGGCGGCGGCCGCGCAGAACCACCAGGCGTGAGCGACTCGCCCGAGACGCCGGCGAGGCCGGAGGCATCCGCGACTCCCCCGCAGCACGAACCGCCGGCGAAGCGGCGCAATCCGTTCGCCGACCTGACTCCGCTGCGCGAGAGCCCGGCCTTCGCGCGCCTCTGGGCGGGCCAGGCGATCTCGGGCATCGGCAGCCAGATGACCATCGTGGCGGTGGGCCTGGACATCTACCGCCTCACCTCCTCCACGTTGGCCGTGTCGGGAGTGGCGCTGTTCGCCCTGCTGCCGATGGTGATCGCGGGTCTGTACGGCGGCATGCTGGCCGACGCCTTCGACCGCCGGAAGGTGGCGCTGATCGCCGCGATCGTGGCCTGGGTGTCGACCGCCGTGCTGGCGGTGCTCGCCTGGAGCGGCACCGACAGCGTGGCGGCGCTCTACCTGCTCGCCACCGTGAACGCGGTCTCGGCGACCGTCGTGGGGGCGACGCGTTCGGCGATCTACCCGCGCATCCTGCCGCGCGAGCTGCTGCCCGCGGCCGCCGCGCTGAACGGCATCACGATCGGCATCATGGTGACCCTCGGCCCGGCACTGGCCGGCGTGCTCGTGGCCACGGTCGGCTTCGGCTGGACCTACTCGATCGACGTCATCCTGTTCATCGCCGCCTTCGTGGGCATCGCGAGCCTGCCGCGCATCCTGCCCGAGGGCGAGGTGCAGCGGCCAGGGCTCGCCTCGCTGAAGTACGGGCTGTCGTTCCTGAGGCACGCGCCGAACATCCGCGCGCAGTTCCTGGTCGACATCGCGGCGATGACCTTCGGGCAGCCGCGCGTGCTGTTCCCGGCCATCGGCGTGCTCGTGCTGGGCGGCGGGCCGATCACCGTGGGCATCCTCACGGCGGCCTCGGCGGTGGGCACCATGCTCGCGAGCGTGTTCTCGGGGCGGCTCGGTGGCGTGCGCTGGCAGGGCCGGGCGATCGCCCGCGCGGTGCAGGCCTACGGATTCTTCGTGGCGCTGTTCGGCGTAGTGATCCTGGTCGCGACCCTCTCGGGCGCCCCCGCCTCGCAGGATCTCGCCGACGCGAACGTGGTCGGGATCGTGCTGGCCTCCCTCGCCCTGGCGGCGACCGGCGCGGCGGACGAGATCAGCGCGATCTTCCGCACCACGATGATGCAGGCCGCCGTACCCGACAACATGCGTGGCCGCCTGCAGGGCGTGTTCACGGTCGTCGTGGCAGGCGGACCGCGGATCGGCGACCTCTACGTCGGCGTGCTCTCGGTGTTCGCCGCGCTCTGGTTCCCGCCGCTGCTCGGAGGCCTGCTCGTCATCCTGGCGGCCACGCTCATCCTGCGCCTGGTGCACACCTTCCGCGCGTACGACGCGCACGACCCTCGCCCGTAAGCGCCGCCCGGGGCGCTCAGAGACCCGCGGGAGCCTGCTCGCCCGGGGCGAGCGCGAGCGTCAGGCGCTGGGTGGGGCGGGTCATGGCGACGTAGAGAGCGGATGCTCCGCGCGTGTTCTCGGCGATCAGGCCGGCCGGCGAGACCACCAGCACCGAGTCGAACTCGAGGCCCTTGGCGTCGGCGGGCGTGAGCAGGGCCGCACTGCGGGCGAGACCGGCGACACCGACACCGAGTCGGTCGCCGAACTCGGCGGACAGCACCTCGCGCATCCGCTCGAAGCGGGACGCCGGTGCGATCACCGCACTGGTGCCGCCCGACGCGATCATCTCCCCCAGTTGCGCCGACACCAGGGCTTCCAGCTCGGCGTCGTCGGCACTCGGAAGGGCCGAGACCGGCCACGGCGTGGTGCGAACCGACCGCGACCGGGTGACCGAGAGGCCGTTGGCCTCCGCCACCCGCTCGGCGGCATCCACGATCTGCGAGGGCGTGCGGTAGTTGACCGTCAACTCCTCGAGCCGCCAGTTCTCGCCGATCAGCGGCGACAGTGTCGCCTCCCAGCTCGTGGAGGAGGCGGCGGAGCTCGCCTGCGCGACATCGCCCACGATCGTGAACGAGCGCAGCGGCGCACGGCGCAGTAGCACACGCCACTGCATCGGCGAGAGTTCCTGGGCCTCGTCGACGACGATGTGGCCGTACGTCCAGCTGCGGTCGGAGGCGGCCCGCTCGGCGGTGGTCAGCGACGCGGCCGATTCGGCGAATCCGGCCACCACCGACTCGGCCGACACCTGGCCCTCCACGTCCATGTTGCGGATGGCGTTCTTGGCGTTCTCGAGATCGCGCTTGCGCTGCGCCTTCTCGGCGCGCTTCTGGGCCGAGTCGACCGCGTCGAGCTCGCCGAGCAGCTCGGCCGCCTCGTCGAGAAGCGGGATGTCGGAGACGGTCAGCTCGGAACCGCGCTCGCGCCGAAGCAGCTCCCGCTTGGCCTTGGACCAGTGCGAGGTGAGCGAGGCGAGCCACTGCGGCCGGGCGTAGAGGTCTTCGAGCAGCTTCTCGGGCGTCAGCGGGATCCAGGCCGTGTTCAACGCGACCCGCACGTCGTAGGAGGTGCGGATGTCTTCGCGCAGGTAGGCCTGATCGGCCTCGTCCACCGTGCTCCCGCGCCGGCGCAGCTGGTCGGCGAGCTGACGGGTGAGCTGACCCAGCACGTTCTTCACGAACGACACCCGGCCCTCGTTGTAGGGCTTGCCGGATTCGCGCGCCTTGGCCATCGCCTCGGCGATGGTGGCGGGCTGCAGCACGAGGGTCTCGCCGTTGATCTCCAGCGTCTGCGGCTCCTCGGGCACGCGCTGGCGCGATCGCACCGCCCGGCGGATGAGCGCGGCCATCTCGGCCGACCCCTTCAGTGCCGCGACAGCGGGAACGTCTTCGGCGGTGACGTCGAGACCGGGATACAGCTGCCCGAGACTCGCCAGCACCACGCCGGTCTCGCCGAGGCTCGGCAGCACGGCGTTGATGTACTGCAGGAAGGCCCGGCTGGGACCGACGACGAGCACACCGCTGGAACCGAGCCGCTCGCGGTGCGTGTAGAGCAGGTAGGCGGCGCGGTGCAGCGCCACGGCGGTCTTGCCGGTTCCCGGCCCGCCCTGCACGACCAGCACGCCGGCGAGGTCGGAGCGGATGACGCGGTCCTGCTCGGCCTGGATGGTGGAGACGATGTCGTGCATCTGACCGGTGCGCTGCGCGGTGAGCGCGGCCAGCAGCGCGCCTTCGCCCTGCAACTGCGTGCCGTCCTCCTCGAGCAGGGAGGCGTCGAAGACCTCGTCTTCGATGCGCACGACGTCGCGGCCGCGTGTGGTGAGGTGCCGGCGCGCACGAGCACCGAGCGGAGTGGCGGCGGTGGCCTGGTAGAAGGCGCGGGCCTGAGGCGCCCGCCAGTCCAGCAGCAAGGGCTCGAGGTTCTCGTCGCGCAGTCCGATGCGGCCGATGTAGCGCAGTGTCGAGCTGCCGGCGCCGGGCTCCGGATCGGGTTCGATCAGTTCGAGGCGCCCGAAGGCCAGTCGCTCCCCGACCTCGCGCAGCTGGTGGATGCGGTCTTCGTGGACGCGGGCGAAGGCATCCCGCTCGGATCGCGACTGATGGTTGCCGCCGACGTCGTCGCGCCGCACCACGGTCAGCTCGCGTTCGGCCTCTTCACGCAGACCGTCGAGCCGCTCGTACAGACCACCGACGTACTCCCGTTCGCGTTCGAGCTCTGTCTCCGCCACTGCCACCTCCCGGATCCCGGCGAATCATTCTACGTGTCCCGGAGGCCCCCCGGGCTCCGCCCACGACGCTCGACCCCACCGCCTCCGGGTAGTGTCGACGGGCTGCACGGCTCGGCGGCCGACACGGATGCGGCGATCGGCAGCAGCCCGGCCATCCACCTGGCCTACTTCGGCTGGGAGGATCACTGGGCCACCTCCGACGAGGTGTCCTCCGATCTGGAGGAGGGGCGCATCCCACTGGTGAACTGGGAGCCGTTCGGCGTGGACTTCGCCGGCATCGTGCGGGGCGACCACGACGGGCTGCTCGCTCAGCGGGCCGCGGAGGCGGCCACGCTCGAGCGGCCGGTGTTCGTCGACTTCGCCGCAGAGATGAACGAGGAGGAGGGCTGGGGAGGCCACGATCCCGAACTCTACAAGAGCGCCTACGAGCAGCTGCACACCCTCGGCAAGCCGATCATCATCGGTGAGACCGCCTCGGCCGAGGAAGGCGGCAGCCAGGCGGAGTGGATCGCGGACATCCCACCGACGCTCCGCGGTTCGTTCCCCGACATCCGGGCGCTCGTCTGGTTCGACGTCGACAAGGAGCGCGACTGGCGCATCCGTTCGTCGGAGGACTCCCTCGCGACCTTCCGCGACTTCGCCGACCAGTGACCACGCCCTCACCCGAACGTGACGAACGGACGCGGCGGCGTGTACGTCGCGTCCGTTCGTGAGAGCGCCCATTGCCAGCGGAAGCTACAACTCCACCGCAAGGCACGCCGCAGGGGCGGCGGCGTGCTGATCGACCTTGTCGCGGGGCCTACGGCACCGCGACAAGGTCGATCACGAAGATCAGTGTCTTGCCGGCGAGGAAGTGGCCGCTGCCGGCGGGGCCGTAGGCCAGCTGCGGCGGGATGGTGAGCTTGCGGCGGCCGCCGGCCTTCATGCCGGGGATGCCCTCCTGCCAGCCCGCGATGAGGCCGTTCAGCGGGAAGCTGATGGTCTCGCCGCGGTTCCAGGAGGAGTCGAACTCGTCGCCGGTCTCGTATTCGACGCCGAGGTAGTGCACCTCGACGGTGGCGCCCGGGGTCGCCTCCGCGCCGGATCCCTCGACGATGTCGACGATCTCCAGCTCGGTGGGGGCGGGGCCCTCGGGGAAGTCGATTTCGGGCTTGGTGCCGATTGGTTCAGTCATGTTCCCATCCAAGCCGACCCGGGCGGCCAGGTCAAAAGACGGGTGCAGACCCCGACGGCGCCGACCCCGCAGGAGCCGACGGGCCCCCCGCCGCGCTCGCGAGTGCCAGCCGGTCGCCGAGCAGCGCATCCAGCAGCTCCGCCTCGTCGTGCCGCGGGCCGATCGCCGCTCGGCCCGAGAGCAGGCGCTGGCGCACGAAGGCGAGCCGCGTCGCGTGCCGGGTGAACGACTTCATGGCCGCCCGGCCGTCGCCCGGCATCGACTTCGCCCAGCGCAGCGCCTGTTTACGCGTCGACCCCGAGGAGAGCATCTCGACCTCCGCCTCGCTGAACCAGCCGGCCTCGGCGTACTCGGTCAGCCGCGCCCGGGTGAGCCGGGTCTCGGATCGCCGCAACAGCACCACGAACACCACGGCCAGCGCGAACAGCGGCACCTGCACGGCGAAGTACAGCAGGAAGAAGCCGCCCATCCCCGCGACGAGGAAGGTGGAGCCGTTCCAGAACGCGTGCAGGCCCATGGCCAGCACGAGGCCCAGCAGGAAGATGCCGACTCCGGCCAGCGCGTTCTTGCGCCGCACCGCGAACCCCAGGGCGATGCCCGTGCAGGCCGTGAACATGACGTGCGCGAAGGGCGACAGGATGCCGCGCAGCACGAAGGTGAAGCCGAGACCGACCCCGCCGGACTCGATCAGCGACTGCCCGAAGTAGAGGATGTTCTCGGTGAACGCGAACCCCGCCGCCACCGTGGCGCCGTAGACCAGACCGTCGACCGGGCCGTCGAACTGCCGGCGGAAGAACAGCAGCAGGATCAGGATGCCGGCCGCCTTCGCGCCCTCCTCCACCACGGGGGCCTGGATGACCGAGCCCCACAGGTCGCTGGTGGTGTTCAGCCCGTCGCTGGCCACCTCGACGATCAGCTGCACACTGAAATCGACGATCAGCGCGATGGCGACGGAGGCGGCCGCGCCCCACAGGAACGCGAACCACAGGGCGGGCCGCGGCTCGGGCTCCCACCGGTCGATCAGGGTGATGACCGTGATGACCACCCCCAGCGGCAGCAGGGCCAGGATGCCGCAGATCACGACGGCGACCGGGCCGAGGCCGAGCACGAGGTAGCCCACCACCGCCAGGAAGACGAACCCGAGCACCAGGATGCCGACGATCGCGAACACCTGCGAGGCCGTCGACGAACGCTGCGGCGGTGCACCGACCGGCACCGCGGGCAGGGGCGGTAAGGCGTGCTCCACCTGACGCGGCACCACGGGCGGAGTCGCCACGGGAGACAGGACCGTGCGCGGATCCATCGGATGGTTCGGAACCGGACGGGTTTCCATCGGTCGGTTCTCACTCGGGTTCGCCAAGAGCAATCCTCACCTTCTCGCTCGGGATCAGCGTAGTGCACACCGGCGACGTCCGCCGCCCGGCAGCGCTCAGTACACCTTCCCGGGATTCATGATCCCCTGCGGATCGAAGACCGCCTTGATGCGCCGCTGCAGATCCAGTCCCCCGGTTCCGAGCTCGCCCTCCAGCCAGCGCCGCTTCAGCACCCCGACACCGTGCTCGCCGGTGAGGGTTCCGCCGAGCCGCACGCAGGCCTGGAACAGCTCGTCCGCCGCCCGCCAGACGATCTCGGGCACCTCACCGCCGGGCGCCGGGATCACGAAGTTCGGATGCAGGTTGCCGTCGCCCGCGTGGGCCACGGTCGGGATGGCGAGGCCGTAGGCGGAGCCGATCCGCTGGATCTCGGCGAACATCGCCGGCAACGCCGAGCGGGGCACGCAGACGTCTTCGATCAGCACCTCGCCCAGCGCCTCGAGCGAGGGGTGCACGCTGCGGCGGAAGGCCAGCAGGGCCTCGCCCTCGAGCGGATCGGAGGACTGTACCAGCGAGAAGGCGCCCCGGGCACGGAGCACCTCGGTTGCGGCGTCGGCCTCGGCCCGGGCGCCGGCGCCGTCCGTCTGCACCAGCACGTAGGCGGCACCGGGCGCCACGGGCGCGCGTTCGAGGTGGCGGTTGACAGCGGCGACGGCCGTGCCGTCCATCAGCTCCATCACGGCGGGGCGGATGCGCGCGGCCGTGATCGCCGCGCAGGCCGCCGCAGCCGCGGTGACGTCGGCGAAGAACGCCCCGATCGTCACCACCTCGCCCACCGCGATCGGCCGGATCTTCACGACCGCGCGCACGATCACCCCGAGCGTGCCCTCCGAGCCCGTCAGCAGCGCCGTCAGGTCGTAGCCCGTGACGCCCTTGACCGTGCGCCGGCCGGTCTCCAGCAGCGATCCGTCGGGCAGCACCACCGTCAGGCCGAGGATCGCCTCGCGGGTCACCCCGTACTTCGCGCAGAGCAGGCCGCCCGCGTTCGTGGCGATGTTGCCGCCGATGGTCGAGATGGCCTTGCTGGCCGGATCGGGCGAGAACACGTACCCGTGCGGTGCCAGCGCATCGCTGAGGTGCTGGTTGATGACGCCGGGCTCCACCACGGCGAGCTCGTCGTCGAGGGCGATCTCGAGGATGCGGTTCATCCGCGCGACGCCCAGCACGATCGCGCCCGCGGAGGCCGTGGCTCCCCCGGCCAGACCCGTGCCGGCGCCCCGGGGCACGAGGGGAACCGCGTGCTGCGCGGCGATCCGCACGACCGCCTGCACCTCTTCGACGCTCTCGGCCTCGACGAAGGCCAGCGCGTGCTCGGGCGACCACCAGCCCGACTTGTCGGTACGCACGGCATCCAGCGCCGGCCCGTCGACCCGGAGCCGCTGCTCCCCCACGACCGCGCGCAGCTCGGCGAGCACCGTCTGGGCGACCGTCTCCGTGGCCGTCATCGACGAGGGTCCAGTGCCTCCGCGTCGAGCTGTTCGGCATCGATCACCGGGATGGCCTGCGTGATGGCCTCGATTCCGGAGAGCCGGGCCGGCGAGGTGAGCTTCAGCACCCGCTCGCGGCTCATCAGCTTCGCCTCCACCACCAGATCGGCGATGTTGCGGCCGGTCAGCAGCGCCGTCTTCGCCAGCGCCGAGGCGGCCGCGTAGCCGATGTACGGCGTGAGGGCCGTGACGACGCCCACCGAGGTCGACACCATCGTGTCGAGGCGGTCGAGGTTGGCCGTGATGCCGTCGATGCAGTTGACCCGCAGGGTGCGGCATCCGCCGGTCATCCAGGCCAGGCTCTGCAGCAGCGAGTGCGCGATCACCGGCTCGAAGGCGTTCAGCTGCAGCTGGCCGCCTTCGGCCGCCATCGTGATGGTCACGTCGGCGCCCGCCACCGCGAAGGCGACCTGGTTGACCACCTCGGGGATGACCGGGTTCACCTTGCCCGGCATGATGCTGGAACCCGCCTGGCGCGCCGGGAGGTTGATCTCGCCGAACCCCGCCTGCGGGCCGCTGGAGAGCAGACGCAGGTCGTTGCAGATCTTCGAGAGCTTGATGGCCGAGCGCTTCAGCACGCCCGAGAGCGTCATGAAGACGCCCGCGTCACTGGTGGCCTCCACGAGGTCGGCCGCGGTCACGTGCTCGAAGCCGGTGAGCTCGCGCAGTTCCCGGCAGACGGTGGCCGCGTAGTTCGGGTCGGCCGTGATGCCGGTGCCGATCGCGGTGGCGCCGAGGTTGATCTCCCAGAGCAGGGGCAGCGTGTGCCGCATCCGCTCGAGGTCTTCGGTGAGGGTGGTGGCGAAACCGTGGAATTCCTGGCCCAGGGTCATCGGCACGGCATCCTGCAGCTGGGTGCGGCCCACCTTCAGCACGTGCCCGAACTCGACGCCCTTCGCGCCGAACGAGTCGCGCAGCAGGGCGTGCTCGGCCATCAGCCGGTCGAGCGAGAAGCACATCGCGAGCTTCACGGCCGTGGGGTACACGTCGTTGGTCGACTGGCTGCGGTTCACGTCGTCGAGCGGATGCAGCACGTCGTACGCGCCCTGCGGATGCCCGTGGGCCACGAGCGCGACGTTGGCGATGACCTCGTTGGCGTTCATGTTGGTGGAGGTTCCGGCCCCGCCCTGGATGACGCCCACCACGAACTGGTCGTGGAACTCCCCCGCCCGGATGCGCTCGCAGGCCTCGTCGATCCACTCGGCCTTCCAGGCGTCGAGCACCCCGATCTCGCGGTTCGCGCGGGCCGCGGCCTGTTTCACGATCGCCAGGGCGTTGATCAGGTCGGGATAGACCGAGATCGGGCGGCGGCTGATCGGGAAGTTCTCCTGCGCCCGGGCGGTGTGGATGCCCCAGTAGGCATCCGCGGGGATCTCGATGCTGCCGAGACTGTCGGTCTCAGTGCGGGTGGCGGGAACGGAAGGTGTGTCGTCGGTGGCCGGTGAGGATGTCACGTACTGCTCCATTGCTGTCGTATCGCTTGTGGCTGGACGCCGTCGACTTTAGCCCCGATCGCCGGATTCGGCGCGGCGCTCAGCTCAGTTTGCGGAGCAGTCCGCGAATGAAGCCGTCCTTCTTGGCCGTGAACGGCGGGTACACCAGTTTCAGCGTGTCGGGCGCGAGGCGCTTGGTCAGAACCGACTTCTCGTGGCTGAACGTCTCGAGCCCGCGGCGCCCGTGGTACGAGCCCATGCCGCTGCCGCCCACCCCGCCGAACGGCAGCCCGGGAACGCTCAGATGCGCCACCGGCACCCCGAACCCGACGGCTCCGGAGGAGGTCTCGGTGAGGATGCGCCGCGCCGTCTCGCGGGACGACGTGAACGCGTACAGGGCGAGCGGCTTCTCCCCCGAGCGGATGAAGGCGAGTGCGTCGTCGAGGCCGTCGACCGTGACCATCGGCAGGATGGGGCCGAAGATCTCCTGCTGCATCACCGGCGCCTCCCGCGACACGTCGCAGAGCACGGTGGGGGCGATGTAGCGCGTGCGGTCTTCGGAGCGGCCGCCCGTGAGCACGTCCTCGCCCTGCAGCAGGCCCACCAGCCGGGTGTACTGCTTGTCGTTGACGATGCGCCCGTAGCTCGAGCTGGAGCGCGGATCGCCGTCGTACAGCTCCGCGATGGCGTCGATCAGGTGCGGCGCCAGCCTGTCGGCCACCGCCTTGGTGGCGAGCAGGTAGTCGGGGGCCACACACGTCTGGCCGGCGTTCATGAACTTGCCCCAGGCGATCCGGCGAGCCGTCGCAGCGAGGTCGACGGTGTCGTCGACATAGACCGGCGACTTGCCGCCGAGTTCCAGCGTGACGGGCGTGAGGTGCTGGGCCGCGGCCTCCATCACGATCCGGCCGACCGTGCCGTTGCCGGTGTAGAAGATGTGGTCGAAGCGCTCGGCCAAGAGCTCGGTGGTGACCTCGACACCGCCCTCGACCACCGCGACCGCGCGCTCGTCGAGGTACTGCGGCACCAGCTCGGCCATCAGGGCCGAGGTGGCCGGAGCGAGCTCGCTCGGCTTCAGCAGCACGGCGTTGCCGGCCGCCAGGGCGCCCGCCACCGGCGCGAGCAGAAGCTGCAGCGGGTAGTTCCAGGGGGCGATGACGAGCACCACTCCGAGCGGTTCGAGCATCGTGGATGCCGTGGCCGGCGCGATCGCGAGCGGCACGCCCACCCGTTTCGGGCGCAGCCATCCGCGCAGGTGCCGCAGCGTGTGCTCGATCTCGCTCAGCACGATGCCGATCTCGGTCAGCTGCGCCTCGGCCGGGTTCTTGCCGAGGTCTTGGAAGAGCGCGTCTTCGAAATCCGACGAACGCTCCTCGAGCATCCGCTGGAGCGCTCTCAGCTGGGCGACCCGCCAGGCCAGCGGACGGGTGACGCCGCGGTCGAAGCCGGTGCGCAACGCGGGCACGACGGGGCTGACGGGGATGACGGACGGCGTGGACTCCAGGGTCATCTCCCTATCGTAGGAGCGCCGGGGCGCGCGAGGAAGAGTGTTCAGCCGTGCAGGAAGGGCACGATCAGGTAGATGCCGAACAGCACGGCGCCGATGCTCAGGGCGAAGCAGAGGTAGGCCAGCACCGTCGCGTAGAGCGGGCGCACCGGTTCGCCGCCGGCGGCGCCCTGGCGGGTCAGACCCTGGAACCGCAGACCGAACGAGTACAGGCTGACGACGACGGCGGTCGACACCAGCGACGCGGCGGCCACGATCAGGAACGATGCCCAGTCGATCACTTCTGCACCTGCTTCCGCTTGCGGCGCGTGGCCTTGGGGCTGCGCACGGCGATGGTGGCGGCATCCACCTCGCTGATGGCGTTGCTCGAGTCGACCTTGTTGCGGCGCGAGAGCACGAAGATCGTCACGATCACGGCGATGCCGGCCACCAGGTCGATGATGATGCCGGTGGCGCCGAGCGTCGCCACGAAGGCGGCAAGGGCTCCGACGATCGCCGAGGCGGGCAGCGTGATCAGCCAGCCCAGACCGATCCGGCCGGCCGTGCGCCAGCGCACCGACGCCCCGCGACGGCCGAGGCCCGAACCGATCACCGAGCCCGAGGCGACCTGCGTGGTGGAGAGTGCGAAGCCGAGGTGGCTGGAGGCGAGGATGGTGGCGGCCGTGCTGGTCTCGGCCGCGAAGCCCTGCGCGGGCTTCACCTCGGTGAGCCCGGCGCCGAGCGTGCGGATGATGCGCCAGCCGCCCGAGTAGGTGCCGATGGCGATGGCCAGGGCGCAGGCGACGATGATCCAGAGCTCGGGGCCGCTGCCGGCGGGCAGCAGGCCCGCGGAGATGAGGGTGAGCGTGATGACGCCCATCGTCTTCTGGGCGTCGTTGGTGCCGTGGGCGAGCGCCACCAGCGAGGAGGAGAAGATCTGGCCGTAGCGGAACCGCCCGCGCACGCCGGACTGCGCGCTGGAGGCGGGCATCCGGGTGATCGCGTAGGCCAGCCGGGTGGCGATGAAGGCGACCAGCCCGGCCACCAGCGGCGCCACCAGCGCAGGCAGGATGACCTTGCTGATCAGCACGCTGTAATCCACGACGCCGAAGCCGGCCCCCACGATCGCCGCGCCGATCAGGCCGCCGAAGAGCGCGTGCGACGAGCTGGAGGGCAGGCCGAACAGCCAGGTGACGAGGTTCCAGATGATGGCACCGATGAGGCCGGCGAAGATCATCTCGGGCAGGATCTGCACCCCGCCGTCGCCCTCTTTGATCAGCCCGTTGGAGATGGTTTTGGCCACCTCGGTGCTGAGAAAAGCCCCCACCAGGTTGAGGATGGCGGCCAGTGCGACGGCGACCTTGGGCTTCAGCGCCCCGGTCGCGATCGGCGTGGCCATGGCGTTCGCGGTGTCGTGGAACCCGTTCGTGAAGTCGAAGAACAGGGCCAGTGCGATCACGAGCACGACGATGACGGTGAGATCCACCCGTGCCTTCTCCAGACTGATGTTCGCGTGCGGCACGCATCCGGATGTTCACGGCCCGTTCATGCGCGAAGGGTGGCTCTTTCAGGAGCCGTGACGATAATCGCACCCGGCTCAGCCGAGGTCAACTCGACGGCGCGGCGGGCGTGTGGCCGCGCTTCGGGCCGGAGCGGGCCACCCGCGCTCTACGCTGGAGGCATGAGCGCCCTCCTCCCCGAGAACCCGCCCGTGGCCGCCCGCAAGCCGATCGAGCGCGTGCACCACGGCGACACCGTGATCGACGCCTTCGAGTGGCTGCGCGACAAGGAGGATCCCGAGGTGATCGCCTACCTCGAGGCCGAGAACGCGTTCACCGAGAAGGCGACCTCGCACCTGTCGGGCCTGCGCCAGAGCATCTTCGACGAGATCAAGAACCGCACCCAGGAGACGGATCTCTCGGTGCCGGTGCGCGACGGCGGCTTCTGGTACTTCACCCGCACCGCCGAGGGCTCGCAGTACGGCGTGCACTGCCGGGCCCCCATCCGCTCGGCCGACGACTGGACACCGCCGCAGATCACGGCGGGCACGGATGACGCGTCCCGCCTGCCCGGCGAGCAGGTGGTGCTCGACGACAACCGCGAGGCCGAGGGCCACGAGTTCTACTCGCTCGGCAGCTTCGACGTGAGCCCCGACGGCGCTCTGCTGCTCTACGCCGTCGACACGGTCGGCGACGAGCGTTACACGCTGCGCATCCGCGATCTGTCGACCGCAACCGACCTCGCCGACGTGGTGTCGAACACCGCCTCCGGAGCGGTCTTCTCCGGCGACGGCGCCACGGTGTACTACCTCACCGTCGACGAGGCGTGGCGCCCCGACACGGTCTGGCGGCACCGGGTGGGAACGGATGCGGCCGCCGACGAGGTGGTGTTCACCGAGCCCGACGAGCGCTACTGGGTGGGCGTGGGCCTCACCCGCAGCAAGAAATACCTCGAGATCGCGCTGGGGTCGAAGATCACCAGCGAGGTGCACCTGCTCGACAGCACCGATCCTTCGGCCACGTTCGAGGTGGTGTGGCCGCGCCGCGAGGGCGTCGAGTACTCCGTCGAGCACGCCGTGGTGGGCGGGCAGGACAGGCTGCTCATCCTGCACAACGACGGCGCCCTGAACTTCGAGCTGATCGCGGCCGACCCGGCGCGGCCGGCGGATGCCGCGGGCTGGCAGACCGTGCTCCCCCACGACCCGGCCGTGCGGCTGGAAGACGTGGACGCCTTCGCGAACCACCTCACCATCGACTACCGCCGCGACGGGCTGACCCGCGTGGCCGTGCTGCCGCTGGCATCCCGAGCGGGCGCCGACGCCGTGATCGACGGCTCGACCTTCACCGAGCTCGCCTTCGACGAACCGCTGTTCTCGGTGGGCACCGGCGGCAACCCCGAGTGGGAGCAGCCGACCGTGCGCTACGGCTACACCTCATTCGTCACCCCCTCCTCGGTGTTCGACTACGACGTCACGACGGGCGCCTCGACCCTGCTGAAGCAGCAGCCTGTGCTCGGCGGATACGACTCCTCGGCCTACGAGCAGCGCCGCGAGTGGGCCACGGCGGCCGACGGCACGCGCGTTCCGATCTCTCTGGTGGCCCGCCGCGGGGTGCTGGACGCCGGGTCTCCCGCCCCCTTCGTGCTCTACGGCTACGGCTCGTACGAGGCCTCGATGGACCCCGGATTCTCGGTGGCCCGCCTCTCGTTGCTCGATCGGGGTACCGCCTTCGCCATCGCCCACGTGCGCGGCGGCGGCGAGCTCGGCCGCCACTGGTACGAGACCGGTAAGACGCTGACGAAGAAGAACACCTTCACCGACTTCGTGGCGGCCGCGGAGCACCTCGTCGCCACCGGCCTGACCGCTCCGGACCGGCTGGTCGCCCAGGGGGGCAGCGCCGGTGGTCTACTCATGGGCGCGGTCGCCAACCTCGCTCCGCAGCTGTTCGCGGGCATCCTGGCCCAGGTGCCGTTCGTCGACGCACTGACGTCGATCCTCGACCCCGATCTGCCGCTCACGGTGATCGAGTGGGACGAGTGGGGCGATCCCCTGCACGACCCCGAGGTGTACGCCTACATGAAGTCGTACACGCCCTACGAGAACGTCACCGAACAGGCCTACCCGCGCATCCTGGCCATCACGAGCCTCAACGACACCCGTGTGCTCTACGTGGAGCCCGCCAAGTGGACGGCGCGCCTGCGCGAAGTGGGTGCCCCCGTGCTGCTGAAGACCGAGATGTCGGCCGGCCACGGCGGCGTCTCGGGCCGCTACGCCCGCTGGCACGAGACCGCCCACGACTACGCCTGGGTGCTCGACGTGCTGGGCCTTGCGGCGGTGCCCCCGGCGTCGTGAATCCGGTCGATCGAACGGTGAGCGGCAGCGAGCCCGTCGGAGAGCTCCGATGAGCAGTCGCGAGTTCGCCGTGGCCCTGCTGGCGGCGGGCGCCGTGTCCGCCCTGATCGCCCTGGTCGTGCAGTTCGTCGCGTCGCGCATCCAATGGCACCTGCCGCGCTCGCTCGTCGTCGAGTACGCGTCACCTGCCGGAGACGTGATCGATCACGGCCTTCTCGTCCGCGCCGATCGGCGGGTCGCCGCCGCCGCGATCGCCGACCTCGCCGTGCGCGGCCGGATCCGGATGCTCGCGCCGCCGGACTCCGCCCGGCCGATCGCCGTGCACCCCTCGCCCGGAGCGACTCTGACGAAGCAGGAGCGCGCCTTCCTCGCCGCGCTCCAGCCGCCGTCCATGACGCCCCGGCAGAAGAAGCGGCACGACCGCGCGCTGGCCCGGCTCGGACTGGAACCGGCTGGCAACGCGGACATCGTCTTCCTCACCGGCCCGGCGGCCTTCCCGTCGCGACGGGCTCGCGAACTGCGGCTCTTCCTCGACGAGCGGCGGAAGCGGCTGGTGGACGACGGCCTCGCCCACGGAACACCGGTGCGCACGCACCTCGTCCTGCTCGCACTGCTCTTCCTGGCCGCGGCCGCCCTGGGAATCCTCGGCGGTCTCGGAGCTCTGTTCACGGGCCTGTGGCCGGTGGCGCTGGCGGTGCTGCCGGCGCTCGCGGGGCTTCTCTGGCTGATCGCGATCGCGCCGCCGGGGCTGCAGCGATTCACGCCTGCGGGCACGGCGGTGCGCCGACACCTCTCCGGTGTGCGCGACTACGTGCGGCTCGCCGAGCAAGACCGCATCCGCATGCTCGAGTCACCGACGACGGCCCTCCGCGCCCCGGCCGGCGATCAGAGCCCCGCAGCCAGGTCACTGGGCCTCCAGAAACCCACCCCGGACATGGTCTCCCAGTCCGGCCTCGACCGTCTCATTCTGACCGAAAGACTGCTCCCCTACGCCATCCTCTTCCGCCAAGAACGAGCCTGGAAACGCGAACTCCGCGACACCGACCTCGGCTCCTCCGAAGGCCTTCGAACCCTCGGCGCCACCACCGACGCCCTGATCTCGACCCTCGATGCGATGATCGCCGTCGGCCAGGTCGCCCGCCTCCTCGGCTCCCTCATCGGCGCGATCATACGCACCGTGGGCAACTGAGGCTAGAAGCTGCCGCCGGCTCCCGATCCGGACCGGTCCGAATAGCGCGCCGCCGCAACGGTCTGCGCGTCCTCCGGCTTCTGAGCCCGGTCCCGCGCATCGAGATGATCGGAATAATCGTTGCTCCGGCGCCGACGAAGCCCGATGGCAACCCCCAGCGCCACGATGATCACAGCGACCACGATCAAGCTGATCCAGATAGCGTCCATAGATCCATCCTCAACGCCTGTCGACCAGAACGACCGGACTCACACCCCACACCCAGCACTCTCAACGTCGCCAACGAGGGGTGGCATGTTCGCTCCCCGCCGCCTTCGAGCGCAGCTCGACCCCTAGGCGGGGAGTGAACATGCCACCCCTCGTCCACAGCAGCGCTCCTAAGACTCCAAGGCCGACCGGAGCAGCGACACCAAAGCATCGACCTGCACGGAATCCGACGACCCCACCGCGACATCCGACCCATCAAGAGCCCGAGCCGCCAGCCCCTGCTTCGAATCGATCAGCTCCGAGATGCGCGTGTCGATCGTCTGAGCAGCGATGATCCGCCACGCCGTCACCGGCTCCTCCTGCCCGATCCGGTGCACCCGGTCGATCGCCTGAGTCTGCTCGGCAGCCGTCCACGACAGCTCGGCAAGCACCACGTTCGACGCCGCTTGCAGGTTCAGCCCCACGCCGGCCGCCGTCAGCGAGCACACCGCCACCGAGACATCCGGGTCGTTGTTGAAGTCGTCGATCGAGCGCTGCCGCAGCGTCGCCGACTGGTCGCCGCGGATGGACACCGTCTTCAGCTCGCGCTTCGCGAACAGCTCCTCCGCCGCATCCATCACGTCGATGTGCTTGGCGAAGAACACCACCTTGCCCACCGAACGCGCCAGCTGCGCCGCGTAGTCGGCGGCGAGCCCGGCCTTGGCGGTACCGATCCGGCGCACCATCGTGAACACGTTGAGCCCGTCTTCGGTGGCCTTCGTGTCTTCGAGCTCCTGGCGGGCCACGAGACGCATCAGGTCGTCATCCGGGATCTCGTCCACGTCTTCACCGCGCGAGTTGGCACGGGCGGCGATCAGGCGGCGGTACCGGGTCACCAGGCGCGCACCGAGCTCGCGTTCGGCGTCGCGGATGCTGCGGCCCAGGTCGTCGTCGAGCTCGACGGGCAGGTCGACGATGCGCTTGGAGGGCAGGTCGGCCGCCACGTCGATCTTGCGGCGGCGCACGATGCCCATGTCGATCACGGCTTCGCGGGCTTCGGAGAAGAAGCCGGCGTCGGCGGGCGTGAGCCCTACCTCCTCGAGCCGCTCCATCAGCACCGGAGTCGGCTTCGCGCCGTCGATCCAGCCGAGGAACTGCCAGATGGCGCGGAAGTCGTCGACGTCGTTGATCAGCGGCGTTCCGGTGAGGGCCATCATCAGCGGGTTGCCGCCGGGGGCGGTGCGCCGGATGCGGTCGGCCAGCGCCAGCACGTTGCGCGAGCGCAGCGACGACATGTTCTTGATGAAGTGGGCCTCGTCGACCACCATGCCGCGGAAGCCCATGGTGCCGAGCCACGACAGGTGCCGGTCGAGCACCTCGTAGTTCACAATGACGACGTCGGCGAAGGCATCCAGTTTCTCGCCGTCGCCGTGCACGACGGTGGCGCGGCGGTGCGGGGTCCAGATCTCCACCTCGCGGGCCCAGTTCATCTTCACGACGTTGGGCACGACGGCCAGCAGCGGGTAGGCATCGGCGACGGATGCGGCCAGCAGCGACTGCGCCGTCTTGCCGAGACCGGGCTCGTCGGCCAGCAGGAAGGTGCGGTGCCCGGCCTGAACGCTCTGCAGGAAGCGGGACTGGTGCACCATCAGCTCGCGGCCCGGGGGCGAGAGCCGGTCGATCGTGGGCGCCTCGGGCAGCTCCATGCTGGCGGCGCGACCTCCGGCACCGTACTCGAAGGCGCGGTAGAGCGGGCCGAGCAGCTCCCAGTTGCTGAGGCGGCCGACGCCGTGCGGCTTGGCCGGCGTGAGGTCGGGGGCCATGAACGGGTTCGCGAGCTGGCGCGACTTCACCGAGGTGGGCACCACCTGACGCTCCGCGAGCTCGGGCGGCACCACGGTGGCATTGGCGGAGACCAGCACCTCGGGCTCCTCGTCGGGCACGTCGTAGCCGGCGTCTTCGAGGTACTCACGGCGCAGTTTCTTCGCGGCCGGCGAGAGGCCCGCCGCGTCGGTCTCGAGCAACGCGATCAGCGAGGTGTCGCGCGCGGCGGTGCGGGCGAGGATGGATGCGATGCCGTCGAGCCGTTTCAGCTGCTCGGCGCGCTCGGCGTCGGCGAGACCGGCATCCGTCTTCAGCGACGCACGCTCCTCGCGCATCAGCAGGGCCACCACCAAGAACTTGGTGCGGTTGGCCGGGGCCACCTTGCCGCGCTGGGCCGCCGCTTCGACCTCGCGCACCTTGCGGGCGAGGATGGGGATGAGGCCGGTGTTGTCGGCGGTGCGTGTACGGCGATTGCCGGACCTTGACATCGTTCTCCTGGGGAGTAGTGGCGAGACCTCGTCTTCGCCGGAGGTCACGCGGCCAGCCTTCGGCGCCACCGGATCGGTGGAACCTCACGACTGCGAACAGTTCGAACGGGAGCCTGGGCCGAGCAACGCGAGGTGAGTCGCGGTCGGCACGAAGAGCGGGATACCCCGTTGCCTGTTCAGTCTACGCGATGCACCTTGATCAGGAGGCCACTGGCCACGAACACGATCGCGCCGGCCACGTGCGCGGCCTGCCAGGCCACCAGCGGGAGGTCGATCGGCAGCACAGGGTTCCACAGCACCGCGATCGCCGCGAGCGGTGCGATCCACCACCACTGCTTCGCCTGACCGGCGAACACGCACATAATGAGGGCGAGGATGCTCACCACGTACCGCGCGATGGTGAACCAGTCGGTGTCGACCACGGCGATGAACGCCATCAGAGCGATGGCGCCGAGGAGACCGGGGGCCAGGGCCGGCCGGGTGAATGCCGGGGTGGTCTGTCGCGTGCTCATGTCGGGACGATCCTAGTGCCCGGGCCTGTGTCCCGGCCGCCCGGAGCCCGTGTCTGGCCTTACCCGGGCGCTGCTCGGTAGGGTGAATCCATGACATTCTCCTCGGCTGCTCCGACTCCTCTGTTCGCCGGCCCCGAAGGCCTCTGGACCGCCGATCCCGACGAGCTGGCCGCCCGCCTGTTCGTGGCCGTCTTCGCCGGTCAGGGCGCGGTTCCGCTGCCGCAGAAGGATGTCTCCGAGGTGTACTCCACGCTCGCCGGTCTCGGCGGCTACTCGCTGCCGGACGTGCGCTCGGGCAACACCCAGCCGCTCGGCCTCACCGTGCAGCTGGCGCAGGAGTCGATCCTCATCTGGGAGCGCGCCACCGTGGCGACCCGACTCTCGGCTGGTCAGGGCCCGGTGTCCCACACCATCACGATGCTGCGCTTCGGGCCGGGACTGCTGACCGCCGCCGACCCGGTGGCCGCCCTCAAAGCGCGCCTGCGCTGAGCCGGCGCCGCCCGATGGCCTCGCCCTTCGTCGTCTCCCCCGCCGTCGCCTCCGCTCTGGAAGCCGGCCGCCCCGTGGTCGCGCTCGAGTCGACCATCATCTCGCACGGGCTGCCGCAGCCCCGCAACCTCGAAGCCGCGCAGGAGTTCGAGGGCATCCTGCGCTCCGCCGGCGTCACGCCCGCCACGATCGCCGTGCTCGACGGTGTGCCGCAGATCGGCCTCGACGAGGAGGGCGTGCGCCGCATCGCCGAGGAGCCGATGGCCAAGGCCAGTGTGCGCGACCTGCCGATCCTCGCCGCCAAGGGTGCCAGCGGCGCCACGACGGTCGCAGCCACCGCCTACCTCGCGGGCAAGGCCGGGGTGCGCGTGTTCGCCACCGGGGGCCTCGGCGGCGTGCACCGCGGTGCGAACGAGTCGTTCGACGAGTCGGCCGACCTGAGCGCGCTCGCCATCTCGGGCGTCACCGTCGTCTCGGCGGGCGTCAAGTCGGTGCTCGATATCCCCGCCACGCTCGAGCGCCTCGAGACGCTCAGCGTGCCGGTGCTCGGCTACCGCACCACCGACTTCCCCAGCTTCTGGCTGAGCACCTCGGGGTACAGCATCGACTGGCAGGTCGAGGATGCCGCCGAGATCGCGCGGGTGATGCGCAGTCAGGACGAGCTCGGCCACGGCCAGGGCATCGTCGTGGCGAACCCGCTGCCGCTGGATCAGCAGTGGGACCCCGCCGAGCACGACCGTGTGCTCCAGACCGCGTTCGCCGCCGCGTCCGAGGCCGGAGTGACCGGCAAGGCCGTCACGCCTTTCCTTCTGGGATACATCGTGGATGCCTCCGGAGGCCGCAGCCTCGAGGTGAACCTCGACATCGCGCGCAACAACGTGCGGCTGGCCGGGGAGATCGCGGTGGCGTGGAGCGCGCTCCACGAGAGCGGGTCCGGGCCCGCGGCGGCCTTCGCCGGATCCGGCGCCTGATCGGTGTCGGCATCCGCCGTGCCGGCATCCGGCCCCTGGGTCGTGGTCTTCGGTGACGTGATCGACGACGTGATCGTGACGCCCTCGGGCCCGATCCGCGCCGACACCGACACGACCGCGCGAATCGAGCGGCGGGCGGGCGGATCGGCCGCCAACGCCGCCGCGTGGTTCGGGCACCTCGGGCACCGCACCCACTTCGCGGGCCGCGTGGCGGCCGACGACGTGCAGCGCCACGACGACGAGCTGCGACGCACCGGGGTGACGCCGTACCTGCACGGTGACGCCACTCTGCCGACCGGCACGATCGTGGTCATCCTGCAGCCCGACCGCACCCGCACCATGCTCACCGAGCGCGGAGCGAACGCGCTCACGACAGTGCGCGATGTCGACCACGCCCTCTTCTCCCCCGGCGGGCACCTGCACTTCACCGGGTATTCGCTGTTCAGCGACCCGGGCGACACCCGTGCACTGGAGCTCGCCGCGCTCACCCGGGCGGCTCAGGATGCGGGAGCGTCGGTCTCGGTGAACCCCGGATCGGCCGGCTTCATCGCCGATCACGGCTCCGAGCGCATCCTGGCCGCGATGGCGGGCGCCGACGTCGTCATCCCGAACCTCGACGAGGGCCGCGCGCTCACCGGGCGGGACGATCCGGAGTACATCGCCGAGTGGCTGCTGGAGCGGCATCCGCTGGTCGCGCTCACGATGGGCCGCCAGGGAGTGCTCGTCGCCAGCCGAGCCCACGGCCTGCTGCGGCGAACCGCCGTGCTCGTGACGCCCGTCGACACCACCGGTGCGGGCGACGCCTTCAGCGCGGGCTTCGTCGGCGCGCTGCTCACCGGCTGCGCAGACGCGGCCACGCCCGGCCGCCTGCACGACGCCCCGCCCGAACTCCTCTCGGCCGCCGCGGACGCCGGCCTGCACGCGGCCTCGCAGGCGGTCACCCGGCTGGGCGGCCGTCCGTAGGATTGGATGCCATGAACCCACAGCGAGCCCTGCCCGAGTCCGGTGCCGATGAGGCGTCGCTCGAGCGGCTGCGGGCGCTGCTGCGCGTTCCCACGATGTCGCACCTCGACGACGCGGAGGTCGACTGGGCGGCGTTCGACCGGTTCGGGGCGCTCGTCGACGAGCTCTACCCGCTGCTGCACGGGGCGCTCGAGCGCGAGCTCGTGGCGGGCCACACCCTGCTGTACCGCTGGCGCGGTGCGTCGGCGACCGCCGGCGACGGCCCCGTCTCCATCCTGATGGCGCACTACGACGTGGTGGCCGCCGCCGACGAGGGCTGGCAGCATCCGCCGTTCGACGCCGTGCTCACCGGCAGCGGCGCCGACCGCGTGCTCTGGGGGCGCGGAACGCTCGACGACAAGGGCTCCGTGGTCGGCATCCTCGAAGCCGTCGAACGCTCGCTCGCCGCCGGGCACACGCCCGAGAACGACGTGTACCTGCTGTTCGGCCACGACGAGGAGACCAACGGCACCGGCGCCGAGGCCGCCGCCGCCCTGTTCGCCGAGCGCGGCATCCGGATCGGCCTGGTGCTCGACGAGGTCGGCGCCGTGGTCGAGAAGCTGTTCCCCACCGTCGACGTGCCGATCGCCGTCGTGGGCGTGAGCGAGAAGGGCACCACCAGCTTCACGCTGACCGTGGAGCAGGAGGGCGGCCACGCCTCCACTCCCCCGCGCGACACGGCGACCAACCGTCTGGCCCGGGCGATCGTGCGCCTGTCGAAACGGCCGTTCCGCGCGAGGATCAACGACGTCACCGCCACCATGATCCGCACCGTCGGCGCGCACGGGCGCGGCCCGCTGAAGTTCGTGTTCACCCGGGTGGGCGTGTTCCGGCCGCTTCTGGTCGCGGTGTTCGCGCGGATGAGCGTGGAGACGGCCGCGATCGTGCGCACCACCACCGCGGTGACGCAGCTCTCGGGGTCACTGGCCGCGAACGCCCTGGCCGAGCGCGCGCAGGCCGTGGTGAACGTGCGGATCGCGATCGGATCGACCGTCGACGGCACCCGGCGCCACCTCGAGCGGGCGATCGCCGACCCGCTCGTGCGCGTTGAGGCGATCAGCGCCAACGAGCCCGCCGCGGTGTCGGAGATGTCGGGCCCGCGCTGGGACCTGCTGGCCGGCACCATCACGTCGGCCTACCCCACCGCGGTCGTCACGCCCTACGTGCAGACCGGCGCCACCGACTCGCGCCAGTTCGCGCCGCTCAGCCGGAACGTGTACCGATTCAGCCCGTTCGAGATGTCGTCGGACGAGCGGGCCACCTTGCACGCGAAGAACGAGCGCATCCACGTGGCCACCTGGTTCACCGGCATCCGCTTCTTCGAGACCCTGCTGCGCCGCCTCTGAGCGGAGCCGGGGCTACTCGACCGCGCCGAGCTGCGGGAGACGGATGGCGCGGCTGGAGGGCGGCAGGTCGTTGACGCGCTCGAGCGCCGGCACCAGTTCGGAGAGCCACGCGTCGTAACCGGCCTCGTTGAGATGCAGGCGGTCTTCGGTGTACGCGGGGTTGAGCTCGCCGTCCTCCATCGCCATCACCGGCCAGAGGTCGAGGTAGTGCGCCTTGACCGTCGCGGCGAACTGCCAGACGTGCCGGTTGATCTCTTTCACGTACTCGGCGTACTCCGCGCCGCGCGGAAGCACCGACTGCACGAGGATGCGCGCATCCGGCGAATCGGCCCGCAGGGTGACGAGGATGGTCTCGATGTTGCGCACGATCTGCTCGACGGCCCGCCGGTTGGCGATGTCGTTCGTGCCGATCAGCAGCACCACGGTGTCGGGGTCTTCGGCGGCCACCGTATCGAGCCGCTCGATCAGGCCTTCGGTGGTGTCACCGCCGACGCCGAGATTCACGGTCTCGTCGCCCGGGAACCAGTCCTGCCAGCGCCCGCCCTCGGTCAAGCTGTCTCCGACGAAGACGGTCTTGGGCTTTCCAGTCATCTGAACCTCCTGGTGAAGTCCCTCCCCATGTTACCCGGCGGGCGCATCCGACGACTTCGAGGCGAGCGCGGTCTCGGTGATGCGGTTGGCCATCCCGTTGAAGATCACACCGTGGAAGGGCAGGATCGCGAACCAGTAGAGCCGCCCGCCGAGCCCGCGCGGGAAGAAGATCGCGCGCTGCTCGTAGCGCGAGCGGCCGCCCTCAAGCGGTCGCGCCCGCATCTCCAGCCAGGCACGCCCGGGAACCCGCATCTCGGCCCGCAACCGCAGGAACTCGCCGCGGTCGATCTCCTCCACGCGCCAGAAGTCGAGCGCGTCACCCTGATTCAGCCGGGTCGCGCTCCGCCGCCCCCGGCGGAGGCCGACGCCGCCCACGATCTTGTCCATCCAGCCGCGCACGGCCCAGGCCAGCGGGAACGAGTACCAGCCGTTCTGCCCGCCGATGCCCTCGATCACGCGCCAGAGGTCTTCGGGCCGGGCATCCGTCTCCCGCTTCTTCTCGTCGAGGAACACGGTGTGGCCGGCCCAGTCGGGGTCGCTCGGCAGCGGATCGCTCACGGCGCCGTCGACGAGCGAATCCTGCCAGCTGGTCTCCACTTCGCCGGCCTTCTCCTTCTCCAGCGCGAGACTCACCGCGCGCCGGTAGCGGGTCAGGCCGCCCTCGGGGTCGGGGATGTACTGCCGGATGTCGTGCTCGTGCGTGATGCAGTCGAACTGCAGCGAGGCGATGATCGGGATGGCGAGGGAGCGCGGGATCGGTGTCACGAGATTGACCCACTGCGAGGCGAGCCACGGCGTGAACACCGGCAGCGACGCGATCGGCCGCTGCTTGAGCCCGGCCTCGAGGGCGTAGCCGTTCATCATCTGCCCGTAGCGCAGCACGTCGGGACCGCCGATGTCGAAGGTGCGGTTGACGTCGTCGGGCAGGTCGGCCGACTTCACCAGGTAGTAGAGCACGTCGCGCACGGCGATCGGCTGGATGCGGTTGCGCACCCACTTCGGCGCCGGCATGTAGGGCAGCACGTCGGTGAGGTGCCGGATCATCTCGAACGAAGTCGATCCCGATCCGATCACGACCCCGGCCTGCAGGGCGGCCGTCGGCACCCCCGAGTCGAGCAGCACGCGACCCACGGCCACGCGCGAGCGCAGGTGCGGGGAGAGCTCGCCGGAGAGCGGATGCAGCCCGCCGAGGTACACCACCCGCTTCACGCCCGCGGCCGCCACCGCCGCCGCCACGTTCTGCGCGGCCTGCTTCTCGGGCTCTTCGAATTCCTTCTTGCCGCCCATCGAGTGCACGAGGTAGTAGAACACGTCCACGCCCTCGCAGGCAGCCTCGATCGAGGCACGGTCGTCGAGGTCGCCCTCCACGATGTCGACGGATCCGGCCCACGGCACATCGCGCAGCTTGTCGGGGCTCCGCACGAGCACGCGCACGGCGAATCCCGCGTCCAGCAGTCGCGGCACCAGCCGCCCGCCGATGTAGCCGGTCGCCCCGGTCACCAGCGCAAGTCGTTCGTTCTCGGTCATCCCCTCACGCTATGCCGAACCCGCCCGAGCCGCCCGCGCGCGCCCTCGACTCCCAGCCAGCCCCCCACCCCCGACACCCTCCTCGCGACCCGTCGATTTTGGCCCTAAATGCGCATGGGAAGGGCCGAAATCGACGGGTCGCGAGGAGGTGGGATGAGTGGGTCAGAGCAGGGACTTGGTGTGCCAGACCGTCTTGAGTTCGGTGAAGGCCGTGATGCGGGCGAGGGCGGGGGCCGCGGCATCCGGACCCTCCTCGGGCGGGAGCACGCGCTTGAGGGTCTGCGCGGCCTCGATCTCGAGGTCGACCCAGTCCAGAGCGGATGCTCCGACGAGGTCGAGCGCGTTCACATCGGCGTGCGCGGCGAGCCACGGCGCCATCTCGGCGGCCGACCCGGTGAGCACGTTCACGACGCCCTTGGGCAGGTCGCTGGTGGCGAGCACCTCGGCGAGGGTGATCGCCGAGAGCGGATAGGCCTCGCTCGCGATCACCACGACGGTGTTGCCGGGCACGAGCGCGGGCGCGATGGCGCTGACGAGGCCGAGCAGCGAGGAGTCCTGCGGCGCGACGACCGCCACGACGCCGGTGGGCTCGGGCACCGAGAGGTTGAAGTACGGGCCCGACACGGGGTTCGCGTTGCCGCCGACCTGCGTGTACTTGTCGGTCCAGCCGGCGTACCAGACCCAGCGGTCGATCGCCTCGTCCACCTGGGCGCGCGCGGCCGAGGCCGACACGCCCTCCTGGCGCACGATCTCGTCTTCGAACTGCGCCCGGCGCCCCTCGAGCACCTCGGCGACGCGGTAGAGCACCTGCCCGCGGTTGTACGCGGTAGCGCCGGCCCAGCCGCTCACGGCGGCCCGCGCGGCCACGACAGCGTCCCGCGCATCCTTCCGCGAGGCCTGGGCGGCATTCGCGAGGAACACGCCCTTGGGCGTCGTCACCTCGTAGACCCGCCCGGATTCACTGCGCGGAAATGCCCCGCCGATGAACAGCTTGTACGTCTTGGGAACGCTGACGTGGCTCATTTCGATCCTTTCAGGTACGCGGCGAGACCGTGCCGGCCGCCTTCGCGGCCGTAGCCCGATTCCTTGAAGCCGCCGAACGGCGAGGCCGGGTCGAAGCGGTTGAAGGTGTTCGCCCAGATCACGCCGGCGCGCAGCTTGTCGGCCACGGCCAGCACCTTCGAGCCCTTGTCGCTCCAGATGCCCGCCGACAGCCCGTAGGGGGTGTTGTTGGCCTTGGCGATCGCCTCGGCGGGCGTGCGGAAGGTGAGCACCGAGAGCACCGGCCCGAAGATCTCCTCCCGGGCGATCCGGTGGCTGGTCGACACGTTCGTGAAGATGGTCGGCGCGAACCAGAAGCCCTCGGCGGGCAGCTCGCAGGCGGGGCTCCAGCGCTCGGCACCTTCATCCTCACCCACCGCCGACAGCTCCCGGATGCGGGCGAGCTGCTCGGCCGAATTGATCGCCCCGACATCGGTGTTCTTGTCCAGCGGGTCGCCCACGCGGAGCGTCGACAGCCGCGACTTGAGGCGCTCCACGACCTCGTCGTGCACGTTCTCCTGCACCAGCAGGCGCGACCCGGCGCAGCAGACGTGCCCCTGGTTGAAGAAGATGCCGTTGACGATGCCCTCGACGGCCTGGTCGATGGGCGCGTCGTCGAACACGATGTTCGCGGCCTTGCCACCGAGCTCCAGGGTGAGCTTCTTGCCCGAGCCGGCGGTCGAGCGGGCGATCTCGCGGCCCACGCTCGTCGACCCGGTGAAGGCCACCTTGTTCACGTCGGGGTGGTTCACGAGTGCGCGCCCGGTGTCGCCGGCGCCGGTGAGGATGTTCACCACACCGGCCGGCAGGTCGGCCTGCTGCAGGATCTCGGCGAACAGCAGCGCCGTCAGCGGCGTCTGCTCGGCCGGCTTCAGCACCACGGTGTTGCCCGCGGCCAGGGCGGGCGCGATCTTCCACGCGAGCATCAGCAGCGGGAAGTTCCACGGGATGACCTGCGCGGCCACGCCGAGGGAGCGCGGGTTCGCGCCGAGCCCGGCGTGATCGAGCTTGTCGGCCCAGCCGGCGTAGTAGAAGAACCAGGCCGCCACGAGCGGCACGTCCACGTCGCGGCTCTCCTTGATCGGCTTGCCGTTGTCCAGCGACTCGGCGACGGCCAGTTCGCGGGCCCGCTCCTGCACGAGTCGCGCGATCCGGAACAGGTACTTTCCGCGGTCGCGCCCCGAGAGCTTCGACCAGGTCTTGTCGTAGGCGCGGCGGGCGGCCGCGACGGCGCGGTCGACGTCGCCGGAGTCGGCGTTCGCGATCCGCGCGATCGGCTTCTCGGTGGCGGGCGAGATCGTCGAGAACGACTCCCCGCCGCCGGCGACGAACTCGCCGCCGATGAACAGCCCGTACTCGGGCTTGAGGTTCAGGATGGCCGTCGACTCGGGAGCCGGCGCGTATTCCAGGAATGACATCAGGGGTCCGTTCTCAGTCGATCGTCACGTAGTCGGCGCCGGAGTAGTGCCCGGTCGACAGCTTCTGCCGCTGCAGCAGCACGTCGTTCAGCAGGCTCGACGCCCCGAAGCGGAACAGGTGCGGCTGCAGCCACTCCTCCCCCGCGGTCTCGGCCACCGTCACGAGGTACTTGATCGCATCCTTCGACGAGCGGATGCCGCCGGCCGGCTTCACGCCCACCTTCTCGCCGGTGAGGAGGTGCCAGTCGCGCACCACCTCGAGCATCAGCAGGGTGACGGGCAGCGTGGCGGCCGGGGCCACCTTGCCGGTCGAGGTCTTGATGAAGTCGCCGCCCGCGAGGATCGAGAGCCAGGATGCCCGACGCACGTTGTCGTAGGTGTTCAGCTCGCCGGTCTCGAGGATGACCTTGAGGTGCGCGTAGGTGCCGTCCGCGCGTCGGCAGGCCTCCTTGACGGCGACGATCTGGTCGAAGACCAGCCCGTACCGGCCCGAGAGGAACGCCCCGCGATCGATCACCATGTCGATCTCGTCGGCACCGGCGGCCACGGCGTCCGCCGTGTCGGCCAGCTTCACGGCCAGCGAAGCGCGCCCCGAGGGGAACGCGGTGGCGACCGCCGCCACGTTGATGCCCTGGTCGGTGCCCGCGGCATGCGCGCTGCCGAGCGCCTCCACGGCGTAGGGCACCATGTCGCCGTAGACGCAGACGGCCGCCACCCGCGGGGTGGAGAGGTCGGAGGCATCCGGAACCAGCGCCTTCGCCACGAGCGACCGCACCTTGCCGGGCGTGTCGGCCCCCTCGAGGGTGGTGAGGTCGATCAGCTCGATGATCTTGTCGAGCGCCCAGGCCTTCGACGTGGTCTTGATCGACCGGCTGCCGAGGCCGGCTGCCCGTTGCTCCAGGCCGACGGCATCGACGCCGGGCAGCCCTTCCAGGTAGCGCTTGAGGGTGGTCTCCGTCAGGTCGTCGCCGAGCAGCTGCACTGCACGCTCGGCGGGACGGACCGCATTCTCGATGGTCACGAGGTCTCCAGACTTGCTCTTCTCGACGGCCGGTGGGCTCTCGTCGTCTTCTGGGCCCACGCGGTCGCGTCGGGCCCATCGCTCAATTGTGCCACTGGTCTTCGAGCATCCGCGGCCCGGCCACGACGAGACCGCACACTCCCGCCACCACGCCCGTGACGAGCAGCATCACCACCGGCGCGTTCCAGCTGCCCGTCGCGTCGTGCAGGATGCCGATCAGCAGCGGTCCGAGTGCCCCGAAGGCGTAGCCGAAGCTCTGCGCGAACGAGCTCAGCGCCACGGCGCCCTGGGGGGTGCGGGTGCGCAGATTGATCAGCACCAGCACGAGCGGGAACAGCAGGGGCCCGAGCCCGGCCAGCACCACCCACAGCAGCACGAGCGGCTGCGGCGCGAGCAGCAGCCCTCCGTAACCCACCAGGAAGAGCGCCGAGCCGCTGAGGGCGAGTCCTCGAACGCTCTTCAGGCGCCCGGCCAGCAGCGGCACCGGCAGCGACGGCACGAGACCCACCACCGAGTATACCGAGAGCAGGATGCCGGCCGTCGCCGCGGAGACGCCGGCCAGCCCCGCGAGGATCGACGGCAGCCAGGCGAACATGGCGTAGACGTTCAGTGCCGACATCGCGAACATGCCGGCCAGCCCCCAGGCCAGCGGGCTGCGCCAGACCCGACCGGGCGGGGCCGCGGGCGCCGGAGGTGCCTC
>NZ_JAHFUW010000048.1 GCF_023264855.1 Herbiconiux sp. | reverse complement strand
CAGCACCATCACGGCGACCGTGAGCACGAGGTTGAACCAGAACAGCTTCGGGCGGAGCGTGGGGCGCTGGGGGTCGAGCATGGTGTCGGCCATCGCGGTGTCGGCGGGGTTCACGATCGCCCGCAGCGAGCTCGTCGAGATGCGGGCCACATCGGTGGAGAGGCGGCCCCGGCCGGTTCCGGATGCGCCGGATGACGACGCTCCCGAGGCGTTCGCGGTCGCCGATCCGTTGCCTGCCCGGCGCAGGAAGAAGCCACCCCGAGCATCCGTCGACGTCGACTCAGCCGCCTCGTCGGGCAGGTCGATCGTGCCCAATCTCTTGCGTTCCATGAGCCCCAGGTGCCACGCGAACACGAAGATGATGGCGAGACCCACGGCCATCGACGGGATCATCGGCACGAACACCTCGCTCGGCGAGAGGTCGAGTGCGGCGGCGGCGCGGGCCGTCGGGCCGCCCCAGGGCAGGATGTTCATGGTGCCGTTCGCGAGGCCCGCCACGACCGTGAGTACCACCGGACTGAGCCCCAGACGCAGGTAGATCGGCAGCATCGCGCTGGTCACCACGATGAACGTGGTGGATCCGTCGCCGTCGAGCGAGATGACCGCCGCGAGCAGGGCCGTGCCCACCACCACCTTCACGGGGTCGTGACCGACCACGCGCAGGATGATGCGCACCAGCGGGTCGAAGAGGCCGACGTCGATCATCAGACCGAAGTAGATGATGGCGAACATCAGCAGCGCGGCCGTGGGCGCGAGGCCTCCGATCGCCTCCATCGCCATGTCGCCGATGCCGAGCCCTGCACCGGCGAAGAGGCCGAAGATGGTCGGCACGATGATCAGCGCGAGCACGGGCGTCATCCGTTTGGTCATGATCAGCACCATGAAGGTGGCGACCATTCCGAACCCGAGTAGAACCAGCATCCGAGACTCCTTCGTCTTCTTCCGGCGTCGGCGGGTGGGCCGGCGTTCCGGACAGCGTAGGAAGGGCGGACGGATGCTCGCGCGCTACTGCGCATTGCGAGCGAATCGCGCGTTGAACCCGTTCTGCGCATTCTGCTCACCGGGCGTCGGAGGGCGTGGGTAGCATTCGGGCATGGCGATGGAGCGACGGGTGGCGGCGCGGCCCCGCCGTGCGCTCTTCACCCGCCAGATCAACCGCTGGATCGTGGCGGCGATGATCCTGGTGTCGGTGATCACGCTCGTGCTGTTCGCGGTGACGGGCTTCAACCGGCTGGTGCAGCAGACCCAGGAGTCGGCCCTCCGGGTGGCGCAGACCGTGGCCGAGACGCCGCGGGTGCGCGCGGCGGCCGAGACCGAGTCGGATCGCGCGGTGCCCTCCACCGACGCGCAGCTGGTCGACTCCGACCTCGACGACTACGCGCTCGAGGTGCAGGAGCGCACCGGGGCGCTGTTCGTGGTCGTGACCGATGACACGGGGCGCCGGCTCGCGCATCCGAATGCCGACGAGATCGGCGACCCGGTGTCGACGAGCCCGGATGCGGCGCTCCGCGGCGAGGAGGTCGTCAGCTGGGAGCACGGCACGCTCGGCGACTCCGCGCGGGCCAAGGTGCCGATCTACGGAGCCTCGGATCCCTCGCGCGTGGTCGGCGAGGTGAGCGTAGGCCTGCCTCCCGCCGAGGTGTGGTCGACCGTCTTGTCGGATGCCGTTCCGGTGGCGCTGTCGACCGCCTTCGCGCTCGGCGTGGGCGCGGTGCTCGCCGCGTTCATCACGCGCCGCTTGCGCACGAAGACGCTGGGCCTCGAGCCCGAGGAGCTGCTCGAGCTCGTGCACGATCAGCAGGCCGTGCTGCAGGGCGTCGACGACGGGGTGCTCGGGCTCTCGATCGACGGCGTCGTGACGGTGTGCAACGAGCGGGCGGCCGAGCTGCTGGGGCTCGGGCCGGCGGCTGCCGTGGGCCGGGGTGTGGAGCAGGCGATCCCGGATGCCGGGGTGCGGGAGCGCATCCGGAGCGCCTCGGGCACGGCGGGCGGCGCATCCGAGCCCCTGGTCGTCGGCAGCCGGCTGCTGTACGTCGACGTGCACGAGGTGCGGCGCGACGGGCGGCTGCTCGGGAGGGTGGTGATCGTGCGCGACGTCACCGACGTCGAGAACCTCTCCCGGAGGTTGACGGCCGTGGGCACCCTCGCCAGTGCCCTGCGCGAACAGCGGCACGAGTTCGCGAACCGCATCCACGTGGTGACCGGGTTGGTGCGGGCGGGCGACGGCGAGGAGGCGCTGCGCTATCTGGCCGAGATCGGCGAGCACGGTCCGGTGCGGTTCCCTCTGGAGGGGGCGGGACTCATCCGGGAGCCGTATCTGCAGGCGTTCCTCGGAGCGAAGGCGATGGAGGCCGAGCGACGCGGGGTGGTGCTGCGGATCGGCCCGGACGCCGAGGTGGTCGGCTCGCTGCAGCATCCGGAGGACGTGACGACCGTGCTCGGCAACCTGGTCGACAACGGCATCCGGGCGGCGGCCGCCTCTGCGCGGGTGCCGCGGTGGGTGGAGGTCGAGGCGTTGCGGCACGGCGACGAGCTGCACCTCTCGGTGATGGACTCGGGGGACGGGGTGGTGGGGGATCCGTTCGCGAGGCGCTCGCCGGGATCTGCGGCCGGGGCGGGGGCCGGGGCTGGCACCGGTACCGAATACGAGGACGGGCGCGGATCCTCGGCCGGGACGGCGCCGGCATTGGAGACGGAGCACGGCCACGGGATCGGCCTGCGTCTCTCGGCCGAGGTCGCGCGCAGGCACGGCGGCGAGCTCTGGCTCGCGATGGCCGGGCCCACCACGGGCGACCGCGCTCACGGCGCCGTGTTCTGCGCGCGCCTCGAGGATCAGTTCGAGCCGGAGGACGGCTCGTGAGCGCCGGCCCGGAGCGGTTTCGCGTGGTGGTGGTCGACGACGACTTCCACGTGGCCCGCCTGCACACCCGGATCGTGGACGGTGTCGAGGGCTTCTCCGTCGTCGGATCCGCCGGCACGGTCGCCGAGGCGCGCTCGCTGATCGACGCCGAGCGGCCCGACCTGCTGCTCGCCGACATCTACCTCCCCGACGGCAGCGGCCTCGACCTCGTGCGCGCCTACGACGTCGATGCGATCGTGCTGAGCGCCGCCGTCACCTCGGCGGCCGTGCGCCGGGCCTTCCAGCGCGGCGCCTTCGGCTACCTGGTGAAACCCTTCGCCGACGAACGGCTGGCCGAACTGCTGCACGCCTACGCGCGCTACCGCAACCTGCTCGACGCGGCCCCCGAGCTGAGCCAAGACGTCATCGAGCGCGCCCGCCGCGCTCTGCACGGCTCGGCGGCGCGGGAGTCGTCGGCCCGCCGTTCCCCCACCGAGACGGCCGTGCTCGAGGCGCTCGCCGCATCCGTCGACGCCCTCGCGGCCCCCGCCGTGGCCGAGCGGGTCGGCATCTCCCGCGCCACGGCCCAGCGCTACCTCTCCTCTCTCGCCCAGGAGGGCCAGCTCGCGATCGAGCTGCAGTACGGCGCCACAGGCCGCCCCGAGCACCGCTACCGCCCCGCCGGCCCCGCCACCCCCGCCGCTCCGAAGTAGAGCGCCGCCTCACTGGCCCACCGTGCCCGAAGTAGGCTGGGGCGTGTCCAAGGAGGACTGACATGCACGGTGAATACAAGGTGCCCGGCGGCAAGCTCGTGGTGGTCGATCTCGACGAGGTCGACGGGCGGATCGCGCAGTTCCGGCTGGCCGGCGACTTCTTCCTCGAGCCGGATGACGCGCTGCCGCTGATCGACGCGGCCGTGAACGGGCTGCCGGTGGGCAGCGACGCGGCCACGATCGCCGCCGCCGTGCGCGCCGCACTGCCGGCCGACGCCGTGCTGCTCGGCTTCAGCCCCGAAGCCGTCGCCGTCGCCGTGCGGCGGGCGCTCGCCGCCGCCACCGGCTGGGACGCCTACGAGTGGCAGCTCATCCACTCCGGCGCCGAGACACCGCAGATGCAGCTCGCGCTCGACGAGGTGCTCGCCATCGAGGTGGGCGAAGGGCGGCGCAAGCCCACCCTGCGCATCTGGGAGTGGAACGAGCCCGCCGTCGTGATCGGCAGCTTCCAGTCGGTGAAGAACGAGGTCGACCCCGAGAATGCGGCGAAGTACGGCTTCGAGATCGTACGGCGCATCTCCGGAGGCGGTGCCATGTTCATGGACGCCAACTCCGTCATCACCTATTCGATCTACGCCCCGGCCGCCCTGGTGCAGGGCATGTCGTTCGCCGACTCCTACGCCTTCCTCGACGAATGGGTGATCGTCGCCCTCAAGTCGCTCGGCATCGACGCGTTCTACCAGCCGCTGAACGACATCACCTCGGCCAAGGGCAAGATCGGCGGGGCCGCCCAGAAGCGGCTCGGCAACGGCGCGGTCATGCACCACGCCACCCTCAGCTACGACATGGACGGCGAGAAGATGGTGCAGGTGCTGCGCATCGGACGCGAGAAGATGAGCGACAAGGGCACCAAGTCGGCTGCCAAGCGCGTCGATCCGCTGCGCAGCCAGACCGGCCTGCCGCGCGCTGAGATCATCGACCGCCTGATCGGCACGTTCACGGGCCTCTACGGGGCGACGGACGGCGAGATCACCGCCGACGAGCGCGCCAAGGCCGAGGAGCTGGTGCGCACCAAATTCAGCACCCCCGAGTGGATCGGCCGCGTGCCGTGAGCGGGGCCCACGCCGCGGATGCTGCCGGATCGCGTCCGGCCGAGCTGCCCATCTACACGGTCGCCGAGCTCGACGCCGTGGCGCCGTTCGACGTGCCGTCGTTCACGAAGGAAGACGCCTACGAGCTCGGCACGATCGCGGCCGCCCTCATTCGTGAGCGCGGGCTGAATCTCGCGGTGGACGTGGTGCTGATCGACGACCCGGATGCCGCCGCCGCAGCATCCGTCGGCGCCGCCGGTTCGTCACCCACCGACGGCCTCGACCTCGTGTTCCGGGCGAAGCTCGGCTCGACCGGCCCGGGCAACGACCCCTGGCTGGCCGGCAAGGCGGCCGCCGCCCGGATGTTCGCGGTGCCGTCGCTGCTGGTGCGCCTGCGCCACGAGGAGGCGGGCACTCCGTTCGAGCAGGTCGACGACCGCGGCATCGACCACTCCTTCGTGCGGGCGCACGGCGGCTCGATCCCGATCTTCGTCGCCGGCGCCCTCGCCGGCACGATCACAACCTCGGGCGAGCCTGACGTCGTCGACCACCAGACGGCCTCCGACGCGGTCAGCGCCTACCTGGCGGCCCGCACTTCCTGAGGCGCCTGAGGCTTCGGCGGCGGGTCAGCGGAGCAGGCGAACGAGGTCGGCCCAGACCTCGGGGGCGACCGGGTAGGGAGCGCTGAAGGAGAGACGCGAGACGACACCGCCGAAGCGGGCGCGGAGGCCTTCCGCGACCTCGGCGGGGGTGCCGACCACGGCGAACTCGGCCAGCACCTCGTCGGAGACGGCGTCGGCCATCGCGTCCCACTCGCCGCGCACCGAGCCGGCGTGCAGGGTCTCGTGCAGGCCGTCCCAGCCGTGCAGCTCGAGCACTCCGCGGTACGCCGGCGTCGAACCGTAGAAGGCGATCTGCTTCTTGACGGCGCGGATCGCGGTGGCGAGTTCCGCATCCGTCGACCCGATCGCCACGAAAGCGGGGAGGCTGATCTCGACGTCGTCGCTGCCGTCGAGGGGTCGGCCGGCGGATGCCCGCCCACGACGCAGCGCAGGGATGCTCACTTCGTCGAGGTAGCGGCGGGTGGTGAAGCTGTGGCTGAGGAAGCCGTCGGCCACGGCGCCGGCCGTCTCGGTCATCAGTTCGCCCACGCCGGCGAGCAGGATGCGCGGGGTGCCGTGCGGGTTGGGTCCGGGGCTGAACATCGGCGACATCAGGGTGTGCGAGTAGAACTCGCCGCGGAAGTTCAGGCGCTCGCCCGTCTCCCAGCTCGCCCAGATGGCCCTCAGCGCCTCGACGTACTCGCGCATCCGCTTGGCCGGGTGCGACCAGGGCATGCTGAAGCGGCGCTCGATGTGCGGCTTGATCTGCGAACCGAGCCCCAGCGCGAAGCGGCCGCCCGAGACGAGCTGGAGGTCGTCGGCGAGCATCGCCGTGTTCATCGGGTTGCGCGCGAACGCCACCGCGATCGCGCTCGAGAGCTGCACGCGCGAAGTGGCGCGGGCGGCCAGGGCGAGGGCGACGAAGGGATCGTGGCTCGTCTCGGTGGCGAACACCCCGTCGAAGCCGCTCGCCTCCGCCTGCACGGCCGCCGCCTCGACCTGCAGCGGAGTGCTCGCGATGTCGCCGCCGGCGTCGAGGGCGAAGGGGGCGGCTGCGGCGGAGGTGGTGGCATCCGTCGTGTCGGGCGTCGGAGCATTCGGGAGGTGCGCGTCGGTGGGCATGGCATCCATCCCATCACGGGCGGATGCGCCGTGTCGTCGGGGCTGTGCGGTACCGACAGCGAGATCCGCTCGTGCGTGGCCGGCGATGTGGGAGTGCTCAGCCGCGGTCGACGAGCTCCTGGTAGTCGGGGTGGGTGTCGATGAAGTGGGCGACGTAGCTGCACTGGGGCACGACGGCGAGGGTGCCGCTCGTGCGCACGTCGTCGAGTGCGTACTGCACGAGCCGGCCGGCCAGTCCGCCTTCGCGCTTGGAGGGGTCGACCTCGGTGCGGATGAACACGATCGTGCCGCCCTCGATGCGGTAGTCGGCGAACCCGGCCACCTCACCGTCGACGCTGATGGTGTACCGGCTGTTCTCGGCCTCGTTGCGGATCTCGGTGCTCATGGTGTGCTGAGCGTACGCCCGGTTCCCGCGAACTGCCACAATGGCAGGATGCCCCATCCGCCGTCCCCGCTCGCGCGGTTCGGCGACGAGGCCCGCAGCGAGGGACTGGTGTTCCACGCCGACAACCTCGAGGTGCTGCCGACGTTCGCCGACGGCACGTTCACGGTGATCTACCTCGACCCGCCGTTCAACACCGGGCGCACGCAGAGCCGGCGATCGACGACGGCGGTGCGCACTCCGGTCGCGGAGCCGGCCGAGGCCGCCGTGGGCGGGACCGTGGGTACGACGACGGCGCCGGATGCGGCGACGACCCAGGATGCGCCGGTCGTCACGCCGGGCCGCGTCACCGGGTTCAAGGGTCGCCAGTACGACCGCATCAAGGGCGACCTGCTGCAGTACGACGACCGCTTCGACGACTACTGGTCGTTCCTGGAGCCCCGGATCGTGGAGGCCTGGCGCCTGCTCGCCGACGACGGCACCCTCTATCTGCACCTGGATTACCGCGAGGCGCACTACGCGAAAGTGCTGCTCGACGCCCTGTTCGGCCGCGACAGTTTTCTCAACGAGATCATCTGGGCCTACGACTACGGCGCGAAGTCGAAGAAGCACTGGCCCACCAAGCACGACACGATCCTGGTGTACGTGAAGAACCCGGCGGCGTATTACTTCGACTCGACGACCGTCGATCGCGAGCCGTACATGGCGCCCGGGCTCGTGACGCCCGAGCGGGCCGCGCTCGGCAAGCTGCCGACGGATGTCTGGTGGCACACGATCGTGTCGCCGACCGGCCGGGAGAAGACCGGCTACCCCACGCAGAAGCCCGAGGGCATCCTGCGGCGGATCGTGCAGGCGTCGTCGCGCGAGGGCGACTGGGTGCTCGACTTCTTCGCCGGCAGCGGCACCGCGGGCGCCGTCGCCGCGGCGCTCGGCCGCAACTACGTGCTCGTCGACCAGAACCCCGCGGCGATCGACGTCATCCGTCGCCGCCTGCCCGGCGCGACCTTCGCCTAGCGGGTTCACTCCAGCGAGTCTGAGCGTGAGCTCGTGCATAGTGGCCGAGGTTGATCTGAGACTCGCTGGAGTGAACCGGGATGCTGAGGGGGTCGGCAACAGCGGCGACGAACGTGACCGGATCAGGCGGAGGCGCCCGGGGCCAGCGTGAGGATCTCGGCGCCGTCCTCCGTGATCGCGATCGTGTGCTCGCTGTGGGCGGTGCGGCTGCCGGTGGCGCTGCGCAGGGTCCAGCCGTCGGCGTCGGTGACCAGGCGATCCGTGCCGATCATCACCCAGGGCTCGAGGGCGAGCAACAGGCCCGGCCGCAAGCGGTAGCCGCGGCCGGGGCGGCCGTCGTTCGAGACGTGCGGATCCTGGTGCATGGTCGAGCCGATGCCGTGGCCGCCGAACTCGAGGTTGATCGGGTAGCCGGCCTCGCTCAGCACGGTGCCGATGGCGTACGAGAGGTCACCGATGCGGGCCCCGGGGCCGGCCGCGGCGATGCCGGCGGCGAGGGCACGCTCGGTGGCGGCGATCAGGGCGACGCTCTCGGCAGGCCGGGAGGCGCCCACCAGAAAGCTGATCGCCGAGTCGGCGGCGAGGCCGTCGAGCGAGACCGCGAGGTCGAGCGTCAGCAGGTCGCCGTCGCGCAGCGCGTAGTCGTGCGGCATCCCGTGCAGCACCGCGTCGTTGACGGCCGTGCAGATGTAGTGGCCGAACGGGCCGCGTCCGAAGGAGGGCGCGTAGTCGACGTAGCAGGAGACCCCTCCCGCCTCGGCGATCATCTCGGAGGCCCAGCGGTCGATCTCGAGCAGGTTCGTGCCGACGGCGGTACGGCCCTGGAGCGTCTGCAGGATCGTCGCGACCAGCGCTCCGGCCGCTCGGGCGCGGGGCAGTTCGGCGGGCGTGAGGATCTCGATCATGCGGGCCTTTCCCGGGCCGCGCTCCCGCGACCCAATAACTATCCCACTCAGCCTAGCCGGGCTCACGCTCTAACTGGTATTCCTATCCCGGTATTAGAATCGGGAGCATGATGGTGCGCCTCTCCCTCACGCCCGCCGAACTCGAGCGCGGCAGGCGCCTCGGCGCGCTTCTGCGCCAGGCCAGGGGCGAGCGCTCGATGCTCGAGACGGCGCTCGCCGCGGGAATCTCGCCCGAAACCCTGCGCAAGATCGAGTCGGGTCGCGTCGCGACCCCCGCCTTCTCCACGATCGCGGCGATCGCCGAGGTGCTCGGCCTCTCACTCGACGCGGTCTGGGCTGCGGTGCAGCCGATGCCGCAGTCTCAGGCGCAGGTGGCCAGCGCCTGATCCGAGGCGCTGCCGCATCGCACCTCACCACACAGTGCAGGCCGAGCCGGAGCGCTGCCGCTCGGTTCACTCCAGCGAGTCTCGGCGCGAGCTCGCTCATAGTGGCCGAGGTCGGTCTGAGACTCGCTGGAGTGAACCGCCGCCGCCGCGTAGCGGCTACGCCGAAGCGCGCACCACGAGCGTCGTCGGGATGATCGTGCGGCGGGGCGCCTCCTGGCCGGCGATCAGCCGCACCAGCAGCTCGGCCATGCTCGCTCCGAGGTCGGCGGAGGGCTGGTTCACGGTCGTCAACGGCGGGGTGAGCGTGCTGGCGAAGGTGTCGTCGTCGTAGCCGACCACCGCCACATCGCTCGGCACCGAGAGCCCGTGGGCGTGCAGCACCTGGATCGCTCCCGCCGCCATCTGGTCGTTCGCCACGAACACGGCGTCGATCGGATCGCCGGAGGCCGCGGCATCCGGGGATGCGGCATCCGTTCGCATCAGCAACCGGGCCATCGCCTCGGCACCCGAGGATTGCGAGAAGTCGCCGTACTCGACCAGCGAGGGATCGCCTCCGGCCGCGGCCACCGACTCCCGCCAGCCGGCGAGGCGGTCGATGCCGGCCGGCATGTCCTGCCGCCCCGCGATGGTGGCGATGCGCCGACGTCCCAGGCCGATCAGATGATCGGTGGCGAGGCGAGCGCTCGCGCGGTTGTCGACGTCGACGTAGTAGGCGTCCGAGAGCTCCGGATGCAGCGGCCGGCCGCCGAAGACGATCGGCAGCGAGTCGCCCAGCCCGACATACGAATGGTCTTCGGCGTGATGCGAGACCACGAGCGCACCGTCGACGTTGCCGCCCTGCAGATAGCGCCGGGTCTTCTCGGGCCGGGCCTCCGACGCGATCAGGAGGTTCAGCGTGTAGTTCGTGTCGGACAGCGCCCGGGCCACCCCGCGCACCACCGGCGCGAAGAACGGGTCGGCGAACACCGTCGAGGTCGACTCCGGCACGATCAGCGCGATCACGTCGGTGCGCCGGCTCGCGAGCGAGCGCGCCACCCGGTTCGGCACGTAGTTCAGGCGTGCCACGGCTGCGTTCACCACCGTGATCACCTCGGGGTTGACGCTGGTGGAGCCGTTCACCACCCGCGAGACGGTGGCGCGCGAGACTCCGGCCTCGGCGGCCACCATCTCCAGGGTCGGGTTGCGGTACACGAGGCTCAGGATAGCGAGCCGGGTGCACCGGCGGCTGACGAACGGCCCGCCGCACCCGACGACGAAGCGGCCGCGTCCGATGCCGCGATCACGTCCGCGTAGGCCAGCGCGCTGTCCTTGGGCGTGCGCACGAGCGTGTCGTAGTCGACCCGCACGATGCCGAAGCGCTTGCCGTAGCCCCAGGCCCATTCGAAGTTGTCCAGCAGCGACCACACGAAGTAGCCGCGCACGTCGGCGCCGTCGGCGATCGCATCCGACACCGCCTGGATGTGGTCGAGGATGTACTGCGTGCGCGCGGCGTCATGGATGGCGCCATCGGGCGACACCTCGTCGTCGTAGGCCGCGCCGTTCTCGGTGACGTACAGCGGCGGCAGCGTCGGGTACTCGCGGCCGAGGCGCACGAGCAGCGTACGGAGGCCGGCCGGGTGCACCTCCCAGCCCATGCCGGTGAGCGGCAGGCCGCGCAGCGGGAACGTGACGTACTCCGAGCCCACGAACGGCGAGCTCACGCTGCGCCCGCCGGCGACCGCGTGCGGGTCGGCGGGCACGATCGACGGATCGACGGGGGCAGCCAGCGGATGACCGCTCACCTGGTCGTCGTGGTAGTGGTTGACGCCGAGGAACTCCAGCGGCTGCGCGATGATCTCGAGGTCGCCCGGCCGCACGAGGCCGGTCTCGCTCACCTCGTCGAGCCCCCACTCGGCGAGGTCGCGGCGGATGTCGGCCGGGTACTCCCCGCGCAGCAGCGGGTCGAGGAAGATGCGGTTGTTCAGGGCGTCGATCCGGCGCGCGGCCTCCACGTCGACCGGGTCGGAGGGATTCTGCGGCACCGCGTTGGTGAGGTTCAGCGTGATACCGAGGTTCGGCGCGCCGAGTTCGCGCAGCCGCGACACGGCCAGGCCGTGCGCGAGGTGCTGGTGGTGCACCGCGGCGACCGCGGCGGCGGGTTCCTGTCGGCCGGGAGCGTGCACGCCCGATCCGTAGCCCAGAAGCGACGAGCAGAACGGCTCGTTGAAGGTGGTCCAGTGCTGCACGCGGTCGCCGAGCGCCTCGTAGACGACCTCGGCGTAGTCGCGGAAGCGGTAGGCGGTGTCGCGGTTCGCCCAGCCGCCCTCGTCTTCGAGAGCCTGCGGGAGGTCCCAGTGGTAGAGCGTGAGCCAGGGCAGCACGCCGGCGCCGAGCAGCTCGTCGACCAGGCGGGAGTAGAAGTCGAGACCGGCCTGGTTGGTGGAGGCGTCATCCGGGCGGATGCGCGCCCAGCTCGTGGAGAAGCGGTAGGAGTGCAGACCCAGCTGCTTCATCAGCGCCACGTCTTCGGGCATCCGGTGGTAGTGGTCGACGGCCACGTCGAGCGTGTCGCCGTTCAGCACGGCGCCGGGGACGCGGGCGAAGGTGTCCCAGACGGAGGCCTTCTTGCCGTCGTCGAAGGCGGCTCCTTCGATCTGGGCGGCGGCCGTGGCCGAACCCCAGAGGAATCCGGGTGGGAAAGACGTGGTCATGGTGTGCACTGCTCCTTCGCAGGGTGCTCGGGCTCCCGATGGGTCTGAGAGCGCTCTCTCCCAGAGTACCGGGCATCCGCGGTCGTAACAGAACTTCGTAAAAGGCCCTCTGACCAGGCGGGCGTGGCACCCTGGGTGACCATGAGCGTTCACGACCCCGCACAGCCGCATCCCCGGCCCCGCCGCGGCTTCGCCACCGAGCAGGTGCACGCCGGTGCCGAGCCGCACGTTCCGGGCGGCGCGAACCCCCGGGTCACGCCCATCCACCTCACCGCGGGCTTCGTGTTCGACGACTTCGACCAGGCGCACGACCGTTTCACCGGCGGTGACGACGGCTTCAGCTACACCCGCCTCGGCAACCCCACGAACTCGGCGCTCGAACGGCGGATCGCCGCCCTCGAGGGCGGATCGCACGCCATCCTGGTCGGCAGCGGGCAGGCCGCGGTGGCCTCGGCCGTGCTCGGCCTCGCCTCGGCCGGCGACCACCTCGTCTCGGCGTCGAGCATCTACGAGGGATCGCGCAGCCTGTTCACCGAGAACTTGGGGCGCCTGGGCATCGGCACCGACTTCGTGCTCGACGCGAACGACCCGCTCGCCTGGGAGCTCGCCATCCGGCCGAACACCAAGGCGCTGTTCGTGGAGTCGATCCCGAACCCCAAGAACGATCTCGTCGACATCGCGCTGGTGGCCGACGTGGCGCACCGGCACGGCATCCCGCTGATCGTCGACAACACCTTCGCCACGCCCTACCTGCTGCGGCCGATCGAGCACGGCGCCGACATCGTGGTGCACTCGGCGTCGAAGTTCCTCGCGGGGCACGGCTCGGTGCTCGGCGGCGTGATCGTGAGCGGCGACGCGTTCGACTGGTCGGTGACGGCGGCCGACGGATCGGCGCGGTTCCCGCACCTGGACTCCCCGGTGGCCTCGCTCGGCGGGCAGAGCCTGGCGGCCGTTCACGGGCCGGCCGCGTTCCTCGCCTTCACTCGTGACGTGGTGGTGGCGCGGTTCGGACCGACGCCCTCGCCCCTGAACGCGTTCCTCATCCTGCAGGGCATCGAGACGCTGTCGCTGCGGGTCGACCGGCAGTCGGCCTCCGCGCTCCAGGTGGCGCGCTGGCTCGAACAGCAGCCGGAGGTGGCATCCGTCGACCATGCCGGGCTCGACTCCAGCCCCTCGCGCGCGCTCGCGGCGCGGTATCTGCCGCGCGGTCAGGGCTCGGTGTTCGCGTTCACGGTGCACGGCGGCACGGCGGCGGCGCGCACGCTGATCGACTCGGCCGAGCTGTTCACCCGCATGACGCACCTCGGTGACGTGCGCTCGCTCGTCCTGCACCCCGCGTCGACCACGCACGCCGGGCGCACTCCGGAGCAGCGGGCCGAGGGCGGCATCGGGGACGGGCTGATCCGGCTCTCGATCGGCGTCGAGGACGCCGCCGACCTGATCGCCGACCTCGAGCAGGCGCTGGCGGCCGTGCGAGCAGCGGGGCACGTCGCGGCCGATCAGGTCGCGGCGGCTGAGACGAGCGAGCAGCTGGAAGGCATCGCGCTGCGGGCAGAGGCCGCGGGGATCCAGGCGTGAGCCGGCCCCAGCACTTCGGCTGGTTCCTCTCCCGCGGCTTCGGGCCGCAGGGCTGGGGGCAGCCGAGCTGGGACTGGGGGCACCGCTGGCAGGAGCCCGAGCTCTACCAGCAGTCGGTGCGCGCGCTCGAGCAGGCCGGGTTCGACCTCGTGATCATCGAAGACGCGCTCTCGCTCGGCAACGCCGACACCCTCGATCTGCGCATCCGCAGTGCCTACGGCGGTCCGAAGCACGACCCGCTGCTGCTCGCGCCCTACCTCTTCGACGTCACGCAGCACATCGGCATCGCGCCGACGGTGAATCCGCTGGCCTACTCGCCGTACCAGGCGGCCCGGCAGTTCGCCACGCTGCAGCACCTGAGCGCGCACCGCTTCGGCATCAACGTGGTGACGGATGTCGGCAGCTCGCGTCACTTCGGCGTGCCCGCCCTCGACCACGACGGCGCCTACGACCGGGCCGAGGAATGGCTCGGCGCGGTGAAGGCGCTGTGGCACAGCTGGGGAACGGATGCGCTCATCGCGGATGCCGCGACCGGTCACTTCGCCGACGGCACCCACCTCGACCCCGTGCGGCACCGCGGCGAGCACTTCACGTTCGACGGGCCCTTGAACGCGCTGCCGTTCGGGGAGCTGAGCGGTGGCGGTGGTGTCGGTGGCCGCGCGAGCGCCTCGGCGGCCTCGGCGGAGGCCCGATCCGGAGACCCCATCGTGGTGTCGCCCGGCGGCTCGCCGCGCGGTCTCGACTTCGCCGGCACGAACTCTCAGGTGCAGCTCGCGCTGGCCTCGCTCGACACCGACACCATCCGTGCCTACCGCCAGAAGGTGCTCGCGGCGGCGCAGGCGCACGGGCGCACGGCGGCCGACATCGACATCCTGTTCGTGTTCAAGCCGATCGTCGCGGCCAGCCCCGAGGAGGCCGACCGTATCGTGGCGGCCTCCGCGCACCCCTCCGACGAGGCCCTGCTGGCGATCGCCGCCGGCCAGTCCAGCGACCTCGAGACCGACCTCACGAAGCTCGACCTCGACCGGCCCATCGACCCCGCGATCTTCGGCGACCACGTGTCGCGCGGCAGCATCAAGGGCCTGCTCGGCGCATTCGACGGCTTCGCGGATGCGACCCTGCGCGAGATCCTCACCGCCAAGGCCCGCCTCGGCCGGTTCTCCGACCGCAGCGGATTCGTCGGCACCGCCGACGAGATCGCCGACTTCATCGCCGAGATCGGCGACGACGCCGACAACGACGGCTTCATCTTCTCGGGCGACTTCCACCCCACGACCGTGTACCGGATGCTCGGCGACCTCGTGCCCATCCTGCGCCGCCGCGGCATCCTCCGCCGCGAGTACGGGAATGGCGGTTTGCGGGGGAACCTGCGGGACTTCTGACTGGCTGCGCCAGAGACCTCTCGCCTTCGGCGAGGGGCCTCTGGCGGTCGCGCCGGTCCCCGCCCGGCGCGAGGGGACATGTTCGGGTGCGGTCGCTGTCGCGGCCACGCCCTCACCCTGGGTCGAGTGGGTGGGCCCTGAGACTGAGTGTGCTCGTCCAGGCGCCTTCGGCTGGAGCCGGTGGACTCAAGACTTCGGGCCGTCGCGCGGGCGCCGCATTCGGTCAGCGGATGCAGAAATAACGAGGACCGACCCCGTATACGGCGTCGGTCCTCGTCGAAAGTGCATCCGCTGACGCGACGGGGTTAGCGCGAGCCTCCTGCGGGGGGCTGCACCGGGGTGCTGCGGGTGGTGACATCCGGGAGCACCATCGCGCCGACCGACTCGGCGGCGAGCTGGGCCTGGACGGCCGGGTCGTTCGCGGCGTCGTCTGCTGCTTCGGAGTGGGCTCGCGCCTGCGCGGCGGCGGCGTTGTCGGCCGACTCCTCGAGGGCCGACTTCGCCCGCAGCGGCGTCGCCTTGAGGAAGAACGAGAGCACGAAGGCCACCGACACCACCGCGAGGCACACCCAGAACACCGTCGAGGTGGCATTCGCCCAGGCGTCGACGAAGGGCAGCGTGAGCCGCGAGTCGGCGCCCACCAGGAACGAGGTGTCGCCGCTCAGCGCGTCGCCGATCGAGGCCGGGTCGGTCTGCGCGTTCCCGAGGATCTGCAGGATCGCCGCGTTCGCCGGGTCGCTCTGCACCGCGGGATCGGCGGCCGCGGTCTGCGCTCCGGCCAGGATCGTCGGGTTCGTGAACGCCGCCGGCAGGGTCGCGCCGAGACGCGAGAACAGCACCGAGAACACCACGGCCGTGCCCAGCGTTCCGCCGATCGACCGGAAGAACGTCGACGACGAGGTGGCCACACCGATGTCCCGCGGGCCCACCGAGTTCTGCGAGGCGATGGTGAGGGTCTGCATCAGCTGGCCGAGTCCGAGGCCGATGACGAGCATCCCGAGCAGCATGTACCAGATCGGCTTGTCGGCCGAGACGAAGGTCATGTAGAAGAACGCCGCCACGAGCAGGCCGGTGCCGATGATCGGGAACATCTTGTACCGCCCGGTGCGCGAGATCAGCTGACCGGAGACGATCGAGGAGATCATCAGCCCGAGCACCATCGGGATCATCATCAGGCCCGCCTCGGTGGGCGTGGCGCCGGCGGCGATCTGCAGGTAGTTCGGGATGGTCATCATCGCGCCGAACATGCCGAAACCGACCAGCACGCCCAGGATGGTGGCCATCGAAAACGTCGGCGAGCGGAACAGCTTGAGCGGGATGATCGCGTCGTCGCCCATCCGGCGCTCGATCAGGATGAAGGCGATCAGGCCGATCGGGGCGATCACGTAGCAGGCGATGGCGCCGGCGGAGCCCCAGCCCCACTCGCGCCCCTGCTCGGCCACCAGCAGGATCGGCACGACGGTGAGGATGATGGCGGCGACTCCGCCCCAGTCGATGCGCACCGCGCGCTTGGTGTGCGGGATGTGCAGGAACAGCAGCACGATCACCATCGCGACGGCGCCGATCGGCAGGTTGAGCAGGAAGATCCAGCGCCAGCCGGTGATGCCGAGGATCTCGGGGGCGCCCGAGAGCAGACCGCCGAGCAGCGGGCCGATCACGCTGGAGATGCCGAAGGTGGCCAGGAAGTAGCCCTGGTACTTGGCGCGCTCGCGGGGCGCGAGGATGTCGCCCATCACGGTGAGCGCGAGCGACATCAGGCCACCGGCACCGAGACCCTGGATGGCGCGGAAGATCGCGAGCTCGTACATGTTCGTGGCGAGGCCGGCCAGCAGGGAGCCGATCAGGAAGATCGCGATCGCGATGATGTAGAGCGGGCGACGGCCGAAGATGTCGGAGAGCTTGCCGTAGAGCGGCGTGGAGATGGTCGACATGATCAGGTAGCCGGTGGTCACCCAGGCCTGCAGCGAGATGCCGTCGAGGTCGTCGCCGATGGTGCGCATCGAGGTGCCGACGATGGTCTGGTCCAGCGATGCCAGGAACATGCCCGCCATCAGGCCGAAGATGATGAACAGGATCTGGCGGTGGGTCATCTTGCCGCCGGCCTCGTCGAAGGCCTTCTGGCGGGCCGCCGAGGCGTCGGCCGACTTGGAGCGGCGGGTGGACGATGATTCGGAACGAGACACGAGCATCCTCAGAACGCGGAAGACAGGGGGGTGGCGCGAAATTTGCGCAGGCTGCAAAGTTACACCCTCTGCAGAACGATCACCAACCAAGGCTGACCTGCCTTCGACTCCCGTCGCCGCCCTGCACGCCTAGGCTTGGTGCAATGGAGTCCCTGCGCCGAGTGGTCATCGCCGGGCACGTCTGCATCGACGAGAACATCACGGCGACGGCGACGGTGCGTGCGATCGGCTCGCCCGCCGCCTTCATGGCTCCGGTGCTCGAGGCGAACGGCGTCGAGGTGCGCGTCGCGGCCCCGCACGGGCGTGATTTCGGCGCGCTGGAGGCCCAGGATGCGGCGACTCGCCCGCTGGCCATGCTCGAGCCGGCCCGCGGCGACCACACCCTCGTCTTCGTCAACGACGTGCGGGGCGAGCGGCGCCGGCAGTCGGTGCGACGGATCGGATCGGCGCGGCTCGCGCACCCGGACGAGGCGGTGCGCCGGGCCCTCGGCGTGGCGGACGCCCTTCTGTTCGCGCCGCTGCTGGCCGATCCGCCGGTCTCCGTCGTGGCCGACTACGTGTGTGCCGTGCCGGTCGGTGCCCTGCGGATGGTGCTGCTGCAGGGGTACCTCCGTCAGGCCGGCGAGGTTCCGGATGCCCGGGGAGACCTGCCCGTGCGCTCATGGGTCTTCGCCGAGGTGCCGGAGCTGATGGCGCTGTTCGACGTCGCGGTGCTCAGCGACGAAGACGTGCCCGACGTCGATCGGCTGGTCGACGGATGGGCGGCCGCACATCCCGGAGTGGCGATCGTGGTCACGCGTGGCCCGCGCGGAGCATCCGTGCACCGAGGCCGGTTCCGGCAGGACGTGCCGGCGTACGCCGTGGGGCCGATCGCGCCGGAAGCGCTGATCGGAGCCGGGGACGTGTTCGCCGCCGAGCTCGCTCTCGCGCTGCTCGAGGAGGCCGGTGAGGGCCGTCCGCGCGGGGCCGACGGAGAGGCCGGCCGCGGGCTCGACCCGAACCTGCTGACCGAGGCGGTGGCGCGGGCGAACCGTGCCACCGCGCTCCGGCTCGTCTCGCACTGAGTCGGGAGGCTGCGGGGTCGTCGGTGCGATGCGACGACCCGAATGGGGCATCGGGGGCGTCAGGAGCGTCAGGCCGAGGGTGAAGGAGCGGGCGAAGGGCGGGTGGTCCTCCTGCCTGCCAAGGGTGAAATGTGCGTTCGGGCGAGCGAGCGGCATTGGCGGCAATCCGATTGCGCGGTTGGCTACGAAGCATGTGCGACACCCCGCATTCGGGGGGTTCGACCCGAGCCTCCCCTTACGTAATAGGAGATCCGTGAACGAGAACACCCTCAACGTCGACCGCCGTACCCTCCTCGCCGGAGCCGCCTGGTCGGTTCCCGTCGTCGCGCTGGCCGTTGCGACACCTTTCGCCGCCGCTTCCACGGTGAACAACCTCTACGTGCAGTGGGGAGGATTCGAGGATGCCGCCGTCGTCGGAACCGCCGCTGACAGCACCCCCATCACCCTGCGCCGGCCCACCGAGGTCGACATGTTCAACGGCTCGTCCACCGAAGCGGTGCCCGCCGGCCAGAGCGTCACGATGACGCTCGTCCAGACCGCCGGAGCGTCACTCGCCGCCGGCAGCGTGGTCTTCCGCTCCGTCTCCGGATCGGTCACGAACGTGGCAGGCATCGGCACCTCGACCGTCACCTTCGACACCGACGCAGAGATCCCCGCGCCCAGCGGATCGCTCGTCGCGCTGGTGGAGATCGGCCTGAGCGACGCGCCCGTGCAGGGTGTCGGCGAAGCGACCACGTGGTCGTTCACCTGCACGGTGCCCTCCACCACGGTCGGCGAGTCGGTCGACAACACGCTTTCGGCGTGGACGGGCGCTTCCACGGTCGCCACTCCGTAGGGCGCGCTCCCGCTCGCCGGGGTGAACGCGGCGAGCGGGACGAGGTTGTCCACAACCTCTAATCTGAGCTTGCCTCACGATTGCTGATGGGTTAGATTCCCCCTGAACCACTCGGGGGAGCGGCGTTCAGCGAGACGTTCCTCGCGCGTTGGAGTCGCGAGTGCCCTCGTTCCGCAGCTGCCCTGCTTCTGTTCTCCCCTCCCTCATCGGGCTCGCCCTGGTGGGTGCTCTGGTGCTCGGCACCGCCGTCACGGCATCGGCCAAGGCGGTCGATCCGGTTCCGGATGCCACGTCGGCGCCGATCGACGTCTCCGAACTCCCGGCGCCGCCGTACTCCTCGTCTCCCGAGTCGGCAGAACCTGCACCGGAGCTGCCGGAGGGAGACTTCACGGAGCTCGGCAACGATCCGGTGCCGGCACCACTGCCGCCCGGCGACATCGCTCCCGAGGGGAGTGCGGCCGGTTCGCCGGGCGAGGCCGCTGCGGTCGATCCCGCGACGCTCAGCGAGGCCGACGTCATCGATCGCGACCGTTTCGGGCAGACCTACCTGCTCGACGACGGATCGAAGTACACGACGACCTCGACGGATCCGGTCAACATCGAAGACGCCGACGGCGACTGGGTGCCGATCCGCACCGAGGTCGAGGCCACCGGTCCGCTGGCCTGGCTGGGGATCGGGGGTGGCGCGGTGTCGCAGCATCCGCTCGCCCCGGTCTTCGCCGAGAACGCCGGAGACGAGCACGTGCTCTCGGTGACGAGCGGTTCCCACGAGGTCGGGATGCGGCTGAACGGTGCCGCTGACAGTGGGATCGACCGCTCGGCCGGGCGCGGTGCGGATGCCCGCAGCCACGTCGAGTACCCCGGCGTGCTCGAGAACACCGACCTCGTGTACGACGTGACGACCGGGGGCGTGAAAGAGAACCTGCGCCTGAACGCGGCTCCGGGCCGAGGCGGCGGCGGGGGGCCGGAGGAGATCTCGTGGTCGTGGACGGTCGACGCCGCCGGGCTCACACTTGCGAAAGACGCGAACGGCTCGGTGCTGTTCACGGATGCGGCGGGCGGGCCGGTGTTCCAGATGCCCCCGGCGGTCGTCTACGACAGCAGCTCGGCGGATGACACCGCACGCGGTGACGCCTCGACGGGCGCCCGAACCACGGTGATGCGACGCGGAGCGCACTGGATCGTGGCGGTGTCGGCCGACCGCGACTGGTTGAACAGTCCAGCCCGGGCCTACCCCGTGCTGATCGATCCGAGCCTCATCGCGGTGGTCGACGACGACGACGTCCACAGCTACAAGTCCAACGGTCTCACCAACATCAATGCCGGCGTGATGATCGGCAACTCGAACAACGGCGGCTACTGGCGAACGGTGCTGCACTACGACTACGAGCAGTTCTTCGGCAAGCAGGTGCTGGGGGCGCAGATGTTCGTCGAAGGCGCCTACGGCGACGGCGCACTCGATCCCTACCAAGCGGCGATCTACACGGCGACGGCCTTCGACTACTCCGGCGCGGGCGATCTGCTCGACGTCATGACCGTGGGCTCGGCCGACGGGAACACCACCGGCAACGGCATCTCGGCGAAGATCGGCGAGTGGGTGCGCGCCGGATCCCGGGGTAACTACCTCCTGATCGCGGGCGACGAGACACCCGGCGTGTTCACCTATAAGCACCTCGAGACCGTGCTGGGCGTGAGCTGGAAAGACTTTCCCACGGCCGGAACGCTCTCCTCGCCGCCGAACGACGAGGCGCGCACGAAGCTGAATCCCACTCTGCAGATCACGGGGCAGACCGATCCGGGTGGAGCCGGCCTGGCGTACGCCTTCCACCTCGGCACCGACCCGAATCCGTTGGCCGGCTGGAGCTACGACAGCGGCTGGATCGGTGAGGGGCACTACACGCTGCCGCCCAACGCTCTGCTCCCCAACACCCGGTACTACTGGGTGGAATACGTGAAAGACGGCTGGGACTGGTCCAACGGCTTCCGCACGCAGCGGAACACCTCGGTGCTGACCTTCGTGACGGATGCCGCGGCGATGCCTCCGCACGATACCTGGAGTCCGGTCGACAAGGCGACGGTGGTGACACTCACGCCGACGCTCAGCGTGAAGTCGGTGCTGTCGCAGCTCGGAACGCCCGTGAAGTACCAGTTCAGGGTGGCCACCGGCGACGACTCTCTCTCCGGATCCGTGGCGACCTCGGGCTGGATCACCGCGAGCAGCTGGACGCCGCCCACAGGAACCTTGCAAGACGGAGGCTCGTACAGATGGAGCGTCTCCACGCAAGACGACCGGGGCGACTACGGGCCGGTGTACACGAATGCGTTCACGGTGGATCTGCGGATCGGTGCCGCCAGCCCCTCGCCGAGCGACACCGCCGGACCGGTGACGGTCAACCTCGCCAACGGCAATCTGTCGCTGAACTTCGCCTCGCCGATGGTGCAGACGGCGGGTGGGCCGATGGGGATGTCGTTCAGCTACAACTCGCAGAAGCCCTCGAACGCCGGCCTCACGGTCTCGTACTTCGACGACAGCGTGCAGAGGGACAAGACCTTCAGCACGAAGTCGAAGGGGGCGGTGCTGGTGCGCACGGAGTCGAGCCCGACGGCCGACTGGAAGAGCGGATCGCCGGCATCCGGGGTTCCCTCCGACAGCTTCCTGGCGAGCTGGAAGGGCTTCATCCGCTTTCCCGAGTCGGGCAACTGGGTACTGGGCGCCGTCGCCGACGACGGGTACCGCATCCGGGTCGGTTCACCGATGGTGCTCGACCGCTGGACGGGTGGGGCGGTCGACAAGCTCGAGTGGAGCAGCACCATCGCCGCGAGCACCGCGGCGGCTCCGTTCGTGCTCGACTACCGCGAAGACGGCGGCCTCGCGCACCTCACGCTGTACGCCAAGCGGGCCGGCACGGCCGACGAGACGCGAGTGATCGTGCCCGGCGACTGGTTCACGCGCACGCCCGACATCCTGCCCACGGGGTGGTCGGCGTCCACGGCGGTCGCCGGTGCGGCCGGAGCCTTCTCGCACGCGGAGGTCACGAGCTCGGCGGTCATCCTCACCGACGCCAGCGGAAAAGTGCACACCTACGTCAAGCAGGGCGCCGACAGCTACACCGCTCCGCGCGGGGAGTACGGCTCGGTGAGCGTGTTCCTCGACACGAGCGTGAATCCCGCGGTGAAGACCGTGACCTTCACGGACGAGGGCGGAACCGTCTACGTGTTCAACGCGGCGGGGTCGGTGGTGTCCACGTCGAGCGCCGTCGATCTCAAGCGGCCGGTCGCGCCGCGCATCAGCTACCGCGGGGGTACGGGGGACTACAAAGAGGGCATCGGCCGGATCGACCGCATCTCCGACGTGCTCTCGTCCGACGGCGCCGCCACCCCGGCGTACAGCCGCGAGGTGCGCTTCGTCTACGGATCCGATCTGGCCGCGAGCATCCCGGGGCTCACCTCGGCCGACGCCGATCCCTCGACGGGCAAGGCCTGCCCCGCTCCCTCAGGCGCCGGATTCATCCCGGCACCCGACGACCGGCTCTGCCGCATCGTCTATCCGGGCCATGTGCCCGGATCGAACGACACCACTCGCATCACCTACAACGGGGCCGGCCAGATCGCGCAGATCATCGACCCCGGCGACCAGGTGAGCGCGTTCGGCTACGACTCCCAGGCGCGTCTGATGATGATTCGGGATGCGCAGGCGAACGACTGGATCGCCAACGTGAGCGAAGGACCGCTCACGCTCGCCTCGGCGACGATCATCAGCTACGACTCCGGTCGCGCCGACGGTACCGTCGATGACCGAGTGGTCGAGGTTGCGATGCCGGCGACCGACGGCGTCACCACGTCGACCCGCCTGCGCAAGACCTACGGCTATGCGGCATCCGGAACCACCACTGGAGGCTTTACCTACATCGACGCCACCGGAGTCGACGCGCGAGGATCGACGGCCACCGACAATCACGCTCGCAAGGTGCTCTTCGACCCGGGCCTGCGGGCGGTCGCCGACATCACGGCGCTCGGCCGGACCACCACGCAGGTCTGGGACCCGCAGAAAGACCTGGTGCTCGCGGCGACGGATGCGGCGGGCTTCACGACCACGAACATCTACAACGCCGTCGACCGCCTGGTCGAGTCGTACGGTCCCGCGCCGGCTTCCTGTTTCGGACCGGATCGGCGACCGGTTGCCGGATGCCCGATCACGGTCGCGCACTCGACCACGAGCTACGACGCCGGTCCGGTCGGCCTGCACGCCACCTACTACAACACGCGTGGCCTCGCCGGTGCGCCGGTGGCGTACGCGCTGGGGATCGGTGCGGGCTCGGCCACGGCGAGCTCGGACGGGGCGGTCTTCACCAACTGGGGCACCGCGTCACCTCTCCCCGGGGTCAACGCCGACGGCTGGAGCCTGCGACTCACGGGCACGATCACCTTCCCGGCTGCCGGCACGTACACGCTGCAGGGTTCCGTCGACGACGGCATGAAGCTCTGGCTCGATCGCAATCTCGTGATCGACAACTTCGTGATCGGCAGTGAGCATTCGACGAACAAGGTGACCATCGACGTCGCGGCGAATCGGCTGACGGTGCCCATCAAGCTCGAGTACGTCGACGATTCGAGCACTGCCGTGCTGAAACTCGCCTGGGTGGCGGGCAGCGGCGGCAGCGGAACGATGGCGCCCGTTCCCGGGTCGTGGCTGCGGCCCGACTACGGGCTGACCACGGGCACGGTCACCGACGACAGCGCGCCCGCCGGAGTCTCCGGGGTGTCGAGTGGGCAGGTGACGTCGCTGTCGACGGCGACGTCGTACGGATCGAACCCCTGGCTGGGTCTGGCCGACACGTCCACCGCCGATCCGGGCGGGTTCGCGCTGCGCTCGCGGTCGACGTACGACGCCTACAACCGGCCGCTGCAGACCTTCTCCCCGGCTGCGGTCGCCTCGGGTGCGGCGACGCCGACCACCGAGAACGTCTACTACGGGGCATCCGACACCCTCGGGGGAGTCGGGGCGGTCGACGCCTGCGGTCTGCCGTCTGCGACGCCGCAGTACGGTGCGCTCCGAGAGCGTCGCTCGGCCAACGCCGACGTCGCTGTCGGGATCGGCCAGACCATCGCGACCAGCTTCGGCTACGACCTCCTCGGCCGGCCCGTGGCGAGCAGGAGCACGAGCGATTCGGGAACCTCGTGCACGACCTACGACGCTCGGGGCCGGGTCACGAAGGTCACCGATCTGTCGCACAACGGCGCCCCCGCCCGAACGGTCACCTCCAGCTATTCGCGGCGTGACGTGCGCGCCAGCGGGGTCGCATTCCAGAACACGCTCGTCTCGAGCGTGACGGATGCGACCAGCACCACGGAGGTCGTCAAAGACCTGCTCGGCCGGCCGGTCTCCTCGGTCGATGTCTGGGGCACCACGACCGCCACGACCTACGATCCAGCGGGCCGGGTCGCGACGGTCACCACCTCGCGGCCGGCCGGTCCGGGCTACCGGCTCGCCTACGCCTACAACCTCGATGGGCAGGTCACCTCGGTGAGCGATGTCGTGGTTTCTTCGGGTGTCTCCACCGTGCTGGCGGCGCCCGCCTACGATGCCGCGGGCAGGCTCGCCTCGGTGAGCTACCCCTCCGGCGCGGGCAATTCGGGTAACGGCACGTCGCTGGCCTCGGCCGGCTTCGACGCGGCCGGTCGTGCCACGGGTCTGCAGTGGCAGTTCGCGGGTGCGGCCACGCCGGTCGGCGATGACTCGGTGCGCTCGCAGTCGGGCCGCATCCTGAAAACCACGATCGGAGACACCGCTCGGAACGTCTATGACTCGCTCTACACCTTCGACAGCGTCGGCCGACTGACGGCGGCGTCGATCCCGGGCCACCAGCTCACCTACGGCTTCACGCCCACGAACACCTGCGGCACCGGAACGAAGGCGGCCGCGAACGGCAACCGCACCGCGATGACGGATGTCCCGCTCGGCGGTGGAGCCTTGAGCTACAAGACCGCCTACTGCTACGACGCCGATGACCGTCTCACGTCGACCGCCGAGGCGATCGCGGGAGCCGCCACGGCGCCCGCGAGTCTGCTGCGTGACGCGCAGAGCCTGCCCCCGTCGTCGATCGTCTACGACGCCCACGGAAACGTCACGAAGCTGGGGGACCAGACCTTCACCTACGACGCGTCCGACCGCCACATCGGCACAGTGGTCCGCTCGGGCACGGCGATCGTCACGACGATCGACTACCTGCGCGATGTCGCCGGCTCGATCGTGCAGCGCACGGAGACGCCCACCATCGGTGCGCCCCAGGTCACCCGCTATTCGGGTTCTCTCGTGCTGGACGGAGGCGGCAAGGTGCTGAAGGTCAACGTCTCGCTCCCCGGCGGTGTCGCCCTCGCCCGCGAGGCCGACCTCTCAGGCGGAGTCTGGTGCTACCCGAACTTGCACGGCGATGTCACCTACACGGCCGATGCCACAGGCACCCGCACGGGCCTCTACCTCTACGACCCCTTCGGCCAGCCCATGGACCTCACCACGAAGATGATCGGCTCCTCCACCTCGAACCAGTCGATCCCCGACACCCAGCCGGGCTCCTTCGACCCCGCCTGGCTAGGGGGCAAGTCCAAGTCCTACGAGCACGCCGGAACTATCGCCACGATCGAGATGGGCGCCCGAATGTACTCGGCCATGCTCGGCCGCTTCCTAGCCCAAGACCCCGTCGCCGGCGGAAACACCAGCGCCTACAACTACCCCAACGACCCCATCAACATGTTCGACCTCGACGGCAAGCGCGCTCTGGGCCCGTACGACAACCACTGGGCCGCCGGTCAGGGCGCCAACCGCCCGTCGACCGGAAAGATCCATGCATCGACCGCTGCTACCCGCGCGGTGGCGCAGATCTACTCCGAACTGGCGAAGCCGCGGATCCGACCAAATGACAAGTTCTTCGCGGCGACCATCAACTTTGTTCTGGGAGCATCATCGATGGCATCCGGGGCCAGCCTGATGCTCGCCGGGTCTGTAGCGGACTTCACCATCTACGGGGTCGTGGTGGGTGTCCCGTCGCAGGGATATGGCCTATACAAGTGTCTCGCCGGCGCAGGGCGCATCGTCCGCGGTTCCGACCAACTGATCCAGGCGCTCAATGACCCGATGGTGGAGAAGTCGCATCTTGACTGGGATACGGACGTCATATTCGGGGTACTGCCCGACTTCAGCACGCCCATAGGCATAGTCGGGAGCTTCTTTTGAGCAAAGCAATTGAGCTAAACCCGATAGCGCTCGTCATCTGGTTGCTGCTGCGTGGGCTATACATCTGGTTTCTCGTTCCCATCGGAGCGCTGGCGGGCCTACTCGCATATCCGCTTCTGAGAAAGCACGGTGCGACTATCCCTCAGCTCATCGCGTGGCTCGATCTGAATGCGATGGCTGCTCTATTCCACTCGGTCTTCCGGCCGCTCAGGAACTCGACACTTGTTCCGTGGACTCGCCTTAGGGATCTGGCGAGTATCACTCACCGATTTACGAATTTCACCAGTTTCTAATACGAAAGACAAGGATGTGACACGTGCTCGTGTGGATCATAGTGACGATGATTGGCGGAGCCCTGGTTGGGCTAGCCCTCCACTTTGTGATCTCGTCGGTGATCAAAGTGCGCCCGCGGGACGAGGGCCTCGACAACAAGTTCAAACTGAAGTAGCCGACCGATGTAGATGCGTCTCCGCTGATTGCAAATGTCGAGACGCGGACGTGCCAATCTCGGTGCCGCCTACTCGAAAAGGTGAGGTGCTCGCCCCTGATCAGATCTTGCCGATGGCAGGCGGCGTAGGAACGCTCGGCCGGTCATGGCCGTGATTTCTGGCAGCAACTCAGGCCTCGCGCTCGACGGGTCAGGGGTACAGGCCGCGGAGGCGGTGGGCTTCGGTGACGCGCATGACGTCCAGGGCTGTCGCGGCCGAACGGAGAGTGAGCCGGTGGTGGGTTGCGAACGCGTCGACGCCGTTCCAGCCGGCTACACAAAGCTCGACTCCTTCGATCGCGCCTGGCTTGGTGGCAGCACCAGCGCCTACAGCGACCCATGAATATGTTCGACCTCGACGGCAAACGCCAAGACTGCGGCACCACCTGTGGTCGGGTCTCGTGAGTAGGGGCGTCGCCAGGTGAACCTAAATCGAGGGTTTTGGGCTAGCGCCGCTGCGGCTTCTGTGGCGAGCCTCAGCTTCGTGGCGCTTGCGTTCTTGCGCTCAGAAACGTTCGATGGCGACGCCCGCGGGGCTTGGATTCTTGCGGCCTGTATGTTCTTCTCGGTAGTTCCCATCATGTTGCTGATCTCTGCTGGGCTAGCGATTGCGGGTGGCTGGAGGTGGCGCGCGAAAACCGCGGCAGAGTGCTGGCCGTTTGTTAGGTCGACGATGAGGACAGAAGTCATGCTGGCGGAGATTCAACGTGTCCGAGGAACCGGCCATCGGGTTCCGTGGGGGCTCACACTGACAGCGAACGTTCTGGGAATCGCGATCTACTCGGGTAGAACTCAATTGACACTCGAGTTGTGGCTGCCTTGGGAATCAGTGCACGACATACAGCCCGCTTATGCGGCGAACGGCTTCAATTCCCTGCCCGCTGTCGGAATCCTCGCAGAGGTAGAGGGCCAGATGTTGCGTTTCGCAGCCCCAATCGTCGGTCGTTTCCCATTTGGATCTTTCCCCGTTGGTGACAAGCAGATCGCTGAGGCAGTGGAGCTTCTGCGGGACATGCGGAGTGAGCAGCGGTCAGGGACGCTTTAATGAGACATCGCCCGCAAAGGCGATTCGGGTACGCACCCAGTTTGCAGCGGCGAATGATCAGCCGTGGGTTCAGCTCCGCCGCGTCACAGCCGTGATCGGTCCGAGAGCACTTTTTGCGGTGCCGGATACGAGCTGGCCGCGGGGAAAAGCCGTCCGGCGTGACGGCTGGTGGATGGATAAAACGTGGCTCGATGGATCGGGCGTCCATCCGTTGCGTCAGGAGCGGTGGAACTCCATCCGTTCGGTAGGGCGGTGCTTGGCGGGCATCGCCTGCGGGGACGGAGGGCGCGGCGCGGGACGGGCGGGTCAGCCGCCGAAGAGTTTGCCGAAGAAACCGCGGCGGCGGGCGGACCAGCCGGCAGCCGTGAGGGCGTCGATGAGGGGCTGCTTGAGTTCGTCGGTGGTGAAGGAGTAGCCGTAGAGGTGGCCCTCGTGGGTGCCCTGGCGGTCGGTGGTGGAGGCCGCGGTGCCGACGCCGAACTGGAACGAGACCTTCTTCTGGCGGCCCTTGAAGGTCGAGGCGCTTCCGCTCAGGCCGATGCTGCCGTCGCGATCGCCCGTGACCGTGAGGCCCGAGGTGTCTTCGGTCTCGTCGAAGGTCCAGGTGGCATCCGAGGGATCGAGGGTGACCCGCAGCTCGTAGGTGGCACTGATCGTGCCGGCCGCTGCGAGGGCCGCCCACTTCACGTCGGCGTACTTCCAGGTGGCACGGATGCCGTCGGGCGTCGCCTCATAGACGAAGGGGAGCTCGGGGCTGTTCAGCGCCAGCACCCGCGCCTGCGCATCAGGAACGGAAGCGGGGGAGGCGGGGGTGCCGGTGGCGTCGGACATCAGGCTCCGGCCGTCGAGGCAGCAGAGACGGAGTCGGAGGTCGCGCTCGACTGGATCTCGCGGATCTCACCCCACAGCTCCTTCGCCTGAATGCCCGTGGTGGTGGCCGTCACCTGCACCAGGTCGACGACCGGGCCGTTCTCGACCACGGTGATCCGCAGGGCCTGCATCAGGGTGCCGACCCGCGCATCCGGGTAGCTGAACTCGATGCGGAAGCCCTCTCGCCCGAGCAGCGGCGTGCTCTCACGGCTGAGTTCGACCACGCCCTCGATCGACTCGACACGGGCGATGACCGCGTCGATCGCCGTCTGCAGCGTGTAGTCGTCGCCGAAGCGCGAGATCGCGACGACGATGTTCGGGCGGAACTCGCCCGCCGGCACCGTCTTGCCGGCCGCCAGCACGGCGCCGCTCACCGAGAGCGCGTGCCAGTCGTCGGGCAGCGTGAGCGCGATCGACGGGAACGTGGGGGCCGAGTCGCCGGGGAAGGTGAGGGTGTGGGACATGATTCCAGCCTTTCAGAAAGTGGTGGAGGTCAGAAGCGCAGGGTACGGGCCAGGGAGGGAATGCTCAGGATGCCCGGGGTCAGAGTCCGAAGATGCCGGCGACCGAGTCCACGGCATCCTTGGGGCTGAAGGAGACGTCGAACTTGACGCCGCCGCCGATGCCGAGTGCCGCACCGACGTCGAAGGACAGGTCGACGTCTTTGTAGGAGATGTCGGCATCGACATTCGCGTGAGCACCGATTCCGGCATAGACCTCGGCCCCACCGCCCGCGGTGACGCCGAGCAGGTCGACGCTGCCGTCGACCCCGGCCTTGGCGCCCGCGAAGCCGTCGAAGCCGGCGTTCGCACCGATGCCGTCCGGACCGATCGTGGCGCCGGCATTGACCTGCGCCTCGGCGCCGGCCATCGCGTTGGCGCTCACATCGGCACCGCCCAGGCCACCGAGCACGTCGATGCTGGCATCGGCGCTCGCCTTGCCGCCCACGAAGGCGTCGGCGGAGGCACTGGCCTCGGCGCCGTCGAGGCTGATGCCCGCGCTCGCATCGGCATTGGTGTCGACGCCCACGAAGGCGTCGGCTCCCGCCTCGCCGGCCGCGTAGTCGTTCTCGAAGCCCGCACGCGCCTCGGCGCCCGCGCCCCACTGCCACCCGGCGGATGCCTTCGCCTCGGCGGAGGCGGGACCCGTCTCCGTCCCGGCCTCGGCGTGCGAGGAGGATTCGAAGCCGTGCGCGTCGGCGTTGGAGTAGGTGCCGTCGTCGTTGCCGCCGCCTCCGCCGCCACCCCCGCCACCGGACGAACCGTTGCCGGTCGAGCCGCCACCCCCGCCACCGGAACCGGAACCGCCCGACCCGGAGCCGCCGGATCCCGAACCGCCCGATCCGGATCCCCCGGATCCGCCAGCGCCAGCGCCAGCCCCGCCGCCGAACGCCCCGCCATCGGTCGAGGACGCATCCTGCTCCTCGGCGTTCTTGACCAGCCCCTCGCCGCCCTTCTGCAGTGCGGCCACGGCGGCCTTCAGGGAGGCCGTGTGCGTGCCGTTCCAGTCGGAGCGGAAGGTCGACGCATCCGGACCCTGCCAGGCCGGCGCATTGTTGACGCTCGTGGTGAGGGAGGAGGTCACCGTGTTCAACTTCTCCGCGGCACCGTCGAATTGCTTCGCCAGTTGCCGGAGCTGTTCGACATCAGCTCCGTAGAAACCACCAGCCATGACACCCTCTCAAAGCACGAAAGCCAGACGAGCCGAAGAGGCCCGGAAAGTCAGATGAGACAAGAAAGGCGGGAGCCCCGGTGAAGGGGCTCCCGCCGGATCGAACTACGCGTTCGAGGTGGCTTCCTGGTCGGAAGCGTTCTTCGCGGCCTTCTGCGACGCGTCTTCGAGAGCGGCGATGACCTGCTTCAGAGCGGCGGTGTGGGTGCCGTTCCACTCGCTGCGGAAGTTCTCCGCGTCAGGACCGGTCCACTGAACGCTCTGCAGAGCGCTGGTGAGCGTGGTCAGAATCTGCTGAACCTGCTGCGACTGCGTGTTGAGCTGCTTCGAGAGCTGCTGAACCTGCTCGACGTCGAGACCCCATACGGCCATGATGTTCTCCCTTTCGTTCCGCGGTCCGGGCTGTCCGGTTCCGCTACTTCCTGTGAGTGCTGCTCACAAGAAAGACACTATTCAGCTACTCGACGAACGTCGATGGGGAGAACTCCCCATGACTCCCCATGACCCGTCGAAGGCACCCGAATCACTCATCCGGCGTCGCCACCTGCAGCTTCACCACGCGCCCGCCCTGCACGAAGAAGCCCCGGCCAGGCGGCAGATCCGCGCGCTTGAAGCGGCCGAGCCCGGTGCCGAGCAGGCTGTCGCCGTCGAGGTCGCCCGGCACGAGCAGGAGCCCCCGCTTGGAGTTCTTGAACGGCCCCGCGAGCGTCCATGCGGCCGACCAGGTGGACGATTCGCTCTCGCCGATCACGAACACCTCCTCGCGCAGCGCCCGCTTCACGATGCGGTCGACGTCGGCCTCGGCCGGCGACCCGTTCAGCTCGCCCACGTTCTCGACGAACACGGCGAACTGCGAGGGCTTCAGTGTCTCGGCGTCGAGCTGCGCGCTCATGTCGTCGGCGAAGGCGCTGATCTGCGCCGGGTCCGACATCGACAGCGACCACAGCGGCAGCGGCGTGAGCGAGGTGCGGCGCGGCGAGATGTGCACCAGACGGATGCCCGGGTCGGCCCGCCGCAGAGCGGTCGCCAGGGTCGCGAGGGCCGTCGAGCGCCCGCTGCCGGCGGATCCGGCCACCAGCAGCGCACCGCGCGGGGCGATGCCGAGCGGCGCGAGCGAGTCGTCGCGCACGCCGACGACCGGAAGCGGCACGCCTCCGGCCGACACCGTCGAAGGCAAGTCACCGAGCGGGATGGCATCGGCGAGAGTACGGATCGGCTCCGCCCGCGACACGCCCTGCCGGGTCATCGCCTCGGCGAGTTTCGCGATCTCGCGCGCCTGCACGGCCACGTTCGCGTCGGCGCCGAGCACGGCGATCTGCACCTCGTTGCCCTCCATCACGCCGCGCCCGGGAGGGGAGGTGGGGGAGAGCGTGTCTTTGGGCGCGTTCACCAGCGAGTAGTCGTCGATGTTCGCCATCCGCAGCACCAGGCGGCGCTGGATCGTGGAGCCGAGCGAGGCCGGCACCGAGTTCGGCCGGTCGCCGGCGATCACGATGTGCACGCCCACCTGGCGGCCGTCGGTGGCGATCTGCGAGAACGTGGTGAACCAGGCGGAGTGCCCGCCGAACTCGTACTGCTCGCGGAACGCGCCGATGCCGTCGACGAGCACCAGGATGCGCGGCTCCTGCGGTGCCGAAGCGATCGTGCGGTACTCGCCGATCGAGCCGGCGCGCACGGCGGAGTAGCGGATCGAGCGGTCGTCGACCAGGTCGCGCAGCATCCGGAGCAGGCGGATGACCCGCTCCTCGTCGTCGCCCGAGATGATGGCGCCCACGTGCGGAAGCTCTTCGAGCATCGAGAGCCCCGCCGAGCCGAAGTCGATGCCGTACACGTGCACGGGCCCGCCGCGGGGCGTGACCGCCGCCGACACCGCGATGGTGCGCAGCGTCGCGCTCTTGCCCGAGCCGCCGGTGCCGTACACGGCCATGTTGCCGTCGCGGTCGGGTTCGTAGAACACGGTGGGCTGCGACTGCGAGGCCGGGTCGTCGATCACGCCCAGCAGCAGCCGCTCGTCGGTTCTGGGGTTCGGCAGCAGCGAGAAGTCGTACACGGCGGCGAGCTCGTCGAGCCATGGCTTGCGCGGCTCCGGGATCGAGGCCATCGAGGCGGCCGTGCGGATGCTCGACACCAGCCGGGCGATGTCGGTCGGCCCCGGGTCGGTGAGCTCGGGCGCCTCGACCTCGGGCACCTCCCAGGCGGCGCCGGACCCGAAGTCCATCTCGGTGAGGTCGATCGGCGGGCGCGGCGGCTCGTCGGTCGTCCAGCCGCCGGCGTAGGCGGTCTGGAACGCGGCGAGCCGGCCGGGACCGGTCTTCGCCGCTCCACGGCCCGGGATCGACTGGGGGAAATAGGCGGCCATCGGGGTGCCCAGGATGTCGCTGGAGTCGTCGGCGTCGGCCATCCGGAGCGCGATGCGCAGGTTGGTGTTGGCGCGCAGGTTGTCCTTGATCACGCCGGCCGGGCGCTGGGTGGCGAGGATGAGGTGCAGGCCGAGCGAGCGGCCGCGCTGGGCCACGTCGACGACGCCGTCGACGAACTCCGGCACCTCCTGCACGAGGGCGGCGAACTCGTCGACCACGATCAAGAGGCTCGGCGGGGTCTCGGGGTCGCCGGTCTTCTCGAGCGAGACGAGGTCTTTGGCCTTCTTGCGGTTCAGCAGGTGCTCGCGGTAGCGCAGCTCGGCCCGCAGCGAGGTGAGCGCCCGGCGCACGAGGTGCGGCGAGAGGTCGGTGACCAGGCCCACCGTGTGCGGCAGCGCGACGCAGTCGGCGAAGGCCGCCCCGCCCTTGTAGTCGATGAACAGGAAGGTGGCGCGGTCGGGGCTGTGCGCTGCGGCCATGCCGAGCACCCAACTCTGCAGGAACTCCGACTTGCCGGCGCCCGTGGTGCCGCCGACCAGGGCGTGCGGGCCCTGGTTGCGGATGTCGAGGTAGAACGGCTCGGTGCCGGTGTGGCCCACGAGGGCGCGCAGCGAACCCTCCTTCTTGCGGCGCACGTGCGGGGCGCCGGAGCGGTCGGCGATCGAGTTGCTCTCGCGCCAGCGATCGATCACGGCCTCCGGCACCTCGGCCAGGTCGGTGCCGGCCACGGCCAGGTAGGAGACGGATCGCGGCAGGTCGGACTCGTCGTCGACGGGCGCCCCGACATCCACCACAGGGGCGAGCTGCCGGGCCAGCCGGTGCGCGGTCTCGGCGTCGACAGTCTCGCAGGCGAGTGGGAAGGTGTGCTCGCCGAGCCGCACCTGACCGGCGGTGGCTCCCTGCGCATCCTGTTCCACACTGATGAAGCTGCGGCAGGCGGCGGGCAGATGGCCGATCGAGGGGGCCGACCAGAGCACGTGCACGTTCGCATCCGCTCCCCGCTCGATGATGCGGGTGAGGCGGCCGCGATCGACGGGGGCGTCGTCCTCCACGATGAACAGCACGGCGGGGGTGATCGGGCGGGGCGTGTCGTCGGAGTCGGGACGCGAGGTGTCGATCGCACCGCGCGGGCTGGGCGCGCCCGCCACCCGGGAGTTGATGAGCTCTTCGATGCGGGCGAGCAGAGCGGATCCGCTTCCCGGGTTGTCGGCCAGGTGATCGCCTGCGAGCGGGCTGTGCGGCGAGCTGGTGTGCGGCAGCCACTCGAGCCACTCCCAGGTGGTGCGGGAGGTAGGCGAGGCGAGCGCGCAGACGACGAGCTCGGAGGGGGAGTGCAGGCCCACGAACTGGGTCACGACCGCGCGGGCGACGCCGTGGCGGCCGCCGTCGGCCTGTGCTCCGCTCTCGGTCCCGGATGCCGAGGGCCCGGCGATGCCGAGCGCGCCGGCCTTCTGCAGCTCCACCACGATCGGCACCCCGTCGATGCGCGAGAACCGGTCGGCGACCTCTTCGATCTGCACCCAGTACTCGGGCAGGGCGTCGTTGGAGGTGGGCAGCTGCACCGTGTCGCGGCTGATGCCGGTGCCGAGGCCGAGGCGCGCGGTGAGGAAGGCGGTGTGCTCGGGCCGGTGCGTCCAGAGCAGCTGACCCAGCCGCTGCACGGCGTCGACCGTGGCCGCGACCGCCGGTGCCTCGGTGAGCCGCACCGCCCGCTGGATGCGCTGCTTCTCGTGCATCGAGGCCACGAAGGCCTCGAGTGCCTTGTTGAAGTTCTTGATCGCATCCCGCAGCTGGCGCCGGGTCTGGATCTTGTTGTCGGCCCAGGTGCCGATCATGATGATCGGGCTGAGCGCGATGAAGATGAGGCTGAGCGCCGATCCGGTGGCCAGGAACAGGATCGGGCCCATCAGCAGCGGCGCGACCAGCGCCACGAACGGGAAGCGCACGCCCTGCGGCTGCTTGGGCGGCACCGGCGCCGGGAACTGCCCGCCGGGGTAGCGGGCGACCACGCGCGGCGAGCGGTTGAACTCGATCACGGGGGTGGAGGGCGCCGCGCCGCCGAGTCGCTGCAGCGGCACGATGCAGATCGCGGTGTCGCCGAGCACCACCACGTCGGCCGAGGAGAGCGTCGTGCGGGCGACCTGCTCGCCGCCCATCAGCAGGCCGTTGGCCGAGTTCATGTCGATGATCTCGACGTGCTCGCCGATGTTGATGCGGGCGTGCCGCTTGGAGATCAGCCCGTCGGAGAGGCGCACGTCGATGCCGCGCTCGCGGCCGATGTAGCTCGAGCCGAACGGCAGCGGGTACTCGGCCCCGGCATCCGGACCGCTGAGCACCCGCAGCGTCGCCGCTGCCGGCCCCTGGCTCGACGAGGTGAAGCCCTCGCTGTGGCGCACGATCTCGAGCACCGATCCCGAGCGAACCCCGGCGTCGAGCAGGTTCGACGAGGGATCGAGCGCGCGCGGCTCCCCGCCCGAGCCGGTCACCTGCAGGGTGAGGCCGGCCGGTGCCACGGCCTCGCCGCGCTGCGGGTCGGCCACGTAGATGGCCTCGGCGATGTCGGCGACGCTCGCCGTGGCGTCGGCCGTGATCTGCAGCTTGCTGGTGCTGCCGCCCGGGCGGCGGAGGCTTGCCTTGATGCGCATCCGTCAGTACCTGATACCTGTCCTGTTGCTGGGGTTGCCTGGGTTGCGGGGTCGGGTCGCGGGATGCGCCGGCGGTGCCGGTGCTACCGCTCGTCGTTCGCGGGGTCGTCGTGGGGCTGGTCGAGAAGGGGAAGGTCGGCCTTGGTGACCAGCCGCGAGAGCACGGCGTACTCCACCAGCCGTGCCCGCCGGTTGGTGGCCAGCGCGCCGACCCCGCCGCGCAGCCCGTCGACGCCGGTGCGGCTGAGCTTGTCGCACACGTTGTCGAGCTTGCGGTTGAAGCGGCTGAGCGCCCAGCCGAGCCGCTCCGCCGCGATCTGCGACGAGGGGATCTCGCTCGTGCCGGTGCCCTCGCGCTTCAGCATGGGCTCGGCGAGGGCCAGGATGAGCAGCTTCTGCGAGGCGGTGAAGGTGACGGCGCCGACGGTGGTCGCGCCGCTGCCCGAGGGCACCGGGCTCGAGTCGACGAACGTGGGCGTGCTGGTGTGCACGGTGAACTCGTAGCTCGTGGGGCCCGCCGTGAAGACGACCGTGGTGAGGCCGAACACGATCGGCATGCGCGCGCCCGGGGCGAGCCAGGCCTGCATGGTGCGGCTGGCATCCGAGACCGTCGCGGAGAGCCGGGAGCCCACGTTCGAGAGCCACCACATGCCGTCGACGTTCGAGATCTGCAGGAAGCGCCGATGCAGGTACTGGTTGTCGTCGATGTCGAGGTCGGCCTCGCGACCGATCTCGAAGGGCTTCTCGCGGTCGAGGGTGAACCACTCGCCGCAGAACTCCACGCTGGCGTCGGAGTGCGGGCGCGTCGTGGCGGCCCCCGGCGGGATGGTGCTCTCGTCGATCGAGGTGCCGGTGCCGGGGCCGGTGCTGTCATTGCTGGTATCGGGCGTCATGGGCCACATCCCGTCGTCGGTTCGGAGCCCTTGCCGTTGCTGCGCAAGAGCACCACGTCGATGCACACCTGGCTCTGCCCGTCGGCGAGCGGCACGGTGACGGTGCTTCCGTCGACCCTCGTCGCCTGGGCCTCCTCGGCGCCGGTCACGACCGGGTTCCAGATGTAGCGGTCGCCGGGCTGCGGATCGGGGTTCGTCCAGGTGAAGACCACGCCTTCGGCCGAGGCGGTGCCGCTGACACCGACGGGTGCCGGCACGACCGCGTCCTCGACCTTGATCGGGTCGACCGGCTTGTCGGTGACCGCGATGTCGTCGGAGGCCGGGCTGATGCCGCCGTTCAGGGCGAACACGATGCCGCCGATGCCGAGCACCAGCACCAGGCCGATCGCGCCGAGGATGTAGGGGAGTTTGCGCGAGCGGCGGGCCTCGGGCTCGCCGTCGACGAGGGCGGCTGCGGAGTCGCGGTGCAGCGTCTCTTCGAGGGCCGGCTCGTCGAAGCCGCGGCGGCCGTAGCGGGTGCCGGATGCTGCGCCGGTGCCGGATGCGCTGCCGGAGCCGGCGACCGGGCTCGCCCCGCCCGGGCGGGAACCCCCGGCGACAGCAGCGGGAGCGGCCCCGCGGATGACGGTGTGCTCTTCGGCCGGGGGAGCGGACGCCGCGCCTGCCCGGGCCGGTGCGACCGGCGGTGCACCCC
>NZ_JAHFUW010000047.1 GCF_023264855.1 Herbiconiux sp. | reverse complement strand
CCCGCCGCACGACTCTAGAACGCGAGCGAGGACTCGTCGGCCACCGAGAGCGTCAGCACGGCCTTGCCGATCAGCTCCTCACCGTTCTCGAGTTCGCCCTCGAGTCGCCGCAGCCGCTCGGCCACACCGTGCTCGGCCTCGTCGCCCACCAGGTCGACGGCCGCCACCAGGAACAGTTTCCCCGGACCGCTGAACTCGAGATACAGCGAGGTGACCCGCTCGATCTCGGGGTGCGCGAGCAGGGCGCGCCCCATCCGGTCGCGGAACTGCTCGCTCGGTTGCGCCCCCAGCAGATAACGCCGGTTGCGGCTGATCAGCAGCAGGGCCACCCCGCCGAGCAGCACGCCGATGGCGATCGAGCCGAGCGCATCCCACACCGGGTCGCCCGTGGCCTGGTGCAGCCCGATCCCGGTCGCGGCGATCACGAGCCCGATCAGCGCCGCGGTGTCTTCGAAGAACACCGAGCGCAGCGTGGTGTTCGATCCGTTCACCACGTAGTCGAAGAAGCCGCGGCCGTACCGGGCGGCGGTATGGCGCCCCTGCCGGATCGACTGCAGCAGCGAGAAGCCCTCCAGCACGAACGCGACCGCCAGCACGATGTAGTTGAGCGTGTAGTCCTCCACCGCCTCGGGCGCGGCCAGGCTCTGGATGCCGTGATACACCGACACGACGGCGCCCACGGTGAAGATGCCGAAGGCCGCGAACAACGAGAAGATGTAGGCGTCCCGGCCGTAGCCGAGCGGATGCTCGCGGTCGCGCTTCTTGCCGGCGCGCCGGTCGGCGATCAGTAGGAAGATCTCGTTGCCCGCATCCGCCCACGAGTGAGCGGCCTCGGCGAGCATCGACGCGGATCCGGTGAGACCGGCCACGACCGACTTCGCGATCGCGACGAGGATGTTGGCGAGGAAGGCGATGACGACGGTCATCCTCCGACGTTACGCCGGTGCCGCCACCTCGCCGACACGACCCCCGTGCCGCCGAGCGCGATCGGTGCTTGAGTGACGAGGATGACCTCCTCCCCGAACGACACCCCTCCGGCACTCCGCGCGGTGCTCTTCGACATCGACGGCACCCTGATCGACTCCAACTACCTGCACGTCGACGCGTGGATGCGTGCGTTCGACGACGTGGGCGCCGAGGTCGACGCCTGGACCATCCACCGGTCGATCGGGCTGGACTCGGCCAAGCTGCTCGAGGCCGCGCTCGTCGACCGGGTCGACGAGCTGGGCGAGCGGGCGACGGATCGGCACACTGTGCACTACGAACCGCTCAAGTCGCGGCTGCGGCCGTTCGCAGGAGCACGCGAGCTGATCGCCGCACTCGACGGGCTGGGCCTTCGCGTGGTGCTCGCGACATCCGCTCCGCCGGAGGAGTTCGAGGTGCTGAGCCGCCGCCTCGACGTGGACGAGCACCTCTTCGAGGCCACGAACGCCGACGACGTCGAGACCGCCAAGCCCGAGCCCGACATCATCGTCTCGGCGCTGGAGAAGGCCGGGGTTACGGCCGCGGAGGCCGTGATGATCGGCGACACCCGCTGGGATGTGATCGCCGCCGCCCGCGCGGGTGTTCGCACGCTCGGCGTGCTCTCCGGGGGCATCGGCGAGGAGGAACTGCGCGAGGCCGGCGCGGCGGAGGTGTACGCCGACGTGTCGGCGATCCTGCAGGCCGTGCGGGAAAACGGTCCCCGCGTGCTGTCGGGCGCCCCCGACTAGAACCGGGAGACCCGAGGGACCCGCGCGGGACCGCGGTTCAGGACACCGCGCGCAGGTGCGGAGCGGGCGCGGTCTCACGGCTGGGCAACTCGGCAGCGGCCACGGTCACCGTCCACACCGTCTCCGGTGCGACCAGAAGCAGGTCGACCCCGCCGGAGTGCGAGAGCGGGAGCAGCTCGATCGAACCGCTGCGCACGAGTGCCGTGGCACCGCGCAGGAAGATGCCGGCCATCTCTTCGGTGGTTCGGTAGTGAGTCCCGTTGTGCTGCACGAGGTGGGTGAAGACCCGCCGATCCGTTCGTCTGCTCATCGAGGTTCTCCTTAGTCGCACCGAGCCCATCCGCGGGCACCTTGCCAGTTGACTCCGCTTCCCCGGATCCGCCAGGGACTTGACAAAGTGGTTGCCCTTGGGCAAGTACCGCAGAAACACAGCGGACGGTCAGGCGCAAGGGGGTGGCCGGATCACGTAACGGGCGCAGGCTGAGGGCAGGGGCGGCATGCCGTCGCCCGTGAATCGAAGGAACGCTATCCCCATGGCCCAGATCATCGAGACCATCGACGTCGACGTGCCCGTCACCACCTCGTACAACCAGTGGACCCAGTTCGAGTCCTTCCCGCACTTCCTCGACGAGGTGGAGTCGATCACTCAGACCGACGACACGCACAGCCACTGGAAGGTGAAGGTCGGCGGCGCCGAGCGCGAGTTCGACACCGTCGTCACCGAGCAGCACCCCGACGAGCGCGTGGCGTGGACGAGCACGGGTGGCGACACCGAGCACGCCGGCGTCGTGACCTTCCACAAGCTCACCGACACCACGTCGCGCGTCACCGTGCAGATCGACTGGGAGCCCGAGGGCCTGCTCGAGAAGGTCGGCTCCCTTGTGGGCGCCGGATCGCACGCCGTGAAGAAAGACCTGCAGAACTTCAAGGAGTTCATCGAGAAGCAGGGTTCTGCCACGGGCGAGTGGCGCGGAGACGTGCAGGCCTGAGCCGCGAGGAGCAGGCTGGGTGCATGGAATCCGCCGAGCACAGCGACCGTGAGCAGCCGTCCCCCGAGCACCGGCGCCCCGACGGGGTGACGGATGCGACGGTGGCGGCGCTCGGCAAGCTCTCCGAGGCGCTGGAGGTCGTCGAGCAGGCCCGCGGCATGCTCTACGGCTTCCACCGCCTCACCGGCAAGGCCGATCTCACCCTCGGCGAGGCGGTCGACGCCCTCGAGGAGGCCGGCCACACCGAGCTGGCCGCGCGCATCCGTCGGGAGCTGATCGGGCTCAACGTGATCGACGGGCGCTGGACGTTCCAGCTCGTCGAGGAGTACGACGACGGGTACTACGCCGCCCTGCGTACGGCCGAGCGCGAGGCGCGCGACCAGCTCGTCGGCGGCCGGCGCCACCTCTTCGAGGCGGAGATGAAAGAAGACCGGCGCACCCACGGGCGGCCCGGCCACGAGGCGGTGCCGCCGGCGTGAGCGAGGAACCGATGCGGCCGGACGGATCTGCGAGCACGGATGCCCGGCTGCGCGAGACCATCGGCACGCTGCTCGACTCCCGCGAACCCACCTCGAGCATCTGCCCCTCGGATGCCGCCCGTGCAGTCGGCGGCGATGACTGGCGCGGACTGATGGATGCCGCGCGGGCCGCCGCTCAGGAGCTGGTGGAGCGCGGCGAGGTGGAGATCACGCAGCACGGCGAGGTGGTCGACCTCGCGACGGTGCGCGGTCCGATCCGCATCCGCCGCCCGCGGGACTGAGCCGCCGTAACGCATCGGCGACCCGTCTGGCAAGCCCCGACGCGCATCCCGAACCGAAGTCGCGGACGGGTCCGAATGATCCAGGAGCGCCGCGACAGCGGCGCAGAAGGGCACCACCTCATGTCAGAGATCACCGCACACCACGGCCTCCTCGGAGACACGAACCTGCACGTCGACGACACCGGCGGCACCGGCCGACCGGTCGTGCTGATCCACGGCTGGCCGCTCTCGGGCGAGTCCTGGAAGGAGCAGGTTCCGGCGTTCGTCGAGGCCGGCTACCGCGTCATCACCTACGACCGCCGTGGATTCGGCCGCAGCGACAAGCCGCTCACCGGATACGGCTACGACACCCTCTCCGACGACCTCGAGGCCGTGCTCGGCGCCCTCGACCTGAACGACGTCACCCTCGTGGGCTTCTCGATGGGCGGCGGCGAGGTCGCCCGCTACGCGTCGCGTCACGGCGTCGGCCGCCTGCACAGTGTCGTCTTCGCCTCGGCCGTGCCGCCGTACCTGCTGCACACGCCGGGCAACCCCGACGGTCCGCTCGAGGTCTCCGAGGCCGCGAAGATGACCGCGTCGCTGACCGCGAACAAGGACGCGTTCTTCGACGACTTCACCACCCAGTTCTTCTCGGTCGACGGCGAGCTCAAAGTCACCGAGGAGCAGCGCCAGGAGGCGCTCGCGCTCGCCGAGCAGGCTTCCAAGATCGCCGCACTGGAGGCCATGGCCTCCTTCGCCAACACCGACTTCCGCGACGATCTCGCGGCGGTCACCGTACCGACGCTCGTGATCCACGGCGACGGCGACGGTACCGTGCCGTTCGAGGGCTCGGGAGCGCGCACGCACGCCGCGATCCCCGGCTCGGAGCTCTACGTGGTGAAGGGCGCGCCGCACGGCGTGAACGTCAGCCACGCCGAGGAGTGGAACACGGCCGTGCTGGAGTTCCTGGCCAAATAGCGCGTCCGCATCCGCAGTTCGGTCAGCGGATGCAGAAACAACAAGGAGCGACGTCGTCTGGGGCGTCGCTCCTCGTTTTCACGCATCCGCTGAGCGAATGCGGCAGGTGAGCTCAGCTCTCGTGCCGCTGACCCAGGTGCAGTTCGTCGGCCTCGTCGGGCAGGTCGTCGATGCCGAGGGCGGCCGCCTGCTCGCGACGCTTCTTCATGGAGGGCGCCGCGAGCGCGCCGACGACGGCGAGCACGGCCACGCCGGCGCACACCCAGAAGCCGATCGTGAAGGCGTCGTCCAGCGGCAGGCCCTGCGGCGTGCTGTTGGAGGTGATCAGTGCGGCGATGACCGCCGTGCCGATGCTGCTGCCGATGGTGCGGGCCACGGTGTTGACGCTGATCGCCTCACCGGTCTGCGTGGCCGGCACGCTCTCGATGATGGCGTTCGAGGTCGATGCCAGGGCCAGGCCGATACCCGCACCGGTGAGGATGCCCGACACCACGATCTGCCACAGCTCGCCGTGCGAGATCGCCGGGAGCAGGAAGGCGGCCACCACGAACAACCCGCCGAGCGCCATGGGCGGCTTCGGGCCGACCTTGCGCACCAGGATGCCGGCCACCGGCCCGAAGATCACCATCATCACGACGGTGGGCAGCAGGAACAGCCCGGCCGACGAGACCGACTCGCCGAAGCCGTACCCGGTGGCGGTCGGCAGCTGCAGCAGCGTGGGCACGAGCACGAAGGTGCCGAACATCGCGAAGCCGAACACCAGGGCCACGATGTGCGCCGTCCACACCCCGCGGATCTTCATCAGCCGCATGTCCACCAGCGGCTCCTTGGCCCGTAGCTCGACGAACACGAACACCGCGAGCGCCACCACGCCGAGCGCGAGCAGGCCGATGGTGCCCGCCGATCCCCAGCCCCAGTTCTCGCCCTCGCTGATCGCCAGCAGCAGCGACACCAGGGACACCGAGAGGATGAAGGCGCCCGGCAGATCGAGCCGGCCCGGCTTCTTCACGGGCGATTCGGGCATCCCGAAGATGACGCCGAGCAGAGCGACGACCACGAGCACGGCGGGCAGCCAGAACAACCAGTGCCAGGACAGGTTCTCGACGATCGGGCCGGCGGCCACGATTCCGACGCCCGCGCCCACACCGAAGATGGCGGACAGCAGACCGATCGTCACACCCACCTTGTCGCGCGGCAGCTCGTCGCGCACCACGCCGATCGAGAGCGGCATGATCGCGCCGGCCGCCCCCTGCAGGGCACGGCCGATGATCAGCACGCCGAGGTTGGGGGCGAGGGCTGCCAGAACCGTGCCGACCAGCAGCAGGCTCAGCACCACGATGAGCATCCGGCGCTTGCCGACCATGTCGCCGAGGCGGCCGAGCACCGGGGTCAGCACGGCGGCCGAGAGCAGGTAGGCGGTGAGCACCCAGGAGGCGTCGCTGGTGGAGACGCCGAGGTCGCTGCCGATGGTACTGAGCGCGGGCGCGACGAGCGACTGCAGCACGGCGAACGACAGGCCGCCGAGCGAGAGGTAGAGCACGATGAGCACCGTGTTCGGGCGGCGGGTGACCGCCGGGACGGAGCCGGTCCGCGGCTCCTGGATGGTGGGGTTCATTGTTCTCCGGGTCATGGGGCGTTGATGTAAACAAATGCTGACTTAGCGATGATACGCACTTCTTGACCGAAGTCAACAATCGTTTACACGCCGGAAACCGGGCTGTACCGTGGCTCGGGACGAGATGAGACCCATGACCTCCGAACCCACCATCGACGCGTCCACCGACGTCCCGCCCCCCGTGCGCGGCCGCGACGCCGACCTGACCCGAGCTCTGCTGCTCGAGGCCGCGCGCCGGCGCTTCGCCCGCGACGGCTACGGCTCCACCACCGTTCGCGACATCGCGGCCGACGCCGGCGTGAACGTGGCCCTGATCAACCGCTATTTCGGCTCGAAGGAAGGCCTCTTCGAAGCCTGCATCAGCCGGGTCGCCGAGGCCTTCGCCCGGCCCGCCGAGCCGGGTACGACCGTGGAGCGGGTCCTGCAGCGGATGATCGACTCGGCGTCCGGAGCCTCCAACGGCGAACAGGCGCAGATGCTGCTGTTGCTGCTGCGCTCCTCGGGCGACGAGCACGCCGACGGCATCCGCCGCTCCACGCTGGAAGGGTTCGCGCGGCGCTTGGCCGAGGCATCCGGATCCGGCCCCGACGCCGTCGACGACCACCGCTTCCTGTTGCGCGCGCAGATCGCGATGGCCACCGCGCTCGGGCTCGTCATCCTGCGCTCGTCGACCGGGCTCGAGCCGCTGACGTCGGCAAGCGAGGAGGACCTCGCCGGGCCGCTCCGGGAGGTTCTGACGGTGCTTCTGGAGCCGGGCGCTACTGGCCGCGACCGGTGAGCTTCTGCAGCCGGTCGATGTGCTCGGAGGCCTCCGCCTTGGTGAGGGTGGCCGGCAGCTCTTCGCCGGCCTCGCGCAGGAGGGTGTCGAGGTAGCTCTTCTGGGGGCCGGTCATCGGTTCGTCGCCCGTGACCCAGTCCTCCGGATCCTTGCTCGCCGACTGCGCCGGGTCGGGCCCGGCGCCTCCCAGCATCTCCACGTCGTCGGTCTGGGTGCTGTCTGCCGGCGTGCTGTCGGTCTGGTCGCTGTCGGTCGGGATGCTGTCGTCGCGGGGGTCGCTCATGCCGTGGAGCGTACGCCCCGGCCGCCACGAGTGGCGACCCCGTTGCCTGAGAACCGGCCCAGGAGTAGGCCGAGACCATGAGAGCTCTCACCTGGCAAGGCACGAAGAAGGTCACCGTCATCGATGTTCCGGATCCGGTGATCCAGGATCCGACCGACGTGGTCATCCGCGTCACCTCCACCGCGATCTGCGGATCGGATCTGCACCTGTACGACGTGCTCGGGCCGTTCCTGGCCAAAGGCGACGTGCTGGGGCACGAGCCGATGGGCATCGTGCAGGAGGTGGGATCGGCCGTCGAGAAGCTCGCCGTGGGCGACCGCGTCGTCATCCCGTTCGTGATCGCCTGCGGCCACTGCCCCATGTGCGAGCAGGGACTCACCTCGCAGTGCGAGACCACGCAGAACAGCGACACCGGCACCGGCGCCTCGCTCTACGGCTACACCGAGCTCTACGGATCGGTGCCCGGCGGCCAGGCGGAACGGCTGCGGGTTCCGTTCGCCGACTTCAACGCGCTGAAGGTGGGCACCGAGCTGCCCGACGAGCGCTACCTGTTCCTCTCCGACATCCTGCCGACCGCCTGGCAGGGCGTGCAGTACGCCGAGCTTCCGGAGGGCGGGGTACTGGCCGTTCTGGGCCTGGGGCCGGTGGGCCAGCTGGCCTCGCGCATCGGGGTGCACCTCGGGCACCGCGTGATCGCGGTCGACCCCGTGCCGGAGCGACGTGCGATGGCCGAGCGGCACGGCGTCGAGACGCTCGACCTCACCGACGACGTGCTCGATCGCCTGCGCGAGCTCACCGACGGGCGTGGTCCGCACTCGGTGATCGACGCGGTGGGTATGGAGGCGCACGGCAACCCCGGCGCTTCGTTCCTGCAGAAGGCGGCCGGTCTGCTGCCGGAGACGCTGGCCAAGAAGGCCGCCACCACGGTCGGTGTCGACCGCCTGGCCGCTCTGCTGCTGGCGCTGGACGCCGTGCGCCGCGGCGGCACGGTCTCGCTCAGCGGGGTCTACGCGGGTGCCGCCGATCCGGTGCCGTTCATGACCATGTTCGACAAGGGCATCACGCTCAAGATGGGGCAGTGCAACGTGCACCGGTGGCGCGACGAGATCCTGCCGCTGGTGGAGGATCCCGCCGATCCGCTCGGCATCGACGACCTCGTGACGCACCGCGTTCCGCTCGAAGAGGCCCCCCGCATGTACGAGCTGTTCAAGCACAAGGAGGACGGCTGCATCAAGGTGGTGCTGCAGCCCTGAGGATGCCGTTAGCGCGGCCGGTGGAGCGGAGTGCCAGGGTGCGGGCGGAGGATGGAGGCATGGTCACGGTTCCCAGCGCCCTCATCCCTCCCCTGCTGCGCCTGATGCGGGCGAACCGCGTGTTCGTGACCGCCGACGGAGCGCGGCGTCGCGTGCGCGAGCGCGAACTGCGGCCGGCGACGTACGGGCCGCCCGGGCGGCTGCGGCCCGATGTGCGGGTGGATGTCGCGCGCGAGTCGCCCGTGGGCTGGCCTGTGTACACCGTGACCCCGCGGAAGGGCGGCCCGCGCGGCAGCGTCGTGTACGTGCACGGCGGCGGCTGGGTGAACGAGATCGTGTCGCAGCATTGGACGCTCGCGGCGCAGATCGCGGCCGAGGCGAACACGACCGTGACGCTGCCGATCTACCCGCTGGTGCCGTTCGGCACGGCCGCGGAGGTCGCCGACGGAGTCGTCGCGCTCGTGCGGCAGAACCTCGAGAGCCACGGCGCCACCGCCCTCGCCGGCGACTCGGCCGGTGGCCAGATCGCGCTGTCGGTGGCCCAGCTGCTGCGCGACCGGCACGGCATCGTGCTGCCGCGCACCGTGCTGATCTCGCCCGCGCTCGACCTCAGCTGGAGCAACCCGCGCATCCCGATCGTGCAGCCCACCGATCCGTGGCTCGCCGTGCCCGGCGGCAAGGTGCTGGCCGAGCTGTGGCGCGGCGACCGCGATCTGCTCGATCCCGTCGTCAGCCCGCTCGAGGGCGAACTCCTGGCCCTCGGGCCGATCTCGCTCTACACCGGCACGCGCGACGTGCTGAACCCGGATGCGCACCTGCTCGCCGAGAAGGCGTCGGCCGCCGGCGTCGACCTCGAGTTCCACGAGGGCGCCGGCCAGGTGCACGTGTACCCGGTGCTGCCCACCCGCGCGGGCGCAGCATCCCGAGCGCAGATCGTGCGCTCCCTCCGCGCGGCCCTGGCCTGACCTGCCGGATCGGGAGGAGTCAGGATGCGGCGAGCGCGGCGCGCACCTGGGTCTGCAGCAGCGGCACCGTCTCGGCCTCGAACCAGGGGTTGCGCAGGCGCCAGCCCTGCGTGAGCGGCGAAGGGTGCACGATCGGGAAGAACGGCTCGTAGGTCGCGGCAGCCCGCACGGTCTCGGTCAGCGACGGCGCACGCCGCCGGCCGAGGTAGTGCTTCTGCGCGTAGGCGCCCACGAGGATCGTGAGCCGCACGTCCGTCAGCTGCTCCAGGATCGGCGGATGCCACCGGGCGGCGAAGCCCGCCCGCGGCGGAACATCTCCGCTGGTGGCCTTGCCCGGGTAGTAGAAGTCCATCGGCACGATCGCGAGGTTCCCGGGGTCGTAGAACTCGGCATCCGTCATGCCGAGCCAGGAGCGCAGCCGCACTCCGCTCGGGTCGTCGAACGGGATGCCCGAGGCCTGCGCGCGGCGGCCCGGTGCCTGACTGACGAGCAGGATGCGCGAGCTCTCCGAGGCCACGAACAGCGGGGCGTATCCCGCTTCCCGCGCCCAGGCGTTCGACGGATGCTGGGCCACCTCGATCCGGATGTCGTCGAGCACGCTCATTTCCTCAGTCTCGCACCAGTGGCCGAAGCCGCATCCCCCGATCGCTGCCGGCCCATCCGTCAGGTGCCCTCGCCGTGCGGACTCGCCGGGCGTACCGTGGGGGCCATGGCCGATGAACTCTCCAAGGGCGACCGGGTCTCCTGGTCAACGCACGGCACCACCACCTCGGGTTCCGTCGAGAAGAAGATCACCTCCGACACCGAGGCCGCGGGCCGCACCGTGCGCGCCGACTCCGACGACCCGCAGTTCCTGGTGAAGAGCGAGAAGTCGGGCCGTGAGGCCGTGCACAAGCCCGAGTCCCTGAAGAAGCTGAAGCCGAAGAAGGACTGAGCACCGCCGCCGCGAACCGGTTCGCCGGCCCATTCGGTTCAGAAGTGCAGAAATAACGACGACCGGGGCCGTATATGGCTTCGGTCGTCGCTATTTCTGCATTTCTGAACCGCTCCCGGCCCGTAGCGCCGAGCGCAGCATCCAATCGGGCCAGTAGGCCGCGAGCTCGTCGGGCGGCAGCACGTCGTCGACGGGCGTGCCCGCCTCGATTGCCCGCCGCACCATCGCCGCGACCTCCTCGAGCAGCCGTGCCTGCTCGGCCACGAACGCCCGGTCGACCACCTCACCGTGGCCCGGCACGATCACGTCGGCCGGCCCGATCCGCTCGAGCAGCCCCCGTAAAGCCGCACCCCAGCGCAACGGATACGACCCCGAGCCGAACATCGGCGCCCCCGACTGCTCGATCACGTCGCCGAGCAGCCACACCGCGGCATCCGGAACCCGCACCGCCAAGTCGGTATCGGTGTGCCCGGGTGGCAGGGGTTGCAGTTCGATCTCCCGTCCCCCGGCCGTCAGCACCGTCACAGCGCTCACCGGCACGGTCGGCGGGGTGAGGTGCACCCCGGCCCAGTCCTTGTCGGGCTCCCTACCGGGATCAGCCTGCACCCGAGTCAGCCGAGGCCCCTCGAACCGCTCGTAGTGCGCCGCGATGCCGGCGTGCCCGTAGATCGGGATGCCCCGCGCCGCGAACGCCTGGTTGCCGAAGCTGTGGTCGTAGTGCGCGTGCGTGTTCACCGCGGCGACGACCGGCACCCCGAACTCCTCGGCATCCCGCAGGATCTCCTCGCCCTCGCGCGGATTGTTGCGGGTGTCGACGATCACCACGCCCGCCGGCCCCACGATCGCCCCCACTGACACGTCCACGGGATCGTACCGCCGCTGGAACACCCCCGCAGCGACCTCCCGCCATCCCCCGTCGCCGCCCGCACTCATGCCCACACGCTACCGCCGCCCGCTCTGCCCGCCAGCCGAGCCGAGACCAGACGCGGCGGCCGCACGGCGGGCATCCCTAGAATGGCCGCATGGCGAGCGGAGGCGGCGGAGTGGGCGGCGTCGCCGTGCACAAGGTGCTCAACAACAACGTCGTCGTGTCGATCGACGAGTCGGGGCAGGAGCGCGTTCTGATGGGGCGCGGGCTCGGGTTCCAGCTGAAGTCGGGCGACACCCTCGACGACACCAAGGTCGAGAAGACGTTCGTGCTCGACCAGGGCAGCGAGGCCGAGCATGCCCGGCAGCTGCTGACGGACGTGCCGTATCCGGTGATCGAGGCCGTCACGCGCGCCGTCGACGAGGCGGAGCGCACGCTCGGCCGCAGCCTCGGGCGCCGGCTGCCGCTCGCGGTGATCGACCACGTGCAGTACGTGCTCGAGCGCTTGCAGAAGGGCATCCGCATCCCGAGCACCTCGATGCCCGAACTGCGGGTACTGCATCCGCAGGAGTTCGCCGCCGCCGCCGCGATGGCCACCTCGATCAGCGCCCAGCTCGGCACCGAACTGCCGCGCGAGGAGGCCGTCTTCCTCACCATGCACCTGCTGAACGCCACCCGCGACGAGCCCAACGGCACGGCCGCCCTGCTGTTCCGCCGCCTGCAGCACGTCGTCGGCACGGTCGAGGAGGGCCTCGGCGTGCACCTGGACACCGGCAGCGCCGACTACGCCCGCTTCATCCTGCACATCCAGTTCCTGCTGCAGCGGCTGGTGGCGAAATCGATGCTGCGCGGCTCCGACACCTCGTTCTTCGAGTTCGCCAAACGCAGCTATCCGCGCTCGTACGCCATCGCCGAAGACGTCAAGTCGTACGTGAGCGCCGCCACCGGATCCGAGCTCACCGACGAAGAACTGCTCTACGTGATCGTGCACGTCGAGCGCCTGGCCAACCAGGTGGCGGCGGATGCGACGCCCTCGGGCGCACCGGATGCGCCTGGCGAGCCCGGCTGAGCCTGTGCTATCGTCGCTGGCGCAGGGCACAGTTGCCCTGCTGAAGCGTCACGGATTGTAACCGCGCCAGCGGGCAAAACCTGAACTCCCTTCGTCGAAAGACGATGGCCGAGTTCAGGTTATTTTTTTGCCCAAAACACACAAGGCGAGCGGATCGGCCCGTCGGCGCCTCAACCCGAACGAGAGCCGCGATGCAGCGGCAGAAGGCGAGTGGATCCGATGGACTACTCCAAGACAGCGGCCGCGGTGCTGAAAGGCGTCGGCGGCGAGGAGAACGTGCAGTCGCTCGTGCACTGCGCAACGCGCCTGCGGTTCGTCATCCGGGACGAGTCGAAGATCGACAAGGCGGCCGTGAAGTCGGCCCCCGGCGTGATCACCACCGCCGAGGCCGGCGGTCAGTACCAGGTCGTGATCGGCAACGAGGTGCCCGAAGTGTTCGCCGCGATCGGCGGCATCTCCGGCCTCGCCGGCGGCTCCACCGAAGACGGTCCCGGTGCGCGCGGCGCCGCCGGCGGCAAGAAGGTCAACCTCTTCAGCCGCTTCATCGCCATGATCGCCGCGATCTTCACCCCGCTGCTCTGGGCCCTCGCCGGCACGGGCCTGCTCAAGGCCTTCCTCGCCGCCGCCGTCACCTTCGGCTGGATCGACGCCACCACGAGCACCTACGTCATCCTGAACGCGCTCTCCGACGCCTTCATCAACTTCCTGCCGCTGGCCATCGCGATCACGGCCGCGAAGTACTTCGGCTCGAGCCAGTTCACCTCCCTGGCCATGGCCGGCGCACTGGTCTACCCGTCGATCGTGGCCCTGAACGGCGCCGAGGGCGTGACCTTCTTCGGCCTGCCCGTCACCATGGTCAGCTACGTCTCGAGCGTCATCCCGGTGATCGTGATCGTGTGGCTGCAGAGCTACATGGAGCGCTTCCTCTACGCCAAGCTGCCCTCGGCCATCCGCCGCTTCGTCACGCCGATGATCGTCGTGCTCATCCTCGTTCCGCTCACCTTCCTCGTCATCGGCCCGCTCGCGAACCTGCTGGGCACCCTGCTGGCGGACGGCATCGGCTGGGTGTTCGCGGCCGTGCCGTGGCTCGGCGGCGCCATCATGGGCGGCCTCTGGCAGGTGTTCGTGATCTTCGGCCTGCACTGGGCCTTCGTGCCGCTGTTCACCCTCGAACTGCAGAACACCGGCACCATCTACCTGCTCGCCCCGCTGTTCGCCGCAGTGCTGGCCCAGGCCGCGGCCGCCGCGGGCGTCTGGGTGCGCGCCAAGGACAAGAACCTCAAGTCGCTCGCCGCCCCCGCCACGCTCTCGGGCTTCATCGCCGGCGTCACCGAGCCCGCCATCTACGGCATCAACCTCCCGCTGAAGCGCCCGTTCGCGTTCGGCATCGCGGGCGGTGTGGTCGGCGGCGCCATCATCTCGGCCGGCGGCGTGGCATCCGGGAGCTTCGCGCTGCCCTCGCTGCTGGCCCTGCCGGCGCTGTTCGGCACCGGCAGCCCGGTCGCCCTGATCATCGGTGTGGTCGCGGCGGTCGCCATCGCCTTCCTGCTCACCGTGTTCGTCGGCTTCAAGGAGCCGGCCGCCGAGGCCGAGGCCCTGGCCGAGAGCAAGGATCTGGTCATCGAGAGCCCGCTCGACGGCACCGTCGTGCCGCTGTCGGAGATGACGGATGCCGCGTTCGCCAGTGGCGCGCTCGGCTCGGGTGTCGCCATCCGCCCCCGCTCCGGCGCGCTGTACGCCCCGTTCGACGCCCGCGTCGTGGCGGTGTTCCCCACCGGACACGCGATCGGCCTGCAGCACGCCGACGGGGCCGAGGTGCTCATCCACATCGGTGTCGACACCGTGAAGCTCGGCGGCCAGCACTTCACCCCCAAGGTCGAGAGCGGCCAGCAGGTGCGCGCCGGCGAGCTGCTGCTCGAGTTCGACGCCGCCGCCATCACCGCGGCCGGCTACGACCTCACCACCCCCGTGATCGTGACGAACGGCGACCTCTATCCCTCGGTGACCCCGCTGGCCGCCGGTGCCGTCGCCCACGGCGACGCGCTGTTCGAGGCCGTCGCCGCCGAAACCGCCCTCGTCTCGAACTGACCCGAACCACCTGCAAGGAGCAATACCGATGACCAGCACCACCCCCGCATCCGCCACGACCGCCGGTGCAGCATCCGCCCCCGTCTTCCCCGACGGCTTCCTCTGGGGCGGCGCCACCGCCGCCAACCAGATCGAAGGCGCCTACAACGAAGGCGGCAAGGGCCTCTCGATCCAGGATGTGATGCCGCAGGGCATCGCGACCCCGCGCGCCGAGGGCCCCACCGACGACAACCTCAAGCAGGTGGCGATCGACTTCTACCACCGCTACGCGGACGACATCGCGCTCTTCGCCGAGATGGGCTTCAAGACCTTCCGCTTCTCGATCGCCTGGAGCCGCATCTTCCCGAAGGGCGACGAGCTCGAGCCCAACGAGGAGGGCCTGGCCTTCTACGACCGCGTGATCGACGAGTGCCTGAAGCACGGCATCGAGCCGCTCGTGACGATCTCGCACTACGAGACCCCGCTGCACCTGGCCGAGACCTACGACGGGTGGGTGAGCCGCGAGCTGATCGGCTTCTACGAGCGCTACGCCCGGGTGCTGTTCGCCCGCTACGGCAGCCGGGTGAAGTACTGGCTGACCTTCAACGAGATCAACTCGGTGCTGCACGCACCGCTGATGTCGGGCGGCATCAACACCCCGAAGGACCAGCTCACGCAAAGCGACCTGTACCAGGCCGTGCACCACGAGCTGGTGGCGAGCGCCCTGGCCACCAAGGCCGCGCGTGAGCTCGCGCCGAACGCGCAGGTGGGCTGCATGGTGCTGGCCATGCCCACCTACCCGCTCACGCCCGATCCCGACGACGTGATGGCGGCGCTCACCACGGAGCGCACCAACCTCGCGTTCGGCGACATCCACGTGCGCGGCGAGTACCCCGGGTACTACCTGCGGGCGCTGCGGGAGGCGGGCGTGACGCTCGCCATCACCCAGGAGGACCGCGCGCTGCTCAAGGAGCACACCGTCGACTTCGTGTCGTTCAGCTACTACGTGAGCATCTGCGAGACGGCCGACGAGTCCCAGCGCGTGATGGGCACCGGCAACATCTTCCCGGGCGTCGCGAACCCCACGCTGAAGGCCTCCGAGTGGGGCTGGCAGATCGATCCCGTGGGCCTGCGGGTGGTGCTGAACCAGTTCTGGGACCGCTGGCAGAAGCCGCTGTTCATCGTGGAGAACGGCCTCGGCGCCCGCGACGAGCTGGTGACCGTCGACGGCGTGCCCACCGTGATCGACGACTACCGCATCGCGTACCTGAACGACCACCTCGCGCAGGTCGGCGAGGCCGTCGCCGACGGCGTGGACGTGATGGGTTACACCACCTGGGGCTGCATCGACCTGGTGAGCGCCTCGACCGCGCAGCTGAGCAAGCGCTACGGCTTCATCTACGTCGACCGGAACGACGACGGATCGGGCACCCTCGACCGCTTCAAGAAGAAGTCGTTCGGCTGGTACCAGGACGTGATCGCGACGAACGGGGCGAGTCTCACCCGATAGGGTCGAAAGCCTATGAGCACCTCCCGGATCGCCTTCCTCGACGTCGACGGCACCCTGATCGACTCGGGCGAGCGGATCGCCCCCTCCACCATCGACGCCATCCGCACCGCCCGGAGCAACGGACACCTCGTGTACGTGTGCACCGGGCGGGCGGCGGTGGAGATCTACCCGGTCATCCGCGACATCGGGTTCGACGGCACCATCAGCGCCGGCGGCGGCTTCGCGGCGATCGGCGACGAACTGGTGATTTCGCGCACGATGCCGCCGGAGACGGCCGAGCGGATGGCGCGGTTCTTCGAGCAGGCCGGCATCGATTTCTACCTGCAGTCGTACACCGAGGTGTTCCCCTCGGCCGGGGTGCGCGACCGCTTCATCGAGTACCTCCTGGCCGATGTGGAGCGCACGACCGGCGGCCCGGCCGACGCCGAGTCGCTCGCCGCGCTCGACGCACATCCGGCGATCGAGGCGTTCTCGAACGTGCGTCCGATCGATTTCTCCGGCATCGCCAAGGCGGTGTTCCTCGGCTCGGACCACACCGCGTTCGAGCGGGTGCGCGACGGACTGGGCGAGGATTTCCACGTGATCACGGCCACCATCCCGCACCTCGGAAGCAGCAGCGGCGAGGTGTCGCTCGGCGGCGTGAACAAGGGGTCGACCATCCTGCAGCTGCTCGAGCGGCTCGACATCCCGGTGTCGGCCTCGCTCGGCATCGGCGACAGCAGCAACGATGTCGAGATGCTGCAGGTGTGCGGGGTCGGGATCGCGATGGGCAACGCCACCGACGAGATCAAGGCGCACGCCGACGAGGTGACCACGGCCGTGCTGGACGACGGGGTGTGGAACGCCTTCCGCCGGCACGGGCTGGTGTAGCCGCTGCCGGCTGCCGGCCCGGGTCTCGGGGGCTACTTCTCCGAGACCACCACGGTGAACTCGAGCGGCTGGATGCCACCCTGCTCGTTGGTCATGGTGACCGTCGTGGTTCCCACCGCGAGAGCCTGTACCCCCGGGTTCAGCTCGGCGGATCCGCCGGTCTGCCCCGGCACGAACTCGGCGACCTTCGTGTCGGCCACCTCGCCCGTGTAGCTGTCGGTGGCGAGGTCGCCGGTGTTGATGTTGAGCACCTGGCCGACGATGAGGTCGACGCTCGCCCCCTGCAGGTCGTTCGCACTCATCGAGACGGGCGTGATCACGTCGCCGCCGATCGGTGTGCTCGGGGTGTCGCTGGAGGACGAGCTGCAGGCGCTCAGCCCGGCGGCCGCGGCGACGACGACGACGGCGGCCGCGAGGATCTTCGTGAATCTCATGGCGCCAGTATCCCAGTCCCGCCGCGCCCGCCGGGTCACGATCCGGCAACGCGTCCGGGCGGCCCCATCGGTGGTGCCGGCTGGCTAGAGTGAAGCGATCGCGTGGGCCTGCTCTCGGCCGGCGCGGAGCTCGGGGGACGGGACGGGACGGGCATGGAGCGCGACCAACGGATGAAGCTGCTCGGCCTGGGCGCACTCGGGCTGGTGTTCGTGCTGCTCGTCGCGCTCCCCGGTTACTTCCTCGCCGAACAGCGCGAGGCATTGCCGCTGTTCTGGCAGCTCGTGACACTGTACTTCGCGGTCATGCTGCCGGTGTGCACCGTGAGCGTCATCTTCAGAGTCACCCGCGCGAGGCGCCGCCGGCGCGCCTATCTCGCCGAGGCCGCAGAGAAGAGACGAGCGTTCTCGGCAACACACAGCGACCGTCTCAGTTTCGCCGCCCCGGTGAGGCCGGCCCTGACCCGGGCACTGAGCGAACTTCACCTGCCCGCCACCGGCAGCGCGAAGGGCGTGATCTGGGCGGCCCGCGAAGGAACACTGGAACTGTGGGCCCTCGACCCTCGAGTTCGTCTCATCGCCGAGATCCCCGCATTCACGATCTCATCGATAGCGTTCCGGCCCGTCCCCCGCGTCAGGCGCTATCTGATGCTCAGCGCTCTGATCGACACCAGCGCCGGACCCGGTGTCCGCGGTACCGTGGAGCTGCCGATGGTCCCGATCTTGATCGGCCCGACGTACTCCACCGAGCGAGGTCGCGCGCGCCTGATCGAACTCATCGACGATGCGCTCTTCCGCGGTGTCGTCGCAGATCTCCCGGATGACGCGAACGTGCTGCTGACGGGCTGACTGCCCCCGATCAGCGGAGGGCGCTGAAGCCGAGGTCGGCGGCGAGGCGGGAGGCGACCACATCGAAGTAGACGTCGAGGTCGGTGACCGAGCCGACCAGGTGGCCGAAGAGCTCGAAGGAGACCGTGCCGAAGACGGTGGTCCAGGCCATCAGGGTGCGGATGACGAGTTCGGTGGGCACTTCGTCGCCCACAAGGCCCCGCGCGCGCACAAAAGCGACCGCGCCGGCGACCGAGGCCATCTCCGCGGCAGCCGTCACCGGTCCGGCCGGAGCCGTGGGGGTCGCGATCCGCCCCAGCGCGTGGGCCTCGGTGACGATGCTCAGGATGACGACGATGACCCGCACGGCCGGTTCGATAGTGGCCTGCGGAGCCGCGTAGCCCGGTACGGGCGAGCCGTAGAGCAGGGCGTAGTCGCCCGGATGCGCGAGTGCCCAGCCGCGGATGGCCCGGAGCGCGGCCAGCCACCGCCCGATCACGTCAGCGCGGTCGGCGACCGCCGCGTCGGCGCGCTCGGCCGCCGAGCCGAGGTCGTCGTAGGCGAGCACCAGTAGCGCGGTAAGCAGCTCGTCGCGGCTGGCGAAGTACCGGTAGACGGCCGAGGAGACCATGCCCACATCGCGGGCGACCGCCCTCAGCGAGAGCTCGCCCGGCCCGGACTCGGCGAGCCTGATGCGCGCCGCGGCCACGATCTCGGCGGTGATCTGGTCGCGAGCCCGTTCACGGGCGGTCTGTGCTCGCGCGGGGGTCGCGCCCGCGAGTGCCGCGCGCTCGGGGTTCGGATGCTGCATCCGTCCACCCTGGCGCGTTTCGAGAGCAGGCGCAACAAAAGAGAGCAGTGCTCTTGCTTTTACTTCGGGCGCCTGTCATCGTAGAAACGAGAGCACTGCTCTCCCAAAGGAGGACACCATGACCGATCGCCACATCATCGTCGGAGCCGGCCCCGTCGGCCGCCACGTCGCGAGCCTGCTCGCCGAGCGCGGGTCGGAGGTGGTGGTGGCCACCCGTTCCGGCACCGACCTCGGGCTCCCGGGCGTCGCCAGCGCACGCGTGGATGCCACGGATGCGGCCGCTCTCACCGAGCTGGCATCCGGAGCCGACGTGCTCTACAACTGCGCGAACCCGGGCGACTACACGAAGTGGGACGCCACCTGGCCGCCCCTCGCGACCTCGCTGCTCGAAACCGCTCGCCGCACGGGCGCCGTCTATGCGATCACGGGCAACCTCTACCCCTACGGTCCCGTCGACGGGTCGATGTATGAGGGGCTTCCGGATGCCGCGACCGATCACAAGGGTGTGCTGCGGGCCCGGATGTGGGCCGAGGCGAAGGCCGCCCACGAGGCGGGCGAGCTGCGGGCCGTAGAGGTGCGCGGCTCCGATTACGTCGGCCCGGGCGTCGGCGCCAACGGCCACATCACCCGGCAGCTGCCGACCGCCCGCCGGGGCAAGCGGGCCTGGGTGATGGGCGACCCCGACATGCCGCACACCTTCACCGACGTGCTCGACGTGGCACGCCTTCTGGTGGCCGCCGCCGAGGACCCGTCGGCGCACGGCCGACTCTGGCATGTGCCGTCCAACCCGCCGCGCAGCCAGCGCCAGGCGCTCGGCGAGGTGCTCGCCGCGGGCGGGCTGCCGCCGGTCGCAGTGAGTCGCATCCCGGTCGCCGGGCTGCGGATGGGCGCGCTCGTCATCCCGATGCTGCGCGAGCTCGGCGAGCTCTCGTACCAGTGGACCCGCCCCTACGTGCTCGACGACACCGCCACCCGGGCGCACTTCGGGATGCAGCCCACGCCGTGGGACGAGGTGTGCCGCCGCACGATCGAGAAGTCGTAAGGCGGCACACCGACCGCTCGCGGGCGGGCGGCAGCTGGAGCTGCGATCAGGCCCGAGGCGCCGCCCGGCCGAGCGTGAGCTCGACGGACGGGCACCCGTCCGCGCTCACCGTGACGACGCTCTCGGAGTCGTCCTCGAGGCGTACGATCGCGAGCGCCCGGCCGTCGAAGGTGCACTGCGTGGGCGAGCCCCACGCCGTGTCCGGTGCCGGGTTCGCGCTGCCGAAGGACTGCAGCGCCGCCGTGCCCGCGATCGAGACGGTCACGGCGCGATCCGGCCCGGTGACCGCGGTTCCCTGTGCGTCGACGAGCTCGACGGCGACGAAGACCAAGCCGTCCGCCGCCGTCATCGACGCGGGCTCGGCCGTCACCCTGACCTCGACCGCGCCCTCCGCACTCCGCAGCCCGAAGCGCTCCGAAGCGACACCACCCCGCCAGGCCACGGCCGTGAGTTCACCCGCCCGATACTCCACCTCGAACTCGGCACGGAATCGGTTGCCCGGCCCCGCGGCCCGGCGGCCGAGCGAGATCCCATCGAGCAGCAGTTCGACCTCCTCCGCATCGCTGTAGACCTCCACCGTGAGCGGCGACCCCTCCTGGCCCGGCCAGGTCCAGCTGCTGATGCTGTCGCTCCAGGTCCACGGCCCGGCATAGAAGGTGGCGTCGCCGTCACGCGGCCGCACGACGGCGATGTAGGGCTCGCCGCGCAGGCCGAACACGATCTCCCGGTAGAACGAGGCGGGCCGGCGGTGGCCGATGATGTCGAGGTCTCCGCACCACGCCGCGATCCACGGGTACGGCGCCGCGATCGAGGGCTCCGGATGCTCGGCGTCGAGATACTGCGGCCTCCCGATGCCGACCTCGCCGAGATAGTCCCAGCCGGTCCAGGTGAAGTCGCCGATGACGTGTCCGTACTCGGTCACCAGAGCCCAGTTGCGGTCGATCTGGGTCGGGAACGTCTCGGTGCCGACGATCACGCGGTTGGGGAAGAGCTCCCGGTCGCTCGCATAGCGGGCGTCGAGGTAGTTCATGCCCGCGACATCCAGCACCCCGAACGACTCGGCGGTCTTCTCGGTGACCAACGGCGAGGCGCCGATCAGGTTCATGAAGTCGCCGGGACCCGCCATCAGCGTGTTGATGCCCGCGCCCTCCTCGGCACCCGCACCACCATCGGCCGCCTCCGCACCGGCAGCCGCACCGCCATCCGCCGCGGCCGCCCGCTCCGCGGCCATCCGCTTGACGTCGTCGATCACCGCGAGCATGCCGTTCACCGCGTTCGTCACGAACCGTGTGGAATCAAGCGAACGCACCTTCTCGGCCAGCTCGCGCCCGAGCATCCCGCCCACCGCCGAACCGGTCTCGGGAATCTCGTTGCCGATCGAGTAGAAGATGACGCTGGGGTGGTTGTAGTCCTTGACCACCATCGATTCCACGTCGCGCTCCCACCACTCCGGAAAGTGCAGGGAGTAGTCGAAGTCGGATTTCGCCGAGGTCCAGACGTCGAAGGTCTCGTCCATCACGTACACGCCGAGGCGGTCGCAGGCGTCCAGCATCGCCGAGCTCAGCGGGTTGTGCGAGGAGCGGATGGCGTTGAACCCGGCCTCCTTGAGCAGCCGCACCCGGCGCTCCTCGGCCGAGGCGAAGGTGGCGGCACCGAGCAGCCCGTTGTCGTGGTGCACGCAGGCCCCGCGCAGCTTCACGGTCTCGCCGTTCACCCGCAGCCCGTTGACCGGGTCGAGCTGCAGGCGCCGGACGCCGAAGACGGCTTCGGCCTCGTCCATCGGCCGCCCGTCGCCCAGCAATCGCGCGGTGGCGCGGTACAGCGCGGGCGAGTGCTCGCTCCAGAGCGCGGGTGTCGCGAGGTGCAGGCGCTGGCGGGAGAGGGCCGTGGTGCCGGGCCGCGTGGTGACCCGGGCGACCCCGCTCGCGACGGTCGCGCCATCCGGATCGGTCACCGTCACCTCCACGTCGACCGTTCTCATACGACTGCCGGAGTTCTCGACCGTGACCGCGACCTCGACGGTCGCCCCGCTCGCCTCGGCATCCGGAGTCGACACCCGCAGTCCGTCGGCCGGGATGTGCACCTCGCCACCGGTGAGCTGCCAGACCGGCCGGTAGATGCCCGCCCCGGTGTACCAGCGCGAGTCACGATGGGCCCGCGCCTCGACGAGGATCTCGTTCGACTCGCCCACCGGCCGCAACAGCGGCCCGGCGTCGACCGTGAACGAGGCGTAGCCGCTGGGCCGCTGCCCGGCGAAGTCGCCGTTGATGTACACCATCGCATCGCGGTACACGCCCTCGAACTCGAACACGACGTGCGGAGCGCCGGCCGGAGTCTCGAACTCGGCCCGGTACTGGTAGGCCCCGCCGCGGAAGTAGGCGGCGGCCGCCTCGCCCTGCGGATCACGAGCTCGCCCGATCGACGCGTCGTGCGGCAGCAGCACCGGCTCGTAGGGTGCCGCCGGGCCGCCGATCTCGGCGAACGGGTTCACCTTCTCGCGGAACCGCCAGCCGTCGGTGAAGGGGATGCGCTTCATGAGTTCTCCGTTCCGCCCGCCTCGGCGGCCTCGCGCTCGGCTCGACGTGCGGCGAGGTCGCGTTGCAGCACCGAGAGGTTCTTGTCGATGTTCAGGAAGTAGATGATGACGCCCATCAGCACCGTGGCGATGAGCGGGATCCAGAGATAGAGGAACACCTCCATACCCACCGCCGAAGCGGGCTGCACGGTCGCGGCACCGTCGTAGGCCGCGGCGGCCAGGAGCCACCCCACGAGGGCCACGCCGAGGCCGGCGCCGAAGTTCTGGCCGGCCGTCGCCGCGGCGTAGGTCATGCCGTCGAGCCGCACCCCGGTCTTCCACTCGCCGTAGTCGACGACGTCGGCGACGAGCGCGAACAGGGCCGCCGCGATCGGGATGCCACCCACTGAGCGCACGAGCCCGCCCGTCAGCACCAGGGTGAAGCTCGAGGGGTCGATCAGGGTGATCAGGATGCCGGCCACCGTCACCACGACGCCGATCATGATGAGCCGCCGCTTGCCGAACCGGGCGATCAGCGGGGGCATGAACCACATGCCGATCAGCAACGGGAGGATCTGGATGAGGCCGAGGAAGCTGTACAGGTTGGGGTCGCCCAGCACGTCCTTGGCGAAGTAGATGCCCACGCCGCTGGTGCCCGTGAGCAGGAAGTTCAGCAGGAAGAACCCGAACACCAGGAAGAAATACGGGTTCTTCACCAGGATCGTGACGGTCTGGCCGAACGGCATCTTCTTGCCCGACTCCACCCGGAGCGTCGACGTCACCCGCTCCTTGGTGCCGAAGAAGACGATCAGGAAGGTGGCGGCGGCCACAGCGCCGTAGATGAGCGACACGAGGGTCCAGCCGGCCTGACCGCCCCCGGAGGAGGTGACGATCGGGATGGTGATGAAGTTCACCACGAGTGTGGTCAGCAGAGCGAAAAAGGTGCGGATGACCGTGAGCGACACCCGCATCTTCGAGTTGGTCGTGATCACCGAGAGCAGCGTGTGGTACGCGAGGTTCGATCCCACGAAGCCGACGCCGAGGCAGAGGAAGTACATGATGAAGGCGTAGGCCTCTTTCGCGCCGCCCTCCAGCGCGGAAGGCACGTTGAACAGCAGTATGAACGAGATCACCACGACCGGGGCGCTGAACAGGATCCACGGCCTCGCCTTGCCCCAGCGGGTGGAGGTGCGGTCGATGAAGGAGCCGAGAACGAGGTCCATCGTGCCGTCGAGCACCCGGCCGAACAGCAGCAGGGTTCCGGCGATGGCCGCCCCGATGCCGACGGTGTCGGTGAAGTAGAACAGCAGGAACGCCGAGATCGGGGCGAAGATCAGGTTGCCGCCGACGTCGCCCACGCCGTAGGCGAGCCGCTCGCGGATGCTCAGCCGCTGGCCGGTGGCGCCGATCGCCTGCCCCACCGATTCGGCGGCGAGCGCGGCCGTGGTCGAGTCCTCGGCACTCACGGCGATCGCCGCGCGCGCCTGTTCCGCTTGGTTCCTGGCCGAATCCCTCGCCATGGGTGACTCCTTCGTCATGCGTCGTGTAGATGCTGTCACGTGTCAGTAACACGCGACACTAAAGGTAGACAGCTGTGCTGTCGCGTGTCAACAGATGTGTCAAAATAGCCTCATGGACTCCGAGCTCCGCCCGCCCGCGCGCCGCGCGACGAGCGTCGACGTCGCCCGGCACGCGGGATTCTCGCGCTCGACAGTGAGCCAGATCCTGAACGGCGAGACGGCGCGGTTTCCCGACGCCACCCGCGATCGGGTGCTGCAGTCCGCCGCCGCCCTGAACTACCGGCCCTCGCGCGCGGGCCGCGCGCTGGTCACCGGGCGCAGCGATCTGATCGTCGTGGTCGTGCCGCACGCCACCTTCGGACCGCATCTGCAGAACACCGTCGATGCGATCGCCGAGGCCTCGGCGACCTTCGGCCTGAGCGTGGTGGTGCGCTTCGCAGCCGCCGACAGCGAGAGCACGCTGGCGTCGGTCCTCGACCTGCGGCCGAGCGCCGTCGTGAACTTCGGGGTCTTCTCCCCCGCGCAGCAGGCGCAGCTCGTCGCCTCGGGAGCCCCCGTGGTTCCCGAGTACGACGACACCGTCGCCGCCGACCCGGTGAGCACCCGCATCGGGGCGCTCCAGGTGGGCGAGCTGCTGCGCGGCGGCCCACGCCGGCTCGTCTACGCCGCCATCTCCGATGCCCGCCTCGACCCCTTCGGGCCCCCGCGCTACGCCGGCATCGTGCAGGCGGCCGCCGAGCACGGCCTCGACGCTCCCGAGCTGGTGCGCATCCCGCTCGATGTCGGCGGAGCCACGCGCGCGGTCGCGGGCCTGCTCGAAGCGGGGCGCAGCGAGCCGCTCGGCCTCTGCTGCTACAACGACGACGTGGCGATCGCCGTCTGCGCGGCCGCCCGGGAGCTGAAGCTGGCCATTCCCGACGATCTGGCCCTGATCGGCATGGACGACACCGATATCGGACAGCTCGTCTCGCCTCGGCTGTCGACCGTGAGCGTCGACGAACCCGCGATCATGCTGTCGCGCCTGCACGGGCTCACCACCCTGTTCGGGCGGCAGAAAGACGAACCGCACGCGCCGGCCGAGGCGGTCCAGCCCGGCGACCTCATCCACGTGGTGCGCGGCGAGACCACGGCGGCGCTCTGACGGCGGCCGGCCCGCCTACTGCACGGCCGAGGTGAGCCGGGTGAAGTTGTCGATGAAGGCGTGCAGGCGGCCGCGGCCGTCCCAGGCCTCGAGGGTGAGCTCGGTGGAGTTCGCCCGGTACTCGTCCTCCACGGCGCGCAGGTCGTCGGTGAACCGACGGCCGCAGACGGGCATCATCACCTCGAGGTCGAGCTGGAACGAGCGGATGTCCATGTTCGACGAGCCGACCACGGCCACCTGGTCGTCGATCGAGAGGTGCTTCGCGTGCAGGATGGTGGGCGCGTCATAGCAGTGGATGCGCACCCCGGCCTCGAGCAGGTCGCGGTAGTAGGAGTGCTGCGCGTGGAAGACGAAGAACTGGTCGCCGATCGCGCCCACGAACAGTTCGACCGCCACACCCCGGCGGGCGGCGGTGAGGATGGCGTCGAGCAGCGACTCGTCGGGCACGAAGTACGGGCTGGTGATCGAGATGCGGCGCTCGGCGGCGTAGAGCAGCGAGTTGAACAGGGCCAGATTGTTCTCGAACTCGAACGCGGGGCCGCTCGGCACGATCTGCGCGAGAACCGTGTCGGGGTCGCCGTCGTCGGCGACCGCATCCAGGCCTCCCGAATCGGGGATCTCGCCGGTCTCGCTGAACCAGTCGGTCGTGAAGATTCCCTTCACCTCCTGTACCACCGGCCCCCGCACCTCCACCAGCAGGTCACGCCACTGCAGGCCGCGGCGCTTGTTGCCCGCCCGGTCGTAGCTCGGGTCGATCAGGTTCAGCGAGCCCACGAAGGCGATTTCGCCGTCGACCACCACGAGCTTGCGGTGGTTGCGCAGATCCGGTCGCTGGTAGAGGCCCTTGAGGGGTAGCACCGGCAGCATCAGCCGCCAGTCGGCACCGATGCGGTCGAGCTCGGCCTTGGCGGGGGCGAAGCCGGGGTAACCGCGCGAGCCGAGGTGATCCAGCAGCACCTTCACCTCCACGCCCCGGGCGATCGCGCGCGCCAGGGCGTCGAAGAAGGGCCTCGTCGTCTCGTCGAGCGAGAGGATGTAGAACTCGACCTGCACGAACGAGCGGGCGTTCTCGACGGCGGCGATGAGCGCCGCCAGCTGCTCCTCGAAGTGCGGCAGCAGCGTGGCGGTGTTGCCGTCGACCAAGGGCATCGCCCCGGTCTCGCGATTGAGGTGGGCGATCGCGGGCAGCCATACCGGAGTGCCGGGGCCGAGCGCCACGTGATCGACCGACACCGTGGTCTGTTCGATCCGCTCGTTCATGGTGCGCTGCTGGTCGCGGCGCTTCTTGGGCAGGCGCGGCGAGCCGATCAGGGCGAACAGCAGCAGCCCGATCAGCGGCAGCGCCACGATCACCACGATCCACGCCAGGGCCGCCGAGGGCCGTCGCCGGATCGGCGCGATGACCAGCGCGAGCACCAGCAGCATCACCTCGAGGATGATGAAGAGCGTCGTGGGGATGGCCGTACCGAACCAGGAGAGCACGCTCGATTATCGCGCGGCCGCACGGTCAGAGCGAGAGGTGGAACCGCAGCGCGCGATCGACCTGCTGCATGACCCACCCCGGCGCGGCACCGCGGATGCCGGCGAGACGCTCGACCGAGACGGTGCGCGTCGTTGGCCAGGCATAGTCGCGACACGCCAGTCAGAAGAGGTTGCCGCGCAGGGTGGGGTGCTCGTAGCGGTCGCGCAGGCGGCCTCGGCACTGGAGTTCGGGCACCAGGGCGTTCACCACGTCGTCGAACGACGAGAGGTAGAGCGCCGGCATCACCACGAAGCCGTCGGCCGCCCCGGTGTCGAGAAGCTCCTCCAGCTGGTCGGCGACATGGGCGGCCGTGCCGACCGGCTGCAGGTTGAACTGGCTGAGCGCCTGCCGGAAGGCCAGCTCGCGCACGGTGAGCCCCTCCGCCTCGGCGGTGTGCAGCATCGAGCGCTCGAAGCCGTCGCTTCCGGTGGCGCCCCGATGGGCCCGGATGAGCGGGGCCGCGGGCGCATCCGGAACCAGCTCGTGCTCCCGGGCGTGCAGCAGCCGGCCGAGGGCGACCAGCACCTCGTCGGTGTCGAGCGCCTCCTCCAGCGAGCGCAGACGCCGCCGCGCATCCGCCTCCGAGGCGCCCAGCACCGGCTGGATCGCGGGCAGGTAGAGCAGCGAATCGGGGTCGCGGCCCCAGCGTCTCGCGCCCTCGCGAAGGGCAGTGCGCTGCCGGCGCATCACCTCCGCCGAGCCACCGGTGGCGAACACCACCTCGGCCCAGCGCGCGGCGAACTCCAGCCCGCGCGGCGAGGCACCGGCCTGCATGAGCACCGGCCGGTTCTGCGGGCTGCGCGGGATGGCCAGCGGGCCGCGCGACAGCGGTGGGCGGCCGTTCCGCGGGGCGCGCGGTGCACGGCTGCGGGGTCGGCGAAGATTCCGGATGCCGCATCCCGTCGCAGCGCGTGCGGATCCCAGCCCTCCCAGAGGTCGATCACCGACTGCACCACCTCGTCGGCCCGGTCGTAGCGCTCGTCGCGGCCGGGGATGCTCGGCAACCCGTAGTTGCGCGCCTCGGCGTCGGTGGTGGAGGTGACGATGTTCCAGGCGGCCCGGCCGCCGGAGAGCTGGTCGAGGCTCAGCAGGCTGCGAGCGATCGAGAACGGCGGCTGGAAGGTCGTCGACACCGTCGCGCCGAGTCCGAGGTGCGTGGTGACGGCGGCGATGTGCGAGAGACCGACGATCGGGTCGAGGTAGATCGCACCTTTCCCGCCGGTGCGCAGCGTGGTGGCGATCTCGCCGTCGGCGTCTTCGGGCACGGCGAGCGCATCGGCCAGGAACACCATGTCGAAGCATCCGCGTTCCAGCAGGCGGCCGAGGTCGCCGTAGAACGTGCCGCGAAGCCAGTCGGAACGGCTGAGCGGGTTGCTCCAGTTGGCGGCGTACTGGCTCGTGGGCGGGTTCACGAGGGCCACGAGGTGGGCGCGGCGCATCAGAACAGCACTCCCGGGCCGGCGAGCAGGCCCAGCATCCCGGCCGCGCCGATGACCGCCCCGAGCACTCCGAGCACGGCGCCGGCGAACACGAGGTCGGCGGCACGCAGGCGCACCGGATGCCAGACCGTGCGGGGTGCGAGGCCCAGCCCTCGGGACTCGAGGGACTGCGCCATCCGTTCGCCGCGACGGATGGCGAGAACCAGCAGGGCGAAGGCCGCGCGGCCGAAGGCGCTCGGGCCCGCGCGCACGGTGCCGTCTCCACGCAGCGGTGCGCGCACGGCCTGGGCCGCTCGGATGGCCGACCACTCCCCCGGCAGCAGCTGCAGCAGCCGGTAGCCGGCCATCAGCGCATAGCTCGGGCGGGCGGGCAGCCGGGCGTTCTGGTGCAGGCTCGTCATGAGTCGCAGGCTGTCGGTGGTGAGCACGAAGCCGACGGCCAGGATGCCGATGGCGAGCGTGCGGGCGGCGAGCGCAGCTCCCACGGTGAGGCCCTCGACCGTCACGCGGAGCAGGCCCTCCTGCCAGAGCACCGTGCCCGGCCGGCTCAGCACGTTGACCGAGAACACCCCGAAGGCGAAGGCCCAGAAGGGCAGCTGGGCCCGCAGCACCGTGCGCCCGGGCAGTCGGCCGGCGAGCAGCACACCGCTCAGGCCGAGCAGGTAGATCGCGGTGGGCGTCACCGGATCGAGCACGAACAGCAGGGCGACCGAGACCACGAAGAGCACGGCGAGCTTCACGGTGGGGTTGCGCCGGGCCAGCGGAGAGTCGGGGATCGGAGCGGCAGCGAACGTCATCGGAGGGCCTCGCTTCGGCGTGGAGAGGGGGTGGATGCGGGCGGGGGCGCCGCCGGTGCGGTCTGGTGGGCCTTGCGGGCGCCCGGATCGTCCGCCGTGTCGGCCCTCGGGGACGTCGACCCGGCCGCATAGAGCGCACGGAGTACGCGCACGGTTCCCGGCAGAGCGACCTCGGCTTCAGGTTCGGGTTCTGGTTCGGCTTCGGCTTCGGCTTCGGCTTCGGCGTCGATCTCCGCTCCGGCCTCGACCTCGGCCAGCAGCCACGCGATCAGCGGGGGCAACTCGAGACCCGCGCGCCTCAGCACGTGGGCGTCCTGGAGCACCGGGAGGGTCGGGCCGTCGGCCGCCACCGCGCCGTCGGCCAGCACGATCACACGGTCGGCGACCGTGGCCACGAAGCGCAGGTCGTGTCCGGAGAACAGCACCCCCCGCCCCGCGGCGGCCTCCCGGCGGAAGGCGGCGGCCGTGGCCACGGTGTCGCGACGATCGAGTCCGAAGGCGGGTTCGTCGGCGAGCAGCACCGGGCGGTCGTCGTGGGCGAGCATCGCCGCGAGACTCAGCCGCCGCTTCTCACCGCCGGACAGCCGGTGCGGTTCGCGATCGGCGACGTGCTCGAGCCGGTGCCGCCGCAGCTGCCGGTCGACGATCTCGTCGATGCGGTCCGGCCCGCCGGTGAGACCCACCGCGATCTCGTCGCGCACGCGATGGGCCAGGAACTGCAGCTCGGGGTTCTGGAACACCATGCTCGGGCGCGGCCCGGTGACGGATCCCCCGCCGGCCGGCAGCAGTCCGGCCAGCGTCAGCAGCAACGTCGACTTGCCCGAGCCGTTCGCGCCGAGCAACGCCACCACCTCGCCGGCGCGCAGCTCGAGATCGACGTCGCGCAGCACCGGCTCGACGACGGGCGCACGACGCCGCCGGGCGAAGCCGCGTGCGGCGCGAGCGCCAGGCGCCGGCCGCCCCACGATCAGCGATCGAGCCGACAGCAGCACGTCTGTTCCCTGTGGGCCTTCGTGAGGCCACCCGGCGCGATCCGCACCCCTGTCCCTCACCGCGGCATCACTCCGGCCATCGCCGTGCCGGGCGCCGGGCGCCCATTCGAACACGACAGGATCGGCGACCCCGGCACCCGCCACCGCCCCTGACTGCTCGCGCAGCCAGGCCCGCACCGCCGGCGAATCGAGGCCGCCCGGGTGGCCGGTGATCGCGAGCAGCTCGGAATCCAGCGGCAGCCAGCACCCGCCGTCGTGCAGGGTGCCCGCGTGCTCGCTCAGCACCTGCTCGGTCGGGCCGGAGGCGAGCACGCGGCCCTGCGCATCCAGGGCCACGGTGCGTTCCGGGAGCCCGCGCGCCCCGTCGGCGCCGGCGATCTCGTCGAGGCGGTGCTCCACCAGCAGCACGGCCGTGCGGCCCTCGTCAGCGAGCGCGTCGACCGCCCGCCGCACCGCACGCACCCCGGCCGGGTCGAGCATCGACGTGGGCTCGTCCAGCAGCAGAACCGCGGGGCGGGCGGCGAGCGCGGCCGCCAGGGCGACCCGCTGCACCTCGCCGCCCGACAGGCTCCCGGTGACCCGCTCGCGCAATGCGCTCGCGTCGGACCGGGCGAGCGCCTCGTCGATCCGTCCCGAGATCTGCCCGGGAGCCACGCCGTGATTCTCCAACGGCAGTGCCACCTCCTCGTCGACCCGCGCGAGGCAGATCGCGGCCGAGGGATCCTGCGCCACCACCCCCAGCCGGCGAGAGCGCTGCACCACGGGCTGATCCGACACCTCGACACCGTCCAGGTGCACCTCCCCCGACGACTCGAGGTTCTGCGAGAACGGGATGACACCGGTGAGCACCTGCAGCAGGCTCGACTTGCCCGACCCCGAGGGGCCGACCACGAGCATCCGTTCCCCCGCGGCCAGCTGCAGCGACACGTCGGCGATCAGCGGATCGACGCGACCGGGCGCACGCACCGTCACCTCCGCGAGCCGGGCGGCGGCGCGGCCAGCACCCGCCGATCCGGTTCCGGATGCCCCGTCGACCGCGGGTTCAGGCGCCAAAGCGGGCCCGGCCGATCGCGAAGCCGTCCACCACGCCGGTGCGGGCGAGCGCGTCGACCACCACCTTGGCGAGCAGGCCGCCGAGCACCACGCCCGAGACGAGCTGGATGGCGAGCCGGACGAGCAGCAGGTCGGTGCCGTACCAGCCCGAGCGGAACGCCGAATAGAAGAACACCAGCCCCGCACCGCACAACCCGGAGAGCGCGTAGACGAGCCATCCGTAGCGCCGGTACCGGGTGAGCGCGAACGGCAGCTCGCTGCCGATGCCCTGGATGCCGGCGGCCACGAACAGCAGCGGCCCGACGGCCGAGCCGAGGAACACCACCTCGATCACCGAGGCGATGACCTCGGCCACGATCCCCGCGAAGGGGCGGCGGATGATGGCGATCGCGATCGGCGCGACGATCAGCCAGCCGCCCAGCAGCACGTGCTGGGTGAGGTCGCCGAAGGGGCCGGTGGCCACCGAGAGGGCGATCCAGCCCTGCACGAGCGCCCAGTAGAGAAAGCCGAAGACGGCGCCGAACACCACGACGAGCATGATGTCCTTCAGCTGCCAGGCGAACGGCGAACCCGTGGGGGCGGAGCGGCGGGCGGGCGCGGGGGCGGTTCCGGTCGGGGTCATGGCTCAGACCGCCTTCGAGTCGGTGACGGATGCCGCGACGACGGTCGTCGGGCTTGCGATCGACAGCGTCGCGTGGCTCGTGACGTGCTGAACGCTCCGGCCCACCAGCACCCAGCCGGCGGCCACGGTACCGAGCACGTCGGCCAGATCGCCCTCCAGCAGGGTGGCGTAGTGCTCGCCGCGCACGTAGGTGCCGAGCTCCTTGGCGTGATCGATGGCCGCGTAGATGTCGCGCAGGTGATCGGGCGCCTCGCCGGGCCGGCCTGTGTCGTCGAGCGGGTAGAGCGACCAGTGCGCCGAGGCGCGGATGCCGGTGGGCGCCAGCACGGGAACCGGCGCCGCCTCCGCGAGCAGACCGGGCGTGGTGCTGCAGGTGACCTCGCCGGGGCAGCCGCGCGAGAGCAGCAGCGAGGCCGTCACGTGCTGGCCGCCCCGCGCCGCACCGGCGATCACGGCGGCGATGTACTCGAGCACGCGCTGCTCGGAACCGCGCACCAGCGTGCTCACCGGGTCGGTCTCGACCTCGAGACCGGTGGCGTCGGCGCCGGCCAGCGCGGCGAGGAGGATGGCGGCGAAGTCGCCGTCCATCACGGCGACGGTGAAGCGGGCGCCGACGCCGAGATCCTGCGGGGTGAGGGCGGGTGGTGTGAGGGGGGACGGGGATGACATGGGGTGCGTGCCTTTCACTGCGGAACGGGTTCGCACGCACCGGCGGCGCGCACGAAGAACCGGCCGATCAGGATCGGGATGCAGGCGCGACGAAGACACCGGATCGCTCCGGCGGCCGAACGGAACCGACGGCTCCGGCGGAATCGGCGAATCGGACGATGTCCGCCCCACGGCGGTGTCGATCGACGACGAGCATCTGCTCTCACTCTCCCTGCGCTGGCATTATCCAGATCAAGTTCGACGGTCGAAGCGTGGTTCGCTTCCTCTCAGCCCGGCTCACCGGGCTCCCGTGTGTTCCCTGCCACCCTAGCGGCTGCGCGGCCGCCACCGCAGCCGTCTCCGCCATCCCGACCGCCACCGCTGCCGGCTCCGCTCCCGCTGTCGGACGGGCCGCCTAGGCTGGGCACATGGCCACTGTGATCCTGGTGCGGCACGGCCGCACCACCGCGAACGTGCAGGGCATCCTGGCCGGCCGCGCGCCCGGGGTGCTGCTCGACGAGGTCGGGCAGGAGCAGGCTGCGCGCACCGCCGAACGGCTGGCCGCGGTTCCCTTCGTGGGCGTCGTCTCGAGCCCTCTGGAGCGGTGCCGCCAGACCGCTGCCGCCATCCTGGAGGCGCAGCCGGCCGACGCGCCGATCCGCTCGCTCGAAGCCGCTGCCGAAGCCGCCGCCGCCGTTGCCCTCCCGATCGCGATCGACGAGGCCCTGACCGAGTGCGGTTACGGGCAGTGGCAGGGCCGCGCGCTGAAAGAGCTCTCGAAGGAGCCCCTCTGGTCGGTGGTGCAGAACCAGCCCTCGGCCGCCGTGTTCCCCGACGGCGAGGCGATGGCCGGCATGCAGGCCCGTGCGGTGGCCGCCATCCGCGGGCACGACGCCGCCGTCGAGGCCGAGCACGGTGCGGGCGCCGTCTGGGTCGCGGTCAGCCACGGCGACGTCATCAAGGCGATCCTGGCCGATGCCCTCGGCATGCACCTCGACCTGTTCCAGCGGATCGCCGTCGGCCCCGCATCCGTCTCCATCGTGCGCTACGGCTCCAGCCGCCCCGAGGTGATCGCCACCAACACGGATGCCGGCGACCTCTCCTGGCTGCGCGCCGCCGCCCCGGCGGGCGATGCTCCGGTCGGCGGGGGCGCCGGGCATCCGGAACCCGGCGAAGAGGCCCCACCGAAGTCGACAGCTGCCGAGCCGGCGGGCGCCGGGCCCGGCCTAGAGTAGAAGCATGCCGACCATCGTCCATGAGTTCGACTGGCCCGACCGCATCGTGGTCGGAACGGTCGGGCAACCCGGCGCCCGTACCTTCTATCTGCAGGTGCGGGGTGGCCGTCGTGTCGTGAGCGCGGCGCTCGAGAAGGAGCAGTCGGCGATCCTGGCCGAGAAGATCGACGAGATCCTCGACGAGCTGATGGCGGGCGAGGGCAACCCCTTCAGCATCCAGGCCACGACTCCCGTCGAGTTGGTCGACAACGAGCCGCTCGAGATGCCGGTCGACGAGCAGTTCCGCACCGGGGCGATCGGGCTGGGCTGGGACCCGGCGACCGCTCAGGTCGTGATCGAGGCCTATCCGCTGGTGGTGGTCGACGAGGCCGACATCGAGCTCTCCGAAGACGGAGACGGCGTCGAGGCCATCGTGGTGGAGCCCGAGGAGATGCTGCTGGTGCGGATGCCCGTGGGCACCGCACGCGCGTTCGCCAAACGCACCCGCGAGATCGTGGGGGCCGGCCGGCCGCTGTGCCCGCGCTGCGGAGATCCGATGGACCCCGAGGGTCACGACTGCGTGTTCCCCGAGGCCTGAGCGTGCCGCCCGAGGGCGAGCTCGAACTCGCGGGCCGCATCACGACGGCATCGAATGCGACCTTCTTCGCCCGCATCGGCGAGACCCCGGTGGTCTACAAGCCGATTCGAGGCGAGAAACCGCTCTGGGATTTTCCCGACGGCTGTCTGGCCCACCGCGAGGTGGCGGCGCATCTGGTCTCGGATGCACTGGGCTGGAACGTGGTGCCGCTCACCTGGCTGGGCGAGGGCCCGCTCGGCGAGGGCATGGTGCAGCTCTGGCAAGACCTCGACCCCGAGCAGGATGCGGTGGATCTGGTGGCGGCCGACGCCGTGCCCGACGAGGGCTGGCGGGTGGTCTTCGAAGGCGAGGACGGCGACGACCGGCCGGTCGCACTGATCCACGAGGACTCGGTGGCACTGCGCCGGATGGCCGTGTTCGACGTGATCGCGAACAACGCCGACCGCAAGGGCGGTCACGTGCTCGCGATGGCCGACGGTCACCGTTTCGGCGTCGACCACGGCCTCACCTTCCACGCCGAGCACAAGCTGCGCACGGTGCTCTGGGGCTGGATCGGCGAACCGCTCTCCGCAGACGAGCTGGCCGGGGTCGACCGCATCGTGACGGGACTGTTCGAGGGCGATCTCGCCGCGCGCCTCGCGCCCCTGCTCACCGCGGCCGAGATCGACGCCTTCGCCGAGCGCTGCGAGCGGCTGCGCGCATCCGGGGTCTTCCCGCAGCCCGAGGGCCACATGCCGGCGGCGCCCTGGCCGCTGTTCTGAGGTTTCTGAACTTTTCTGAGCGGTTCTGCCGTCAGCGCCAGCCGCGGCCGAAGAAGTCGTCGGTCGCGGGGCCACCGCTCCCCGCGCCGCCGCGGCGCGATCCGAGGTACGAACTCACGACCGCCGCCCCGAGGTCGTCGGCCTCGGGCGCCACCACCGTGCCGTCGACCCGCTTGGCCATCGACGCGATGAAGCGCGCGAGTCCCGGGTCGTCGCCGAGCCGGAAGAACGTCGTCTTCGCCCCGAGCCGCATCGCGTTGTCGAGCTCGCGCACGGCGTAGGCGACGGTGAGCGGATGCGGCGGGTAGTCGAAGTACACCTCGCCGTTCGCCTCGAGGTGCGAGGTGGGCTCACCGTCGGTCACGATCAGCAGCACGGGCTGGGCGTTCGGATGCTTGCGGAAGTGCCGGTTCGCCAGCAGCAGCGCGTGGTGCAGGTTGGTGCCCTTGTCCCACCGCGCGTCGAGGCCGACGAGGTGCTCGATGTCCATCACCTCGGCGTGCCGGCCGAAGCCGATCAGCTGCAGATCGTCGCCACGGAACCGGCTCGTGATCAGGGTGTGCAGGGCCAGGGCGGTGCGTTTCATCGGCACCCAGCGGCCGTCCATCGCCATCGAGAAGGAGGTGTCGACCAGCAGCGCCACGCAGGCCTGGGTGCGGGCTTCGGTCTCCTGCACCTCGACGTCGCCGATCTCGATCCGCACGCCGGCCGCTCCGGGCGCGCGTTCCGCGGCCGTGCGGGTCAGCGCGTTCGTCATGGTGCGGGTCACGTCCCACGGCTCGGTGTCGCCGAAGGCCCACTCGCGCGTCGACCCCGAGCGGTCGCCGGCCGCGCCCGACTGCCGCAGTTCGCGGGCACCCTGGCGACCCGAGAGCTTCTGGGCGACATCCCGCAGCAGCGCCTTTCCCAGCTGGCGCATGGCTTTGGGCGACATCTTGAGGGCACCGTCCGAGCCGCGCTTCAGGGTGCCCGAATCGCGCAGGGCCTTCTCCAGCTGCTGCAGGGTGCGGGCGTCGACAGCGGCCTCGTCGCCGAGCTGGCGGGCCAGCTTGTCGAGGTCGAGGTCGTCCATCCGCGAGCCGTCGTAGCCCTGGGCGAGCTGCTCCGAGAGGGCGTCGAGGTCGGCGATGTCTTGGAAGACGCCGGTTCCGTCGCCGAGCCCGAGGCCTTCTTCGCCCTGCATGTTCTCGCCGCCGCCCCAGTTCTCACCCGGCCGCAGGTCGCGCAGGTTGCCGTCCAGCTGCGCGAGCGATTGCATCAGCTCGGGCGATCCGAACGCCTCCTGCGCGAGGGCGTCGAGCTCGGCGCGCTGCTCGGCGGTCATCGAGTTGCGCATCCGCTGGGCTGCTGCGGCGCGTTCGGCGAGGGTGTCGAGCAGCTCGTCGATGTTCGCGGGCTGCTCGGGGAAGAAGGCGCCGTGCTCGGCCATGAAGGCGTCGAACTGCTCGGGGGTGTCTTCGCCTCGGGCGTGCGACTCGAGCAGGGTGTTGAGGTCGGCGAGCATTCTCGCGATGGCGGCCCGATCCTCATCGGTGGCGTTCTCGAGTGCGTTCTTCATGCCGGCGAAGCGCTGGTCGAGCATCTCGCGGCCGAGCAGGTCTTTGATCTTCTCGAAGTCCTGGCGGGCGTCGGCGCTCTGCCAGCGGTAGCCGTTGAGCTCGCTGACCGCGGCCGCGGGCGAGTCCGGCAGGTTGTCGAGCTGCATCTGGGCGAGCGCGCGGTCGCCCTCGTCCATCAGCGGATCGCGGGCGAGCTGCTTGCGTTCGGCGAGCACGGCGCTCTCCAGCAGTTCCTTCACCTCGCGCAGGGTGCCGTCGAGGTTGTGTTTCTGGGTCAGCTCGCGCCGCCGTTCGGCGACGCCCGCGGCGAGGTCGTCGAGGCCGGCCTGGTCGCGGCCGCCGCGGCGCAGGAACTCGCGCAGCGCCTGCTCGGGCGAGTACCCCGCCATCACGTCTTCGCCGATGGCGTCGAGCGCCTCGGCGAGGTCGACCGGTGGCGCGAGCGGGTCCGGCCCGCCGTCGTACTTCCCGTACCGCGCCCCGCGCGTCAGCCGCCGGTTCCCCCTAGCCACGCTGCGCCGCCCGCCCGCCCAGGCCGCTGCCCCCGCGCCCGCCGCGCCCGCCGCCGCTGCTCGCCCGCTGCCGAACGGATGGAGTATTCGTCCGATTCGTTCCAACGACGGAGCC
>NZ_JAHFUW010000046.1 GCF_023264855.1 Herbiconiux sp. | reverse complement strand
GGCGACCCGCTGCTGATCGACGACGGCAAGGTGGGGCTCCGCGTGCTGGAGACCGACGGCACCGTCGTCACGACGCGCGTCGAGGTCCCCGGTGCGGTGTCGAACAACAAGGGCATCAACCTGCCCGGCGTGGCCGTGAACGTGCCCGCGATGAGCGAGAAGGACATCGCCGACCTGCGCTGGGGCCTCAAGCTCGGCGCCGACTACATCGCGCTCTCCTTCGTGCGCAACGCGGCCGACGTCGACGACGTGCACCGCATCATGGACGAAGAGGGCCGCCGCGTTCCCGTCGTCGCCAAGATCGAGAAGCCGCAGGCGGTCGACAACCTCGAGGAGATCATCGACGCCTTCGACGGCATCATGGTCGCCCGCGGCGACCTCGGCGTCGAGCTGCCCCTCGAGGCGGTGCCGATCGTGCAGAAGCGCGCGGTCGAGCTCTCGCGCCGCATGGCGAAGCCCGTCATCGTGGCCACCCAGGTGCTCGAGTCGATGATCTCGTCGCCGCGCCCGACGCGCGCCGAGGCATCCGACTGTGCGAACGCGGTGCTCGACGGCGCCGACGCGGTCATGCTCTCGGGCGAGACCAGTGTGGGCGAGTTCCCGGTGATCACCGTGCAGACCATGGCGCGCATCATCGAGTCGACCGAGGAGCACGGCCTCGAGCGCATCCCCGCGCTCGGCACCAAGCCCCGCACCCAGGGCGGCGCGGTCACCCTCGCCGCCGCCGAGGTGGGCGAGTTCGTCGGAGCCAAGTTCCTCTGCGTGTTCACCGAGTCGGGCGACTCCGTGCGCCGGATGACTCGCCTGCGCAACATCATCCCGATCCTCGGCTTCACGCCCGAGCCCGGCATCCGCAACCGGATGGCGCTGAGCTGGGGCGTGCAGTCCTACCTGGTCGACCGGGTCACCCACACCGACGAGCTGATGGTGCAGGTCGACGACGTGCTGCTCGGCCTCGGCCGCGCTCAGATCGGCGACAAGGTCATCGTCATCTCCGGTTCCCCTCCCGGGGTGTCCGGCTCCACCAACGACATGCGCGTGCACGTCATCGGTTCGGCGCACAAGCCCGAGAAGCCGGAGACCTTCGACAACTAGGGCGCGTGTCACCCGACCGAGGGGCCTGCTGAAGGACCGCTCGGCAGAACCTCAGGTTTCGGCCAGGATTCGATCAATGTTCGATCGGTTCCTGGCCGTTCCTCGTTTCGGGGCGCAGGGCGGCTGTTAGATTTCGGATGCTCCACAGCCTTTGATGTCCGAACGAAAGATTCCGATGATGCCCAGCAAGCGCCTCGTTCTGCGCACCCTCAGCGTGGGGGCCGCCCTCGCGACCGTCGTCGCCCTGTCCGGTTGCTCCACGATCATGCCGTTGTTCGGCATCCAGCCCACGCCCGGCGTCTACAACGGATCCGGGGCCGACAGCACGAAGACGGATCTGAGCGCCACCTCGACCGACGCGAACCTGCAGTTCGCCTCGGTCTTCACCGACATGGGCTCGGTGCACCCCACGGTCGACATCGCCGACCAGCTGCAGCTGAAGCTCGACGTCTGGACCGAGCAGAAGACGCACGACTGGACCCCGCTGGCCGACAAGCGCTTCTCGTTCGTCATCGGCGTCTACGACAACCGCGTGCCGGCCGAGGCGCCCTTCGACCAGAAGCGTCGCGTCTACATGTCGAACATCACCGTGACCGCCAAGACGAGCACGGCATCCGGAGTGGTGGAGACGCCCTACAACCTCAACACCGACCCGCTGAAGGTCACCCTCGACCCGGAGGCGCTGCGGTCGGAGCAGGGTCTCGGCCTGCTGATCACCTCGCCCAAGGGCGGTCTGCAGCTGGAGTCGCAACAGATCGGCGTCGTCTCCGACGACACCCAGGGTGTGATGCTCGACTTCGCGATGCAGCTCTCGTACGAGACCTCGCCGCTGTCGAACAGCTACACGACGCAGATCGTTCACCAGTACGTGCCGATCGCGATCTTCTCCGAGGCGGTGGCCGCGGCTTCGACGCCGACACCCACGCCGACCGTGACCCCGACGCCGATCCCGGCCGGCTAGTCACTCGCCAGCCACGGCGGATGACCGAACACGCCGGGCATACGAAGAACCCCCTCGCTCTGTTGCGCGAGGGGGTTCTTCGTATGGGAGCAGGATGCCCTGAGTGGCCTTAGTTCAGGAAGAGTCCCAGACCGGAGACGTCGTCGGAGTCGGAGGATACCTGGATGGTCAGCAGCGGCTTGCTGGAGCCGATCGGCGCGTTCCAGACGACCGAGGGCATCGTGACGCTCTGGCCGTTGTTGATGGCTGAGTGGATGAACACCGTGGCCGCGGCGGATGAGCTCACCAGCGTCCAGCCGGCGTTCTGGTAGGCGGTGACGATATCGCCCGACAGCGTCCAGCTCGGCGTCCGGTTGTTGAGGAAGCTGAGCGTGATGTTGCCGGAGTTCAGCCCGGGCACGCCCGCGCTGTTGTAGGTGAGGGCACCTCCGGAGTAGGTCGCGCTGCGAGCGGTCTGGTTCGTGCCGGTCGCGGTCAGCGTGCCGGTCACGAAGGCGGTGGGGCTGTCGAAGACGACGCTGGCTGCGGCCAGCGGCGTGGCGACGGCGATCGCGACCACCGGAACGCTCCAGGCGGCGCCGAGGGTCACCTGACGGCGGGTCAGTCCGCGTGCGCTCTCGGCATCGTTGATGTTGGCGATTTCAGACATGGGTATGCCCTTTCAGTAGGACGGGATTCGAAACGGCCGGGGTCAGGTGGCCGCGAGATGGGTAGGAATCGAATCCGAATCTAGCGAGCGAGCTGAGCGCCCTCTGGACGTCTTCTCCCTTTTAACCCCGGCTTTCACCCCGAGCCGGGAGCGGGTTCACCCGTGGTCCTTCGACGTCATTCCGAGGGGAAGGAGTCCAGGAATTCGCGCAGCTCGGCGATGATCACCTCGGGATCGGCGTTACTGCTCTCCGCCGCCCGGGCGGCCAGCCACGCGATGCACACCACGGCGGCCCCGTGCACGTCGCCGGGGTCGAGATCCGGCCCGCTGTCGAACAGCGGTGCCAGGGCGAGGTCCATCGCAGCCAGGTTGGAGGGCATCGTGCTCTCGCTGCTCTGCGAGATCACGGCGTCGAGCAGGCTGTTCGCCGCGATCACCGCGTCGCGCGGGATGCGGGCACCCTCCGGTGCGTCACGGTCGGCCATGCACAGATGCTAGCGGCCTATCCCCGTGCGGGACAGGCAGGGAGCGGGAAGCTCGAGAACGCGATTGTGTCGGGGCCGCCGAGGATCACGATGCGCTTCGTCTTGAGCGCCAGGATGTGATCGATCATCCCCTCATCCAGGCAGCCTTTCTGGGCCAGGAAGATCGGCGTCGGCTGGGCGTAGGCCGCGAGCACGCCGCCAGAGAGGGCGTCCGGGAAGTTCTCGCCGGTGGCGATGTACACCACGTCACGCGAGTTCTGGGCCCGGAAGAACTGGGTCGCCGTCTTCTGCGACACCGCGTACCGGTCGGCACCGGAGACCCGGCCGTTGGTGATGCCGAGGCCGTCCAGCTGGCTCTGCAGCCCACCGCTCACGCTGGCCGTGCCTCCCATGAGCGTGACGAAGGTGATGCCGCGGTCGCGGAGCAGCTTCCGCTCGGCGCTTGTGAAGGAGGTGCGCTGGCCGTCCACCAGAAGCACCGGGGCGCCCACGGAGGCGGCCGCCGGAGTGGCGCTCAGCGCATCCGGGAACCCCCGGCCGGTCGCGATCAGAAGTCGCGATGAGGATGCGGCCCCGAATTCGGGGTCCTGGATGAGGTTGCGGGACATCTCGAAGCGGTCGGCCCCGCCGATCCGTGTCACGGTCGCACCGGGCACGATCACGTGCAGTTGCGAGATCACGGCGGGGCTCAGGGTGTTCTCGCCGCCCAGCACCACGATGTCCGCCGGTGCCAGCCGGACGATCTCGGTGGCGATGGATGCCGGCACCGAGGCGCGCGTCGACAGCAGCAGCGGGGCATCCCGCTGTGCCGCTATCGCCGACCCGCTGAGCGAGTCGGAGAAGTTCTCGCCGCTCGCCAGATAGACCAACGGCGAGCCAGCAGGAGCCACCTGCTGCGAGACGAGGGCGGAGACTTCGTACCGGTCCTGGCCGGCGAGGCGCTCGACCACGGGTGGCGGCAGCGGCACGGACACCGAGACCGAGGTCTTGGACACGGTCGGGTACCCGGACTTGCTGCCGGTCACTGTGACGGCGAGCTTCTTCCCGGCGTCGTCGGATTGCACCTGATACGTGACGGCGGTCGCGCCGGCGATGGCGGTGCCGTTCCGCGTCCACTGGTAGGCGAGCGCGACGGGCGCGGGGCCCCAGGTACCCGGCTCTGCCGTCAGCGTCGAGCCCACGGCGGGTGAGCCGGCGATCGTCGGCGTCGGGGTGGGCTCGAGCACTCGGACAGGTGTCACCGGAGCGGAGACCGAGGTCGCGATACCGCTGGCTGCCGAGGAACCGGTCAGAGCGAAGGTGAGCTTCGTGCCGATGTCGGCGTCGGTCACCACGTACTGCGCTGTGGTGGCGCCGGGGATCGGGATGCTGTCACGCCGCCACTCGAAGCGGACGGTCGAGGCGGCGGGTTTGAAGGTCCCGTACGTGGCCGTCAGCGTCTGCCCGACGCGGGGCGTGCCGGTGATGGTGGGGTAGGGGACCGTGGTGAACGAATTGCCGCGGTTGATCGCGAGGTCGAGGCTGGCCGGCGTCGTGCGCTCCACGACGAAGATCTTCGTGCCGCTGCTGAGAGAGCCGTCCGCGTACTCGTAGTCGAAATCGCCGCGGATGTTCTCCCACCAGCTGATCTCGTAGCTCGTGTCGTACTCGCCTGTCGCGCCGTCCCAGGGCGGCGAGATCCGGATGAGGTACCGGCCGGGAGGCAGCCCGATCTCGTAGCGGCCGTCGGCATCCGGTTGTACCGTGCGGCGGTAGTTGGTGCCGTCTTCGGTGAAGGACTCGTCCAGGGAGATGTACGTGATCCTGAACTTCGTGATGTCGCCCTCGAGTGGCGCGGAGCGGGTGAGGATGCCGGAGACGACGCTGAACGGATCCAGGGCGAAGTCCACGCCGTCCAGTTGCTGTCCGACGGCGACGGTGACCGTCGGCCCGGCCGTCTCGAGGTGCCCGCTTCTCGCGGGTGCCTCTTCGGGAAGGCCGACCAGGGGATAGGTGCCCGCGGGCAAGCCCGCGATACGGTAGTTGCCCTGGAAGTCGCTGATCGCCCAGATCTCGGGGCCGAAGAGGTCGCTGGTGACCCGGACGCCGCCGAGCGGGCCGCCATCGGAGCCGTACACGGTACCGGTGATGACCGCCGCGGGAACGAGCGCGGCGTCGACGGCGTCGATCGACTGCGCGGTCGCGACCACGACGGGCGCGGTCGTCTGCAAGACATAGGCGCCGAGAGGGTCGGAGAAGGTGACCGGGTACGAGCCGATACTGGCGGCGGTGAGGGCATAGGTGCCGTCGGCATCCGTCCGGGCGCTCTGGCCGTTGCGGGTGACATCGATCCCCTCGAGCGGAAGTCCCGTGGTGGACGAGGTCACGGTGCCGGAGACGACACCGGGGGAGAGCAGGTCCAGCGCGACCGGATAGGTCTGACCGAGGACGGTGTTCTTCAGCTCGACCTCGACGGGACCATTTCCCGCCAGCTCGCCGCGAACCCGGTAGGTGCCGGAATTCAGCCCCGGGATGTCGAACGCGCCGTCGCTTCCGACGGTGCGGGTGGTCACCGGGTACCCGCTGCTCAGGACCGTGACCTTGGCGCCGGCCGGGCTCTGGCCGCTGGTCAGCGCGACGGTGCCCGAGATGCGCACACCGAGAACGAGCGCGACATCGACCGTGTTGGGACCGGACGGGTCCGGCACGATCGGGGTGATGTCGCTCCGCAGGTACTCACTCCCCGGGGCAGGAAGGATCGTGAGGATGAAGGTGCGCCCGTCGGCCGGAACTCCGGTGAGCTCGTAAGCGCCGTCGGACGACGTCGTCGCCGTGGCGACGGGCGCCCCGTCGTCGCGGAGGGTGACTGCCGCCGCGGCGATCGGCGGACCCGATGCATCCCCACCGGTCACCGTGCCCGAGATGGTCACCGTGGGCGGCTCGGCCGCGAAGGCTGCCGGCGTGGCCGGGACGCTCAGCGAAGCGAACAGCACCATCACGACAGCGGCCGTCACCCCCGTGCAGAACCTTGTAGAAATGCGTGCGAGCCACTCGATCCCCCGATCGACACCTGTCAGTGGGGGAATCCTAGCCTCAGGATGGGTACCGGTGGTGGGACTCGAACCCACATGCCCTCACGGACAACGCATTTTGAGTGCGTCGCGTCTGCCATTCCGCCACACCGGCTTGCTACGAGCGAGGTCAAGAATACCGTAGGGTTGAAATGTGACTGACCAAGAACCAGCGACCATCGTGCCCCGTCGGGTAGTGGTGGCCGAAGACGAATCCCTGATCCGCCTCGACATCGTCGAGATCCTCCGGGACAACGGCTTCGAGGTCGTCGGCGAGGCCGGCGACGGCGAGACGGCTGTGGCGCTCGCCACCGAGCTGCGTCCCGACCTGGTCATCATGGACGTGAAGATGCCCCAGCTGGACGGCATCTCCGCCGCCGAGCGCCTGTCGAAAGACCACATCGCCCCCGTCGTGCTGCTCACCGCCTTCAGCCAGAAGGAGCTCGTCGAGCGGGCCACCGAGGCCGGCGCACTCGCCTACGTGGTGAAGCCGTTCACGCCGAACGACCTGCTGCCCGCGATCGAGATCGCCCTCTCGCGCTACGCCCAGATCATCACGCTCGAGGCCGAGGTCGCCGACCTGGTCGAGCGATTCGAGACCCGCAAGCTCGTCGACCGGGCCAAGGGCCTGCTGAACGAGAAGATGGGCCTCACCGAGCCCGAGGCGTTCCGCTGGATCCAGAAGGCCTCGATGGATCGCCGGCTCACCATGCACGATGTCGCCCAGGCGATCATCGAGCAGCTGTCGCCGAAGAAGCAGTAGCCCCGCTGGCGCCGCTCAGTTCTCAGCGGCGATCGGTGAGGATGTTCGTCATCCGAACCGTGCACACGCGGCGACCCTCGCCGTCTTCGATGGCGATCTCGTGCGTCGCCAGGGTGCGCCCGAGATGCACCGGGGTGCAGACGCCCGTCACCCATCCCGTGGTCGCGGCCCGGGAGTGCGTGGCGTTGATCTCGATGCCCCTGGCCAACCGGTCCTTGCCGGCGTGCAGAGCGGCGGCTGTCGAACCCAGGCTCTCGGCCAGAACGACGGATGCTCCGCCGTGCAGAAGACCTACCGGCTGGGTGTTGCCCTCCACCGGCATCCGGGCCACGCAGCGCTCGAGGGAGAGTTCCAGGAACTCGATGCCCATGCGCTCGGCGAGTACCCCGATTCCCTGGTATCCGAATTCCTTCATGGCGTCCAGCGGGAGGGTTTCGGGCTGCGTCATCGGGGCGTGATCCTGTCTCTGGGAACTGACCAGGGGGCTGTCCGCGAGGCTGTCGGAGGCCGTGTGTAGGCTTGCCGTGTGCCGGACAACGAACAGCCTACTCTTCTCATCATCGACGGACATTCGCTCGCGTTCCGGGCGTTCTACGCCCTTCCGGTCGACAGTTTCCAGACCCGCGACGGGCAGCACACGAACGCCATCCACGGCTTCATCGCGATGCTTCTTAACCTCCTCAAAGCCGAGAAGCCCACGCATCTCGCCGTGGCGTTCGACATCTCGCGATACTCGTTCCGCACCCGGGAGTACCCCGAGTACAAGGGCACCCGCGGCGAGACGCCGGCCGAGTTCATCGGGCAGATCCCGCTGCTGCAGGAGGCGCTGCACGCGCTCGGCATCATCACGATCGAGAAAGAAGACTTCGAGGCCGACGACATCCTCGCCACCCTCGCCCGCCAGGGCACCGAGCAGGGTTACAAGGTCTTCGTGGTCTCGGGCGACCGGGATGCCATCCAGCTCGTCAACGACACGGTGACGCTGCTCTACCCCTCGCGCCAGGGCGTCTCCGACCTCACCCGGTACGACATCGAGAAGGTGTTCGACCGGTACGGCATCCGGCCCGAGCAGTACCCCGAGATCGCCGCCCTCGTGGGCGAGACCAGCGACAACCTGCCGGGCGTGCCGAAGGTGGGCGAGAAGACGGCCGTGAAGTGGCTGAACCAGTTCGGTTCGCTCGACGAGATCCTGGCGCACCGTGACGAGATCCCGGGCGTGGTGGGCAACAACCTGCGCGAGCACGTCGACAGCGTGGTGCGCAACCGCAAGCTCAACCGGCTGCTGACCGACGTCGATCTGCCGTTCGGTCCCGACGACCTCGCCCGGCAGCCCGCCGACGAGCAGCAGGTGCGCGACGTGTTCGCCCGGCTGGAGTTCCGCACGCTGCTCGACCGGGTGCTGAAGCTCGAGGGCATCGCGGGCGACTCCGAGGTGGGCAAGGCAGCGGCCGCCGAGGCCGCGGCGAAGGCCGAGAACGCGCCGACCCCGGTGACCCTGCTCGACGAAGAGCTCGCTGCCTGGCTGGGCCGGCGTTCGGCTGGCCCCGGCGAGGGCGAAGTGCCGTCGGTGGCGGATGCCGTGGCCGTGCACATCGAGACGGTCGACGGCTTCCCGATCGCCATCGGTCTGGCCACCGCGCACGAGACCGTCTTCCTGCCCTGGATCCCGAACAGCCGTGACTACGCGCCCCTGGAGGCCTGGCTCGCCGGCCCCTCGCCGAAGATCCTGTTCGACGCCAAGCGTCAGATCAAGACGCTGAGCTCGGCCGGGCTGCCCGTCGGCGGCCTGATGTTCGACCCGGTGATCGCCGCCTGGCTGCTGAAGCCCGACTCCAGCGCCGATCGTTCGCTCGCCCAGCTCGTCGACCGGCATCTGCTCGAGGTGCTTCCCACCTCCGATCCCAATCAGCTGGTTCCGGATGACGACACGGTCGTCGGCCCGGCGGGCGAGGCCTGGTACGTCTGGCGGGTCGCCCAGGCGCTGTCCGGTCTGCTCGACGACCGAACGCGCCGCGTGCTCACCGAGATCGAGATGCCGACGCTGCTGGTGCTCGCGCAGATGGAGCTGACCGGTGTCACCGTGAGCCACGACGAGCTGTCGGCGCTGTCGACCGAGCTCGGCGACTCGGCCACGCAGATCGCCACCGAGGCCTTCGGCATCATCGGGCGCGAGGTGAACCTCGGTTCGCCGAAGCAGATCCAGGAGGTGCTCTTCGACCAGCTCGACATGCCGAAGACCCGCGCCACCAAGACCGGCTTCTCCACCGATGCCGGTGCGCTGGCCGACCTCCAGGCCTCGAACCCGCATCCCTTCCTGGGCCTGCTGCTGGCGCACCGCGACGCCACCAAGCTGCGCCAGATCATCGAGGGCGTCGACAAGGCGATCGCTGGCGACAAGCGGGTGCACACCACCTACGTGCAGACGGGGTCGAGCACGGGCCGCATCTCGTCGACCGACCCGAACCTGCAGAACATCCCCGTGCGCACCGAGGAGGGCCGTCGCATCCGTGCCGCCTTCCAGGTGGGCGAGGGCTTCGACACGCTGCTCACCGCCGACTACTCGCAGATCGAGATGCGCATCATGGCGCACCTCTCCGGCGACGCCGGCCTGATCGAGGCCTTCCACTCCGGCGAAGACCTGCACCGCTTCGTGGGTGCCCGCATCTTCTCGGTGGAGCCCGAAGACGTCACGCCGAACATGCGCACGAAGGTGAAGGCGATGTCGTACGGACTCGCCTACGGCCTGAGTGCCTTCGGTCTGTCGAAGCAGCTGCGCATCGAGACGGCCGAGGCCAAGCAGCTGATGACCGATTACTTCGAGCGCTTCGGCGCGGTGCGCGACTACCTGCGCAACGTGGTGGTGCAGGCCAAGGTCGACGGCTACACCGAGACGATCTTCGGTCGTCGCCGCCCCTTCGCCAACCTCAACAGCAACAACCGGGTTCTGCGCGACAACGACGAGCGCGCGGCTCTCAACGCGCCCATCCAGGGCACGGCGGCCGACATCATCAAGATCGCGATGATCAACGTGGCCGCCGATCTGGAGGCGCAGGATCTGCGCTCGAAGATGCTGCTGCAGGTGCACGACGAACTCGTGTTCGACGTGGCACCGGGGGAGTGGGATGCTCTGGCGGAGATCGTGCAGGGCCGCATGTCGTCGGCGGCCTCGCTGACGGTGCCGCTCGAGGTGCAGCTGGGCCGCGGGCAGAACTGGAACGAGGCGGCGCACTAGCCGCCCCGGTGCCTCCGGCGCCGCAGTCGGCTGCCGCTGCTCAGCGGAAGTCGCGGGAAGCGGTCTTGGCGCTGAGCTGGAGCGGCTCGAATCGGTCGGCCACGATGTTCGTGACGCCCTCCTTCGAACGTTCCAGGATGCCCCGCACGATCAGCGCGGGTGAATCGCGGGCCACCCGTCGGTACCTCGTCCACACCCCGACGCTGCAGATGACGTTGAGGATCCCGGTCTCGTCTTCGAGGTTCATGAAGGTGATGCCGCTGGCCGTCGCCGGCCGCTGACGGTGGGTCACCACACCGGCCACCTCGATGCGGCGCCCGTTCTCGGCGCCAGCCAGCTCTGCCACCGAGAGGGCTCCGCGCATCCGCAGGTCGTCGCGGGCGTGGGCGAGCGGATGGTCGTCGGGGGAGATGCCGGTGGCCCACAGGTCGTAGACCACCTGTTCTTCGGCCGAGAGCATCGGCAGCAAGGGCGGCTGCACCGACACGAAGGTGCCGGGCAGGTATTCGGCCCGCTCCTGGGAGGCGTTTCCCGACTCCCAGAGCGCCTCGCGCTTGGTGAGGCCGAGCGATTCGAAGGCGCCGGCGGTAGCGAGGGCTTCCAGCTGCGAGGTGGTGAGGCCCACCCGGCGGGCGAGGTCGCCCATGCTGAGGTAGCGGCCGTGCTGCTCGCGCTCGGTGACGATCCGCTGGGCGAGCTTCTCGCCGATCGAGGTGACCTCGGCCAGGCCCAGCCGCACCGCCAGAGCGCCGTCGCGCCGGTGCTCAGCCGTGCGGTCGGGGGCGTCGCGGTCGAATTTCTCCGGCACCGGGGCGGGGGTGTGCACGCATTCGTCGAGGCCGGTCTCGGCGGTGATCCCCGCCTCGGCGAGCAGCAGCGGCTCGAGGCCGGCCTGCACGCCGGAACGCTGGATGTCGGGGCGGCGCACCTCCACGCCGTGCCGCCGGGCATCCGCCGTGAGCGTCTGCGGCGAGTAGAAGCCCATCGGCTGTGCCCGCAGCAGCGCCGCCAGGAACGCGGCGGGGTAGTGCAGTTTGAACCACGAGCTGGCGTACACCAGCAGGGCGAAGCTCGTGGAATGGCTCTCGGCGAAGCCGAAGTTCGCGAAGGCCTCGATGCGCTGGTAGATGTCGTCGGCCAGCTCGCCGGTGATGCCGTTGCCGGCCATCCCCTCGTAGAGCTTGGTCTTCAGCCGCGAGATCTTCTCGAGCCCCCGCTTGGACCCCATCGCGCGCCGCAGCAGGTCGGCGTCGTCGCCGTCGCATCCGCCGACCGCCATCGCCATCTGCATCAGCTGCTCCTGGAACAGCGGCACCCCGAGGGTGCGCTCGAGCACCGGCACGAGCTTCGGATGCTGGTAGGTCACCTCCTCGAAGCCGAGCTTGCGCCGGATGAACGGATGCACGGCTCCGCCCTGGATGGGCCCCGGCCGGATCAGGGCGATCTCCACCACCAGGTCGTAGAACCGCCGCGGCTGCAACCGGGGGAGCGTGCCCATCTGCGCCCGGCTCTCCACTTGGAAGACGCCGATCGAGTCGGCCCGGCAGAGCATGTCGTAGACGCCCTGCTCTTCTTTGGGAATGCTGTGCAGATCCCACTGGCGGCCGGTCGACTCCTTCACGAGGTCGAAGGTGTACTGCAGGGCCGAGAGCATGCCGAGGCCCAGCAGGTCGAACTTCACCAGCCCCATCCAGGCGCAGTCGTCTTTGTCCCACTGCAGCACGGTGCGCTTGTCCATCCGCGCGTTCTCGATCGGGCAGACCTCACCCACGGGCTGGTCGGTGAGCACCATGCCGCCGGAGTGGATGCCCAGGTGCCGGGGAAAACCGAGCAGCCCGGTGGCGAGCTCGATCACCTCGGGCGGGATGTCGTGGTCGCCGCTCTCGACCATCGGCCCCCACCGCTCGATCTGCTTCGACCAGGCATCCTGCTGGCCGGGGCTGTGCCCGAGCGCCTTCGCCATGTCGCGCACCGCGAACTTCGGCCGGTACTGGATGACGTTGGCCACCTGGGCGGCGTTGCGGCGCCCGTACTTGTCATAGACGTACTGGATGACCTCCTCGCGCCGATCGGAGTCGAAATCGACGTCGATGTCGGGTTCCTCCTCCCGGAGCGCGGAGAGAAAGCGTTCGAACGGCAGCAGGCAGGCGATCGGATCGACGGCGGTGATCCTCAGCACGTAGCAGACGGCCGAGTTGGCGGCCGAGCCCCGCCCCTGGCAGAGGATGCCGCGGGCGCGGGCCTCACGCACGATGTCCCAGACGATCAAGAAGTAGCCGGCGAAATCCTTCATCTCGATGACGCGGAGCTCTTTCTCGATCCGCTCGGAGACCTCCGGCCCGGCCCCGGGATAGCAGTCGGCCGTGCCGGCGAGCACGAGCTCGCGCAGGTACGACATGGGGGTGTGCCCCTCCGGCACGTTCTGCCGCGGCAGGCGGGGTTTCGCCCGGCGCAGCTCGAAGGCGAGCTGCTCGGCCACCTCGACGGTGTTCTGCACCACCCCGGGGTAGCGGCCGAAGCGGTGCGCCATCTCGGCGCCCGAACGCAGGTGCGCCATCGGCGCGGCGGGCAGCCAGCCGTCGAGCTCGTCGAGGCTGCGGCGGGCGCGCACCGCTGCCACGGCTTCGGCCAGACGGTGCCGGTCGGGTGTGGCGTAGTGCACGTTGCCCGTGGCGACGGCCATCAGTCCTCGCGCCTCGGCCAGGCCGAACAGGGCGTCGTTGATGCTGCTGTCGAGCGGATGCCCGCGATCGCTGAGTTCGACGAGCACGTTCTCGGGGCCGAACAGCTCCACCAGCCGATCGAGCTCGCGGCCGGCGCCGTCGGCGCCTTCGGCGGCGAGGGCCTGGCGCACCTGTCCTTTGCGGCAGCCGGTGAGCACCATCCACTGGCCGTCGGCGTCGGCGGCCAGCTGGTCGAGGGAATAGAGCGGCTTGCCCTTCTCGGCGCCGGGGGCCAGTTGCGCCGTGGTGATGGCGCCCGCGAGACGGTGGTAGCCCGCCTGCTGCCGGGCGAGCACCAGCAGGTGGGAGCCTTCGGGGTCGGCCGATCCGTTCTGCGGCTTGCTCAGATCGAGGGAGAGCTCGGTGCCGAACACGGTGCGGACGTGGTGCATCTCGGCCGCTTCGGCGAAGCGGGCCAGACCGTAGAAGCCGTCGTGATCGGTGAGGGCGAGCGCGCTCAGCCGCAGCTGCGCCGCCTCCTGCACGAGTTCTTCGGGCGAGGAGGCCCCGTCGAGAAAACTGAACGTGGAGTGCGCGTGCAGTTCGGCGTAGGGCACCACGGCGGTCTCGTCGCCCGACGCTTCGACCGGCGGCGGCACATACGCGGGCCGCTTGCGCGAGTGCGTCTCTTCGCTGGCCATCGGCCCCGTCGGCCGAGTCCGCCCCGACATCTGCCGCTCGAGCTCCGACCAAGGAATCGGCGGATTCTGCCAGCCCATCAGCCCACACCTTTCGCGCCGTGAAGTCGCCCTTCCTGCGGTAGGCCGCACCGGCGGCGGAAAAGCGGCGGCGTGTACGTCGCTTTTCCGCCTGAGGGCGCCCCCATCATGAGCCCGTACAACGCCTCGCACGGTTCGCCGCAGGGGCGGCGGCGAACATCAGTCATATCTGGCCTCCGCCCACCAGCGGCCGTTCTCGAGGGCGAGGAGCCAGGCGGTGCCGTCGGCATCCACCACCTGGAAGCGGTTGAAGCGGCGGCGGGCGGCGGAGTCCCACCAGCGCTCGTAGACCGGCCAGGGGCCCGCCCAGGCCTCGAGCGGCCGCAGGCGCCGGCCACCGGGATCGGGGGAGAAGACGACCGGTGGCGCCGAGAGGAGCCCGCGCTCGGTGATCACGACCTCCTTCTCGCCGGCCGAGAGCACCACGACCGCGCGCGGCCGGTCGAACACGGTGGTGGGCAGGGGCGGGGGGATGCTCCCGGGCCAGGGGGCGATCTCGGCTGCGACCGCAGCCCTGCGCTTCGGCGGACGGGAGGCGGCGGCCTGCCGTTCGTCGACCCGATCGCCCCAGGGTACGAGCAGCTGCCGCTCGCGAGGCGACCGGCCTCCGCCGATCGTGGCCGTCAGCACGCCCTCATGCCCCACGATGCTCTGCACCCGGGACAGCCCGTGGTGGATCCGCTCGTCGGAGCCGCTGCCCCAGAGGCCCGTCTCGTGGTGGGAACTGTGGTCGATGGTCTCGGCCGTGATGCTCACCCGCACGATCGGGGAGGTGAGCGCGCTCTCGATCATGCTGCCGCCCTGCAGCTGCCAGCGCACGCGGTCGACCACGTCGGTGGAGCCGAACCAGCGCGGATGCAGCCAGCTGCGCTCCCTGGCCGGCCCGCGCTCGGGCGTGAGCTCGACCCGCAGGGCCGTGCAGACGAAGCGGGCCGCGGCCAGCTCGTCGACGAAACGGTCGGCGGCGGCACGGATGCCGAAGGCGATCTGATCGATCCGGTCGAGGCCCGGTTCGAAGTCGGTGACGCTCTCCCGCACCTCGGGCGGGATGCGCGGAGTGACCGGTGTGCCGTCGAGCCCGCTCGCCCGGGAGTGCGCCCACGCACCGGGCTCGCCGAAGCGGGAGCGCACATCCTCCGCCGGCAGCACCGCGAATTCGCCCAGGGTGCGGATGCCCAGCCGCCAGAGCAGCGCGGTCAGCTCCTCCTCGGCCAGCAGCTGCACCGGCAGCCCGGAGAGGAAGTGGGGCGACTGCCCCACCGGCACGATCCGGATGAGGTCGACCCCGGGGAGCCTGGCCGCCTGATCGGCCGCGAACAGCCCGTCGGCGATGCCGACGCGCGCATCCGTCACCCCCAGCGCGGCGAAGCGCTCGAGGAAGGCCAGTGCCGCCGCATGCTCGCCGCCGTAATACCGGGAAGGACCTCGGGCCCGCAGGGCGCAGCTGCCGGCCCGCACGATCTGCACCTGCGGGCTCATCTCCTCCAGTGCGGCGATGAAGGGCTCGAAAGCGCGGTTGATGCGCACCGGATCGTGCTCGAAGTCGCGCAGCTGCGGACTGCGCGCCTGCGCCTCCCGCAACCGGAGCCCGCGGCGCACCCCGTCGGCCCGGGCGGCCGCCGAGCAGGCGTAGACCATGCCCTTCTCGACCACGGCGATCGGCTCCTCGGCCGACACCCCCTCGAACCCCGCCGTGGCCGTGACCGGCCAGTCGGGGCACCAGAGCACGACCGAACGCACCGGAGCCGGAGCCGCGCTCATCCCGCCACCTCGCGCAGCCGCCGAACCGGAGTCACGGAGTCCGGAGCGTCCGGACCGCGTGCGCCCGCCTGCTCGAGTACCGGCCGGAACAGCTCCTCGCGATCGGGCAGCCACAACCGCGCCCGCCGAGGCCGCCCGGAGCCCGTGCGCGCCGTGGCCGACACCATCGCCTGGCGCGCGGCCAGATGCCCGTGCCCGCGGCCGATGCCCGACCACGAGCTCTCGGTGATGCGCAGCGTCGCCTCGCTCTGCGGCCAGTCGCCGAGCACGATCAGCGTCGCCTCGCGCTGCCGGATGCGCGACTGCAGCCGGGCCACCACCGAATCGGGCACCCGCGCCGGCATCCGGGTCACCACGACGCCCACCACGTCGGCCATCGCCGCGGTGACCGTGAGCCACTCCTCGCCGGGATGCGGCACGAGGGCGAGCCGCTCGAGATCGATGCCGAAGCGCGAGGCCGCCTCGACCCCGAAATCGGGCATCCCCACCACGCCGCACCACACCCCGTCGGCCGAGGGGCCCGCCATCAGCGCCATGACCAGCGCGGTCGAGTGCTCGACCGAATAGGCGGCTCCCGAACGCAGCGCGCCTCCCGGCAGCAGCGACTCGAGCGCCGGATGCGTGCGCACCGCCCGGGTGTCGAGCTTGGTGGCCTGCATCTGCTGGATGCGCGACTGCAGCAGACGGATCTCCTCGCCCGCCGGAGCGGGGGAGGAGAGCGTGAGCGCGGCATCCGTCATGCCCTCATGTTCGAATATATGTTCGAATAAGTCAATTGCGGGAACGGAGCTGGGGAAAGTCCACGAACGCGCCTGTGGAATCCACAGCGATGCTCTCATGAGTCGCGACCCACCCCGGTGTCGGCCGGGTGTCATAGGGTCGAGGAATGAGCAGTTCCACCGCTTCCCCCGAAGGCCTGAGGGCACCCACCGCCCGAGTCCAGACCGCTATCGACCGGATCGCCGAGACCTGGGTCGACACCCTCGTCGAGCTCGAGCCGGTGCTCGGCACTTATATCGGCCGCACCGAGGTGAACGACCGCTTCGGCGACCTGTCGCCCGAGGGTCACGAACGTCATCTCGCGGCCGTGAAAGGCGTACTCGCCGAACTGGCGGCCACCGAGACGGCCGACGACGTCGACGAGGTCACCAAGGCCGATCTCACGGGCGAGCTCGAGCTCGCGGTCGAGAGCGCCGAGGCCCGGCTCGCCCTCCGCGACCTCAACGTCATCGACTCGCCGTCGCAGCACATCCGCGAGGTCTTCGACCTGATGCCCACGGCCTCCCCTGAAGACTGGTCCACCATCGCCCGGCGCCTCTCCGCTGTCGAAGAGGCCGTCGACGGCTACATCGTCACCCTCCGCGACGGCATGCGCCACGAGATCACGCCCGCCGTGCGCCAGGTCTCCGAGGTGCTGGCCCAGGCCCGCAAGAACTCCGGTCCCGAGAGCTTCTTCACCGGTTTCGTCGCCTCCGAGGCCACCGAGGGCCTGCCCGCGTCGCTGCGAGCCGACCTCGACCGCGGGGCCGCCACCGCCTCCGAGGCCTATTCGAAGCTGGCGCAGTTCCTCGAGAACGAGCTGGCGCCCGTCGCCACCGAGCAGGATGCCGTGGGCCGCGACATCTACGCCCTCCAGTCGCGCCGGTTCCTCGGCGCCACCATCGACCTCGACGAGAGCTACGAGTGGGGCATCGAAGAGCTCGGCCGCATGGCGCGCGAGCAGGAGGCGATCGCCGAGGAGATCCTGCCCGGAGCATCCGTGCAGGAGGCCATCGCCTTCCTCGACCGCGACGAGAGCCGCAAACTGCACGGCACCGAGGCGCTGCAGGAGTGGATGCAGGCCACCAGCGACCGCGCGGTCGCCGAGCTCGGCGCCACGCACTTCGACATCCCAGAAGAGATCCGGGCGCTGGAGTGCATGATCGCGCCCACCCACGAGGGCGGCATCTACTACACCGGCCCCACCGACGACTTCTCCCGCCCCGGCCGCATGTGGTGGTCGGTGCCCGAAGGGGTCACCGAGTTCGACACCTGGCGCGAGCTGACGACCGTCTACCACGAGGGTGTTCCCGGCCATCACCTGCAGATCGGGCAGGCCGTCTACAACCGCGCCAAGCTCAACACCTGGCGCCGACAGCTGGCCGGCACCAGCGGCCACGCCGAGGGCTGGGCGCTCTACGCCGAGCGCCTGATGGAAGAACTCGGCTACCTCGACGACCCGGCAGACCGCCTCGGCATGCTCGACGGCCAGCGGATGCGCGCCGCTCGCGTGGTGCTCGACATCGGCGTGCACCTGCAGAAGCCGCGGCTCGACGGTCAGGGAACCTGGGACGCCGGCTACGCCCTCGACTTCATGCGCCAGAACGTGAACATGGATGACGCTTTCATCCGCTTCGAGGTCAACCGCTACCTGGGCTGGCCCGGCCAGGCGCCCTCGTACAAGATCGGCCAGCGCATCTGGGAAGAGATCCGCGACGTCTACCGTGCCCGCGAGAAGGAGGCCTTCTCATCGAAGGAGTTCCACCGCACGGCGCTCGACCTCGGCGGCGTGCGGCTCGACACGCTGCGTGCCGCACTGCTCGGCGAGAAGTAGGGCCGACATGGCCCGCCCTCGCCCCACCGCCCGCACCCGCCGCTCGCCGTACGAGCTCACGGCCGGTTCGTCGCTCGACGACCTGCATCCCGCCCTCCGCACCTACTTCGCCGGCCTGCCCGCCGGCAGTCGCGGCTACGGCAGCGGTGTCTTCGAGGTCGTGGGCACACCGCGCCGCTGGCTCTGGCCGGCGCTGCACCTTCTCGCGGGTCAGGGGATGCTGTTCCCGGTCTGGGAGAAGAACGTGCCGTTCACCGTGGTCAATGCCCCGATCATCGACCGCGCCGGCAAGACCGCGGTCGTCGCCGTGCGCCGTTTCCATTTCCTCGGCGGCGCGCGCACGATGATCGACGCGATCACGGCCGAGAGCACCGACCGCGACGGACTCGTCGACCACCTCGGCTTCCCGCGCCGCTTCCGGGTACGGCTGGCGAGCCGGGTGGTGCGGGGTGAGTTCCATCTGAGGTCGACGGCGTTCGAGATCCGGATCGGGCGGCACCATCTGCGGGTGCCGGGCATCCTGGCCCCTCGGGTCTCGCTGATCGAACGGTTCGACGATCACGCGCGCCTGCCGGGCACCCCCGACGGGGCATCCGGAGCCCAGCGGGTCACGGTCATCGTCGAGGCGCCGCTGCTCGGCCGGCTCTACGAGTACACGGGCGCGTTTCGCTACGAGGTGCGCGCTGAGCCCTCTTCTGCCGAGAGATCGGGAGCTGTTCCTGCGGAATCGTCGTCGACGGCAGCCCGCAAGGCGACCGGATGACGGCCGCCCGGAGGATCGTGATCGCGGGTGCCTCCGGTTTCATCGGGGAGTACCTGGTGCGGGCGTTCCAGGACGAAGGCGCGCAGGTGGCCAGGATCGGACGCCGGAGCGTCGGATCCGGCGTCCCCGATGCGCACGGCCTCGATGCGCACGGCCCCGATGGGCACGGCCCTGACGCGCACGGCCCCGATGCGCACTGGGGCGACCTGGCCGCCATCACCGGCCTGATCGACGGCGCCGACCTCGTGATCAATCTCGCCGGCAAGAGCGTCGACTGCCGTTACACCCCGGCGAACCGGGCCGAGATCTTCCGCTCGCGCCTGGAGACCACCCGCCAGCTGCACACCGCGGTGGCCGTGGCCTCCAACCCGCCCCGGCTCTGGATCAACGCCTCCACCGCCACCATCTACCGGCACGCCGACGACCGCCCGATGACGGAGTCGACCGGTGAGATCGGCGAGGGCTTCTCGGTGAACGTGGCCACCAGCTGGGAGGAGGAGTTCTTCCGCGGCGAGCTGCCCACCACCCGCCGCGTGGCGTTGCGGATGGCGATCGTGCTCGGCGACGGCAGCGCCCTGGCTCCGATCCGGATGCTCGCCCGGGCGGGCCTCGGCGGCCCTCAGCTCGACGGTCGCTGGCCGTCCACGCCCGCCCGCCGCGCCGCCGGCACCTTCCACCAGTACCGCCCCGGTTCGCGTGGAGGGCGCCAGAAGTTCAGCTGGATCCACCTGCGCGACGTGCTGGGCATCATCCGCTTCCTCGACGCGCATCCCGGCATCGAGGGGCCGGTGAACGCCGCCGCGCCGCACCCCACCGACAACCGCACCTTCATGGCCTCGGTGCGCCGCGCGGCCGGCATCCGCATCGGCCTGCCCGCCTGGCGCTGGATGCTCGAGCTCGGCACGGCCGTCATCCGCACCGAGACCGAGCTGGTGCTGAAGAGCCGCTGGGTCGTACCCGAGAAGCTCGAAGCCGCGGGTTACGAGTTCGCGTTCCGCGATCACGAGGCCGCCCTGGCCGACATCCTCGGTGCGGATCGCGGGCATGAAGCGGCTTCGACACCCGTCTGAGTGCGGCTTGCCGCGGGCCGCAAAGCACAGCTAGACTAGAGCGTCACATTTGTGACTCCCATCCGCACGCCTGTCGCGGAGAATATCATCCAGCACCACACGCGACCGGCCCGAATTATGTCCATAACGGAGCAACTACTACATGACAATCGCAACGACCGAAAAGGCGCCCAAGCAGGTCGCCGTCAACGACATCGGATCTGCTGAAGACTTCCTCGCCGCGGTCGAAAAGACTCTGAAATTCTTCAACGACGGAGACCTCATCGAAGGCACCGTCGTGAAGATCGACCGCGACGAGGTCCTCCTCGACGTCGGTTACAAGACGGAGGGTGTCATCCCTTCGCGTGAACTCTCCATCAAGCACGACGTCGACCCGACCGAGGTCGTTCAGGTCGGTGACTTGGTCGAGGCCCTCGTCCTCCAGAAGGAAGACAAAGAAGGCCGCCTCATCCTCTCCAAGAAGCGTGCTCAGTACGAGCGTGCATGGGGCGACGTCGAGAAGATCAAGGACGCCGACGGCGTGGTGACCGGTTCGGTCATCGAGGTCGTCAAGGGTGGCCTCATCGTCGACATCGGACTCCGCGGCTTCCTCCCGGCTTCGCTGATCGAGCTGCGCCGCGTGCGCGACCTGACCCCTTACCTGGGCCAGGAGATCGAGGCGAAGATCCTCGAGCTCGACAAGAACCGCAACAACGTCGTGCTGTCGCGCCGCGCCCTGCTCGAGCAGACGCAGTCCGAGAGCCGCACCACCTTCCTCAACAACCTCCAGAAGGGGCAGGTCCGCAAGGGCGTCGTCTCGTCGATCGTCAACTTCGGTGCGTTCGTGGATCTGGGCGGCGTCGACGGCCTCGTGCACGTCTCCGAGCTGTCCTGGAAGCACATCGAGCACGCCTCCGAGGTCGTCGAGGTGGGCCAGGAGGTCACCGTCGAGATCCTCGAGGTCGACCTCGACCGCGAGCGCGTGTCGCTCTCGCTCAAGGCCACCCAGGAAGACCCGTGGCAGGTGTTCGCCCGTACCCACGCCATCGGCCAGGTCGCGCCCGGAAAGGTCACCAAGCTGGTGCCGTTCGGTGCGTTCGTGCGTGTCGCCGAAGGCATCGAGGGTCTGGTGCACATCTCCGAGCTCTCCGGCAAGCACGTCGAGCTCGCCGAGCAGGTCGTGTCGGTCGGCGACGAGGTCTTCGTCAAGGTCATCGACATCGACCTCGAGCGTCGCCGCATCAGCCTCTCGCTGAAGCAGGCCAACGACGGCGTCGACCCCGAAGGCACCGAGTTCGACCCGGCGCTCTACGGCATGCTCACCGAGTACGACGACCAGGGGAACTACAAGTACCCCGAGGGCTTCGACCCGGAGACCAACGAGTGGAAAGAGGGCTTCGACACCCAGCGCGAGGCATGGGAGCAGCAGTACGCTGAGGCCCAGGCTCGCTGGGAGGCCCACAAGAAGCAGGTTGCGACGTCGGCCGAGGTTGCCGCCGCCAGCGACATCCCTTCGGGTTCCAACTCGTTCTCGAGCGAGTCGACCGGCGCCGGCACCCTTGCCGACGACGAGACCCTCGCGGCACTGCGCGAGAAGCTCAGCTCGAACAACTAGTTCCACACCGCTGTTCTGCAGCACACCGGAAGGCCGTTCCCTCGGGGGCGGCCTTCCGGCCGTTAACCGGCGGGCACTGCGGCCAGCGGCAGGTTCGGCGATCCGGGCGCCCGCTAGCATGAAGTGGTGTATCTGATCGCACTCACCGGCGGTATCGCCGCGGGCAAATCGACCGTGACCCGGCGCTTCGCCGAACTCGGCGCCGTCACCATCGATGCCGACCAGCTGGCCCGTGAGGCCGTGGCACCCGGATCCGCGGGTCTGGAGGCCATCCGCCGGCGATTCGGCGAGCAGGTCATCGGCGCAGACGGCAGCCTGGACCGCCCCGCTCTCGGCGCGATCGTATTCGCCGACGACCAGGCCAGGCTCGACCTCAACGGCATCACCCACCCGGCGGTGAAAGACCTGCTCGCCGACAAGCTGGCCGCCATCCGCAGCACGGATGCGGATGCCGTGGTCGTCTACGACATCCCGCTCCTGGCCGAGACCGGCGGCCGGCGCGGCGGCCAGTTCGAATACGTGGTCGTGGTGGAGGCACCGGCAGAGCAACGGATCGAGCGACTGGTCACCCTGCGCGGGATGGCGCGCGACGAGGCGGAACGCCGGATCGGCAGCCAGGCCAGCGACGAGGAGCGGCGCGCCCTCGCCGACGTCGTGATCGACTCGGGCGGCACGCTGGACGAAACCCTCCGCCAGGTCGACGAGGTCTGGCAGCGTATCCTGACCCGCCACCAGCAGGCGGGCTGAGGGGGAGCCTCCGATGAGCCGCATCGATCTCAACGCCGACCTCGGCGAATCTTACGGAGCCTGGACGATGGGCGACGACCGCAGCATGCTCGACGTCGTCACCAGTGCCAACGTCGCCTGCGGCTTCCACGCGGGCGACCCGGCCGGCCTGCTCGCCACGCTCCGCCAGGCCGTCGCGCGCCGCGTGGATGTGGGCGCGCACGTCTCCTATCCCGACCTGCGTGGCTTCGGGCGGCGCGACGCCGATCCGCCGAGCGCCGAGCTGACGGCCGACGTCGTCTACCAGATCGGCGCGCTCCGGGGGCTCGCCGCAGCGGCCGGAACCCACGTGCGCTACGTCAAGCCGCACGGCGCCCTCTACAACCGCATCGTGCACGACGAGCGCCAGGCGGCTGCCGTGGTCGACGCGGTGCTGGCGGTCGACCCCGAGCTCGCGCTGGTCGGGCTGCCCGACTCGGAGATCGCCCGCGTCGCCGAATCCGAGGGCCTGCGTTTCGTACCCGAGGCCTTCGCCGACCGTGCCTACCGCGCCGACGGCAGTCTGGTCTCCCGAACCGAACCGGGTGCGGTGCTGCACGATCCCGGCGAGATCGCCGAGCGGATGCTGCGCCTGGCCACCGAAGGCGTGATCACCTCGATCGAAGGTCAGGACATCGCGCTCTCGGCCGAGACCGTGTGCGTGCACGGCGACACCGCGGGCGCGGTCGGCATCGCGCGCGCGGTGCGGGAGACGTTCGAGTCGGCGGGCCTGGACGTGCGGGCGTTCTCGGCACGATGACCGCAGCCGAATCGCGATGACCGGCGGCACGATGCACATCAGGCGGATGGGGGAGTCGGCGCTGCTGGCGGAGGTTCCGGATGCGCGGGCCGCCGTCGAGCTCTACGGCCGGCTGCGGGTGGACACCCCGGAATGGGTGGTGGAACTGGTGCCCGCGGCCTGCACGGTGCTGCTGGTGTTCGACTGCGAACGGATCGGTGCTTCCCAGGCCGGAGCGTGGCTCGCGGCGACGGCTGCGTGGGCGCGCGGGGCGCGGAGCACCTCGCGGCACGAGTCGGAGCCGCCTGCACCCGCGTCGGTCGCCGCCGACCCCCGTACCCGCTCCGGCGCGGTCTCTCCCTCCGAGCCCGTGGAGATCCTCGCCCGCTACGACGGGCCCGATCTCGGCGAGGTCGCCGCGCTCCTCGGCATCGGCGTCGACGAGGTCGTCCACCGGCACACCGGTCAGCTCTGGACCTCGGCCTTCATCGGATTCGCACCGGGGTTCGCCTACCTGATGGGGGAGCACGAGCCGCTCACGGTGCCCCGTCGGGAGACGCCGCGAACCGCCGTGCCCGCCGGATCCATCGCCCTGGCCGCGGGCTTCTGCGGCATCTACCCACGCGCCTCGCCGGGCGGGTGGCACCTCATCGGCACGACGGAGGCGCGACTCTGGGACGTGGGCCGTGCGCAGCCGGCGCTTCTGGCGCCGGGAACACGAGTGAGGTTCGTCCGTGAGCGGTGAGGCCTGGGTGACGGCGGGGCTCGGGCCGGGCGGGCTCGCGGGCTTCGAGGTCGTGGCGTCCGGAGCGCTCACCCTGTTGCAGGATGCGGGCCGGCCCGGATACGCCCATCTCGGTGTGACGACTTCGGGCGCGGCCGACCGCGGCGCGTACGCGGCGGCGAACCGGCTCGTCGGCAACCGGCCAGGAGCGGCGTGCCTCGAGGTGACTTTCGGCGGGCTGCGGATGAGAGCGCTCCGCACGGCCTTCGTGGCCGTCACGGGCGCTCCGGCCACCGTGCTCGTGCATCGGGCGAGGGCATCCGCGGCGCCGTTCGAGTCTCCGTCCGGCTACGCGTTCACCCTGTTCGCGGGGGACGTGATGGAGGTCGCTGCGCCCACGGAGGGGCTTCGCAACTACCTCGCCGTGCGCGGCGGATTCGCCGCCGAGCCTGTGCTGGGGAGCCGGTCCGCGGATGTGCTGAGCGGGCTCGGACCGGCGCCTCTGGAGGCCGGCGACATCCTGTCGGTGTCCGTGGAGGCGGCTGACTGGCCGCCGGATGCGTTCATCCCTCCGCTCCTGCCGAACGCCGGGCCGGTGCGGCTGCGGCTGACGCGCGGGCCGCGCGACGACTGGTTCGGCGACCGAGGCTGGCGTGCACTGCTCGACTCGCTCTGGACCGTGAGTGCCGACTCGAATCGGGTGGGCGTGCGGGTGAGTCCCTCCGAGGGAGGGGTGGGCCTGCGACGCGCGCCCGGGTACGACGGCGAGCTGCCGAGCGAGGGGATGGTGGCGGGTGCCGTGCAGGTGCCGCCGAGCGGGCATCCGGTGCTCTTCCTGCGCGACCACCCCGTCACCGGCGGTTACCCCGTGATCGGCGTGCTCACAGAGGCGGCCGTGGACCGAGCGGCTCAGCTCCGGCCCGGCGACGACGTCCGGTTCATCGAGACGCGACGGTGAGAAAAAGCTGCAAATAACGAGGACCGAAGCCACATACAGCCTCGGTCCTCGTTATTTGCAGCTTTATTCGACTTAGGCGGCGGCATCAGCCGAAGAGCATCGCGGCTTCCTCGTAGCGGTGCTGCGGCACCGTCTTGAGCTTGCCGAGGGCGTCTTCGAAGGCGACGGTGGTGATCTCGGTGCCGGCCAGCGCCACCATACGGCCCCAGGCCTCCTCCTGCACGATGTCGGAGGCGGCCATGCCGAGGCGGGTGGCGAGCACCCGGTCGAACGCGGTGGGCACGCCGCCGCGCTGGATGTGCCCGAGCGTGGTGGCACGGGTCTCGATGCCCGTGAGCTCCTCGATCATCGGGGCGAGACGCTCGCCGATGCCGCCCAGCCGCGGACGGCCGAACGCGTCGAGCCCGCGCTCGGAGTGCGCGTCGTCGGTCTGGTCGGGCTTGAAGCCCTCGGCCACGACCACCAGCGGCGCGCGACCACGGTCGGCTGCGCTGCGCACCCACGCTGCGACCTGCTCCAGGCTGGTCTGCTGCTCCGGGATCAGGATGGCGTGCGCCCCGGCGGCCATGCCCGAGTGCAGGGCGATCCAGCCGACGTGCCGGCCCATCACCTCGGCGACCATGCAGCGGCTGTGCGAGTCGCCCGTGGTGCGCAGACGGTCCATGGCCTCGGTGGCGATCTGCACGGCGGTGTCGAAGCCGAAGGTGTAGTCGGTGGCGTCGAGATCGTTGTCGACCGTCTTGGGCACGCCCACGATCTTGAGCCCGGCATCCGTCAGCCGCTTGGCCGCCGCGAGGGTGCCCTCGCCACCGATGGCCATGATGGCGTCGATTCCGAGGCGGTCGAGGTTCTCCTGGATGCGCTCGGGGCCGCCGTTGCCCTCGAAGGGGTTGGTGCGGGAGGTGCCGAGGATGGTGCCGCCCTGCTTGCCGATGCCGCGCACGTCGCCGCGCTCGAGCGGCCGCACGTCGCCGGCCACGACGCCGCGCCAGCCGTCTTTGAAGCCGACGAACTCCTGCCCGTTGATCTCGGTGCCTTTCAGCACGGCGCCGCGGATGACCGCGTTCAGACCGGGGCAGTCGCCGCCGCTGGTCAGGATTCCAATTCTCATCTGAAGTTCCGCCTCGATGTGGTGGTGGGAGAGGGGGACGCTCGGCATATCGCTCTGAGCGAGCACCGACGCTGGTGTCGGTGGCCCAACCTAAACTTATTGCATGGAACCCACTCGCTCTGTACACCCCTTCGAGGTCATCAGTGAATACACGCCGAGTGGAGACCAGCCGGCGGCCATCGCCGAGCTCGCGGGCCGCATCAACGCCGGCGAGACGGATGTCGTGCTGCTGGGCGCCACCGGTACCGGAAAGTCGGCCACGACGGCCTGGCTGATCGAGCAGGTGCAGCGGCCCACGCTGGTGCTCGCGCACAACAAGACGCTCGCGGCACAGCTGGCGAACGAGTTCCGCGAGCTGATGCCCAACAACGCCGTGGAGTACTTCGTCTCCTATTACGACTACTACCAGCCTGAGGCCTACGTGCCGCAGACCGATACCTTCATCGAGAAAGACTCCTCGGTGAACGCCGAGGTCGAGCGGCTGCGGCACTCCACCACGAACTCGCTGCTCTCCCGGCGCGACGTGATCGTCGTTTCGACCGTGTCCTGCATCTACGGCCTCGGTGCACCGGAGCAGTACCTCAAGGCGATGATCGCGCTGCAGGTGGGCGACCGCATCAACCGCGACAAGCTCATCCGGCGCTTCGTGTCGATGCAGTACCAGCGCAACGACGTCGACTTCTCCCGCGGCAATTTCCGGGTGCGCGGCGACACCATCGAGATCATCCCGATGTACGAAGAGCTGGCGATCCGCATCGAGATGTTCGGTGACGAGATCGAGGGGCTCTACGCCCTGCATCCGCTCACCGGCGACATCGTGAAGAAGCTGGAGTCGGTCTCGGTGTTCCCGGGCTCGCACTATGTGGCCGACACGGATGTGATGCACCGCGCCATCGAGACCATCCAGACCGAGCTGCACGACCGGCTGGCCGTGCTCGAGCGCGAGGGCAAGCTGCTCGAAGCCCAGCGGCTGCGGATGCGCACCACCTTCGACCTCGAGATGATGCAGCAGATCGGCTTCTGCTCGGGCATCGAGAACTACTCACGGCACATCGACGCCCGCGCGCCGGGTGAGGCACCGCACTGCCTGCTCGACTTCTTCCCCGACGACTTCCTCGTGGTGATCGACGAGTCGCACGTGACCGTGCCGCAGATCGGCGCCATGTACGAGGGCGACTCCTCGCGCAAGCGCACGCTGGTCGACCACGGCTTCCGGCTGCCGAGCGCGCTCGACAACCGGCCGCTGAAGTGGAACGAGTTCAAGAACCGCGTGGGCCAGACGGTCTATCTCTCGGCCACTCCCGGCAAGTACGAGATGGGCATCGCGGATGGCGTGGTGGAGCAGATCATCCGCCCCACCGGTCTGATCGACCCGACGCTGGTGATCAAACCCTCGAAGGGGCAGATCGACGACTTGCTCGAGGAGATCCGCATCCGGGCCGCGAAAGACGAGCGGGTGCTCGTCACCACGCTCACCAAGAAGATGGCCGAGGAGCTCACCGACTACCTCACCGAGGCCGGGGTGCGAGTGCGTTACCTGCACTCGGATGTCGACACGCTACGCCGCGTCGAGCTGCTCACCGAGCTGCGGATGGGCGTGTACGACGTGCTCGTGGGCATCAACCTGCTCCGGGAGGGGCTCGACCTTCCCGAGGTGTCGCTGGTGGCGATCCTGGATGCCGACAAGGAGGGCTTCCTGCGCTCGTCGACCTCGCTCATCCAGACCATCGGTCGTGCCGCCCGGAACGTCTCGGGCGAGGTGCATCTCTACGCCGACAAGATGACGGATTCGATGCGTCTGGCGATCGACGAGACCGACCGCCGGCGCGAGAAGCAGGTGGCGTACAACACGCTGCACGGCATCGATCCGCAGCCGCTGCGCAAGAAGATCGCCGACATCACCGAGGCGCTGGCGCGCGAGGGCGCCGACACCGCCGACCTGCTGCGCGAGCGCTCGGGCCGGGGCAAGAAGAGCCCCACCCCGAACCTGCGCCGCGAGGGCATCGCCGCCGCCGGCGCGAACGACCTCGAAGGCATCATCGCCGACCTCAACAGCCAGATGCTCGAGGCCGCCGCCGAGCTCAAGTTCGAGCTGGCCGGCCGCCTGCGCGACGAGGTCTCCGAACTCAAGCGCGAACTCCGCCAGATGGAGAAGGCCGGCCACATCAGCTGAGCGCAACGACGGAGCCTCGGGCCCGATTCGGGCTGAGGATACGTCGTTGGCTGCGAAGTGCGCGAAACTCCGTCGTTGCGTTGGCGGGATCGGCGGGATCCGCGAGGCAATCCCGCCGAATCGTTGCCGGGGTGCCGCCCACAGCGCTGTGCCTGTATCGCTCTGGGCGTGCCGCCCAGAGCGTAATCGCGGGCCGGTGTCGGTGGGTCGACATAGACTTTCGGGGTGTCGATTTCGAGCCTAGATTCCGCAGATTCCCTCGCCCTCAGCCCCTCCGAAGAACTGGCCCGTGAACGGGCCGCCGAGCTCTCCGGTCCGGCCGCTGCGCTGCGCCACGGAGCCAGCGGAAAGCTCAGCGTGCACGGTGCGCGCGTGCACAATCTGCGCGACGTCGACATCGAGATCCCGCGCGATTCGCTGGTCGTGTTCACCGGCCTGTCCGGCTCGGGCAAGTCGAGCCTCGCGTTCGACACGATCTTCGCCGAGGGCCAGCGACGGTACGTCGAGAGCCTCAGCGCCTACGCCCGCCAGTTCCTGGGCCAGGTCGACCGGCCCGACGTCGACTTCATCGAGGGACTGAGCCCGGCGGTCTCGATCGACCAGAAGTCGACCAACCGCAACCCGCGCTCCACCGTCGGCACCATCACCGAGATCTACGACTACATGCGCCTGCTCTGGGCGCGCATCGGCATCGCCCACTGTCCCGTCTGCGGCGAGGTCATCTCGGCCCAGACCGTGCAGCAGATCGCCGACCAGCTGATGGAACTCGAAGACGGCATCCGCTACCAGATCCTCAGCCCCGTCGTCTCGCAGAAGAAGGGCGAGTTCGTCGACCTCTTCAAGGAGCTCAGCGCAGGCGGCTATTCCCGCGCGGTCGTCGACGGCGACGTGGTGCAGCTGAGCGACCCGCCGAAGCTCAAGAAGCAGTTCAAGCACGACATCTCGGTGGTGGTCGACCGCCTGGTCGCCGGCCCCGAGATCCTCGGCCGCCTCACCGACTCACTCGAGACGGCTCTGCGCCTCACCGACGGCCTGGTGCAGATCAACTACGTCGACGAGAACGGCCCCGAGGCCTGGTCGACGTTCTCGGAGAAGCTCTCCTGCCCGAACCAGCACCCGATCCAGCTCACCGAGATCGAGCCGCGCACCTTCTCGTTCAACGCGCCGTTCGGCGCCTGCCCGGAGTGCTCGGGCCTCGGTACCCGGATGTCGGTCGACCAAGACCTGCTGCTCGGCGACGAAGACCTCAGCATCAACGACGGCGTCATCATCCCCTGGACCACCCAGGGCAAGGGCCTCTTCCAGTACTACGAGAAGCTGCTCGACGGCCTCGCCCGCGACCTGAAGTTCTCGCTGAACACCCCGTGGAAGAAGCTCAGCCCCGAGGTGCGCGAGGCGATTCTGCGCGGCAACAACTTCGAGGTGAAGGTCAAGTGGAAGAACCGCTACGGCCGTGAGATGAGCTACACCTCCGGCTTCGAGGGCGTGATGCCGTACATCGAGCGGCAGTTCCTGCAGGCCGAGTCCGACTCGCAGCGCGTGCGCTGGAGCGAATACCTGCGCGAGATCCCGTGCCCCGTCTGCGACGGCAAGCGGCTGAAGCCCGAGGTGCTCGCCGTCACCGTCAACGAGCACAGCATCGCGGATGTCTCCGAGCTCAGTCTCGGCGACGCCCAGCGCTTCATGGGCACCCTGACCCTCACCGACCGCGAGGCCATGATCGGCGCCCAGGTGCTGCGCGAGATCAAGGCCCGCCTCGACTTCCTGATCGAGGTCGGTCTGAGCTACCTCGACCTGGCGCGGGCCGCCGGGTCGCTCTCCGGCGGCGAGGCCCAGCGCATCCGTCTGGCCACCCAGATCGGCTCCGGCCTCACCGGTGTGCTCTACGTGCTCGACGAGCCGAGCATCGGGTTGCACCAGCGCGACAACCGCCGCCTGATCGAGACCCTCGTGAAGCTCAAGAGCCTCGGCAACACGCTGATCGTGGTGGAGCACGACGAAGACACCATCCGCACCGCCGACTGGATCGTCGACATCGGACCGGGTGCCGGCGTGAACGGCGGCACCGTGGTGCACTCCGGTCACTACGACGAGCTGCTCGCGAACACCGATTCGCTCACCGGCGACTACCTCTCGGGCCGCAAGTCGATCGAGGTGCCGAAGAAGCGGCGGCCGATCGACCGCAAGCGCATGGTCACCGTGCAGGGTGCCGAGGCGAACAACCTCAAGAACGTCACGGCCGACTTCCCGCTCGGCGTGCTGACCGCGGTCACCGGAGTGAGCGGATCGGGCAAGTCGAGCCTCGTGAACGACATCCTGTACAGGGTGCTCGCCAACAAGCTCAACGGCGCCCGCAAGCTGCCCGCCAAGCACAAGCGCATCACCGGGCTGGAGAACCTCGACAAGGTCGTGCACGTCGACCAGAACCCGATCGGGCGCACGCCGCGCTCGAACCCGGCGACGTACACGGGTGTTTTCGACCGCATCCGCAACCTGTTCGCCGAGACCGCGGAAGCCAAGGCGCGCGGTTACCTCGCGGGCCGGTTCTCGTTCAACGTCAAGGGCGGCCGCTGCGAGGCCTGCTCGGGCGACGGCACCATCAAGATCGAGATGAACTTCCTGCCCGACGTGTACGTGGCGTGCGAGGTGTGCGGGGGAGCGCGCTACAACCGCGACACCCTGAGCATCCACTACAAGGGCAAGAACATCGCCGAGGTGCTCGACATGCCGATCAGCGAGGCGGCCGACTTCTTCGAGCCGATCTCGGCCATCCACCGCTTCTTGAAGACGCTGGTGGAAGTGGGACTCGGTTACGTGCGGCTCGGTCAGAGCGCCACCACGCTCTCCGGCGGCGAGGCGCAGCGTGTGAAGCTCGCCACCGAGCTGCAGCGCCGCTCGAACGGCCGCAGCGTCTACGTGCTCGACGAGCCGACCACCGGTCTGCACTTCGAAGACGTGCGCAAGCTGCTGCTGGTGCTGAACGGCCTGGTCGACAAGGGCAACACGGTGATCGTGATCGAGCACAACCTCGACGTGATCAAGTCGGCGGACTGGCTGATCGACCTCGGCCCCGAGGGCGGATCCGGCGGCGGAACGATCATCGGCACCGGAACGCCCGAGAAGCTGGCCACGATCGAGGCGAGCCACACGGGTACGTTCCTGCGCGAGATCCTGCCGGCGCCGAAGAAGCGCTGACAGTCCCTCGCCGCAGGCGTCAGCGCAGGCGGAGCGGGGCGAGCAGCGCGTCGGCGGCGGTGACGTCCGTCTCCGGCGAGGTGTCGTCGCAGCGGGGGAGCGAGCGGTCGCCGCTGCCCCCGCCATCGCCGGCGGGCTCGACGCGCTCGAGCCGGATGGCCACCCGGCGAGGCTCCTCGTCGCCGTACTCGTAGTGCAGGTCGTCGCCCAGCTCGGCGAGCAGCTCTCCGACCTCGACCTCGTTCTCGTCGACCAGTCTCTCGTCGTCGGGCTCGTCGGCGATTCGGTCGGCCGACGTGTAGACCTCGTCGGGTTCACTCGCCGCGGTGAAGCCGTGCGACTCCGCGTTCGGCCAGTCCAGGCTCAACTGAACGGCCAGGTGCAGTTCGCCCAGATCGGCGTCGGCCTCCAGGAGAAGGCTCCTCCACACCGCCGGCTCCGATCCCTGCACGTCGACGCGCAGGCCCAGCACGGTGCCCGGCTGATGCGGATTACGGCCGTCGTCGAACAGCCCCAGCTCGTCGGCGATGTCGTCGATCGCATCGGCCAGGGCGGCACGCAGGCCCGTGGGGGCTTCGTACCGTGAATCGCCGGCCGGGCCGATGAGGGTCAGGATGCCGTCGCTCGTCAGCTCGCCCAGCATCCGGTCGGTCTCGCCGTCGGCCTCACCCGACAGCGTGCCTGCGGCGCCGGCCGCGATGTCGAGCAGCTCGACGATCTGCTCCACCGGGGTCGACGGCAGCAGGAGCGGGTTGGCGGCGACGCAGAGCAGGCCGAGCACGCGCTCCTGAGCGAGCGCTCGTGGCTCGGAGGCGGCGTCGCCCTCAGCGCTGCGCAGCACCTCGCGCAGCCGCTCGGTCAGCTGCTCGGGCGTGGAGATGGCGGAGGCCAATCCCTCGAATGCGGCTCGTTCCTCGGCGCGCGGCACGTCGTCGACGTCTTCCAGGGCATCGATCAGGTGCAGCAGGAGGCGGGTGCTGATGTCGTAGGCGTCTTCGAGCAGATCCGAGCTCGCATCGATCTGCGCGTCGGTGCCTTCCCAGGCGCCCGTCTCCACCGCGAAGTCGAGGTAGTGCTCGAGGGTCTCGATGACCTCGGGGAGGCGAGGCGCCAGCTCGGGGTCGGCCTCGACCGCCGCGAGGAGGGGATCGAGCACCTCCACCACCGGTTCGTGCAGGCGCCGCGACGACAGCTCGAACAGCTTTCCGAGCAGGGCCGTGGTCTCGGGCGCCGAGGCGTGATCGTGCCCGTCGACCGAGGCCGCGTGCTGCGCGTACCACCGCTCGAACCGCACCAGAAGCGCCGTGGTGCCGGTCTCCGACCGCCCTGTCGACGGGCGTCGTCCGCCCGGCCTCCGTTTGGTGCTCATGGTTCCGACCTCTCCGCTTTTCTGCCTGTCCGCTCAGCGCGCACCGCACACACGATCGTAAGGGCACCCGGTGTCGGTGCCGGGTGCGAGAATTGAGGCAACCATGGCAGACACAGTTTCCTACCGGCCCAAAGCCGGCGAGATCCCGACCCAGCCCGGCGTCTATCGCTTCAAAGACGCGAAGGGCCGCGTGCTGTACGTGGGCAAGGCCAAGAACCTGCGCGCCCGCCTCAGCAACTACTTCGCGCCGTTGCGGAGCCTGCACGAGCGCACCCGGCGGATGGTCACGACGGCCGCGGGCGTGGAGTGGACAGTCGTCAAGACCGACATCGAGTCGCTCCAGCTGGAATACACCTGGATCAAGGAGTTCGATCCGCCGTTCAACGTCAAGTTCCGCGACGACAAGACCTACCCCTTCCTGGCGCTCACGCTGGGCGACGAGGCGCCCCGCGTGCTCGTGACGCGCAACCACCGCATCCGCGGGGCCCGGTACTTCGGGCCGTTCCCCAAGATCTGGGCCGTCAAAGACACCATCGACCTGATGATCAAGGCGTTCCCCATCCGCACCTGCTCCGATTCGAGCTACAAGCACGCCATGCAGACCGGCCGGCCCTGCTTCCCGGGCCAGATCGGGCGCTGCGGCGGCCCGTGCTCGGGCAAGGTCACGATCGTCGAGCACCGCGCGATCGTCGACGACTTCGTGGCCTTCATGGCCGGCGGCGACAAGCGCTTCGTCACCGCGGCCACCAAGAACATGAAGGCGGCGGCCGAGCGGCAGGACTACGAGGCGGCCGCCAAGTACCGCGATCAGCTGCAGGCTCTCGAGGCCGTGCTCGCGAAGAGCGCCGTGGTGCTGCGCGACGGTGTCGACGCCGACCTGTTCGCCATCGAGCACGACGAGCTGGCCGCATCCGTTCAGCAGTTCATCGTGCGCGCCGGGCGCATCCGGGGCGAGCGCTCGTGGACGGTCGACAAGGAGATCGACGTCGACACCTCCGAACTGGTCGACTCGATCCTGCAGCAGGCCTACGAGGGCGAAGTGCCGCCGAAGGAGATCATCGTGCCGGCCCTGCCCGATGACACCGAAGAGCTCGAGGCCTGGCTGGGGGAGCGGCGCGCCAAGGGCCAGGTGCACCTGCGCACGGCCCAGCGCGGCGAGAAGGCGGCTCTGATGGCCACCGCCACCATGAACGCCAAGAACAACCTGATGCTCTACAAGACCAGGCGATCCTCCGACTTCGTGGCCCGCTCGCAGGCGCTCACCGACATCCAAGAAGCCCTCGGCATGACGGATGCCCCGCTGCGCATGGAGTGCTACGACGTGTCGCACCTGCAGGGCACCAACATCGTCGCCTCGATGGTGGTGTTCGAAGACGGGCTGGCCCGCAAAGACCAGTACCGACGGTTCTCGATCGCCGACTCGACGGATGACACCGAGTCGATCTACCAGGTCATCACCCGGCGGCTCGCCTACCTCAAGACCGACGAGGAGAAGGATGCCGCGGGCGAGGCCGCCGACGTCGCCGAGGCGCTGGCGGCGGAAGCCGGAGGCGAACCCCGCGACGAGATCGTCGTGCCCGAGAAGCGCAAGAAGTTCGCCTACCCGCCGAACCTGCTGATCGTCGACGGCGGCCAGCCGCAGGTGAATGCGGCCGCGCGCGCTCTCGAGGAGTCGGGCGTGCAGGGGATCTTCCTGGCCGGCATCGCCAAGCGACTCGAGGAGGTCTGGCTTCCTGACACCGACTACCCGGTCATCCTGCCTCGGGGCAGCGAGGCGCTGTTCATGATCCAGCGCATCCGCGACGAGGCGCACCGCTTCGCGATCACGCACCAGCGGGCCCGGCGCAAGCGCGACATCACGTCCGTGCTCACCGAGGTGCCGGGGCTCGGTCCCGCCCGCGTGCGCGAACTCCTGCGCCATTTCGGGTCGGTTGCGGAACTCAAGAAGGCGGACGTGACGGCGATCGCCGAGGTCAAGGGCATCGGCTCCGTGCTGGCCGAGCAGATCCGCGTAACGCTCGCCGGGTAGGCTAGGCAGACGGTCCCGATTACGAAGCGAAAGCGAACGATGGCTCCCGATTCCCCTCAGCAGCAAGAAGTGCTGATCGTCACGGGCATGTCCGGTGCGGGGCGGTCCACCGTCGCGAACGCGCTCGAAGACCTCGGCTGGTACGTGGTCGACAACCTGCCGCCGCAGATGCTGCGTCCGCTGGTCGACCTCGCCGAGCACGCCGGTTCGACCCTGCCGCGGATCGCCGCGGTGGTGGATGTGCGCGGGCGCGACTTCTTCTCCGACCTGCAAGACATCATCCAGGCCCTGCGCGGCGGCATCCAGCTGCGCGTGGTGTTCCTGGAGGCGACGGATCAGGCGCTCGTGCGCCGCTTCGAACAGGTGCGGCGCCCGCATCCGCTGCAGGGCAACGGCACGCTGCTGGACGGGATCGGCGCCGAGCGCGCTCGCCTCAGCCCCATCCGCGAGTCCAGCGACATCCTGATCGACACCTCCGATCTCAACATCCATCAGCTCGCTACGGCGGTGCAGGAGCGCTTCTCGACGGCCGACACCGCCGGGGTGCAACTCACCGTGATGAGCTTCGGCTTCAAGTACGGGGCGCCGACGGATGCCGACGGCATCGCCGACGCCCGCTTCCTGCCGAACCCGTTCTGGGTTCCCGAACTGCGCGCGCACACCGGTCTCGACACCGAGGTGAGCGAGTACGTGCTGGGGCAGCCCGGCGCCCGTGACTTCGTCGACGCCTACGCGAAGGCGCTCGAACCCGTTCTCGCCGGGTATCAGCGGGAGAACAAGAGGCACGCCACGATCGCGATCGGCTGTACGGGCGGCAAGCACCGCTCCGTGGCCATCGCGCGAGAGCTGGCCGAGCAGCTGGCGACCTTCCCCGGAGTCGTCGTCAGCGTCAAGCACCGCGACCTCGGCCGGGAATGACCGGCCAGCGGCCCCGGTGATTCCGAGCCCCGGCCGCAGCAGAGGTACGCGCACCACCGTTATCCGTCTTCGGACGCACAGAAGTAGAAGAAGGTTTCCATAGTGGCTCTCACCGCCGACGTCAAAGACGAACTGACCCGTGTCGTGGTCAGCAAGACGACCGTCCGGGCTGCCGAACTCGCCACCATCCTGCGGTTCGCGGGCGGGCTGCACCTGATCTCGTCGCGGATCGCGATCGAGGCCGAGCTCGACACCCCCGACATCGTCAAGCGCGTGCTGCGCGACCTGGCCGAGCTCTACGGTGTGAAGGGCGACGTCTCGATGATCGCTCCCTCCGGCGGTCGTCGCGACGGCTCGTACCTCGTGCGCGTGCTCGAGGGGGGCGAGACGTTGGCCCGTCAGACCGGGCTGCTGGATGCGCGGCGCCGGCCCATCCGCGGCCTTCCGAACCGTCTCACCACGGGTGGGCGCGATGACCTCGCCGCCGTCTGGCGGGGTGCCTTCCTGGCCAGTGGATCACTGACCGATCCCGGCCGCTCGGCGGCCCTCGAAGTCACCTGCCCGGGCAACGAGGCCGCGATGGCGCTCGTGGGGGCCGCCTCCCGCCTCGGCATCTCCACCAAGGCCCGCGAAGTGCGAGGTGTCCACCGGGTCGTCATCCGTGACGGCGAGGTGATCGCCGCGATGCTCTCGGTGATGGGCGCCACCGACACGGTCACCAAGTGGGAGGAGATGCGCCAGCGTCGCGAGGTGCGGGCCACCGCCAACCGCCTGGTGAACTTCGACGACGCGAATCTGCGGCGCTCGGCGCAGGCCGCCGTCGCCGCCTGCGCCCGCGTCGAGCGCGCGATGGAGATCCTCGGCGAAGACATTCCCGATCACCTCAAGTACGCCGGTGAGCTGCGTCTCGCCCACCGCGACTCGAGCCTGGACGAGCTCGGACACCACGCCGATCCGCCGATGACGAAGGATGCGATCGCGGGCCGCATCCGGCGTCTGCTGGCCATGGCCGACAAGCAGGCCACCGACCAGGGCATCCCCGGCACCGAGGCGAACCTGCCGCCCGACCTGGACGACTGACGCACGAAGCCTGAGCGCGATCTCGGCGCTAGCCCGGCGCAAGCCGAACCGCAATAGACTGAAAACGACACTCACAGCCGCCGCATCACTGGCCGGCGGCCAGACGAACGAGGAGATCATCAATGGCTGAGTACACGCTGCCGGAACTGCCGTACGACTACGCCGCTCTCGAGCCCCACATCTCGGGCAAGATCATGCAGCTGCACCACGACAAGCACCACGCCACCTACGTCGCCGGCGCCAACACCGCCCTCGCCTCCCTCGCCGAGGCCCGCGAGAGCGGCAACCTCGCCAACGTCAACAAGCTCGAGAAAGACCTCGCCTTCAACCTCGGCGGCCACGTCAACCACTCGATCTTCTGGACCAACCTCACCCCCGACACCCAGACCCCCGAAGGCGA